>CAKUWT010000001.1 GCA_934699595.1 uncultured Patescibacteria group bacterium
CACTTATGCTACTGTTAACCCGCTCCAGCATTCGTCCAGAAGATAGGCAGCTATCAAACTCTGCTCTGTTCACGCCAGCTTGCTCTGCGTAGTTACCTAATTTTGTAATATTGGTCAGTTGGTTAGTCTCGCGACTATCAAAGACAATGTCGGTAAATTTCCAAAAAGCTTCGTTACCAGCTATTTCCCCTACACAAAATGCCGCTTCAGATACTTTGGGTGAGGTCGGGTGCAAGGTTTCGATCGGATATTGCCGATAGGTCCAGGCCACTTTACCACTAATGCCATAATCGTCCATGATCGTTCTCATATTGGTGTGAAAGACCTTACAGTAGGGGCAGTCATAGTCGGAATATTCTACAATCATAATCGGAGCGTTGGGGTTGCCACGAATAAAATCTTTTTCAGTTACGGTTGGGATATTTCCTTTAGTCTCCTGAATCCCAGGCTGCTTATTCAGTGGAGAATCATTAGTCGGATTAGATTTACCTAGGAAGAAGATAGCTACGGCAATTAGTCCGAACCCGACTACAATGGCCACGGGAATAGCTACTGAGTTATTTTTTTGATCCATAAATATTTATAACTATTAATATAATAAAATTATAACACGGATCGATTTCCGTAAAGGTTGACTGTGTTACAATCCTAAAGATATGACAATTCTTACTAGTATTATTCTCGGTGTTGTGCAGGGAATAGCTGAGTTCCTGCCAATTTCCTCAAGCGGACATCTGATATTAACTCGCACTTTTTTAAGCATGACTGACGATAGCGTGGTAGCGTTTGATGCCGTACTTCACATTGCTACCACCTTAGTGGTAATTCTTTACTTTCGCAAAGAATTGTGGGTGTTGTTTCAAACTTTACTACGTTTGATTAATAAGAAACCTGTGGATCTTAAGAATACTTTATTGTTAAAGTGTTTATTTTTCGCTACTTTGCCGGCGGCCACAGCTGGGTTTTTTTTGGATGATTTAATTAGTGGTTACTTGCAGAGTTTTACCGTGATGGCTATTTCTTGGGCAGTGATGGGACTTTTCTTTATGGCTGCTGAGTGGTATTACACCACTCGACCTCAGAAAAAAGTCCTGACTTTTAAAAGAGCGATGATTATTGGTTCTTTTCAGATGCTCGCCCTCTTGCCGGGACTGTCTCGTTCTGGCTCGACGATTGGTAGCGGTATGCTCTTAGGCTTAACTCGCTACGATGCGGCTCGCTTTTCGTTCCTGTTATCGATCCCAATTTCTCTTGGAGCTGGCTTGAAAAAATTACTAAACTTACTAGTTTCTCCCGATGAAGTGCGGTGGCTTCCAATCCTGGTCGGCTCAGCTGTAGCGTTCATATTTGGGATGATAGCCATTAATTTATTTATGAATTACATCCGTCGACACACCTTGTGGCCGTTTGTGTGGTACTCCTTTGTGCTGGCTGGTTTAGTGGCTTACCTTAGTCATATTGGAGCCATTTAAAAAAGCTAGTTAATTAAAATAGTATAGAGTGCGTCATGGCGCCATCCTCAGGTAAGAGCCAGGTACTGGTATCAAGCGGAATTTTCACCTGGTTACGTCCATCTTGGAATTTTACAAAACCATTTTTGAGCGCGTAATCAAATACGCCCTTAGTGACCTTCACGTCCTGTTCGCAGTACTTTTTAATCTCGTCAATTTTACCTTCCTTCCACCAGCGCACGGCCTGCAGGCCGTGCGCTGACTTGCTTTCACCTAAAGTAGCGGCTGCTATCGAGTCGAGCTTTAGGCGTCGTCCAAGCGACTGGCGAATTTCTTCCAATAGATCAATACTTTTGATTTGTGTCAGGTCGCCCGGGTAGTATTTATTCAAGAGAGGTATATCAAAATGATTACTGTTATAGCCCACCAAAGCATCGGCTTTTTCTAAGAGTGGCCAGACGGTCGGCAGCTCATCTACTGTGACGGTTGTGTAAGTGTCGGTTTGGCTATCATAAAAAGTGCCGACAGAAATGTCTAAAGCGGTAGCATCGCTACTACCGACATCTTGGAAAAGGTTCTGAGTTTCCAAGTCAAAAATCACGTAACGCATATGTCAGCCATTCTAACAGATAAAGACAGGTGATGAAAATTTAGCAGGCTATACCACAGATTGTGAGATTAAAATTAAAAAAGTAAAAGCCGGACAAACAAGTTGCTCCCGCTTGGGCTCATCATCATTTTTAATCAGTGCGTTCGCCGAATTTCCTATTTTCTGCTAATGGTCGCACGATTACACACTTTTTGTGGATCGAGATTATGTAGGTGTTTTGGCTCAATCCATAAAACTATTAAAAGTTAGGTGAATGTCCCAGAATCATTGAAAATTAATACGAAAAGAGTACGAGAGAACGCGCACTTATTTAGTTGAGAACCTACCTAAGCCTTTATCTGAGCACTTTTAACAAGTCTTCTACAGTGCCAGTAGATTCTTCGCCGCTTGCTAAGTTTTTCAGTGTGAAGCGGCTGGTCTCAATCTCTTCCGCTCCGATTACAATAATAAATTGGCAATGGGCCGCCCCGGCGTGAGCGATTTTTTTACCAATCTTTTGTGACGAATGATCAATATCTACAGTTACTCCGCTGGTGCGGAAGGTTTGGGCGAGAACTGCGGCGGAGGAAAACTCGGCTGTGGTCATGGGCAACAGTCGTAATTGAGGGCCAGTGGCAAAAGTGGGTAGCAGCTTATGTTCTTCCAAAAAGTCGCGCATAACGACGTCACCCATACCAAAGCCAACTCCGGAAATGGCTTTGTCACTGAACATGCTGGTAAGGTTGTCGTATCGTCCACCACCTAAGAGTGCGCGTGGATTCTGGCTAGAGGTATCAAACAGTTCAAAGATAGTACCGGTGTAGTAATCAAAACCACGCGCTAAACTGCGGTCAATCCGCACGTTCGTAATACCCAAGGCTTGTAGGCCTTGGAAAACTAAATTATCGCCGGAGCTTTCGCTGGTAACAAGTTGGTAAACCGCTTCTACTTGCTTTTCATTATTTAAAATCTCGATTAGAGCCTCGCGGTAGTCTGACTTACTTATCTTATGAAAACGGTCATTGAGACGGGTCAAGGCACGTTGCTGATTGACATCGGTAATACCAAAATCTCGATAAAAAGACTCCATCTCACGTCGGTCGTTGAGGCGGATTTCAAACATACTTAAATCTGCACCGAAGTTCTGCAAGATAGTGACCGCAAGCGTAATAATTTCAATATCGCCCGTCACTTGGTCGCCACCAAAGATATCGGCGTTTAGTTGCCAGTGTTCTCGTAAACGGCCACGCTGGGGACGCTCGTAACGAAACAGGTTGGGAATTGAGTACCAGCGGACTGGGAAGTGCAGGCTACGCTCTTGGTGGGCAATCATCCGGGCCACGGTAGGCGTCATTTCAGGACGAAGGGTGACCTCACGATCGCCACGGTCCAAAAAAGTGTAAGTCTGCTCGTTGACCAGCTCCTCATTTTCTGCGCCTTTACTTTTGTATAAAATGCTCGGCTCTAAGACTGAGGCCTCGTAGTGTTGAAAGCCGAACTGAGCGGCGGTGCGACTCCAGGTAGCAAAAATATAATCCTGCACCGCCATCTCAGCCGGGAAGAAATCGCGCACACCCTTATATGGCTCGGTAGAAAGTTTCTTATCAGACATAAGTTGTAGTTTATTGTAGGAGAGGAGGGTTTAAATAGCAAGCTAACCGGCCGGGAAATATCATAGTTTGCTGAGGATACTAAAACGTTCTACCTGGTACTGGTCTTGCCTGGTTTCTACCAGAAGACCACGCTCGGTCCCGAGAATCTTAATGGTACCACTTTGGAAGGGTTCGTGCTCTAGCCATAGTTCGCCACCAGTTTTTAAATAAAATGGAGCTTTGGCAATTATTCGGGCGATTGTCTCCAGTCCCTTTTCACCACCGAACAATGCGCGAGCTGGTTCGTAGATCTCAACATTGTAATCTACTGTGTTAGCCTCACGGTCTATATAAGGCGGATTACTGAGAATATAGTCGTAAACGCAGCCTTTTGGCATAGCGGTAAAAAGATCGCTAATGAACACCCGGTAACGCTCTTTTAATTCTCTGATAGTTAGGTCGGGAAGGTTAGTATTTAGATTTTTTTGAATAGTATCTTTATGCACAGGTTCAATTTCTACAAAATCTACCCGTGCTTCTGGCAAGGCCCTTGCGACCGCTACGCCGATGGCACCTGAGCCCGCTCCTAAGTCTAGGAGGTGTAAACCTTGTCCAGAATTCCACTCTTGAGGGTTTTGAGATTTTACTTGAGTGATAAACTGCTCCGTCCAGTACTCGGTTTCTGGCCTAGGGATAAGTGGGTGAGAAGTGAGATCGATAACAGTATCCAGAAAAGGTGTGTGACCGATTAGGTAAGCTAAGGGGACGCCGTTTTGTAAAGCGATTAAGTCGGTTTGGAAGGCAGCGTTTTCGACACCGTGATATTTTTCTTGGAGCAACCAGGTAATTTCTTGTCTTAGACTCATGTTGGCTACAATAGAGAGTACCAGAATTAACCTGGACTTGCATCAGCGACAAGATTTGACAACTTTGCTATAATGCTGGAATGTCAGAGTATGTTTTGGAAATTAAGGACTTGGTGAAGGTTTATGGTAAGGGAAGGGATGCTAAGACGGCAGTAAAAGGACTAAACCTTAAGGTAAAACGGGGGAGTTTTTTCGGTCTGCTTGGTCCGAATGGCGCCGGAAAAAGCACCACCATTCATGCTGTTACTGGTATTGTGCAACCTACCTCAGGAATAATTTTGGTAGATGGAGTAGACGCAGTGAAGGATTATAAATTAGCACGTACCAAAGTGGGCCTGTCGCCACAGGAAGCGAATGTGGATATTTTTTCTACCACGGAAGAACTGATGGATTATATGGGTGGGTATTACGGTCTTCCCGCTGCCGTACGAAAACAGCGGATTGATGAGCTGATTAAGCGTTTTGATTTAGAGCAGCATCGTCATGTACGTTTTCAGAAATTGTCAGGTGGGTTGAAGCGGCGGGCTTTGCTCGGCCGCGCCTTGGTGCATACTCCTGACCTGCTCATCCTCGACGAACCGACGGCGGGAGTGGATGTAGAGCAGCGTCACGATTTGTGGCAGTATCTGAAGGAGATGAATGCTCGGGGAAAAACTATTATTCTCACCTCACATTATCTGGAAGAGATTCAGGAACTTTGTCATGAAATCGTGGTGATTAATCATGGTCAGATTGTCTGGGAGGGGACTAAGGACGAGATTCTGGCGGAGGGCAAGAGTGTGGAGCAGCGCTATTTAGAAATTACTCAAGAGAAATAAATTTAAGAAACTATGGGAATTAACAGAATTGGACTTTTTACTATTCTTAAAAGAGAAGTCCGTCGCACTCTGCGAGTGGTGACGCAGACTTTAGTGGCGCCGATGATTTCTGCCGCTTTGTATATTTTTATTTTTGGCACCGTGATCGGCTCTAAGATTCAGGATTTTGCTGGAGTGCCGTATATTTCGTTCGTGTTTCCGGGGGTATTGCTACTCTCAGTCGTGAACGCCTCTTTTTCTAGTGCTTCCTCGGCCTTATTTATGATGCGGATGAACCGTAGTATTGAAGAAATTTTGATTGCTCCATTTTCTTATTTAGAAATGTTGATTGGGCTAGTAGGAGCTTCGGCTTTACGGGCGGTAGTGGTGTCGTTCCTGATTTTGCTGGTTGGCGTTTTGTTTAACGCGGTTATGCTTGTGCATCCTCTAGTCTTTCTTTTGTACGTTGCCGGTGTCGCCAGTATTTTTGCTATGTTGGGAGTAATAGTGGCCCTGTGGGCAGATAACTTCGAGCAGCTGCAAGTCTTGAATACTTTTGTCATCACACCACTGACTTACCTTGGGGGGATTTTTTACTCCATCACCATGCTGCCAGCTGCAGCCGCTAAGGTGACCTTACTAAACCCCTTCTTTTATTTTGCGGACGGCATTCGCTACGGCATGATTGGTTACAGCGAAGCTAGTTCTACAGTCGGTCTGATTGTGCTTCTAGGATTGGTACTCGGGCTCGGAACGTTAGTGGTTTTTCTCTTTCGGAGAGGTTGGCATATTCGCGCTTAATTTTTAGTCATCCCCAAGTTTGCACCGCCACTGACTAAAAATAATTGCAAACTTGTTATACTGAAACCAGTATGAAAAAGAACGCAAAAATGTACGAGACGGTGGCCGCCCTAATGGCACCAGGCAAGGGAATTCTTGCGGCCGATGAAAGCGATGCCAGTGCCGGCAAGCGATTGGAGATGGTGCATTTGCCCAATGAGCCAGCAAACCGACAAGTTTTTCGTGAATTGTTATTTACCACTCCTAATATTGAGGATTATCTTTCGGGGGTCATTATGTTTAATTCCACTATTGTCTGTGATACAGATGATGGTTTGGCGTATCCAGATATTTTAATTTCTAAGGGTATAATTCCCGGCATTAAAGTTGATAAAGGGGTGGTGGAATTAGATAATTTTAATGGTGAGACCGTTACGCAGGGCTTAGATGATTTGGAGGCACGCTTCCGGGATTACTATGACCTCGGTGCCCGCTTTGCCAAGTGGCGAGCTGTGGTAAATATTGGCGACAAAACTCCGACTGATGCCAGTTTAGAAATGAACGCCATGATGATGGTGCGCTATGCACAGATTGCACAGCGTTGCGGTATCGTGCCGATTGTTGAGCCAGAGGTAATTTTTGCTGGGAATCACGACTTAGCAAGAGCTGAAATGGTGACTACCCGTGCCCTCCAGGTACTGTTTACGAAATTAAGGATGTTTGAAGTGGATCTATCAGCGCTGATCCTGAAATCGTCGATGGTCTTAGCGGGAGACGCTTATAGTGATCAGACTTCACCAGAAGAAGTGGCCGGAGCCACTTTACGCACCTTTCATATGTCGGTACCATACGACGTCGGTGGTATTGTCTTTTTGTCTGGTGGACAGACACCTCGTCGTTCCGTCGAGAACTTAAACGCTATTGCTAAAATGGGTAAACAACCGTGGCCGATTACCTACTCATTCTCCCGAGCCCTGGAGGAGCCGTTCCTGTTGGCTTGGCAGGGTAAAGAAGAGAATGAAGAAGAGGCTCAGAAAATGTTGCTGCACGCTTGTAAGATGAGCAGCTTGGCACAACAGGGGCGTTATGATGGCAGTAAGGACGGGAAGTTGAAATAGTTTTATTTTAATGCAAGAGAGGGGTTTTAAGAGTCGGGATGAAAGCGGTCAGTAAAAGAATGTAGTTTTGATCAGAAGTTGGGAAAAATAAACCCCATAAAAAAGTCGCCTCGTACGAGGCGACTTTTTTATGGGGTTTATTTTTTCTGTTTGTAGACCGTGTGTTTTTGGGCAATCGGATTGAATTTTTTAGTTTCGTACTTCTTGCTTGGGTCTTTCTTCACTTTGTTATTGAAGCGTACGTAGTAGGTGTGACCCTTACCAACGCCGTTCCCATCTCCCTGTGAGACCAATTTTACGAGTAAATCTTGTGACATAGTGTGGCTATCTTAGCAATTATCGAAAAATAGTCAATATTAGTTTTGCAACGAGGCTTATTTTTTTAAAGGATGTCATCCCTAACTTACGGACGATAGCTTGCTTATTGTATTAAAGTGTGCTATAAAACTAACAGAGAAGTTACTAAGGCAACGGCGTCCCACTCTCATATTTAATGAGACTTCTTCTGTCGAGGAGAGGTTTCGGAACGCAATCACATATTTTTATGTTTAAAGCCTTAGGTTTTTTAATTATTCTTTGGGGATTGGTACATTTTTTTAGTGCTGCTTATGTCGAATTAGACCAAGCTGCCGCCAAAAGCTTTCATCTTGTCGGCACTGCTGCTGAACTAGCCGAAGTGCGACTACAAAATGCAGAGCCACTCTTACCTCCAAAAGAATTATAGACATGTTGCCGTAAGGGCCTGGATATTTCCTGGCCCTTTTGTGTTATATTTACCTTGATGCTTAATGTTAGCTAACTTATGAAATATTCAGAAATTATTGCCTCCTCATTTTTTTTTGGCATTTTAGCCATTGTCATTTGGGTGATGTGGAAGATCTGGTCACCGTTCCTGGTGGCGGTGGCATTGGCGGGAACGATTGTGGTGATTAGTTACCCACTTTATGAATGGATTCGTAATCGCATGCCGAGGCGTAACGCCACCGCTGCTGCGATTCTCAGTACTATAATGGTTCTTTTGGTGATAGTAGTACCAATATTTGCCGCCTCAACGGTATTAGTTCATCAGTTTTTGTCTTTTTTTCAGTCCGTGCAATCAAACGAAGTGATTGGTAGTGACACCGTAGGGAATTTAAATACCCTAATGCAAGGTTATGTGCCGGGATTTGAATTTGATGTGACTACACAATTAAAACAAATCACTCAGTGGTTTACTGGTAACTTAGGGAATATTTTTACTGGCACCATCTCTATCGTATTGACTACACTAGTAGTGCTACTCGGAACTTTTTATCTGTTTAAAGATGGAGAAAGGTTGATTGTTTGGATTACTAGAACCAGTCCTTTGTCAGAGGCAGATGATTTGCTGATTCTAAAACGAGTAGCTATTTCCATTCGCAGTGTGGTGATCGGAACAGTGCTGGTCTCGGTTATTCAAGGTATTGCTGCGACGGTCGGCTTCTCTTTGTTCGGTATTAAACAAGCCGTCTTGTGGGGTTCTTTAGCTACACTCGGTTCATTGCTGCCGGGTATAGGAACAGCTGTTATTATGATTCCAGCTATTATCTGGCTCTTTTTTACCAGTACTACTTTCAATGTGGTCGGCCTACTTATTTGGGCGTTAGTGACAGCACTGGTGGTGGATAACTTAGTTAGTCCTTATTTAATGAGTCGGGGAAATAAACTGCATCCTTTCGTGGTTCTAGTTTCAGTATTGGGAGGAATCTCCCTGTTTGGTCCAGTTGGTTTTATCATTGGTCCAGTATTAGCTAGTCTGTTGCTGGTATTATTAGAGCTGTACACCAATACACTAACGCAAAGTCTGGATAAGGTAGAAGTTCTTCCTATTACCCTTGATGTAAAATAAGTGATATGAGAAATAAATACATTGATAAAAAATACATTGAAAGCCTGTTGCGAGCTAACGGGATCAAGCCACCAACTTCAGACGAGAAAATTAAGTCTGTCCTAATCAGTGCACACTTCAACAATGATGAGATCGATACTGCTTTGTTAGTTCTGAAAGAGAATGATGTTGATCATACCACTCATGTTGATACTTTACACAAGGTTTTTCGTAGTAATGATCGACTAAATTCCTCCGAAATCAATGAGTTGCTTGGTATTACGGTGGAGATCGATGAGTTGCAAGAAGATGAGAAGTTTCGCAGGGACAGTATTCACGTTATGCGGATGCAAACAATGCTCTCATTATTCTTAGCCCTGGTGTTAGCGGTCTTGCTCATATGGGTGGTGATGTATCGTGATAAAACTGGTGTCTTCCATCCTTCAAAAAGTAACGCCATTAACGCTATTGGCTTATTTTGATTGAGGTCTCATATAAAAAAATAATTGTGATCCTGGCTCTAGCCAGCCTGGTTATAGTTCTTGGTACGGGTGCAACTATCTGGGGCAGTTATTTAAAAACCATCCAGTCAGACCTCAATGCGACGGTTGCCCTTGATGAGGGCAGGTTGATTTTTCTTGGCGACATTATGTTAGCGCGAGATGTGGAGCGGCGCGGTTACGCTAATGCACAGGGAGTTGACTACCATTTTTCAGTGTTGTCTGAGATTGCTAGGCCGAAGGATGTATTGGTGGCAAACTTTGAATCCGCCGTACCAACAGTCCACAGTCCAACACCTAACTATGTTATGAGTTTTTCCACTCCAGTAGATAGTTTAAAAGCCTTAGAAAGAGCAGGAATGAGCGCGGTTTCTCTCGCCAATAATCACACTTTCGATAAAGGGGTTGACGGATACATTGCTACCACTGCCGCCTTTAGTGATACCAACATGATAGCTTTTGGCCACCCCGAGCAGTTAAGTGATGAATCTGTTTATTACACAAATATAAATGATGCCCGGGTCGCGATTATTGCCGCCCATACGGTTTGGCAGGGGTACAGTGAAGAAACTTGGAAAAAGGTTATTAGTGAGACAAAGACAAAAAGTGATTTGCAAGTTGTGTTTATTCACTGGGGTGAGGAATATTTCATTACTCACAATCTCTCTCAGGAGAAATTGGCTAAATTCCTGGTGGCTGAAGGGATTGATGCAATTGTGGGGCATCACCCACATGTGGTTCAAGATGTGGCCATGATTGACGGGGTGCCAGTTTTTTACTCCTTAGGGAACTTTATTTTCGACCAGTATTTTTCAGATGATGTACAACAGGGTTTAGCTTTAGCGATGAAAATTCACAATGGTCAGATTTTTGAAATTGAGCTAGTGCCATTTTCGAGTTTGGGGAGCCCTACACAACCAAGGCTAATGAGTGACAAAGCAAGGACTCTTTTTTTGTCGACTTTGGCAGAACGTAGTCAGGTGGATTTGGCAGCAGGTATTAGGCAGGGAATAATAAAGCTAAATGAAGAAATCTTGGAGTAGCGACCGATCATGCTCTTGCCAAAACATCAATAAAAACGTATGATAAAATAATTAAAATATGTTTGGTAAGAATCAGTTTAGTAAGTGGGAGATAGCTGGAATGGCAGTGGCCGTATTATTAATGGCGGTGGCTTTATTTGGCTTTCGTTTACAGAACAGCAATTTGGCCATGATTGACCCAAGCGCGATTGGTGGACGTAATCAACAAGCTGCTGGTTTACAGGCGGTTTTTGTGTCTGAGAATAGCCCAAACAAAACGGCTAGTCGGGAGTCTGCTTTGCGCGAATCTGTTACATCTAAGGGTGTCTTAAGTAAGTTGGTGATCGATGATATTACTCTCGGCACCGGCTCTAAAGAGGTGAAAAAAGGGAACACGGTTGTAGTTAATTACATTGGTACTCTAGAAGATGGTACCGAGTTTGATAATTCCTATAAAAAAGGCGAAGCTTTTACTTTCAAAGCTGGAGCCGGCAAGGTGATTGAGGGCTGGGATCAAGGCATTATTGGCATGAAAGAAGGCGGGAAGCGAGTGCTAGTAATTCCTTACGAGCAGGCTTATGGTAAGAAAGGTTATGGTAACATTCCTCCTAAAGCCAATCTAGTTTTCCTTATTGAACTGCTGGAGATCAAGTAGGGATGTCTAAAAAGCCTGTTTATTTTGAGGTGAAGCAGCGCGCGCCAACTACGTTGGCGCGCGCTGGCGTCATCCGTACGCCACATGGTGATATTGAAACCCCTGCTTTTGTGGTGGTGGGTACCAAAGCGACAGTGAAAGGTTTGCTACCAGAAGATCTAGAGCAGTATGTACACAATCAGGTAACGCTCGCCAACACCTATCACCTGTTTTTACAGCCGGGGCATGAAGTGATTGAGGCGGCGGGCGGATTACACCAGTTTGCCAACTGGCAAATGCCAACCATGACCGACAGTGGCGGTTTTCAAGTTTTTTCTCTCGGTGCGGCTTTTGGAAAGGGGGTGGCAAAATTTGCCCAAGATGTGGACGCTGCCGAAACTCCCCGCGCTGGGCTGAATGTCTACAGCCAGGAATTTGCTACCGAGCACGGTAAGCTTTGTATTATTGATGAGGAAGGGGTGACATTTACCTCTCATCTTGATGGCTCCATGCACCGTTTTACGGCGGAACGCTCCATCGAGATTCAACAGGCGATTGGTGCTGATATTATCATTGCTTTTGATGAGTGTACCAGTCCAGACGCTGATTATGACTACCAGCGTGAAGCCATGGACCGCACCCATCGCTGGGCAAAGCGCAGTATCATGGCTCACAAGCAGAATTATGAAGCGTTAAAAAAACAAGGACTGTACGGCGTGGTGCAGGGCGGTCGCTTCCTAGATTTGCGTACGGAAAGTGCTCAGGTATTGTCAGAAATGGATTTTGACGGCTTTGGTATTGGCGGTTCTTTTTCCAAAGAGGATTTGGGGGAGTCTCTGCGAGTGGTCAATGAAGTTTTGCCTGAGGATAAGCCTCGGCACCTGCTAGGTATTGGTGAACCAGAGGATGTTGTGCAGGGAGTACTGCAAGGTTGTGACACTTTTGACTGCGTAGCGCCGACGCGGATTGCGCGCACGGGCACCGTTTATGTCCGGACTGGAAAACTGCTCACAACGACGTGCGGCACCCTGACCTATCCGGAAACTAAGAAAATTAACTTATTAAATACCAAATACCAACATGATTTTTCTCCTCTGGATCCGCTCTCAGGTGCCGGCTTGGCACAGACTTATACCAAAGCTTACGTAGCGCACTTATTCCGAGCCCGAGAAATGCTTGGTGCCCACCTTGCTTCTATTCACAACCTTAACTTTATAGTTAACTTCACTGCTGATTTACGGAGACAGTTACTAAAATGATTCTAAATAGACACGATTGCTAACCTACTGATTGGTACGGGTAGTTAAGTAGTTTTTCTCTTTTTCTAAAAAAGCGCTATACTCACACTATGAACTTTAAACTCTCTACAGATAAAACTCCTGCTGGTGATCAGCCGCAAGCCATCGCTAAATTGGTTGCGGGTGTTGAAGCTGGCGACAAGCATCAAACCCTTTTGGGTGTAACCGGTTCAGGAAAGACTTTTACCGCTGCTAACGTTATTCAGGCGATCCAGAAACCCACTCTAGTTATTGCGCACAATAAAACCTTGGCGGCGCAGTTAGCGCAAGAATACCGCGATTTCTTTCCTGAGAATGCGGTGCATTATTTTGTCTCCTATTATGACTATTACCAGCCGGAGGCTTACGTACCAACTTCTGATACCTATATTGAGAAAGAAGCGCAGATCAATGAGGAGATTGACCGTTTGCGTCATGCTTCTACTCAAGCACTTTTGACTCGTGAGGACGTTATTATCGTGGCCTCGGTGTCATGTATTTACGGTCTTGGTTCGCCGATTGAGTATAAAAAAAGATTGCAACGTATTGAGCGTGGCGCGCCACTGACTCGTGGTGAGCTATTGCGGCTCTTGGTGGATATGTATTTTACTCGCACCAATGCTGACCTCACTCCTGGTACTTTTCGAGCGGTTGGCAATACTGTGGAATTAATGCCAACCAATGAACGGGCGGTTTTTCGTTTTGGTTTTCAAGGGGCGACAGTGTCTTCCATTACTAAAATTAACAGCGTCTCGCGTGCCATTGTCGCGGAGCAAGAAGTTTTTTATCTTTTTCCGGCTAAGCACTTTGTGACGCCAGAAGATGAGCGTCAGGTAGCTTATGAAGATATTAAACTTGAGCTTGAACAACAATTGGCTCACTTCAAAAAGGAGGGGAAAATATTGGAAGCGGAACGCTTACGGCGTCGGACAGAATATGACTTAGCCTTGATTCGTGAAGTTGGTTACTGTAACGGTATTGAGAACTACTCACGCCACTTTGACCGACGCGCTCCTGGTGAGCCGCCTTACACGTTGCTGGATTACTTCCCGCATCAGGCCGATGGTACCCCAGATTTTTTGACTATTATTGATGAGTCGCATGTCACCATTCCGCAAATTGGTGGTATGTATAATGGCGACCGCGCTCGTAAAAATACCTTGGTAGAGCATGGCTTTCGTTTACCTAGTGCAGTCGATAATCGCCCGTTGCAATTCTCTGAATTTGAAGAAAAGGTTGGTCAACGTATTTACACCTCAGCCACCCCAGGGAAATACGAAAAGGCCCGATCAGCCGAGGACGGCGTACCGATGGTGGAGCAAATTATTCGTCCGACTGGTTTACTGGACCCGGTCATCGATTTGCGTCCGATTACTGAGCGAGGCGAATATCCTGGACAAGTGCAAGACTTTATTGACGAGGCGGTGAAAGTAATTGCTGGCGGCGCCCGTGTTTTAGCGACCACACTTACCAAAAAAATGGCGGAAGACTTAGCTGAGTTCCTGACCGAAAGGGGAATCAATACTAAGTACATCCACAGTGACGTTAAAACGATTGAGCGGATCGAAATTTTGACCGATTTTCGTAAAGGGGTCTTTGACTGCTTGGTCGGAGTGAACTTGTTGCGGGAAGGGCTAGATTTACCTGAGGTCGAATTGGTGGCTATATTGGATGCGGACAAAGTTGGTTTCTTGCGCAGCGAAACGGCCTTGATTCAAACTATTGGTCGAGCCGCACGTAACGTGGAGGGCCGAGTGATTCTTTATGCTGACGAGATAAATGATACTATTGACTCGGTAATTAAGGAAACCAACCGCCGTCGCCAGATCCAGCTAGACTATAATGAAAAACACAACATCACCCCAGTGACAATCGCTAAGGAGATTAAATCAATTGCTGACCAGTTGCGTACTACCCACGACGAAACGGTGGAAACACTGCTCGATATTGATATTGATTTATACAAACGCAACCCCGCCAAAACACTCAAAGAAAAACGCCGACAGATGGCTGAGGCTGTTGAATTACTGGATTTTGAAACTGCAGCAGTTATTCGCGATGAGATTGCTTACTTGGAGGGGATGAAAGATGAGAAAAAATAAACCAACATTGCCTGATGAACTGGTGATAACTTTGACAGTTAGGTGATTTTGTGTTAAGGTCTGAGGAGTTGAGTAACTTAAAAAGATGGGGGGGGACTGAAGTGCTTAAGGTTCCAAACACTGTCCGGGAGATACTTTTTACAAGTATCTCAGACAGGTTGTTGCAAGATATCTTCTTGCGGCAGCAGCAGCAAGCGCACTTCGCATTCGTCGAGATGGTGCGCGGCACCTATCAGCTCGTCGAAGTCGCTGTTGCCTGTGAAAAAGTGATGGCCAGGCCTGGTCATATGGTCGTCACTCATCGCCAATCTTTCGAGGAGTGCATTTGGGAGGCAGTCGACAAGATGATTGAGCGATACTTGCTTTTAATCACCCAGGAGTTTCAGGAATTCTTTCCAGAACTCAACCAGAAAGCCATCAGTATTTTGGTCGGTTGGATAATCCTTGGTAAATAAGAAATGACGCAGTCCGCCTGGTGCTACCTAGGCGGACTTTTGTACTGTGTGTTAACTTATCAATAATTATAGCCACAGTAGTGTTGATAAATCATATTTGATTGTTTGTTTGTGATAAAATTTTAGTATGGAAGATAAACATATAAAGCGACTGTACTTATTGGGAGTGGTCAACTTTTTACTAGTGTTAGTGGTCTTATTATTAATTTTATTGACTGTCCCAACTCCGCAGCCAGTTGTTGATGTTGGTTTAAATGATGCTAACTATAATCCTGCAAACCAAAATGTAGGTGCGGACTTTCTACAGTTTGAAGAGGATGAAATGAGTGTACAAAATGTTGAGTCACTTGATGAGGATGGAAACCCTATTATTATTCGTCAGGAGCTAGAATAATAACAATTAATTACAAGTATTAAGGTTACTTTATTTATGAGAGATTTTTTAAGACTGTCGTTCTTACAAAAGAAAATTTATTTATATTTTTTTGTAGTTGTATTTTTTGGGTGCCTTTTTTTGACTCAGATTGTTTCTGCACAGAATTGGACGGCGCCGACCGGTGCTCCTCCATCTAGTAATACTGATAGGCCATTAAATGTTGGTAATCTACAACAATACAAGACCGGTATCTTGGGAGCACTCGAATTTCGTTCTAACAAATATTGTGATAAAGACGGTGCTAATTGTTTTAACCCAGCTGTCGTGTCTGGCGGGGGTGTTGGAGGCACTTTAGAGTCGAAAGTGTTTACCTGGGCAACTTTTGAGCGTCCATCGGGTCCTGGTTCGGGACCTGGAGCCATTAGAGGTATGGTTCATACTGGTAGTGTTTCTAAGCGATGTCAAGAGTTAGGTTACGATTTTGGTGTGACATATCGGACTTTTTCTGAACAGCTTGTTAACCCTACGCAAAACTGGTGTCGTTTTGCCAACGCCCGCACAGATAGTTGGGTGAATGATTATTATAATGGTGGCGATGGACCGACTGGAGGATCTTGGGTAAGAACCTCGTGTGTGCCGTATCAGAACGTTTCAGCCGCTATTTGTTTCAGAAATTAGCTTCACTACTTAAGTTAGTTAAGGCAAATAAAAAGCTCATCACCTGATGAGCTTTTTATTTTTTATTGGTGCTATGAGCTGGAGCGGTGGGTTTAAAAGGAGTGGTAAATATTCGCCGAGAAAAAACTTGACAACTGTGCTATAATGGCAAATGAAGCTACCAACCCCACCGCTTGCTGCGGTGGGGTGGTGTTTGTTACTAAACTGAGAAATTTATTATATGGCCACAAAAAAAGATCCGAAAGAAGCGAATAATTCCAAGCAACCAGCCAAGGAGACTACTGCATCAAAAAAGTCATTAGCAACTAAGATTACCACTAAGTGGAGTGACCGTAATGAGAAAATCGTGGTGCGGGGGGCTCGTACGCATAATTTAAAAAATATTGATGTAGAAATGCCACGCGGAAAGATGATTGCTGTAACAGGTCCTTCAGGTTCGGGTAAGTCCTCGTTAGCTTTTGATACTATTTTTGCGGAAGGACAACGACGTTACGTGGAGTCACTCTCTCCCTACGCTCGACAATTCCTCAACCAGATGCAAAAACCGGATGTAGATGAGATTTCTGGTTTGTCTCCAGCCATCTCCATTGATCAAAAATCAGCCAGTCGTAACCCCCGTTCGACGGTGGCCACTATTACGGAGATTTATGACTATCTGCGAATTCTCTACGCGCGTATTGGTCAGCCATATTGTCTTGATGTAGACACACCGATTCAAAAACTGTCACAAGACGAAATTTTGGATATTATTTTAAAGTCTATTACTGATCGAGAAGTGAAAGACGCGACAAAGAAAGACAGTGAGAAGGTGCTGGGAATTGAGGTTAGTAAGGGGCGGGTGGTGATTTTTGCCCCGGTAGTAGTGGGGCGTAAGGGGGAGTATTACCAGCTACTCTATGATTTACTGAATAAGGGTTTTGAAACGGTTAAAATTGACGGACAGATTAAGCAGTTGCGTGAACGGATAGAGTTATCCAAAACTAAGCGTCACGATATTGATGTCTTGGTGGACGAGATTTACGTTTCCGAATTTAGCGATGACCCAAAGGGCTCTCATGAACGACTGTCTGAAGCTATAGAAGTGGCACTCGGCGTGGCGAATGGATTGGTTAAAATTGAGAGTCCCGGGGGAGAAACCCGTACTTTGTCAGCCAAGTTCATTTGTCCAGTAGACGGATCGTCTTTTCCAGAAGTGGAGCCACGACTCTTCTCCTTCAACTCACCTTACGGCGCCTGTCCAGAGTGTAATGGTTTGGGGGTAGTTGGACTGTTTAATGATGAGGAATGTCCGGTTTGTCACGGCGCTCGGCTGCGGAAGGAGGCCTTACGTGTGTACCTTGGAGGTGACGTCGATTCTTTAGGTATAAATATTGTCGACTTCACCGCAATGACCATTAAAGAGGCAGCCGTTTTTATCGAACGTTTACGTCTAACTCCGCAACAACAAGAAATAGCTTGGCCGGCTTTGCGGGAGATTATGGAACGGCTGGAATTTATGAATAATGTAGGTATTGAGTATCTTACTCTAGATCGCCGCGCCAATACTTTGTCTGGCGGCGAGGCGCAGCGTATTCGCCTAGCTTCCCAGCTTGGTTCCGGTTTGGTAGGGGCTTTATATGTACTGGATGAGCCGACAATCGGCTTGCATCAGCGCGATAATGATCGCTTGATTAAAACCTTAACCGAGCTACGTGACCTCGGTAACACTATCGTGGTGGTTGAGCATGATGAAGATACTATTAAAGCGGCCGACTACTTGGTAGACATCGGCCCTGGGGCTGGAGTCCGAGGAGGTGAGGTAATTGTGACTGGCTATATCAGTGAGTTACTAGCTGCCCCGAAAAATAACAGTGGTTCCGTAACGCTTGATTATTTACGAGGTGATAAAGTAATCCCAGTTCCCAAACGGCGCACTGGTGAAAAAGGCTCACTAAAAATTAAGGGTGGTAAGGCTTTTAATATTAAAAACTTAGCAGTAGATATCCCACTAGGGCGTCTAGTTGTAGTGACAGGGGTGTCTGGATCGGGCAAATCTACTTTTATGTACCAGATTGTGCATAAAAACTTAAAAGCCCGACTTGACCAGCGCAGCCGTTCAACTAAGACTTTTAATTGCGCCAGCTTTACCGGTACTGAGTATTTAGGGAGAGAAATTCTCATTGATCAGTCACCGATCGGTCGTACTCCCCGCTCTAACCCAGCTACTTATACGGGTGCGTTTACGCATATCCGTGAATTATTCGCCGCTACCACCGAGGCACAGGTGCGTGGCTGGAAGCCAGGGCGCTTTAGTTTTAACGTCAAGGGTGGCCGCTGTGAAGCTTGCCAAGGGAATGGAGTGATTGCGGTGGAAATGCATTTCTTGCCGACAGTGTACGTGACCTGTGATGTCTGTGATGGTAAGCGCTTTACTAAGGAGACCCTAGAAGTTACCTATCGAAAGAAAAATATTTATGAGGTGCTGGAAATGAATATTGAGGAAGCGCATGTTTTCTTTCACGATATTCCCGCTATTCAAGAGCGGCTACATACCCTGGTTGAGGTCGGGTTGGGTTATCTTAAGTTGGGACAAAGCGCCACCACTTTGTCTGGCGGAGAAGCTCAGCGTGTAAAAATCGCTTCGGAATTGTATAAGCAACATACACAAAAAACAATCTACTTGCTGGATGAGCCTACTATTGGCTTGCATTATGAAGATGTGAAGAAACTAATTGAGATTCTGCAGGAGCTGGTAGACCGAGGTAATACCGTGATGGTGATCGAGCATAACTTAGACTTAGTGAAATCAGCCGATTATGTGATCGATATTGGTCCCGAAGGAGGGGTGGGAGGTGGTCAAATTATTGCCAAAGGAACCCCGGAACAAGTGGCTGAGAATCAGAAATCCTATACTGGCTACTACCTAAAGAAGATTCTTTAGCGGCTGCTAGCTAGCCATACGCTGTTGCGGTGAGCGCTGTCGTGGAGAGTTTAATAAAAATATGCAAAAAGACACTTTTGACCAACTGACATTACCTGATAAGCCGGGGGTGTATTTCTTTTTAGGTAAACATAAGAAGATTCTGTATATTGGTAAGGCTACCTCGTTACGCAATCGGGTGCGCAGCTACTTTGCTCCAGATTTGGTCGTAAAGCGTTCGGAACTGATTGCGCAAATGGTAGCGGAGGCTGAGACTGTTGAAGTAACTGAAACGGACAGCGTTTTAGAGGCCTTGCTTCTAGAAACGAATCTTATTCGTACGCACAAACCGCACTTCAATACCCGTAGTAAAGATGATAAGTCTTACAATCACGTCATTATTACCAATGAGGAGTGGCCACGAGTGCTGGTGGTGCGAGGTAAGGATTTACGTGAAGGTAATATTGAAGAAAAGATCAAGTATCATTTTGGGCCGTTCCCAAGTAGTGGTTTATTGCGTGAAGCCCTAAAGATTATTCGGAAACTTTTTCAGTATTATGATACTAAAGATCCAGTAGGGTCAGAGCGAACCAAGTTTGCCCGCGGTAAAGTAGATTTTAATCGACAAATTGGACTTTATCCACATGAGTCTAACCGAGAGCAATATCTAAAAACGATTAAACATTTGCGGTGGTTTTTTGAGGGGAAGAAACAGCGGGTAATTAAGGCGCTGGAGAAGGAAATGATGACAGCTGCCAAAGCTGAGGAGTTTGAAGTGGCCAATCATCTGAAAAAGCAAATCTTTGCTTTGCAACATATTCAAGACATTTCCTTGATTAAAGTTGATCGCTTGGATAGTCGTACTGGAGAGAGCTTGCGGATTGAAGCCTATGATGTGGCTCATCATCAGGGTCAGAGTATGGTTGGAGTAATGACAGTCCTTGAAGGGAGTGAACCTAGAAAAAGTGACTATCGGAAGTTTAATATTAAGAGTGTCAAAGACGCTAATGACCCGGCCGCCCTGAAAGAATTGCTGGAAAGACGTCTCGGGCATCCAGAGTGGCCACTGCCAAATATCGTGGTGGTGGACGGTAATGCGGTGCAAAAAAAGGTGGCAGAAAAGTTACTGGCGGAGGCCGAGCTACTGATTCCGGTTGTGGCGGTCGTCAAAGACGACCGCCACCGACCGAACCACCTCCTTGGCACCCAGGCACTTATCGATGCCAATAAGCTAGAAATTCTCCACGCCAACGCCGAAGCCCACCGCTTCGCCATTAGTTTTC
Source organism: uncultured Patescibacteria group bacterium (assembly GCA_934699595.1). Classification (GTDB taxonomy): domain Bacteria; phylum Patescibacteriota; class Minisyncoccia; order Phycocordibacterales; family UBA918; genus OLB19. Next base: position 20,266 of record CAKUWT010000001.1, read on the forward strand.
ATCGACAGAAACAGCGGAAGAGACTGAGTTCTTAAGGTAACTAAAGTGTTATACTTTTCCAATATGAGAGCTTTGATTATTTTTTTGATTACTCTACTTAGTATTGGGTTGTTTATAAAAATGACCGTTGATAGTTTGCCAGAGGAGGCTCCGGAAATGTTGCATAATCCCAGCCAAAATACTTTGCCAGACCTGGCCCCGGTTCAGGGGCGAGTTGATCAGCAGAACCAAGCCATTCAAAAGGCACTAGATGTGACTGGGCAGCATTAGTAAGTAAAGTCTCTCTTTTGGTTATTTTTCCTCAGTAAACCACTGGTTGCCGCCCAAATGCCATACCGAAATACTTTCCACGCCCAAGTCTCTCAAGAGTTTTTTCTTGATATCTAATGAAGTGGTGTCGTTATAGAAAAAGACTTGACCGTCTTTCACCCAAGTCATTTCTGCTGAAGCTGGGTCACGGATGGCATCATTAAATCCCGGCAGTCTTTTTACGGCACTATAGTCGAGAATCTGGATATCATACTCACCGCGAGTTCCTGTATAGGCGTAACTAGGGATGCCGAAAGTGAGGCGGTCAGATGCCAAGTTAGTAGTGACATACTTGACCACGCTTTGCATCCACTCCAAGGGAGCGATCGCAACACCGGCACCGTAGTCGTATTGGTGATCGTATGTCATTATCACTAGCTCATCCACAGGTAAATTTTGCCAATCTGCATAATGCCAAACAAACCAGGACTGAGATAACTCGTCCCAAATAGCCGGAGCGGTCACTAGTAGTTTCTTGTTGCGACTGTGGAGCTCGTTACCTAAAATAGTGACAAGGTTTTGGTAGTCTAAGTAAAGCTCCTCATTCCAGTCGCCAAAGCTTTCAAAATCAAGTTCTAATCCTGACAGATCGTAGGTCTCGAGCCATTGCAGAGCTAGATCAAAATCGGTTAAGTTGGGGTCTGTATTCCTGAGGAAAGATTGAATATTTTCTGCACCTAAAGCAGAAATGGTGAGATATTGCTCAGTAGTGTTTTGTTTTAGTGCAGGTATTAGCTCTGGGGCAAAACCTAGGCAGGCATCATCGGTCGTGATTATCTCCAATTGACCAGCAGCGATAGTCAGCCATTCAATTTTAACCGTCGTAATTTTTCGACCATCATTCAGTTCGGAAAGAGCTGTACAGTTTTTACCATCAGGATAGATCCATGCAGCCAGGCGTTCTGATTTTTGTATATTTTTAGTGTAGGTAATAGCTCGGAGGGTGTTTGTGGGGGAGGAGGAGAGTTTAATTAAGATATAAAGTATTAGTAATAAGACTATTAGACTAACCAATATTCCGCGCAGCCACCAACGATTGTGCCAATATTTTTTATAAATAGTCAAGAATAAATTCACGGTAGTTTTTCTATTTTATTATTTAGTAAAGACTCCTCGCCGCTCCCACTGCTGCCATTTCAGATCCTGTCTCTTAAGGTGACCGAAGTAAGCTTTAAATAGGGCATACGTTTCCACAAAAGTAGAGATATAAAACAACAACCAGCCAATCGGTGCTAAGAGTACAAATTTCCAGACGTCATGACGATAGTTGTCGAAAATCACTTGTATTAAAAACATGGAAGATACGACGATAATACCTGAGATAAAAGAAGTAAAGTCTTTCGTTAATAGAGAAAAAATATATAAGAAAGCTAAGAACAAACCTTCAAAAGCCAACTGTAAATCACCAATGACTGCTAGGGGTAATATGACCCATGTAAGTAATCGATTATGTTTCTTATCACGACTAAAGAACATATTCTTATGTTCCACAAAGGTTTCAATGCGACCCCGTTTCCAGCGGAGTCGTTGTTTGAGAAGTCCGGTTAAGGTGGGGGCACCTTCGGTATAAAGAATAGCGTCCTCAGCATAAACTGTCCGCATTCCGGCTGACTGTACACGCAGAGATAGCTCAATATCTTCGGTGATATTTGTAGTACTGTATGGTCCAAGTTCGGTGAAGACCTGGCGACGAAAGGCTCCGGCTGCACCCCCGATGATGTAAATACTGTTTACTAATGACTCTGCTTTTTTGAAGTAAAAAGAGAAGAGAAATTCTAAATACTGTACGACACCTATAATTTTATCTGTGTTGCCAATTCGTACATTACCAACCGCCGCCATCACTTTCGGATCCGAAAACTGTTTGACGAAATTACCGATGGTATTGGGGGGTACGAAGCAATCGGCATCAATTGATATGATGATCTCACCCCGGGCTTTACTTAGTCCATGATTGAGGGCGTGTCCCTTACCCTGCGTACCCTCGTAGTAATAACTGAGACGAATACCACGATAAAACAACTGGTTCTCTCGTTTTTTTAAGGCCTTGAGAATTTTTACTTGTCGACGTAGAAGTGAATCTGAGCCATCGGTAGAGGCATTGTCGACCACGATAATTTCCAAGTTTGTGTATTTACTAGTCAGGAGACTGCGGACGGTCGTGATAATACCTTCTCCCTCATTCCAGGCAGGAATAATCACACTAACTAAGGGGCGAAAATCAGGATGATGATGGCGGCGAAGGCGTTGCAGTTGAACGATCTCGTTCCAAGGACTAAGTACCATGTAGATTGTGTATTTTGTCAGTAGTAAGCTGGCGAAAAAGATAATCACAACACGTAGGCTAAAGAAGGTATCACTATCAGTGCTTGGTGGCAGCGTAAAAACTGATAGTAGTATCCCGCCTAGAATTGCGTATAGGGTTAGATAAACTGCTAATTTTTTGTAAGAGAAGGATTTCATAATTAAGTTTAAATGACAGTCAGTCATTTAAGAACAGGAGGATGTACAGTTTTGCCAAGAGATTAGAAAGGATAATGGTACTAATAAAAATAGTGACGACCAGGTAAGTTCTATTTTCTAGGGAATTGATTAAGGTTATTCCTAAGACTATGATGATGACGACCAGTGTAAAGTGGCTTAGAATACTCAAGTTGCGTCGTAGAATTGAAGAATTTTTCATGGTATAAAATACATTTATTCGAGTACAGTGTGCGGGTTTTATCAGGGGTATAGTTGATGATAGTCAACTAATGCGTACTTAAAGAGTAAGTGCTAGAGGGTAAAACTCAGCTGTGAACTGCTTTGGTGAGTTCTCAAAGTAATTTACTCTATCAATTCTATTCTTTATTTTGTCATTTAGCAATTTTGAACCTAGGCAAGAGACTGTTAAAATATGAAAATGAAAAGCCCTGCTCGTAAAAAATCTCCAACCAGATCAGTAGATAAAGAAAACCCACTCTATGTTGCTAGACCAGCTGCCGGTTTTCCTGGCATGGCCGAAGATGGGGTGGAGGAGATGCTCAATCTACATACTCATTTAGTGACACATCCGGAGGCTACTTTTTTTGTGAGAGCGACAGGAGACTCTATGGAGGGTGTAGGAATTTTCTCGGGAGATATTCTGGTAGTGGACCGTAGTCTTGAGCCTCGACACGGCAGTATTGTGGTGGCCGTTTTTGACGGTGGATTTGTAGTAAAGCAATTACAAGGTCGGCATCCAGATTATCAATTAGTTTCTGCCAATGAGCAGTATCCACCGATCAGGATTGCCGATCATGATAATTGCTTTATTTGGGGTGTTGTTAGTAGTGCGGTGCACAAATTTGCCTAACCTGACAAGTTATTCTCAACTGGGCAAGTTTGTAAGATTTGCGGTCGCGGCTGGTCTTCACTAGAGTATAGGGACTAGTTTTAGCAGTTAGTAATTTATTTAAAATATCAGTATGAAGAAGACTATAATGAGTTTAATGGTGGTGGGCGCGTTGTCCTTGATGTTGGTGCCACAAGTAGGGCAGGCCTATGAGGGAACAGTCAGTGGCTGGGTACCGTGGTTTCAAGAGCTCCCAGGCATTGTTAGTGTGCTCCAAAATATCGACAAGCTCGATACGGTTTATCCCTTCGTTTACGAAATCGATAGTCAGGGACAGATTGTCGACAAAACCGTCACTAAAATGGATGGACCGATCTGGCCTCTTTTGACCAAGCTTCTACAGGCTAAAGAGGTGACCGTTATTCCCACCATTGCTTGGTTTGATGGTCAGCAGATTGACGAGATTTTGAGCGATGACCGTAATCGGGAGGCGCACATTGCCGACATTGTGGCTTTGGTTAAGAAAGGGAATTATGATGGTATCAATATCGACTACGAGCAAAAGCTCGCCAAGACCAGAGATGACTTCTCCAGTTTTTTGCAAGAATTAAAAGCCGAGCTTGGTAATAAGCGGTTGTCTTGCGCGGTCGAAGCCAGAATGCCGTTAGATTCGCGCTTTAAGAATATTCCTAGTGATTACGAGTATGCCAATGACTATGAGGCGATTGGTAAATACTGTGACCGAGTGGAGATTATGGCCTATGACCAGCAACGAGCTGATATCAAGCTAAACGAAGAGCGATCTGGCGTACCTTATATGCCAGTTGCTGATAAGGATTGGGTAGAAAAGGTAATTAAGGAATCCTTGAAAGAATTACCAAAAGAGAAGGTGGTACTGGGAGTGGCCACTTACGGCCGAGCCTGGGACGTGGCGGTAGCCCCTAACTGGTACCGTGACTATACCCGGGTGGCCTCATTAAACCATCCTCGCATCGTGGAATTAGCGGCTAAGTACAAAACCAGCATCGGTCGTACTGCGGGTGGCGAAGGGGCGTTTAGTTACTTCCCTGAGGATTCGGTTTATCAGATTCTCAATGCCCTGCCAACTCCAGCTGGGACACGTCCAGGATATGAAGCTGCTGCCAAAGCCCTGCTGTTTGCTGATGCTACTAAAACAGAAATTCCGGTACGCTTCGTTACCTATTCTGATGCTAGCGCGATTGGCGATAAACTGACCTTGATTGATAAGTATAAATTGAACGGTGTCACCATTTTCAAAATCGATGGTGAGGAAGACCAGAAGATGTGGAACTTGTTCCGATAGTTGACTGGTAGGTAAAAACTAAGGCCGCCCTCTCACAAGGGCGGCCTTAGTTTTTACCTAATTAAAGAGTGTTAAAATGACGAGACTATGGAAACCTATATCGGCGTAGTGGACGGTAATAATTTCTTTGTTTCTTGCGAACGTTTATTCCGTCCGGATTTGTTGCAGCAGCCGGTACTAGTACTTTCGAGTAACGATGGTTGCGTGGTGGCTCGCTCACAAGAGGTTAAGGACTTAGGGATTGTCATGGGGATGCCTTATTTTCAAATCAAGGATTTGATAAGACAAAAGGGCGTCACCGTTTTTTCGTCAAACTTCAAACTGTATCGCAATCTGTCTCAGAGATTATTTTCGGTATTAAAAAAAGAGGTGGAGGAATTTGAGCAATATTCTATCGATGAAGCCTTTTTTCTTCTTAAGGCAAAAGATAGACAAGCGGCTGAGGTAGTTGCTAGGGAACTGAAGGTGAAGCTTGAGAGGTTGGTAGGTATCCCGGTTTCCATTGGACTGGGTGCCAATAAGACCCAGGCTAAATATGCCAGCCGTTTAGCTAAAAGTGGCGATGGTCTCCGGGTGTTAGACGTGTCTACTTGGCAGAGTTTAACTAAGGAGATAGATCTGCACTTACTTTGGGGAGTGGGCGCCAAGTCGGCCGAAAGATACCGCCGGGAAGGGCTGCTAAAAGTAGTTGACCTACTTAATTATCCACTCAGTTTGGTGCGAGGGAAGTTTGGCGTAGTGGGGGAAAGGTTACGTGCTGAATTAGATGGAGAAATGATCTTTTTACTCAACCCTGTCTCCGGAGGACAGCAGTCGTTAACCGATTCTCGAAGTTTGAAAAAAGCTACCTATAAACAAGCAGAGGTTCTAACTGTGCTGGCTGGTCACGTGGAGGCCGCGTCTGCTACCTTGCGAAAAAAGCAGTTGCTAGCAGAAACCTTAACAGTGATTGCTTACCCTGCCCGAGGACAAAGTGGCGGTTTCTCAGAAACTATTTCCTTACCCGCGCCAACTAGTAATACTTCAGTGATTATGAAATATGCCAACGCAGTGTTGGTCAAAAGATTTTCCCCCGAGGTAGGCTATCGAAAGTTGGGTATCACCCTTGGTTCCTTAATGCCAGAAAATTTTCAAAACGGCTCTTTGTTTACTGAGACAGAAACGGTCTTGGATGAGGGTCTGTGGCAAACCGTTGATATGTTAAATAGCCGCTTCCACAGCACGGTACTGCGGAGTGGGGTCAGTTTGCAGCCAAGAGGACTGCTGCCAGCTTCAAGTTGGCGGTCACCGGAGTATGTCTCTGCTTGGCAAGAGATCCCGACCGTACAGTCTTAAGTGAAGTGTAAGCGACGTTTGTCCTAAATGTCTTTAATGTCCTTTATAAAGGACATTAGTCAAAATAACGTTATTCTGTGTGATATTTGTTAATGACAAGAGATTATAAATAATTGTTTTCAACATACTTTAAGAAATCCGAGACCTTGTTGTCGCTTGGTATGCTTACATCCTGTCCCCTGGCTTTACCTGATGCAATCTTAAAATATTCTTGAGGGCACATAATCTGCTTTGAGTAAATTTGTGTGGGTAAAACTGACGGTATGGAAAAGTGTTTGTACTATACTTGAGTAAAGGATATGTTTTTTCTCAACCGCTTAAAAAAACAAGGGGTCAAAATTACACAGCCGATTGTAGCCAAGGCCACCAGTAGACCCATTGGTAAAAATGTCACTGAACTGTTATTGGATGTTTCTGAAACAAAACATGAGATTGTCATCTTCGCACAGGTACCAGGTGCAGATATTGATGACATCTCCATCTCTGTAGAAGGTGATGCAGATATTATTATTATTGAAGGACGACAGCTAAGACCCGAACAATTAGTCTTTTCTAAAAAGGAACTGACGGAAAGAGTCTTTCATATCGAAGAATGTCAGTGGGGTAATTTCTACCGTCGAATTATTTTGCCAGAAAGTATCCATATGGAAAAAACTGAGGCTCGGATTAAGGATGGGGTTTTGTTACTCACGCTACCGCTCTTATCAGCTCAGAAAAAACGTAAATAATATTATGAAAAATTTTTGTTCTTTAGGATCTTCAACCCAGCTACCACTATCTCTGTTGTTGGCTGGGTCCGTCCTGGGGGTATCAACGTTTGGTGTTTATCATGTATCTGCACAGGAATTTATTGCGGATCCAGAACAAACACAGGTTGGTATTGAAGTGAGTACCCTCAATAATGAGTCTGAGTTGAACCCGCTGCTTTATATTAATTCTCCCGAGAAATATATTCATTCAACCTGGCATCAGAAAGAAGATCTAGAGATTACTTGGCAAGTGCCACCTGCTGTGGAGGCTGTGGCTGTATCTCTCACCGATGATAGCGATTATGAACCTCGCTATTTATCGGAGTCGGTCTATTCACCAGCCATCGATAGTTTTTTAGTCAAAAATGAGGACCTGCATAGCGGTACCCAGTTTGTAAACATTCAGATGAAAGATATGAATGGCTGGAGTATGGTAACATCATTGCAAATCAATATTGATGAAGAGTCACCACTACCTTTTTCAATTATTGCAGTTGGCGGACAAAAAGTTAGTGCACAACCCGCAATTACTTTTACAGCTTTTGATAAAGATTCTGGGATTGATCACTATGAGGTCACAATCAAGACACTCAGCGGACAAATAATCAATGAGTACGAACTACCTACTAGTTCAGACAGTAGTTCATTAAACTTAAGGGATTTGGACGATGGTGAATATGAGGTGATAGTAAAAGCTGTTGATGGCGTCGGCAATGTTACTGTGAGTCAAAAAATCCTCAGGTTTGATTCCCGGTCAGAGACTCACCTGTTGACTGATAAGGTCTTGGCGCCCATCAATCTTATTGTGTACGGTCTGTCTTTCTTGGTACTGCTGCAGTTCTTACTATACCGACGTGAGAAGTTGTCTCAGCAAAAACGAGAAAACCGCCTGGCTACAGAAACTAAAGACATTAATCAGCAAATCAAGCGCGTATTTTTGGCCCTTCATGAAGATGTGACTGAGCAGGTGGGACAGATCCGTAAGAACTCCCGAATGACCAAGAAAGAAATTGCTGATAACTTGGCACAGTCTCTCGAGGTCTCAGAAATACTACTGAATAAAGAAGTGGAAGATGTAGAGAGGATTCTTAAAGAAAACCAGCGGTAATTAGTCGCAGTAAACTCAGTACTATTTAAATTTGCTAAAATTGTAGTTTTATTTAGTAGCGTTTCCACCAAAAGCCCAGGTTCTTTGTCAGGGATTGATATTTACCGATATTGGTACGATGAATATGGTAGGCTAGGCTTTTGGTACCGATTAGTTTACCAATTTCTTGCGCCAAACTGCGCATGTAAGTACCAGAACTAGCTAGGCAGTAAAAGTGAGCAATTGTAAATATGTCAGTTGGTTGTCCATAGACTGAAAATTTTTGCCAGTCGGAGCGCACATCTTGTCGTCGGAAGTCATTGCCTAAGCGCTTGCGCGGGTCGGTCACTTCAGGAATAGAATTTACCTTTGTTAATGCTTCCTCGTAAATCTGTTGGCGGGATTTGGTTAACATGGAGACTAGTTTTAGTCTGTAAACCGTCGATGTTTGCACAGGAATCTCGATTTCATCAAGGCGCTTCTCCAAAGTCCACATATGCAAGGGTTTACCGTGAACAGTTTTGGCGGAAAAGTGTGGGTAGGGTAGAGAGACTTCTTTCACTAATGAGGTGGCTACTTTTTTTAGCTCTTTCCGGTCAATCAGGGGTGACTGCGGAGAAAAATTCAACCGACCCAAAACATCTTGAGTGTCGCTACTGACACCGAACAGTACTGAGAATTCATAAGCCTTATCCAGGTGGTGATACTCTTGCTGACGTTTGCATTCCTCACCAATTAGAATTAGTAGTTTGCCAGAGGCCATGGGGTCGAGGCGGCCGGCATAGGCCAAGGGAAGGTTTTGGTAAGTCTCATCCTGAGTAGTGCGCCAGTTTTCCGCTACTTCTAGCGGCGTGGCTCCTACCGGCTTTTCAAGGATGATGTAACGAGGAATTTTTTTAGACATCTTGCTGCTGAGTGTAGCATAAAAAGAAAAAGCGGAACCCGGGGGTTCCGCTCAGAAAATTGCTGGTCCAGTCTAGCTGAACTCGGGACCGAACCAGCAGCCGTCGTCCAGGAGATCGACAAATGTGTCGATCTCCATCCAGACGCCGTTTACGTGAGCTGTCGCCGGGATAAAAATCAGCTGATTGTCACCCGTGAGCACCAGGCTCTCGAGTGCCGCCGCAGTGACCTCATCACCTTCGGCGACGACGGTCGTCTTGGCAATACAGGTTTGCGACTCAGAGCTCCAGACGAGCTGCTCCAACTGGAGATGCTCGTCAGAGCCCCAGTTTTCCAGCATGACTTTGGTGAAGTCCTGTTGGTCTTCCGTCACCAGGGTGTTCTCGGTGGCCGGCTCGCGTGCGGGCTCCGCCAGTACTTCCGGCGTGGCCAGGAAGTAGACAAAGCCAAGGATGGCCAACGCCAAGCCGGCGGCCTCGAAGCAATCTTCAAAAAACTTATTCATTTCACTGCTCCTCAAACTAGTCAGGTTTGTCCTGACTCTCTACCTACTATGATAGCACAAAAAGAGTCTAAAGTCAATCAAAACCAGTCGGCTAGTAGGGAGAGGATTAACCAGCGCGGCCTGTTAAAAAAGCGTTGACAATTAGTAATAAAATGAAAGCACCAAAGGCTAGTAGTAATAATTTCATAAAATATAAACAGCTGTTACTAGTGTAACAGCTGTTTATGAGTTTTGTCAGCAACTTGGGGATGATCTAGCGGTGATGCTGAGGGTTGACCTCGCGTTTGTTCACAAAGGTCAAGGCGGCACCATCGTGATTAGCTCGACCGGTACGACCGATACGGTGCACGTAGTCTTCAAAAGTGTTAGGTAGGTCGTAGTTGATGACGTGGGTGACGTTGTCGACGTGGATACCACGTGCTGCCACATCAGTTGCTACCAAGACACGCACCTGTCCGGACTTGAAGCGGCTCAAAGCGCGCTGACGTTGGCCGTGATTTTTGTTGCCGTGAATAGCGTCAGCTTTGACACCAGTCCGGTTAAGCTCAATCGCGAGTTTTTCTACACTGTGCTTCATAGCGCCAAAGATAATCACGCGTCTAAAGACAGACTCATCTTTCAGGATTTCAATTAACTTGTTGAATTTCTCAATTGGTTCGTAGAAAATTACATCTTGGCTAACACTGTTAGTAATGTCTTTCTTTTTAACTGAGATAGTTTCTGGGTTACGGAGGAATTCTCCAGTCAGCGCTTCGACACTCTTGGACATAGTGGCAGAGAAGAAAAGTGTCTGTTTGTTTTGTGGCGTATCTTTCAAGATTTTACGCATATCATGAATGAAACCCATATCAAGCATGCGGTCAGCTTCGTCTAAAACAACAGTGTTGAAAGTCTCAGGATGAATAAAGCCACGATCCATCAAGTCCATGACTCGACCTGGTGTGCCAATAATAAAGTGGTTAACCCGACGCAGGCGAGACATTTGTGGACGGATGTTGGTGCCACCAACACAAACAGTACAGTAAACTCCTAGCTTGGGCGCCAGTTTTTGTAGCTCATTCTCAATCTGAATGGCCAGTTCTCGAGTCGGTGTCAAAATCAAGGTACGATGGCTGCGATTTTTAAGAGTTTGGTTAATAGTAGGAATCAAAAAAGCGGCCGTTTTGCCAGTACCGGTTTCGGCCAAGCCAACCACGTCCCGCCCTTCTAGAATCAGGGGAATAGTCTGGTCTTGAATTGGGGAGGGGGTTTTGAGTCCGAGGTTTCTAATAGTCTCTTTCAAGCTATCTTCAATCTCGAAATCAGCAAAAGAGTACTTATTCTCGTAGGCCACTTCTGGCTCTCTGATAACGGGATTTTTATTAATGTAGCGAGAGACGTCAAAGGTTGGGCGTAGTTTTCGTCCACCACCACCTCGGCGATCGAAAGGTCGACCCCCACCTCCGCCACCGCGATGTCTACCGAAGGAGCCGCGGGCGGAGCTATTACTAAAGCGGCGTTTATTTTGTTGATCCGGAGACGTGCTGTGTCGAAACGACTGATTGCGTCGCGGATGACTCTGTTGAGTATTCATTTGAATTCTGAAAGGTTATTTGAATTGTAAAATCCCAGAAAAACTATCGTAATGAGATTAAACTAAATAACCACCAGGCCAAGCAAGCAAAACTTCTGACCCCACGAGAATCTTTAAAGGTCTCGCCACTATAACAGTTTGGTAGAGTTTTGTCAAAGGGGAGGTGGTGTATTAAAAAGATGGGGCAAAATTGCCCCATCAACTCAGCGATAGAGTCATGCTTAATTGATCACTCGCGCTTTCAGTGTGGCAACACCTTGGGCTTTGAAACCCAGGCGCTCAGCCGCTGCTTTGGAAACATCGAGCTCTCGTCCTTTAACGTAAGGACCACGATCTTGCACCGTCACAACCAAAACTCGCCCATTTTCTGGGTTTTCGAGCCTAATTTTGGTGCCAAACGGCAAAGATTTGTGTGCGACCACGGTGTGATCGTTCATATCAAATCTGTTTCCGTTTGCCATGGAGTTCCCTTGCAGGCCGGGTCCATACCAGCTGGTACGAACGGCTGATTCAGTTTGCAGTGATATATCTGCCACAGCCGGTGCTGTGACGCAAAATGATAGACAAATCACTGCTGCGCTGACAATTTTTGACACTTCTTCGTCCTCTTGTAACTTCCGTTATGAACTCCTCCTTTGCTGATGACGACACTGATCGCTCTTTCTTACAAAGAAATGATTTTGGGAAAATTGTGGTACAAACTAAGACTTTTTTCTGTTAGCGAGTAGGTGGCTGCTTGGGCAGCAAAGCTTTCTAGAAGCGATTGGTATTTGTCTTTATGGGTAATCAGTAAGACCGTTCCCAACACATCGGCGGCCAGCGCTGAAGGGGCTACTACGAAACTAGCGTCTAGAGTTTTGACGTCGGGAGTGACAGCTGCTCTCTCGCTAGTATCGATAATGTGATTATAAGTTTTCCCAGCTACTCGCCACTCTCGTTTGTGCGGACTAGAGGAGGCCAAGCTGGCGTTCGTCAGAGCAATTTTTCCGAGGTAAGTATTGGCTTCAGTGGGGTGCTCTAAGTAGAGTTCCCAGGGAGGACTTAACTTGTTGCTAACAATAATATCGCCACCGGCATTAATAAGAAAGTCGTGCAACTGCCAAGTTTTTCGGAGAAAGTCAGCCACTAAGTCAAGGGCGTAACCCTTGCCGTAACCACCCAGATCAATCAGGCCTTTTGTGAGAGTGATTTTTGCTGGGGTAATCTGTAAATCGGTCAGGGGGTTAGGGAAGTCGTCTGGTTCGGCTTGGGGAATAAAACTATAATCAGCGTCGTAGCCGCGCCGATTAAGATGTTCACCGACCAAGGGATTAAAAATCGTGGCAGTTTTTTGGTATAAATCTTGACCAAGTTGTAAGAGGGTGACGGTTTCAGTCTCGGGATTAGGCAAAACCCGCTCCTTATTTAGTTTTGTAATCAATGAGTCAGCTTTGAAGCGAGAGTATTTGTTCTCAAAATCAGCCACTAAAGAAACTACTGCCGTTTTCAGGGCAGTAGTTTCTTCATCAGTAAAATTACTAACTATCTCAACATGCCAAGTGGTGCCAAGAGCGGGGAAGGAAAAGGTCTTAGTAGCAAAGGGCATGCTAGGAAGCGATTAAATGGTGGCCTTGGTTTTGATCTCAGCTAGAGCGCTGTTGAAAGCGTCTGAGGTAGTGGACGCACCGGCTACGCGAGATAGGTTAACTTCCTCAAGTTTCTTACCAACAACTTCTGCTTGGTAAATTTCCTCAAAACGTTCGGTGATTTTAGCACTAGTACCAGATAAACTTTCATCATAGCTATTACTGACCGCGGTGACGATGTCATCACGGAGAGTTAGATTCACAGTAATGGTGTGGTTACCGGAAGGGGTAGGGTAAGTATTCTCACCAACATACTCTCCATCACGAAATTTGTTGGCGACAGCATTGCTGTGGTCAATGTTCACAACAGTATTCTGGTCACTATCTCGGTTTGGGGTGTTCAGGCTAGTAAAAAAATAAACTCCAGCACCAAGAGTAAGAACGATTAGAGCTATAATAAATGGCATAAATATTAAATTAAAATTAGTAACAATACTGGAAGTTTTAAGTCGCCTCCCAATAATTCTTGTTACTGTCATTAAGTATAACTTCATCAACATCTTAAGCCAATACTCCTGGTGGTAATTTGTTACAATTTCAACGTATGCCAAATTCTTTTTTTAAAACCTATCAACAGTTTAATCGCTTATTAGATAACACCACTATGTACCGGGTGGTGCTGTACTCGTTACTTGCCCTGGTCGGGGTGTCATGGGTCATGGCTCTGTTTAACTTCTTGCCAACCTCAGCCTGGTCGCTAGTTTTATTTTTGCTAGTTCTGGTGGTAGCCTCTTTGATTGCGAATCAAGTCTTTGCCACTTTGAGTAAAGTGCCAATCAACTTGGAGTCTAGTCTCGTGACGGCACTTATTCTGTATTTCCTAATCATTCCGCCGCTTAACCTCAATGATTATTTATGGGTGATCTTTATCGCAGTACTGACGATGGCGTCTAAGTACGTATTGATCTGGCGCGGGCAACATATTTTTAACCCGGCTGCTGTCGGGGTGGCGCTGGTGGCCAGTCTTGGTTTCTACGGCGCTTCATGGTGGATCGCGACCCCGGTGTTATTTGTGCCACTATTGATTGCGGGGGTCATTGTGGTTAAGAAGGTGCGCCGTTGGCAGATGGTGATGATTGCTATCTTAGTGGCTTTCTTTACTTTTCTGGCAGAAACTTGGCTACGGACGGGCGGGGTAGACATCTCAGCTTTGGGCTGGCGCTTCCTAACCTCTTTCCCAATTCTATTTTTGGCTTTCTACATGTTGACCGAGCCTTTTACTTTACCGCCTCGACATTATCAGCAATACCTCTATGCGGCTCTGGTAGGCTTTTTGAGCGCTACCACTTTAGCAACCGGTTATTTTGACTTGACACCAGAAATGGCTCTACTAATCGGCAATCTTGTAGTCTGGCCACTGTTATTACAAAGAAAGTTGATACTGAAGTTAGATAAAACTGAGGAAATTGCCGCTGATACTTATGAGTACTCCTTTGTGAAACCCTCAAAGCTGAAATTCTTGCCAGGGCAATATTTAGAATGGATGTTGCCTCACAAGTTAAAAGATAATCGTGGCGTACGTCGCTACCTGACCATTGCCTCCGCCCCCGAAAGTGAATACTTACAAATGGCGTTTAAGGTTCCACCGAGCGCAAGCTCCAGTTACAAAAAGAATTTACTACAGATGAATCCAGGTGACAAGATCATTGCTAGTCAGTTGGCAGGAGACTTTGTCTTGCCGAAAAAACCAGACACTAAGATTGCTGCTGTGGCTGGAGGGATTGGTGTTACACCGTTTACTAGCCATATTCGACACCTGTTAGCGGCTGGAGAGGCTCGTGATTACCTACTTTTCTATGCCGTAAATACAGTGGCAGAACTAGCTTATATCGAACTCTGGCAAGATGCTGAAGAGGCAATGTCATTTAAATTAATCCCGGTAGTGGCTAACGAAACAAATCACCGTTACGAGACAGGTTTTATGACAAAGGGATTAATTGAGAAGTATGCTCCAGACTACCTAGAGCGGACTTGGTATGTGTCGGGTCCGTCAATTATGGTTAATATTCTTGATGGTATTCTTCGCGACTTGGAGGTACCAGAATCTCAAATCCGTAAAGATTTCTTTCCTGGAATCGGTTAAAGCGGTCGAGTTTATAGATTCTGGGTTTGGTACCGTTGCTCCTAGAGATGAGTTTTAGAAAAATTACCTAATTTTAGGTATATTTTCCACTAGGGATTTTTGCTAAAGTCATTTTTCTTTGTTATGATGCTGGCGTTTGGACTGCGGTTTTAGTCCTCAAAAATTGAGTTAGTATATGTTTGGTCCACAAATTGCATACGCTGCTGATGGCATTGAAGTACATCTTGCTCCCCATATTTTGGGTGAGTTTTGGGGTATTCCGGTGTCAGCTACTCTGGTAACAGCGTGGCTCAGTATGGTAATTGTGATTGCCTTAATTGCTCTCCTGCGCACCAAAATCAAATTAGTTCCGGGTAAGGTCCAGAGCCTGGTAGAGGTGGCCATTGGCGGCAGTTTTGACTACATCGCTAATACCTTAGAGAGTCGAGAGCTGGCTAAAAAATATTTCCCAGTCATCATGACGATTTTTATTTTCGTCTTAAGTTTAAACTGGATTGGCTTATTGCCAGGTGTGACTTCTATTGGTTGGTTTGAGACCTCTGCTGACGGAACGACTTTTACACCGTTATTTTATCCAGCTAATACTGACCTTAATATCACCCTGGCTTTCGCTATCGTGGCTTTGATTGCAATCGAGCTGGCTGGGGTATTGTCGCTTGGATTTTTCAAGTATGCTGGGAAGTTCATTAACTTTAAATCTCCGCTAGCTTTTGTCATCGGTATTATTGAATTAATTTCAGAGATGGCGCGGTTAGTCTCATATTCTTTCCGTTTATTTGGCAATATCTTTGCTGGTAAGGTTTTGCTGTTAGTGATTACTTTCTTCATTCCTTACATTGTACCGGTACCAATGATGGCTTTCGAGGTTTTTGTCGGGGTTGTTCAGGCTTTTATTTTTGCTATTCTGACTTTGTTCTTTATCAAGCTGGCGGTCACTGAGCCGCATTAGTTTAGTGGGTAATAACGAGTCCCGTAAAAACAAATTGGGCGTGGCTCGTAGTTGTCCGTTAAAAGTATTAATTATTAAACATTTATGAATGAACTAGAATTAGCACTACGAATTGCTGAACTAGATGCAGAATCTGCTAAGGCATTAGCAATGGCTATCGCTGCTGCTATCGGAGTATTTGCTCCAGCTATTGGTATTGGAATGTTGGTAGCTAAAACTCAAGAAGCTATCGGTCGTAACCCAGAAGCTTCAGGAACTCTTCAAGCTACCATGTTTATTGGTATCGCTTTCGTGGAGGCTTTGGCTATTTTTGCCATCGTGGTCGCCTTCATCATTAAGTTCGCTTAATCATCCTGATTATTTAGTCACGAATTCTTTTTTGACGGAGGTAAAATTTATCACGATTAATTAAAAGTATTTATGGAAACCATTCTGGCCACTTTTGGTATTGATGCCAAACTAATCATCATTCAGGTCGTCAACTTCGTCATCTTGATGGCGGCTTTGGGCTACTTCCTGTATGGGCCGATTCTAAAAATGCTAAATGATCGTGAGGAGAAAATTACTCAAGGTCTGAAAGATGCTGAAGCGGCTGCCGAAGCTAAAACTGAAGCTGAAGCCGAAAAAGCTGCTATCTTGACTGGGGCCCATGAGGCTGCTAAAGAAGTGGTTACCAAAGCTAAGGTGGCCGCAGGTGAGCAGGCCAACACTATTGTGGATTCAGCACGCGGTGAAGCTGCTCAGATTATGAAATCAGCTGAAGCGGCTGCTCTAGAGGCCAAGCGCCAAGCTGCTCTAGAGAGTCAGGAAGAGATCACTAAAACTGCTATTCTAGCAGCGGAGAAAATTCTCCGAGAGCAGAACGCTTAATCATCATGATTCCTACCTTAGTTAAAAATTACACCGCTGCCATTGTCGCTCTTTTAGAGAGTGGAGTGCCTGCTGAAGAAGTTTTGTCGAATGTCAAAGCTAATTTAGTAAAAAAGGGTCACCAAAAACTTTGGCCACAGATTTTGCGCTCGTTGACCACGGCTTTGGCTGAGGTCGAGCGCCGGGCGGGCGCGGTAGTTCGAGTTGCTAAGGTCAGTGACCAGGAGAACGCCGTGGTGCAGCAACTATTGGTAGAGCTCGGTGCTCCCCAAACGGTGCGTACTGAGATTGATGAGAGTTTAATTGGCGGTAGTGTGGTTACATACCAGCACCGTCGCTTGGACAACAGCTTTAAAAAACGCTTGCTAGATCTTTATCACCAAACCACTAGTCAACACTAGACTAAAACCCATTATTATCACCCTAAATTAAATCATTATGAGTAACACTATCATTGAGAGAATTAAAACCGAGATTGCTAATCTTGATACCAGCGTAGCGCCACAAGAAGTGGGGACTGTTATTGCTGTTGGTGACGGTATTGCCGAAATCGAAGGCTTGGTGGCCGCGGAGATGATGGAGATGGTGGTTTTTGCTACTACCGAAGGGCAAACCTTGGCTGCAGCGCTAGAGGAAAAAGAGGTTCTCCATGGTTTGATTCTCAACTTGGAAGAAGAGGTGGTAAAAGTGGTGATTTTGGGTGATAGTCGTCAAGTGCGTGAAGGTATGACAGTTTTTCGTACTGAAAAACTGTTATCGACTGGCGTGAGTGATGAAATTGTGGGACGAGTAGTGAATGCACTTGGTGAACCGATTGATGGTAGAGGTCCAATCAAGACTGATAAAAATATGCCAATTGAACGAGTGGCTTACGGCGTGATGGATCGATCTTCAGTGAACGAACCAATTCATACTGGTATCAAAGCGATTGATTCGATGATTCCGATTGGCCGTGGACAACGTGAGCTTATTATTGGTGATCGTCAAACTGGTAAAACTACTATTGCTATCGACACTATTATTAACCAAAAATATGAACCAGCTAACAAACGCCCAATTTGTATCTACGTAGCCATTGGTCAAAAACGCTCCAAAACTGCCAACATTATGGCCCAGTTAGAAGCTGCTGGAGCAATGGAGTACACCACTATTGTGGCTACTTCGGCTTCAGAAGCCTCACCACTGCTTTTCTTAGCTCCGTTTACTGGCGCAGCGATTGGTGAATACTTTATGCAGCAAGGTCGTGACGTGTTGGTGGTTTATGACGACCTCTCTAAACACGCGGTGGCTTATCGACAAATGTCCCTTCTACTTCGTCGTCCACCGGGACGTGAGGCTTATCCGGGAGATATTTTCTACTTACACTCTCGCTTGCTAGAGCGTTCGGCTAAGCTTTCTGAAGAGTTGGGCGGCGGCTCAATTACTGCCTTGCCAATTATTGAGACGCAAGAGGGCGATGTGTCTGCTTATATTCCGACCAATGTCATTTCTATTACTGACGGACAAATCTTCCTGGAAGGAGACTTGTTTAACCAAGGTGTCCGCCCGGCTTTGAATGTTGGTATCTCGGTCTCACGCGTTGGATCATCGGCTCAGACCAAAGCTATGAAGGCGGTATCAGGAAAGATTCGTCTGGAGTTGGCACAGTTCCGAGAGCTGGAAGCCTTTATGCAGTTTGCTTCTGACTTAGATGATGAGACCAAAGAACGAATTGATAGCGGCCGGAAGTACGTCGAGCTTTTGAAGCAAGACCAGAACAACCCGATGCCTTTCTACAACCAAGTCATTTCACTCTTCGCTGCCAATAACGGACTTTTCAATGGCACTACCCCAGAACGAGTACGAGAAATTGAAAATGCTTGGCAGGAGTTTATGCACCGTGATCGCGAGGCGGTAGTGGAGACTATCAAAACCGAACGGGCCTTGAGTGAGGAAACCACTGAGGCTCTAAAACAAGCGATTGCTGACTTCAAGGAAGCTAACCAAACTTTCTACACGGTAGTCGCTTAAGTGACTTTTTAAATCATGGCTCTTAAACAGATTAAAAACAAAATAGTTTCTACGCAAAAAATTGGTAAAGTGACCAAGGCGATGGAGTCTGTCTCAGCTGTTAAGATGCGGAAGAGTCAGGAGCGCGCTTTTCAAAGTCGTCCCTATGTTCATACCGCTTTACGCATCTTGGCTCAAATCGCCAGTAGTGAGATACTGAATAAGCACACTCTGACCGCAAAACGCACTAGCGATAAAAAACTATTAGTTGTGGTGACTAGCGATAAGGGTTTGGCTGGAAGTGTTAATAGTGCGATTTTGAAAAAGGTGGAACAGGAGTTATCTATCAGTAGGGAAGTAGAGGTGATTGCTATTGGCCGAAAAGCCTTAGAGTTTGCTGAGCGGGAGAAGTTACCAGTTTTGGCTAAGTATACTAACGTTAGTGACGGAGTGACGTTGAGCGATGTCTATGAAATTTCTCGCTTAGTCCTTGAAAGTTTTGAGAACCGTGAGGACTTGGCGACTGTAGAGGTTATTTACCAAAACTTCTTGTCTACTTTTGAGCAAGCGCCAACACGTCGTAAGGTTTTACCACTTGACCCAGAAGAAGTTAGTCGGATTATGCAAGGTATTCGGCCTAAGAAAGGTGAGTTTAGTGATGATATGGTGGCACCTGACCAAAAAATTGACTACTTGATTGAGCCAAATGCGGAGACAGTACTGAGTGGTCTATTACCGCAATTGATTCAAATTCTCCTCTTCCACGCTTTGTTAGAAAGCAAAGCTTCGGAGCATTCCGCTCGGATGGTGGCAATGAAGAACGCTACCGACAAGAGTAAAGAAGTGACTAAGTCACTTAACCTGCTTTACAACAAGGCGCGTCAAGCAGCTATTACTGCTGAGGTATCCGAGATTACTGGCGGGATTGAGGCGATGAAGACCTAAACTTCTGAGAAAAATCTCACTCAAATTGAGTGAAAATTAATTAAATAATTTGATTAATTTTCACTCAGTTGGACTGAGTTTCAAACACCTTATAAAACTTTATTAAATTATTATTATGAAAACAGGAACCATTACGCAAATCATCGGCCCCGTAGTTGACGTTCACTTTACTGGCGGTGTACCAGAGTTGCAAAACGCTTTGCAGGTGCAAACCGAGCAAGGAAATACCTTGACTCTGGAAGTAGCACAGCACATCGGTCTTGATCGGGTGCGTGCAATCGCCATGCAGGACACTCAAGGACTGAGGCGAGGCTTGGAAGTTAAGGATACTGGCGCAGCTATTTCTGTACCTGTAGGAACTGAATCACTCGGCCGGCTTTTTAATGTGCTGGGGCACACTCTTGATGGTAAGGGGGAAATCAAATCGGCACCAACCCGACCTATTCACCAACCAGCGCCAGCCTTTGTGGATCAGGCCACCTCAACGGAAGTGTTTGAAACTGGAATTAAGTCTGTGGATCTCTTGGCTCCCTTTATTAAGGGAGGTAAAGTTGGACTTTTTGGTGGTGCCGGGGTAGGAAAGACCGTGTTAATTCAAGAGTTGATCCATAACGTGGCTTCTGAG
This sequence comes from uncultured Patescibacteria group bacterium, assembly GCA_934699595.1. Classification (GTDB taxonomy): domain Bacteria; phylum Patescibacteriota; class Minisyncoccia; order Phycocordibacterales; family UBA918; genus OLB19. The sequence continues at coordinate 40,450 of CAKUWT010000001.1, forward strand.
CACGGCGGTTACTCTGTCTTTGCTGGAGTGGGGGAACGAGTACGTGAAGGAAATGACCTTTACTACGAAATGAAGGACTCAGGAGTGTTGGATAAAACCGCTCTTGTGTTCGGACAGATGAATGAGGTGCCAGGTGCACGCGCACGCGTAGGACTGACTGGTCTTACCATGGCCGAAGCTTTGCGTGACGAAGGCGGTAAGGATGTACTGTTCTTTATGGATAACGTCTTCCGCTTTACCCAAGCGGGTCAAGAAGTCTCCTCGCTTCTCGGTCGAGTTTCTTCTGCTGTGGGTTATCAACCAACCTTAGCCGAGGAAATGGGGCAAATGCAAGAACGGATTACCTCTACTAAGAAAGGTTCAATCACTTCAGTGCAGGCTGTGTATGTGCCGGCTGATGACTTGACTGACCCAGCCCCAGCAACAACCTTTTCTCATCTTGACTCTACCGTAGTACTGTCCCGTCAGCTGGCTTCTTTAGGTATTTATCCAGCTATTGACCCATTGGAAAGTAGTTCGACCGCACTTGCTCCACATATTGTTGGCGAGGAGCATTACCGCGTGGCACAGGGAGTAAAATTAGTATTGCAACGGTACAAGGACTTGCAGGATATTATTGCTATCCTTGGTATTGAAGAACTTTCTGAAGATGATAAGCAGACTGTCTACCGCGCTCGTAAGATTCAGCGCTTTATGTCCCAGCCTTTCTCGGTTGCTGAAGTCTTTACTGGTGCTCCAGGAAAGTACGTGTCTCTTGCTGACACTGTGCGTGGCTTTGCCGAGATTCTGGACGGCCTACACGATGAGAAGAATGAGAACGCTTTCTACATGAAAGGCTCTATCGAAGAAATCGGTTAGTTTATTGGCGAGCTATCATCAGGTACCGCTATAGTTATTACACTTATCTAAGTTTTCAACATTAAAATAAACCACTATGGCTAAATTACTCAAATTAACAATTTCCCGCGTTGATCAAGCCGTTTTTAGTGACGACGTGCAGTCCTTAAATGTGCCTGGTACAGCAGGAGAGATGACCATTTTGGCTAATCACGAAGCACTGATCTCAACCCTCAAGCCAGGTATTATTACTATCAAAAAAGCTGATGGTGAGACCGAAACCTTCAATGCTACCGAAGGTGGTACCCTAGAGATCAACAACAACCACGCTTCAGTTTTAATCTAAATAGACTAATTTATTATATTTAATATGGCTAACGAACTTCATCCAAATGAACTTTGTTGCTTTTTATATTATTATATGTTATAATACTGACAGATAACCACCTTACCAGCTACACAAAGGAAGGAGAGAACTGTGTCTAATGAAAAAAAGAGCTATGCTGAATGGGTGATCGTTCGGAGTGGAGAAAAAGGAGAGCACCTCCTTCCACCGTATGAAACCCGGGCCATCTGGGGCAGCCACGGTGGACAGCACGGATGGGGAGATCCAATTGACCCCGGGCGAGTCGACGTTGTGCCCGGTTCGGAAGTCATGATTTTGTGTCAGCAAGATCGTGAGTTCGAAATTTCAATTCCACCCGGTTCTGATCATGCTCAGGTATCTAAACCAGGTCAGACAGGATCGTTCGTCGTCGAATTCTTTTCCGGTGTGGAAAGAATCGGTCCGAGGTTTGCTTGTGTTGTGTCTGAGTAACATGGACCCGAAACTTGCGGTAGCAGGTTTCGGGTTTAATTAATTAGATTTAATCCAGTCTCCTCATCAAACTGACGTTCCAGTTTAGCAGCAAAAGAAGTAATGAGAAGCTCTAAGGTGACAGAAACATTCAATGATTTGATATGACCACCAAAAGTGGAACAGTCAGTGTCAGAAAACATACCATGTAGGTGCCAAATAGGTTCGTCATCAAAAAAAGATAAATTGCCAGTAATATTGATAACTTCATACGTTCCCGGTCCATAATCGAACCAATGGTACTTCCTATTGGCAAAATCATAATAACCAATGGTTAGTTTATCCGCAGCTCCAAGTCCAGAAATCCAGGCGGACTCAAGATCTAACTCTTTTACTAAGTTATTTAAGGAGCTGATCAATTCTTCACCACGGTTAAGACGAGCCAAGTACTTATCTCCTAAATTGATGATTTTCATATATTGATTTTACCAAATTACTTTTGGCATTGTGGGCAATAGTGGGTACCGCGACCAGCGAGACGCACCTTGACTATGGTACCGCCGCAACTACCAGGACATGACTCACCCTGATGACCAAAAACTTTCAACTGGTTGGTATAGTTACCTTTATTGTTCTCTACGTCTAGAAAATGTTGAAAGGTGGTGCCTCCCGCTTTAATTGCGCGGTTAAGGATTTTCCTGGCTGACTGAACTATGGCTTTAGCTTCAGAGTCGGTAATATCTACTCCTAACCGAAACGGAGAAATTTTAGTATCAAACAGTACTTCATCGACGTAAATATTGCCCAAGCCAGCAATGATTGATTGATCCAATAAGATCGCTTTAATTGGTCTGTGACTACGCCGAACTTTGCTGGTAAAAGTTCGATAAGGAAAGGGGGCAGTGCTCGGCTCGGGACCAAATCTGGACTTAGCTAAAGTGACTGTATTGGCGTCAGCCAGGCGGACATAGCCAAACATGCGCATATCATTAAAAAACATTCTGGTACCATCAGTAAAATCAAACTCAATGCGACTATGGCGGCTAGGTAGTTCTAAATAATCGGCCTCACTCAAAGTGTGTCCACCACCTGTCAGTTCATGATTGGGCTTTTCAGCAATAAACTGTCCGGTCATTTTCAGGTGTCCGAGCATAAACAGATTGGACTCATTGGTGAAAGAAAAAATCAGCAACTTGCCGATACGGTCAATGTTCCCCAGCTCCTTACCAATTAATTTTTTACGCAGCGCCTTGACGTCGTCAGTGTATTTTGGGTGCAGTGCTTTAATGTTCTGCACGTGTTTATACTTAAGGGCATGTAGGAGTTGTAAGCGAACGGTTTCCACCTCAGGTAGTTCAGGCATGATTAACCTCATTATATAAGTTTTTTGGATGGTAACAAGTCGAAGAAGATGGTGTGATGATAAGTTATAATTCATCCGTATGCGCTTGGGGCGGACAGATAATAATTTATTTACTCGTGAACAGGTGGAGAAAGTTGCTGTAGATCTGACTGGTTATCAAACCGAGTTGGCTAGAGCCATGATGCAATTTGATTACCAGCGTCCTGAGAATTCACTACATCTGCCCTTTGATCAGCAAATTATTGAAAAAGCTCAAGCAGTACTGGATTCTAAAGGCATATTTAGGCAACCTCCTAGAGTAATTTTTGTGGTTGGTATTGGTGGCTCCAACTTAGCAGCTAAAGCTGTGGTGGATAGTTTGCCACGGAGTGACCGACCAGAGCTGGTCTGGTTAGATACTCTAGATGATGTGCAAATCACACATGCGGAAACATTAATCAGGGATCAAATCAGAACCGCTAGTGATTACTTGATTTTTATCATCAGTAAATCTGGCGCCACCACCGAAACCTTGGCGAATTACGCTATTTTAGAAGCTTTGCTGGAGCGAGAAGGTTTGGAACCTTTGAGTCGCACCATCGCAATTTCCAACCCAGCTTCGGTTTTAACCAAGCAAGCTGAGGAAAAAGAGGTGGATACTCTCACCATTCCTGTACAGGTCGGCGGTCGCTTTTCGGCTTTTTCGGCGGCAGGAGTGGCGGTACTGTTGGCCGCTGGTTATGACGTGGCCGCCTGGCGACGAGGAGCGCAAGAATGGTTGACTAAAACCGCTACTGCTCGTGCAGAACGAAACGAAGCACTTTTGTTAGCTGCTAGTAAATATCTCGCCTATGAAAATGAGCTAACTGTTTTTGATCAGTTTATTTTTGCTCCAGAACTAGAGACTTGGGGAAAGTGGTATCGTCAGCTACTAGCGGAGAGCTTGGGAAAATCACCAGAAAATTCTGGTAATACGAAGGTTGGTCTACTTGATCAGTCAGGGATTAATGTTTTGCCTACAGTTTCCATTGGCACTACGGATTTGCACTCAGTCGGACAGCTCTATCTTGGTGGTGCTAGAAATATTATGACGACCTTTGTTATAACTGGTGTAGAAAAATCGGCTTTTATCCCTAAGCGTATTTCCTTTCGACTGGATCAGGTCGGGTTAGAAGGAAAAAGTCTGCAAGAAATCAAACGAGCAATTATTGTCGGCACCCAGACTGCTTATCGTGATGCAAAGCGGCCCTTCGATACACTCGAATTAAAAAAGTTAGATGAGTATGAGCTGGGTGTTTTGATGCAGATGTCTATGGTGGAGATCATGTACTTAGCAAAATTACTCAAGGTAAACGCTTTTGATCAGCCAAACGTGGAGGGTTATAAAGAAGCTACTCGAAAAATATTAGCAAAATAAACAAAAATTAGAATTCTTGTATGCAAAAACTTTCCCAGCTCGTGGCCTACTTGCAGCGAAATTTCTGGTATTCTATTTTTATTATTATCTTAGCCCTGGTAAGCCTATTACTCTTTGTCAGTGATTTAATTTTTATCTTTGAGGATATTACTGAGCCGGAGTGGGTAGTCTTTATTCGGCGAATTGATATTGTGGTAGCTTGGATTTTTCTGACCGACTTTTTTATGGGCTTATTCTTCAACAAGGAGTTGACGACTCGCGAGTATTGGCGCTTGAACTGGCTAAATTTAATTTCCTCTGTACCAGTAACTAATCAACTAACTTTGTTGTTGCGTGGTTTCCGCATCTTGCGAGCAGTCCGAGTAGCTCGAGCTGGAACCAACCTTTATTTTGCCCGTAAACGACATCGCCATAACTGGAAAAATGATTACTACAAGTAAGGTAACGTCTGGTCGAAACTCAATCGGTATTAATTCTTGGGAAAAAAGATTCGGAAAACTTAATAAATGGTAAAATAAACTTTCAGCCCTAATTTATTTTTTATGAAAAAGACGACTTATATTTTTAGCTTTGCTACCTTTGTTCTATTGTTTTTTCTTATCGGAACCCCGGCCTCGGTTGCGGCGTCAGAAAAACCGGAAGACGTGACTGCGATTGTAGAAAATTATTTTAAGGATATCCCGGAGATGATTGAAATCGCCCGCTGTGAGTCAAATCTGCGACAGTTTACTGATACAGGTAATGTGCTGCGTGGAGCGGGAGGAGATACGGTCGGTTTGTTCCAATTCCATGAAGTAGCACATAGCTCCTTGGCCAAAAGACTCGGCTACGATCTAGCTACTCTAAAAGGTAATCTGGATTACGCCAAGCATGTCTACGACACTGAAGGTACAACTCCTTGGCGTTTCTCGGCCTATTGTTGGGAACAGCCTGCTAAAGAAGCTCGGGAACAGCTAAAAAATAACACAGATAGAGTTATTACTAAAATACAGACAGACTTCGAGAGAGTAACTGTAGAAGTTGGCGATTCTGAGGAAGTGATAATCTTAAAAAATAAAATCAACTTACTTATCCAGGTGGTTGATTTACTGATCCAGCAGAAAGCCTTGACTGGTCGCTAAAGTGAAGGTATTGCTATTTGTTCGTAAAGGGGTAGGATTGCCTTAATGAAGATAGGGAAACTCTTTAGAACTAAAAAAAGCCAACCCAAAGCGGTGGTTTATCGGATGGTCACGCCAGAGCATATTTGCCCGTACGGCCTGAAATCGTTGTACTTATTAAAAAAGCACGGCTATCAGGTAGAGGACCATCAGCTAAAAACTAGAGAGGAGACAGACGCCTTTAAAACCGAGCACAAAGTATCAACGACGCCGCTCATTTTTATTGACGGTGAACAAGTTGGCGGCAGTGACGACTTACGACGCTTTTTGGGTTACTGCGTTCTTGCTCCTGGCGAATTAACTTATCGTCCGGTATTGGTGTTGTTTGCCACTGCTTTTTTAATCATGATTGCTAGTATTTGGATGGCTGGCGGACCAGAGTCGTTAGCGAGTATCACTTTCTCTTTTATCGCCGCGGCCATGATGCTGCTCGCGCAACAAAAACTTCGTGACGTGGATGCTTTTGCCACGATGTTTCTAAATTATGATGTCTTGGCTCGTCGCTATCCGCATTACGCTTATTTATATCCGTACTTGGAAATGTTGGCAGGATTCTTAATGCTGGCTGGGGTGCTGATGTTTATTTCTATCCCAATAATGTTGCTGCTGGGTGGGGTGGGGAGTTACTCGGTCTATAAAGCTGCTTATCTAGAGAAGCGGAAGTTGAGGTGTGCTTGCGTGGGTGGGGATTCACAAGTGCCTTTGGGATTGGTGTCGCTGTTGGAGAACATAATGATGTTGTTGGCAGCTATTTGGATGCTGTTGGTTATATTTCTCTAACCCTATTTAAAGATGGGGCTGTTGATACTACTTGAATAGTGGGGCCGGTTTAATGGTAAAATATCAAGTAATATGGAAAGAGGGCCTGAGCCGCAGATAGGTAGTGGTGACAGAGAGGTTGTAAAATCTTTTGAAGATTTAGAGACTTTGAAAGAAAGGTTTACTATTGGGGGCGGTAAAGAAGATACGAAAGATGCAGACTTGTCACCATTGCAGCCGTTTGCTAACTATGATGCTGGGCAATCTAAAGTTACTTTGGGAGAAGTTAATGTTGATACTAGAAGTGGTGATGATAAAATCACTGAGGAAAAGACAGATAAGTCAGTGAGTGATGGCAATGAACATGGTGATATTGAAGTACCTAGCTATGTTCCTGAAGCTGATCTGGCGTCAGCTGAGAAGCAGAGTGTTTTAGAAAATGGATTAAAAGACGTCGAGAAAAGTGATCTCATTGCCAACGCTGGCGACTACACCGAATTACTGTCGGCTATTGATAAGATCGGCACGGTTCCTAGCAGTCAAGGGAGTTACGCACCTAAAGAGTTGAAAGATCTGATTAATCAAGTAGTTACTGGTAAGAAAACTCTGGACTACATCACTAGGACTTACGGCTTGAGAGATGCTGTGAATCGCCTCATTGATCAGGTTGCAGTTGAGGACACTTTTTTAAATAACGACAAATATGAAGCCTATGCTGACAAACGCACTGAGCTACTAGAAAATGGTAAAAGTTTCCGAGCTTTAGAAAAAGATTATCAGACTGAGGTTGATAATTTCTATAATCAGAGCGGCTTGGCAGGAAATTTTAATAAAGTAAAAAGCTTTTTAGGCTTCCGTCCACAGTTACCAAAAGCGGTGCAGCAAAAACGTGATGAATATGTGAAAGCTAAAGCCGCCTATGCTCGACTTTTAAATGATTCTTTGCAATTACGTAGTGAGGTGGAGAGGGTTAAGGTACTTTCCGACATAAAAACTGGAGAGGGTTTGAATATTGAACGATTCGAGAACAGATCGTACAACCAAGAGGATACTGCCACCAAAGCTGCCTTTTTACAGAAGTTTGTTCTTAAGCCAAATCAAGAGTTACTTGCTAAACAGGAGGTGTATTTATTGAATGAAGATCAACGAGCTGTTCGTGACCGATTATTACAAAAGTTTATGAGTAGTAAGTATAAAACTCCGGTGCTAATCGGCGGTGGGGCACTGCTGGTGGCTTCAGGCGGACTGTCTACCTTGGCGGCAATGGGAGCTGGTTTTGGTGTGCGTAGGCTCACTAGGGGTGGAGTGGAGAAAGCTGAAGCTGATCGTGACAAGCTAAAACAAAGTTTTTCTTTAGATAAACTGGAAGAACAGGAGAGTAATTTATTATCCGCCGAAGAGACTTTACGTGTCAAGAAAAGAAACCGCAAATATCTCAGTGCGGCGGCTGCTGCGGCTGCTGGCGGCTTAGTCAATACATACGGCGACGGACTTGCCAATAGTCTGAGTCCAATTAGTCGTGCTGAGGCCTCGATCGATCCAGAAGTAATTTATGGTAATGAGTCACTGGACATTCCCTCATACATTGATCTCACATCGACTGATGTAACCACCCCAGATGACTCGGTTATACCAGGGTTTAATATGACTGATCCGGTAGTTGATGAAGGTCTACCTGAGTCAGATTTTGAATCAGATTCTACCCTAGAGGTGCCTGGGGAAATCCAGAATGAGGCACTGCAAGAAACTGACCCTACTACTGCAGACATCACGACAGATAACACCTTTGTCAGAGAGCGACTGACTTATAGTGACCGCCAGCCAGATTTATCATCGGTTAACAATCTTGGAGCCCCGAGAGAGGTGGATCGGGCACTGTCTTTTGGTGAAGTAAGATCGCCAGATTCTTTTGAGACAGTATATCAGACTGGACAAGAAATTACTCCGGATATAGAGGTGGTCCCTCACGAATATGTTGTTACTCGCGGTGACCGTTTGTGGAAAATAGTCGAGCGCGAATTCCCTGACTACTTAAGAGATTTGAATGTTAGTCAACGTAATGCGGCACTTGATGCCTTGTTTAAAACTATTCAGAATGATCCAGAAACATTGCAAATAATTGGTTTGCAGAGTGGTAACGTGGATCTTATTTATCCTGGTGAGAGTTTAGATCTCAGTCCTCTTGGAGAAAAACTGCGAAGTGTAGTGCAGGAACGGTTTGGGGTTAGTGTTGATTCTATCGATACCAATCCTGATACCTACCTTGAAACATCTCAAGTCTCATCTGTCTCTAGTAATCCCACACCTGAACTAGATAAGTTGACTGAGGCACCCTCTCCAGAAAATGCTACTGAGTCAGAAGTTGTAAAAGCTGTGATTCCTAATAAACCAACCGATGTAGATTTATCCAGCGCATCAAAAGGGGGAGCTGTTACTCCAACTTCAGAAGATGAGTTTGTGACCCCAGTAACGGAAAAGACACCTGGGGCAGATATCCCTGACGGTACCCCACTTGCTCCTGGTGTTGGTGAAAATATTTCTGATAGCATATCACCCGTATCGGATACGAGTGTAGAAATTGATATTAACGAGTTAACAAGAAGTTTGCATACTCCCGTACACTATAATCCAGAGGTGCTACCGAACTTATCTGAAGTCAGAATACCTAGTCATGAGGAATTGATAGTCACCTTTGGTAGTGAAGAGGCGTATAGTGCGAGAGTTAGGGAAATTATTGCTCAGATTGAAGATGTGCATGAGAGAGGATTTTTTGCTCGCTTGTTGGGTTCTGGTGATAATTCTTATGACCTGATTGCTGGAACTCCTGTTGAGGAGGTTGTAAATTTGGCCGAGCAGGGTGACCAGGCTATAGAAGATGCTTTAGCTGATACCGACATTAAGCCCAATGCTCTCCGGGCTTGGGCCAAGTTCGTTCAAGGCTTTTCTGGAAGTCACTTAGCTGGTTTGAAACTGGAAGATTTGGTGGCAATTTATGCAGTGAGAACTGAGTTGGGAAAATCATTGGATACCGAAAATTTCACTCTATTAAAAGCTGAAAATCTGCCCACCACTGCGCAGTTGGAAGAAGTGTTTGGTAACTTAAATAATCTGCAACAGATTATCAATAGTTATACTTCTCAAGTAGAAGGTTTTAGTCAAGAAGAATTGTCACAACGGCTGGCAGATAACCGCACAGTCTTTCAACAAATCAGTGAGCGATCAATTGATGATTTGTTGGCCTTGCACGGTCAACCTGATGAGGTTCTCAAGTCAGTAATCCCGAGTACTCCAGAAAATACCGCTGCTCTCCGCGCTTGGTTGAAAGTGATTGAGGATATGAAAGTAAGAGGAGAAGTTTCACTGTGGGATACTTTGGTCAGCTCTTCTTATCACATTAAGTTACAAGAAAAATAACTCTCCCATTTAAACTATCATGAACTCATCAGACCAGCCACAATTTAAAATCACCAACCTCAACGATGAAGCTAGTTTGGCCTTGTCTGAGGAGACCGGGCGACTCATCCTGCAGAGTGCTTTGATGAAATATATCGCGACGCTGTCTGATCAAGAAGTAACTGCATTTGAAGAATTCTTGGAAAAAAATTTAGACACGGAGGACTTTCTGTCCTTAGTACAAACTACTCATCCTGACTTCTATCAATTTTTGGAGGAGGAAACCGCCGCTTTGCAGCAGGAAATTAGTACCTTCACGGGTAGCATTTTTAAGTAAAAAATATGGTCGAGTTACAGTACCCACGTATTTGGCAGAAAGTTTTAGCTCCTGACGAGAAAGTTATTCACGAGTTCTCTATTGGCGACCAATTTCGTTTGTTTAGTTTTATTTTGATCCTGATTCCTGTAATGCTCTTCATGTTTTGGATGCCATGGGTCGGACTGGTGTTACTTTTAGTCGCAGCATTTATTTGTGGCTTTTACCTTAAAGTCGCTAATGCTTTTGCTCTGACCGATCAGAGAATTATCATTCATACCGGCTGGTTAAATACCCAGACCGTGAGTGTTGATTATAGTAAAATTACAGACATTACTGTTAAGGATAATATTTTTGAACGCCTGCTGGCGGGGACAGGTAACTTGGCTATCAACACGGCTGGTGGACCAGAAAAAGAAATACTACTTCTGCATATTGATTCACCTTATGAGGTGCGAAAACAGCTAGTGGCTTTGAGAGCGGGAAGTGGGGATTGATTATACTATATCTGCCAACACCACTACCCTGGTGAAGAAAATCAAAGCTTTTTAAATGTAGCGCGTGTCTGGCGTTTTTGAATAGTTGGTCTCCTCCCACATCGCTCGTAAACAAAATGAGACCCCTTTGATGTTATCGCTAGGGTCTCGTGTCGGTAGGTGTGTATGGACTGATGCCAACGGCGACTTTGCCCCATGCATTCTTGATGGCTTTAAACAGGGTTTGGTAATACCTGAATTCTGTTTTATAAAAAAAGCCGCCACTTCGTTGTGAGACGAAGCTTTGGCTTTTCGTCCCACCGAAGTGGCGGTTATTACTGGAAGCCCAAAGCGACGTGTTTGCACATTTCTTTGAGGTCGTAGAAAGGTTGGACACCGGCGATGTCGGCAATCCAGTGATGTTCTGACTTTACTTTCCAGGCGTCAGGAGGATAACCCCAAACGAGGCGACTCTTGAAACGCTCTGGATCAGAGTAAGCCATACCACCGAGGAAGCCGAGTTCCGTATTCGTGACCCTACCAGGTAGCTGTGTCGGATGGCGAGGAATCCAGCCGACAGCTTTCTTGACAGCAAGCAATCGCTCCCGTTCCCAGCTGACAATAGTAGTAGGGAAGGCAGATCTGAATCCCCAGTCGTTGTTACGGGGTTCTGGGACTACGATCAGGCCATTGAAACCCCACTTGCGTAGAAAGTGAACTCCGTACGGTCGCCACTTGAACTCCAGGATATCTTCCCGAGACGACGGACCGAACAAAAATATTGACGGTACGTCGTCAGGAATAGGTTCAAGGTTTTGGTAGTGATAGACCAGGCAATCGTCTCACATTGCGCAGGTGAGATCTGGCATCTCCTGGGTCCTAACTCTGTTTGCCATTTTGGCCCCCTAATGTTCAGTTCCGTCTAGAAAGTACAGTATTATTTTCACAGTGTCAAGAGGTTGCTCCGCGGGCAGATATTTACCCAGATTCGACTGCCATCTAAAGATCCTGAAGGCCGTCATAATCAAAAGTCTCAATTATTAGAAACAGAGATATAAAGGAATGCTTGAGCTATGTTAGATTTTCAATACTGATTTGTCTTGTAAAGCATTGTCAAGTATAATAACATTAAGCCTATGAAAAACGAGGAGGAATTCTACACCGCCGAGGAGTTGGCTCAAAAACTCAAGGTCAATATTATGACTATCTACCGCTATATTAAAGCTGGCAAGATAAAGGCGTATAAATTTGGTAAAGAGTACAGGGTTGAGCTGAAGGATTTCGACGCATTTCTCAAAAAGCACCAATCAAACAAGTAATATGAAATTATCAAAAATAATAGATAACAATAGGAAAACCTTACTCGACACTTTTGTCGATGTAAGTGAAAAGCATAAAGAACTCTCTATAGCTACTGGCTACTGGGATCTCGAAGGAATGAGAATGCTTCTTCCTCAATTAAGAAACTACGAAAAAATAAGACTCCTAATTGGTCGAGAACCTCTAATTCCTCGACACCAACTTGAGCAACCTGAACCAGATTATCCTGATCAAGACTTTAAATTTGATTTAACTCATATCAAACCAGAATCTGAACTCAAGGATCTTGTAACAGAGATCAAACAATGGATTGAATCTGGCAAACTAGAGGTCCGTGTTTACCGCAAAAACTTCTTGCACGCCAAATGTTTTATCTTCGGATCATATGATTCTGATGAAGCTATTGGAATTATTGGATCTTCAAACCTTACAAAGAATGGTCTGACTCATAATACCGAACTCAATGCTTTAGAATCAGATCATCGTGTAGTTGTTTTTGAGCCTAAGAATAAAGAACAAGAAGTTGGCCACTTGTACTGGTTCGATAGTTTTTGGAATGACGAAGGAACTGAGAAGTGGGACGAGCAATTTGGATCAATTCTTGAATCATCACCTGTTGGCGATAAGCTTTTCAGTCCATATGAGACGTACATAAAAACTCTTTACGAGTTATACAAAGAAGAGATCATTGATGATGAGCTAGTGGTTAATGAAAGCGATAACGGCAGAACTCTTTTTGATTTCCAACACAAGAATACTCAAGCCCTACTACGAAGACTGAGAAAGTATAAAGTAGCGATGCTTTCGGACTCTGTTGGTCTTGGCAAAACTCTGACTGCTATCAATGTGATCAAGCAGTATTTAGAAGACGAAGAAGGTAAAAAACGAGTTGAGATTATCTGTCCTAAATCTTTGGTCCAACAATGGGAAAAGGAAATGGCTACTGAGGGTATTTATAATCACACTCCTATCACTCTTCAGAACCCTAACGAAATTGAGAAAAAGCGAGAGCTTGATGCAATTGCAAGTGTTACTTTGTTTGTGATCGATGAATCTCACAACCTTCGACAAACCAATGGAAAGCGTTTCAAGCAAGTACTTGACTGGGTACGAGAAAATCCAAAAGCTCACGTCCTATTACTTACCGCTACTCCGATCAATAATCAGTTAAGTGATCTCACTAACCAGATTCTACTTGGAACTGGTGGTGATGCTGACGGTCTAAGATTGACTGTTGCTGATGAGAATAATCAGACTGAACAAAGAAACTTTTATCAGATCGTTGAAAACCTCAGAAAGAAGATTAATCAGGACCTTAAGCGAGATGGAAAAATAGACTATAACCACATTAAACAAGTGATGACTCCGATCATCAGAACATTTGTGGTCCGACGTACTCGACAAGGAATTGAACAAGAATATGGGTATTTGATGATCAATGGAGAAAAGAAAGTTTTTCCTATAGTAGTGCCTGAGGTTCTGGAATACGTACTTGATAACAAGCTTGTTAAGGAGCTTCGATCAGTTACCTCTGAATCGATTCCGCTTGATGAAATATACGAGCTTGATCCTGAGCAAGTAGTTGAGAAATGTAAGGATCTTAAGCACCCACTAGATCAAATTTCTAATGTATCTAAGAAGTTAGATAAAGAAAAATTGGATGGCGAAAATCCAATGTATTTCGTATTTCAACTTATATTAATGCTTGGGTTCATTCCATACCGATGGATGATGTATAAGGCTGATTATTATGGGAAGACACGAGATGAAATCAAAGAATTAAAAATTAGTTCAGATAAAAGCAAGAAGCTACTGCTCCAGCTTGGTATTTTTGGAATCCTGCGGACTGTATTCCTAAAGCGTATGGAATCTTCAGTAAGTGCCTTAGCTTCTTCTCTTGAAACGTATTCACGCAAATTAGATCTCTTTGAACAAGGAATTAATGAAGGGAGGATTGTATCAATGGATGATCTTGATGCTCTTGAATCAAGTCTTGGAGATGAAGATGTTGAAGTTGATGAAAAAGCTCTTGAAGAACATACCCTTGATGAGGTTGATGATAAAAGATACGAGCTAGAGTCACTTAAGAAAGATATTCAACGAGAAAAGCAATTAGTGTCTTTAATTACCGCTCAACTTGAAATTCTAAATAAAGACGACTCCAAGATTAAGTGTTTTGCGGATCAGCTCAATACTTTGCAAAAGCGGGATCCAAATCAAAAGGTACTTGTGTTCTCGTACTTTGCAGATACCATTAAATATCTCGAAGAGAATATTGGTAAATATTGTGATTTTCTTACCGAAGAAAACACTGGTTTTGTTTCCTCAAAAAACAAAGGAGACTCTGAAAATATGGCTTCTCGTTTCTCTCCTAAATCTAAAAAATATCAACTCAAAGATGGAGAAACTGAACTTCAGTATCTATTTTCAACTGATGTATTGTCTGAGGGCCAAAACCTTCAAGATTCAGGTGTTCTAGTCAATTACGATCTGCACTGGAATCCTGTGCGTATGATTCAAAGAAATGGTCGTGTAAACCGTCTTGGATCTGAATTTGAAGAGGTATATATCTACAATATGAAGCCAGAGCAAAAGCTCGATACCTATCTTGAATTGGTAAAAAGACTTGAAGGAAAGATCAATTTGATCAGAAATACTGTCGGTACTGATACACCAGTGCTTGATGAACCAGAAAACCCTATTGAGTACACTGACTCAGTAACAGATATTTATAGCTCTGATGTTGAAACCAGATTGAAGGCTCTACAAGACGCTGAAAAAGCTTCAGACTTCTTGCTTTCAGAAGATGAGTTTGTGGTTGATTTGAAAAAGTTTAACTCAAACGAAAGCTATCCAAAGGAATATAAAGAGAAGATCTATCAGATGTCAGATGGTAAATGGGCTGTATGTCCAAAACAAGAAGCTAGAGGCCAAGAACGGCCTGAGGTCTTCGGTCTCGCACGACTCTATTCAGAAGCAGAATCAGATCCTATTGGTTATCAGTTCGCAAAAATAGATCGCACGGGTGCACAAATTCAAGCAGTCTCTCAACTGCAAGCTCTTGAGTGGCTGAGAACTACACCAGAGGATAATGATCGAGTAATGGATAAAATCACTGCTGATAAAGTGGCTGTAAAAGATCAATTGGAATCTAAAGTCATTCAATACTTTGGGCAAGAAGAAACTGGATCACTCATTGGGCAAGAAAATAATATCCTTAGACTGCTTTACGAAAATGGCTACGCTCAAGAAGAGATTGATTTGGTCCGAGACGTCTTTAAGACGACAAACATATTCTACAAACGTGAAGTAGATAAGTTGAAGCGGAATGTAATGCGACAGAAAAATAAAGGTGAAATGTATCAGGATGATCTGCGAGAGCTTGTAAAACTAGCTAAGGAAATTGATAAGAATACGAACGATGAAGAATCATTAACACCTGAGAAAGTTGAAAGTGTATTGTTTTATGTAAATCGAAATGAGTAATCAAGTATTAGACAAAATTAAAGATATTCAAAAAGAACTCAATGAGCTTGAGGTTAAAAAAGACCTGCCTCAATCACAACGAGTAATTGCTTCAATTGTCAGACTTCTTGATGATTCTGTTTCTGTTGATGATCAATCCCTCTTTCAGCTTTTTACTGACAGTGACGGAAAGATCAGAGCTAATGCCTCTTGGTTCTACGAAGACTCAGTAATGACTGACAGAAAAGCGACATATAAAGTACACCCTCAAAACAACCTTAACCTTGATATTAAGCTCTACGGTATTACCAAGCCTTCAAAGCGAACGATTGCTTGGGCTCAGTCACTAACACCAAACTTTGAAGACGAACCTTTCAACAAGAACTTCAATGTTGGAATTGATTTTATTGTTCCAAAGAGTGCTGATCGGATCATTGTGGTCCTAAGTAATAACTGGGTTATCCGAACGCTTGAACTTAAGGGCAAGCTTACTGTTACGTTTCAAGAGATCCTTGCACGTTGGGCTGAAATAAAAAACTTCGATAACAAAACTGAGCTTCACAATATCCTTTGGGAAAGTTTTGATATTCAGCCTCTCAACAAGAAGTTTTACTCTGGTATCAGTGAACGCTTTACTCTTCTTCGTCAATATCTTGTTAAGGAAAAGGTGTTTGATGAAAAGCACGCTTCTTTGTTTGCAAACCGACTTCTTGGTCGAGTTATCTTCTGTTGGTTCTTGGACAAAAAAGGGATCATCAATCCTGACCAGAAGTACTTCGATTCTAAATCTTTTGATAATGACAGTGAATACTACAAAACCAAACTAGAAAGACTTTTCTTTGAGGTGTTAAATACACCTATTGAAGATCGAGAATTTAAAGATGATGTAACACCATTTCTAAACGGCGGTCTTTTTGAAGCACGAAAAAATGATCTTTACAAAAATTCGAAGCTTTCATTCCCGAAGAATTATTTTGACGATCTGTTTGAGTTTCTTTCTGGATACAACTTCACAACTGATGAGAGCACGAGTCAGTTCCAGCAAGTAGCGATTGACCCCGAGATGCTTGGTCGTATCTTTGAAAACCTTCTTGCTGAAATGACAGAAGAGACTGGAGAGCAGGCCCGAAAAGCAAAAGGTGCTTTCTATACACCTCGAGAAATCGTAGACTATATGTGCAAGGAATCGCTCAAGGAATATCTTAAAACTAAGATTGAGAAAGATGAGCAGTTGGACCAACGTTTGTATCAGCTTATAGATGCCCCTGATAAAGACTTTCAAGACCAAGACCATAATTGGCGAAGGGACTGGAAACCTTACAAATCTGATATTTTGAAGGCTCTTGATGAGCTGAAAGTTCTTGATCCAGCTTGTGGATCTGGGGCGTTTCCAATAGGTATGCTTCAGCTTCTGGTGCGCGTATATGAGCGTTTAGAGGCTCGTTTTGACTCGTATAAGACGAAATTGGGCATTATAGAGAAGAATATCTATGGTGTAGATATAGAGCCGATGGCGGTTGAAATAGCACGGCTTCGAGCGTGGCTTTCAATTATCGTTGACGAAGAATCAGATTCTAAAAAGATTAAACCACTTCCAAACCTTGAGTTTAAATTCATTTGTGCTAACTCGCTTATAGATCTCGATAGGAATAGTAATAATACTTTTGGTGACGATCCAGAACTGCAAGAGAAGCTTGCGTCTATTCGAGATGCTTATTTCAATACCGAAAGCTTGAACAAGAAAAAGAAACTACGAACTGATTATGAAAAACTGGTAACTCAAGGAGAAGGGTTGTTTGGTGAATCTAAGAAATCAAAACAATTGAAGACTTATAGACCGTTTGATAATGAGGCTCAAGCTGATTTCTTTGATCCTAAATTTATGTTTGGAGTTGGAGCATTTGATGTGGTTATTGGAAATCCTCCTTATTATGTCATCAAAAAAACGCATCCCCACCTACGGTATTTTGAAGATAATTATTTTCTTACTAAAGGCGGAAAGAAGAATTTGTATAGGCTGTTTTTTGAAAAAGGTTTTAGTTTACTAAAGAAAAGTGGAGTTTTAACGTTTATAACCCCCGACAACTATCTGACAAGTAAAGATAGCAAGTTACTAAGAAAGAAGATCATTGAAGATCTAAAAATACGCTCGATCATCCATTTCACGGAAAAAGACAGTGTGTTCGAAAGTGCCACTCAAGCGGTTGCTGTGGTTATCCTTCAAAATGACAGTTTAGATAATTATACCTTCAACTTTAAACAATACGGTGAAGAGTACACATTAGAAAGCCTTTTAATTAAACAAAGGAAAGGATTTTACATTAAGCCACTACCTGAAATTATTGAAAAAATAGAGTCATTTCCACATCAACTTTCTACTTATGTTGAGGGTTTCCAAGGAGAAATAAATGTCTCTACAAAAAAACATTTATTTTCTATAAATAACAACCGAGACTTTTTACCGCTTCTAAGAGGAATGCACATAGGAAGATTCTCTTTAAAAGAAGAACCTAAAGAGTATTGCCCTATAGGTGCTCAAAAAAGAGATCACTATAAAGTAGATCGTGTTGTTATTCAGGAAGTTTCAAATTCAGGCTTGAAGCAAAGACTAAATGCAGTATTGCTTAATAATTATTTGTGTGGACACACAACTAATTATTTATTTAGTAAGTCTAAGGATTTTGATAATTATTCAATTCTCGGTTTAATTAATTCATCATTACTGAACTATTATTTCAAGTTTTACAACCAAACCAACCACGTTCCTATTGGTGAGATAAAACAAATACCTATCCCGAACCTAAAAGGTAAAAAGAATATTATAAATTCAATTAGCAGAATAGCTAAAGAATTAACCGAAGAACATAGACACAATAATTACGGTGATTTATCCTCAAAAGAGGCTGAATTGAACAAGTTGGTCTATAGCTTATATGATCTTACAGAGGAAGAGATTAAAGTTATCGAAGTATCAACATTATGAAATCAATAATCTTTGCCAGAGTTTCAGATAAAAAACAGGACTCAAACGAGGCTCAAGTGTCTCGTATTTCTGAATACATCAGAGCCAAAGATCTTCAGGTTTGGAAAACATATGAGCTTGAAGAGTCTTCAACTCGTGGCGAATTACTAAAGATGACTATGACAGAAAGTTGAAAGAGCTTAAGTCAAAACAGCACGATCTCAATATACAAATTGAGGACCATACTAAGGCAGACGAAAACTACTATATTACTGCTTCTACAGTGTTAAATTTGGCTAAGAGCGCACTGACGCTATTTGAAAGTTCCGAAGTGCACGAAAAAAGAGCTATGCTCAATTATCTACTTCAGAACTGCGTCGTAAATGGAAAAAAGCTAGAGTTTTCAATACGATCTCCGTTTAACCATATACTAGAATTGCACAATCAACCTACTAGGCTCCGCGGGCAGGATTCGAACCTGCGACCAATCGGTTAACAGCCGACTGCTCTACCGCTGAGCTACCGCGGAATGGTTTTTCTTTAATGATGGTTATAATCAGCACTCACTAAAGGCTCAATCGTATATGAAATACATACGATTGAGCCATTGTACTGGCTTTGTTGGTTTTTTTCAACCCCGGTACATATTATTTGTACAAAAAGTGGGGGAAAGCCTCCCTGAAGTTTTCTCAAAAAAGCGTATAATGAGAAGTGGAGCTTATTGGCTTAAAGAATACTGAATTATGTTGAAATTATATTACAAACCGACTTGTCCTTATTGTCAGAAAGTATTGGCTGCGGCCGATGAGATGGGGGTAGAATTTGATTTGCACGATATTACAGAATACGAGGAGACTCTAGAAGAATTAATGACTTTGAGTGGTAAGCGTCAAGTGCCGTTTTTGGTTGATGAAGAAAGAGGTGTCAAAATGCCTGAGTCAGATGATATTATCGCCTATCTAAAAGAAAACTATGCTGGCGGAAATACCGACGGTAAGCCGAAGGTGGTGTCTGTATCAGATAATAGTTGCGTTTCTTGTGAAGGCTAGAAGGGAAGTTTTCCAAAATTTTAGAACAAAGTTTATTAACTATTAGATTTAGCTGAGAATAACTATGAGTGATTTTCAAATTAGTTTCAAACATACTAATACTACTCCAAATGAGGAGTTGCAGGGTTTGATTACTGAGAAGTTCGCTACTTTACAGAAATTTGTTCAGAATGAGACGGATGTCAAGCTTGATATCGAACTAGAGGAGTTGCAGATTGGTCGCACTGGCGATAAATTTAGAGTAGAAGGTAATTTTTGGCTGGCGGGTAAGATGTATCGCGCTGAATCAACTGCTGAAAGTTTTGAAAAGGGGATAGATCTAGTGCGTAATGATATCCAAAGAAAGGTTCGTAAACGACAAGATAAGAAAGATACTTTATTGCGACGGGGGAGTATGGCTATCAAAAGGATGTTGCGTCGCGGAGAGTAACGGAAACTTAAAGGTGCGGTTATAAAATGAGGGGAAAAGAAAATGCCCAGCGAATCTTTGATTCGCTGGGCATTTTCGCCAATTACCAGCTGACTAATTAGTGCCGGTTAAAATAATCACTAAAACTCATCTCAGCCCTTCCTTCAGGAATAATTCTCTCAATTACCAAGCGATCATTTTCAAACCTGGCATGTTGAATTTTGATGCGTTTCCCGGCGTGAAAAAAGTATGTCCCTGGCCAGCCATCTAACGCTAAGATACGCTGATAGATCTCAAAAGCCCTTTTTCCACGCGGCAAGTTGGACGGATCAATATTTACCTCACCCATTTCTTTAGTAATTTTCTGAGTGAAAGTAGCCAGTTCATGTTCTTGCTCTTGGGGAATAATTTCTCCAGTTGGTAGTAACTCCAGGGCCTCTGCCAGTAGTTGGCCACTCAGTTTGGCTAGCTTCTCGTCTAGAAATAATCCCGAAACTGGTTCAGTCAATGGGTATGCTTCTTGTAACAAAATTGGTCCGTGATCTACCTGATTATCCATTTGGATAATAGTAACTCCGGCGGCTTCAGGATCATAAAGCAAAGTACTGCGAATTGGGCTCGGACCACGTAATTTTGGCAACAATGACGGGTGGGCGTTGATAGTGCCGTACTGAGGCAAGTTGATGAGCCAGTCTGGCATAATCTTGCCGTAAGCTAATACTACAAAGAAATCCCACTTAGTCTCAGTAAGTTCTTTAAGGGTCTCATGATCTTTTAGGGTAGATGGCTGCAAGACAGCTATATCGTTAGTCTCTGCCCAGATTTTCGCTGGTGGTGGGGTGAGAAGATTTTTACGTCCCGAACGAGCGTCTGGATTCGTCACCACCAGCTCTGGCAAATAGCCAGCCTGCTTCAATTCTTCCAGCGCAAAAACAGCAATTTCTGGAGTACCAAAAAAAGCAAATTTTGGCTTTGAGATTGATTTATTCATAAATTAGAAAAAATAATTACCGCTGTAGCTCATCTTTGTAGTAGACGTCCTCAGCGCGATCAATAAAGAGAGTGCCGTCAAGATGGTCACACTCATGTTGGATGATTTGCGCCAACAAACCGCCGGTGCCCCGAGAATATTCCTTACCATGCTCATCGAGAGCCGTAAAGTTTACATTGGTGGAACGTCGAACAGTGCCATAGTAATCTGGCAAGGATAGACAACCCTCGCCCAGGACTTTAGTTTTTTTAGACCAATTGGTGATTCGCGGATTAATTGCTACTAGGTCTGGGATCTGATCTTTAGGGTCGCGATCTTTACTTTGGTCAGAGATGAGAAAAATACGTTTGGCAACACCAATCTGTGGGGCAGCAATTGCTACTGCGATGTAGCCCTCAGCATTATAGGTTGCCATGGCTTTGTGCATAGCTTTAATAATTTTAGTAACCGTGCCGTCAGCAAACTCCTCAGGAGTAACTTCCTCAGCGATGCTGTGTAGGGCGGGATGGTTTTGTGGCACCAGTTTGGTCATAATTTTTATACTATGACACGATAATAGTTATTTTACAACTATCAGATGCTACTAAATTATCCGGTCTGGATTTAGGCGCATAGCCACCACAGGAGGTAATCCGCGGAGTTTTTCCAGCAATGAGGTGGTGTCACGGCCTCGGGGAGTACGTAAGAGGCAATGTCTGGTACGAGAGCCATTCTTAGTCATTAGAGGACTGTAGTAAAACTGACTCTCTTTCTTATAGTCGACTAGGAGATCCTTCAGAAAAGCTTCGATTTTTTGAATGGCTTCTGATTTTCCTTGCCAGGTTAGTAAGAAGAAATTAGTAAAGGGAGGATAGTGCAGCTGTTCGCGAAGAGCAAGTTCATCATTATAGTATTTTTCAATCGCACCCTGCACAGCGTACTTAAGTAGACCATCTGGTTCCTGACGAGTCTGCACGATCATTTGATGAGTAGTTTTTTCGGCAATCTGTAACAAAGAGCGCATTAGGAGCTCATCAGCTCTCCAGGTGGGAGTGGATCGGAGTGCGTCTACTGAAGAAATAATTGAAAGGTGGAGGTTGTCACTTAGATAGGGGATAATCATACTGGTACCAATAATTAACACTCCCTTAGCGTCAGAAATTTCTTTAGCTAGTTTCTTGGCTTTGGGATAAGTCCCAGCACTAAGATGATCAAAAACGAGTAGGGGAACTTCACCAAGAGTGGCTTTTAATTCCTCGACTATATATTGAATTCCTAGTCCTCGCTCACGTAATCGCCAGGACCCACAATAAGCACAGGTGTCAGCAGCTGGTATCCGCCTACCGCTGGTAGCGGAAACAAACCAACGCTTTTCATTACCCTCAGAGTCGTGAGTGCGAAGCAAAGAAAAAGGAGATCCAGAATCAGGATCGCGTGCAGTTTCTCCGCAGTCAAGACAGGCCACCACTGGTGCTAAGCCTCGATGAGCAGCATGAATGAAGACGTTGTTTCGCCCCGCCAAAACATCTTTAATTTTTTGCAAATTTGTGGTAGTGAAGAGCTGAAAGGGCTGTTCATGTGAGGTGCGTTTTTCGGCCACGTCAATATCAATTTTGCAACGGTGAGGCAAGCGTTTGGGGAATTCGCCAAGACTTTGGTAAAAATCGTCACGACGTTTTTGCTCATCTTCAGGGTGAATAAGGAGGTCGCTCAAAATCAGGTTCTGTTTAGTGGTTTTTGTCCAGTGTTTTAGTAATTCAACATAATCAAGATATGGACGAGTTAAGAGTTGGTATTGGGGACTGGCGGATTCATCAATAATAATAGTTGAGATATCTGCACGGTCGAGGAAAGCGAAGTTAGGATTGGCAATAATCAGCTTAGACTGGCTGCTATCCATGAAGCCTTGATAGGCCTCAATGCGTTGTTTCTTGCTTTGGTGAGTTGTAAGGCAAACTAAGCGATCTTTGATACCTTTCCCGAGTCTGTCTCGTAAGTACTCAGCGGTAATGGTATGTGGAGTGACTAATAAAACAGATTGTTCTTGTGCGAAGACCTTGCGAATAATACTCTGGTAGGCAACCAAGCGGTCGCTGCTGCTGGCTAACAGCACTTGTGGTTCCAGATACTCAAACTCGGGAATTCTTAAGTCGGGGGTGAGTAGTGGGTAGGGGGTGTCACCATTGCGAATATCGGTAGGTAGTAGAGTGTGGAGGATACTGCTGAGACTATAGGGGGTATTTTTAGTGATGCTCTGCGCAGTTTCCATAAAGCTTGGTGGCAAGGAAGTAACTTGCTTTTGTGGAGGTAGTTTTTTCAGAGAGAAAGTAGCCGAGCGGAGGGCTGTTTTGGCAGTAGAGACAGCTTCGCTTTTGATAACTATACCAGTCAGCTGGCGACTGCGCACGGGGACTTGTAGTAAGGTGCCAAGAGGGTATTCGTGTTTAGAAAAATAGGTCAGGCAGTCAAGATTGCTGCCCCGGGCAAGAGGAATGACAGAGATAGTAAACATATTTTAGCTATTATAACAAAAATACAATACGACCGATCAAAACCTAGAAACTTGAAAAGTGATACCGATCGAGACGGGGGAGTTGCGTATGTGGGCAGATGACTTTTTCGAGAAGTTTATTTTATTTAATATATTTAATATCTGCTCCGAGTGATTGTAGCCGCTTCACCAAGCGCTCATATCCGCGATTAATGCTGTAAATATTTCTTAGGACTGAGTGACCTTTGGCACCTAACATGCCAATAAGGAGAATTGTTGCGGGGCGAAGAGCTGGCGGACAAACTAGTTCGTTGGAGTGTAGGGGTGTGGGGCCATTGATGAAGATACGGTGAGGGTCGGCCAGGACCGTCTCTGCACCCAGTTTATCTAACTCAGTAAAATAGATAGCCCGTTTTTCATACATCCAGTCATGGATAAAAGTTTGTCCTTTTGTTTGGGTAGCGATAACGGCGAAAAAAGGCAGATTGTCAGCGTTCAGTCCTGGATATGGACGAGAGTGAACTTTTTCAGGCGGAGCTACCAGTTTGCTTTTCTTGATGACCAAATCCACCAAACGACATTGCTGGTTATGTGATAAGTAGGGTTTGCTCTGTTCGTAACGCATCCCCATTTTTTTTAAGGTCAATAACTCTAGTTCTAAAAAATCAATTGGAGCGCGAGTAATAGTGATTTGAGAATTGGTTACTAAAGCTGCAGCGATAAAAAACATACTGTCGGTCGGGTCCTCAGCGAGAGTGTATTCGATGTCCTCTTTAATTTCCTTAAGGCCAGTTACGGTGAGAGTGGTGGTGCCGATACCATCAATCTGGACACCAAGTTTCTGTAAAAACACACACATTTCTTGCACCATATAGTTGGCTGACGCGTATTTAATGACCGTAGTACTTGGAGTTAAGGCGGCAGCAAGTAGAGCGTTCTCGGTCACAGTGTCTCCTGATTCGTAAAGGATAATCTCAGCCGGTCTCTTAGCGCGATAAGAGACCTCATAATCATGTTCGGTAGTTTTAATTTTAACGCCAAAATTTTCTAGAGCGAAAAAATGTGGCCGTACTGTGCGACTACCGAGTTTGCAGCCGCCGGATTGCGGCAAAGAGAATGTTTCTAGAGAGTGAATGAGTGCGCCGATAAACATCACAATACTACGAGTGCGCATAGCAGCTGGACGATCAATCTTGTGCAGCTGATAGGTTTTGGGAGGCGTTAGTACCAAAGTACTGCCACGCCACTCCACCTTCATGCCAATGCTAGCTAGCACTTCCAAAAGACGGTTGACCTCTTCAATTTGAGGCACTTGATGGAGGATAGTTATGCCGCGATTCAAAATTGAAGCACAAAGTAAGCCCACGGCACCGTTTTTGGAGGTATTAGTTTTAATGGTTCCAGTTAATTCCTTGTCACCGTGGATAGAAACATTCAAAGTGACGTCGGTTCCTGCAGCTGCTGATATTTTTTTCATAATTACTGCTCTACTATAGCAAATAAAAATATTCCAGAAAATAACTCTTATTTTTAACACTGACTGACTGGCAAGTTTGGATTTAAGATAAAAAAAGGGTAAGATGGCGGTACTTTACTTATCTATGTTTAAATACTTTATTCCAAAGATCGGAATTGATTTGGGGACAACTAGCGTCTTGGTTTTTATCCCCGGACAAGGGATTGTTTTGAATGAGCCATCAGTGGTAGCAATTTCTGATCAGAATGAAGTGCTGGCGGTGGGTGCGGAAGCTAAGAGAATGCTTGGCCGCACTCCTGACGAGATTCGGGCTTATCGTCCCATGAAAGATGGCGTAATTGCAGATTATCGAATTACTGAGACAATGCTGCGCTATTTCTTGCGGCGAGTTTTGAGTCGATATAATCTTTTTCGTCCGGATGTGATGGTATCGGTACCAGCCGGAGTAACTTCTACCGAACGACGTGCTGTAGTGGAAGCGGCTACCCGAGCCGGAGCCAAAAATGCTTATGTAATCAAGGAGCCGATTTTGGCCGCTATCGGTGCAGGAATTCCTATTTACGAGCCTCAAGGACACATGATTGTTGATGTGGGTGGGGGTACGATTGATGTGGCGGTAATTTCTCTTGGTGGTATTGTGGCGGCAAATTCAGTAAAGTGTGCTGGTAATAAAATTGACGCAGCAATAATTGATCATATCAAAAAAACCCGCAACTTAGCCATCGGTGAAAAAACAGCTGAAGAAATTAAGATTAATATCGGTTCGGCTTTGCCGCTAGAAGAAGAATTGGTCATGGATGTTAATGGTCGTGACCTATTTTCCGGATTGCCACGCACGGCTGAGGTGCGTACTAATGAGATCGTCAAAGCCCTTAACAAAGAACTGCGAGAAATGGTGCGCGCTATCAAGGATGTCTTTCAGGCTACGCCGCCAGAACTTGCCTCTGACATCATTGATAGTGGGATAATTCTTACGGGCGGTACTTCACAGTTGCGTAATTTTCCTGAGCTAATCCGTCGTCGCACGGGTGTAAAAGCTACCTTGGCTGACCAGGCAGTCTTTTGTGTGGCCAAAGGTACAGGGGCAGCGTTGGAACATTTAGATGTCTACAAACGCTCACTACTAACTAAGCGTTAATTTAGACTTTTTCCATGAAATTAGGTAAGACCCAGAGGATTACATTCTTTGGGCTTTGCTTAATTACATTGTGTTAAAATGAGCTAATAAGTAGTAGTCAGTTCTGATTCGTTATCAACATGAAAGAAAGTCCTAGTTTAAAATTCAATTCCCCTGAAGATGAAATCCGTTATTTGCGCGAGCAGATTGCTCAACAGGAAACAGAACTTAATAGATCCGAAGCGCTAATCAATACTCCTCAGGAGTCTCTGCCCGCCTTAAAAACTTTAAAGGAATACAGTGCCTTTACCCCCAAAAGTGTTCTTGGTGAGAATTACCAGCTTTCTGATACTGAAATAGACGGTCTGATTACTGATGTTATTAAAACGCCAGGAGATGATGTTGAGAATATTTTACAAATCGCTCACGAGAAGGGAATCAAAAACGCTCTAACAGTAGTAGAGAAAATCGGAAGCCCATTTTTAATTGATGAGGTGCATATGCGTTTAGTGAATCTAATCCGCAGTGGTGTAATACCTCCTGGGCTAAAAGAGAATATTCCGCCATGGCAAGCGTTGCATATGACTCTTTTTGAGGTGCTGTTACCGGAGTTGAAAAAAGAGGAGCAGAGTGACCAGGCGGATGTAGTTGGGCGTATGCAACAGTGGTTTACTGGCTTGCGCAATCTTGGGGCTAAAAAATCCGGGAATCACTATGCGATAGAGATAGCTGTGGCTGATAATAGTGAAGATGTAGTATTCTATCTGGCTGTACCAAGAGACCTGATTGATCTGTTTGAAAAACAGACCCATTCTTTATTCCCCAAAGCCGTTTTGGTGGAGCAACCTAATGACTATAATATTTTTGTAGAGAACGGCAGTTCGATAGTGAGTGAGGCGCAGCTGAGGAGACACGCTCTGTACCCATTGCGAAAATTTGATGAACTGCAGGCTGATACTATGGCGATTCTACTAAATGCCTTTTCTAAGATTGAAAAAGCCGGTGGAGGAGCAGCGGTGCAATTTTTGATTAGACCGGCACAAAAAGCATACTACCAGGATTTTCAAAACATTATTAAGAAGGTAGAGAAAGGTATTAAACCGAGCGAAGCCATTTCTCAGAGCACAGTGCTAGGTAGTGTGACGTCGGGTCTTAATGATTTATTTTTTACTAAAAAGAATACTTCTGAATCAGAGGAAAAAACCGTTGATCAAAACGCCTTAGATCTATTCAATGGAAAAATATCGGAGGAAATTGTAGAGGTTAATCTCCGACTGGTTGTATCCGCACGCGAAGAACGTCGGGCAAAACAAATTATGCAAGAACTAGAAGCGGTTTTTAATCAGTTTTCTTATTTAGATGGCAATGAGTTTGTTTTTAAGGTCAAGAAAGGTCTGTCTAAAGAGAGGGGAGAAAGAGACTTTTCTTTTCGCACTTTTGACGATAAGAAAATATTACCTTTAAACATTACCGAACTAGCTACCGTTGTGCATTTTCCGCACAATGATTTGGTACCACAATTAAAACAATCATTTTCAACCGAGGCTCCAGCCCCGACGATGCTGCCGACTGCGGGCACCTTGTTGGGAGTTAATCGCTATCGTGGTACGGAAAAGATGATCTTCTCTACTCCAGACGATCGGATTCGTCACTTTTATATCATCGGTCAAACTGGAACCGGTAAAACTACCTTAATGAAGAATATGATCGCACAAGATATCCAACAAGGGAACGGGGTCTGTTTTATCGATCCCCACGGCACAGATATTGAGGATATCCTGAGTATCGTGCCAGAAGAACGCTTGTCTGATGTGATCTATTTTGATCCAGCCGAATTGGATCATCCGCTAGGATTAAATATGCTGGAGTTTGATGTGTCTAAACCAGAACAAAAGACTTTTGTCGTCAATGAGATCTTTTCCATTTTTAAAAAATTGTACAGCCATAGTCCTGACAGTATGGGGCCGATGTTTGAGCAGTATTTTCGTAACGCCACTATGTTGGTGCTGGAAGACCCTGAGAGTGGTAGTACTCTGATGGATGTTAGTCGAGTGTTGGCTGATGCGGATTACCGACATTACAAACTATCGAAAGCAACCAACCCTATAGTGAAACAGTTTTGGTTGGAAATTGCTGGGCAAGCGGGTGGGGAAGCGTCTCTACAAAACGTCGTACCGTACATAGTCTCTAAATTTGATGTCTTCACTGCCAATGATTATTTGCGACCTATTATTGGTCAGCAGCGCTCTGCGTTTAATTTTCGTCAGATCATGGATGAACGAAAGATTCTCTTAGTGAATCTTTCCAAGGGACGGTTAGGTGAAATAAACTCCAATCTGATTGGGATGATTCTGGTTGGTAAAATCTTAATGGCAGCGCTGTCACGGGCAGATAATCCTGGTGCAGACTTTGCTCCATTTTATTTGCACATGGATGAGTTTCAGAATATTTCGACCGATTCTATCTCGGCAATTTTGTCGGAGGCACGTAAGTATAAACTAGGTTTGACATTAGCTCATCAGTTCATTGCTCAACTTGATGAGGGGATTAAGGAGGCGGTGTTTGGTAACGTCGGCTCCTTGGCTGCTTTTCGGGTTGGGCCAGGCGATGCCGAGTTTTTATCAAGACAGTTTGAGCCAGTCTTTAATAGCAACAGTTTAATGAATACTCCCAATCGTCAGGCTTCGGTACGCCTTTTGATGGATGGTGTGCCGGCTCGACCGTTCAGTCTCTCCACCTTACCACCACCGAAGGGGAATTCTGAACAGAATCTTCGTCTGAAAAAGCTTAGTGCCTTGACTTTTGGTCGACCACGAGCGGAGATTGAAGAAGAGATTAGATTACGATACTTGAAGTGATTGGTAATACACAGTCCAAACATCCTCAATTGATAATTACATTTACTCACCGTGTTATCATGGTAAGCATATGGTACAGGAGGAAAGTTCTTCAGTCTTGCTGACAGGTTTTGCTTTAGATTCACAGTCTGGTGTGGCTGGGGTTTTACGCGCCATCAGAAAAAGCGAGGCTGATAGTCGAACTAAGAATGATCTACGTAATTTGGTTTTGCAGTATACCAGCTCTGGCGGCGATCAGGGTTTGAGAACCGCCCTCGAAGCCAGCTTACAAGCTGCTGGTATTTCTGAAGCAACTACCCCGCAAACTGATCAATTAGCCAATAAAAAAACAACGACTAGTACTTTTGGTTTTGCAGGCGCCAGACCTCAGCCGGTGATCAGTTTCTCACAAGCAAAAGCAGCGGCTGAGCCAGTTGTTAAGGCAAAGCCTGAACCGACTCTGGAAAAAGAAACTGTCTCAATAAAACCAGCCTCTGAACAGGAAGTTCCAGCAAGGGCGGTCACAACTACTGATGATGGGCAGGACACACCTACGAGTACCGTTGTACCTGTACGTGAGGCAAGCGAGGCTGTGATTTCTGATGAGGCAATCTCTCCAGCAAGCTCCGCCGCAGTGGGTAAACAAGAAGAGGTTGCCCAGTCAGCAGCAACTATCATGTCTTCTGGTAGTACCGAGCCGAGCCCGCGCCCAGTGTCACCTGACTTCAATTTTGATAATTATTTAAATAGAATTAAAGAAATTAAGAACGAGATCAATCTCCAGTATGGCAGCCCGGTCGGTATTGTAAATATTGACGCTGATTTAGGGCATGAGTATATGGCTGCACTGCTTAATGCCATGAAAGAACTTTCTATTGAGAGCAGCGGCTCGGTGCAAGCAATGGATAGACTGGAGACAATCTTTGCGAAAGTAAAAGCCTTGTCTGATTCCAAGACGTCAGCAGAGATCACGAGCAAACCTTCTCCAGTTAGTCGAACAGCAGATTCGGCTCCAGATAAAAAGACTGCAGCTACAGCCCCTGATGCGCAGACTAACGAGGCGCCATTGATTAACCGGACTCCACAGAGGGCTGTTATTCCTCCACGGCCAGTTGCCAAAACTGTCATCCCAGCTAGTCAAAATGAAGTTCCTAATTCCTTACACTCTCCAAGTCCTGATGTTGACAAAGTATCGATTAATGTCGATCACGGCCGTTTCATTGACCGCTCACCACAAACTGATGAAGTTGCTAACAGTTTTAGGGACGATGCCGCAAGGAACTCAGTCAAAGTAACTCCTCGAACCACAGCGACTAGATCGAGTTTACAAGACCGTCTACGTGACCTAGAAACCGGTCAGGATATTGGAAGTAGAGAACCTGGGGTTGGATCTGAAACATTGATGACTTCAACAAAAACAGACAAGCAAATTACTCCTAACATTATTAGTACTCCGACCTCACTCAACAATTCTAGTCAAGTTAAGTCGGTGATTGAAGACAGTGCTCCGCTCAAAACCCTGCGAGATTTGCCAAGTGCGGCTGAGGTCGCAGCCGCAAACAGTGGCGGTGACCCACTGTTTAGTGCTGAGGTCAACCAGGGGCTTGACCAGCTACTCTCCGAGTGGGTACTCTTTAAAAAGAGCGGGCTGTTTGGCTCTGGACCAAAGGGTGTTCATCATCCTTTATTTAAGAAGTTAGCCAACATTCAAGTACCGCTACTTTTGGCTGGTCGTTTTGAGGGTGCCACTCAGGAGATTCGTCAGAGTATTACTGACTATATGAACGGCTGGCGTTACGAGCAGGGGATTGTTTATGAAAAAGGGGAAACTTTTGAGCAATACCTTCGTCGCGTGATTCGTCACATTATTGATTTACAAAAGTGATTTTTCCAGGATAATAGAGTGATATGACTTTTGTACACCATGCGGAAGTATATCGCACTACTGATCGACGAAAAATTACCGCATTAAAGGCCGCTCGAGCAGCCTTTAGTGAGTTAGAGATTTGTGAGGTGCCGACGGTCGCTATTGACCAAGTGCGGGATCTAATCAGTAGTGCCTACCAAAAACCTTTGAAAGGTGCGCTTAAGACACTCTTTGTAGTGACTAATAAGTTTAGTCCGCAAGCGGAGCAGGCGTTGTTAAAATTATTAGAAGAACCACCAATCAGTACGAAGTTAGTTTTTTGTGTACCTAAAACTTTGCAGTTTTTGCCAACTATCAATTCCAGGGTGCAAGAAATGAGCTTCAGTATTTCTACTGGGGACGAGGGGATAAAATTATTTGCAGATTTTCTAAAAAAAGATTACGCCTCTCGACTTGCATACCTGACCAAAGAGTTGGCCAAAAAGGATCCTGTTTGGGAAAATGATTTTATTAATTCCCTCAGTGACTGGCTAAATTCTGCCGATTATCAGCGGATAAGTTTGCCAATCCAAACTCGTAAACAGATTTCTAAGTATTTTGGGTATTTATATGGTCCTGGAGCTAGTAAAAAATTGCTTTTGGAGGCCATTGCTTTAGTGTTACCAGCTGAATTTTCGACAGAATAGTTTAGTAAATACAAAAATGTTATACTGTGGGAATAATCATTGAATTTGAATATTTTTTATGGAAGAAAAACTGAGTAAAAAGTTGGCTGAAGTAGTTAGCTGGCTACAAAAAGAGTTTACTGGAATTCGTACCGGACAAGCTGCTCCAGCTATTTTAGATAACATCAAAGTCGAGAGTTATGGTACTACCGTTAACTTACAACAGGTGAGCTCAGTTTCAATCGAAGACGCCCGCACCTTACGACTCTCACTTTGGGACGCCAGTCAGAGTGCAGCAGTAGAAAAAGCTATCCGTGACGCTGATTTAGGAGTCTCGTTAGTAGTTGATTCTGGCGGCTTTCGAGTTATCTTTCCAGAATTAACGAGCGATCGTCGTCAGCAACTTTTAAAAATTGCTGGTAGTAAACAAGAAGATGCCCGCGTATCAGTACGTTCTGCTCGTGACGAAGTAATGAAACAGATTGAAGCTGATAAAAAATCGGGTGTGATTAGTGAAGATGAGGCCTTTATTCGTAAGGAGAAGGTACAAAAACTAATTGAAAATGCTAACAAAGAATTAGAGCAGCTCCTCAAAAACAAGGAGAAGGAAATTAGTCTTTAGTAAATAAATATCTTCTATGTCAGCTTTATCAACCGCAGCGCTTTTCTTGTTGGTTCTAATCGTCTTAATTTTGGTTCACGAATTGGGACATTTTATCGTCGCTAAGTGGACAAAAATGCGGGTTGATGAATTTGGTATTGGGTTCCCGCCTAAGTTACTTGGTTGGCGGAAAGGTGAGACTTTATACACTTTAAATGCTCTGCCGTTGGGCGGGTTCGTTAGTATCTACGGTGAAGATCCGACTAAAATTAGTGCCGATTCTCCAGATCAGTCACGCGCTTTCGGTTCACGACCAAAATGGGCACAAATTCTAGTTTTATTAGCAGGGGTAACAATGAATGTGCTACTGGCGTTTATCTTGCTGGTGGTGATCAATCTAGTTGGCGCACCGACCATGGTGACAGAATTTGAAGCTACACCTGCCGCCTCTTTGCAAGTCGGCGCAGTTTTACCGAACAGTCCGGCTGCTGTACTACCACTTGGCGCCACCATTACCGCTGTTGGTAATGTGACGGGACAGCTGGAGACCTTAACTCCCAGCACGGTCAGCGATTTTATTGCGGCGAGTTATCCAGAAGCCGTAGATATTTCTTACACCGTTTCTAGTGAGGAAGAGGTTAAGACAGTAACCTTAACTCCCGAGGTTGGACTGAGTGAAGCGACGCCAGATAGGGCAGTTGTGGGAGTGTCCTTAGCACTAGTTGAAAACATTAAACTGCCTTTTCTATCTGCCGTTAATAGTGCCGCGATCGAAACTGTGACTCTACTGAAAGCAATTACTGTCGGGGTCTATGATTTAATAACTGGTCTGTTCACAAATTCTGCTGATCTTTCACAGGTCACGGGGCCGATCGGGATTGCTAACTACGTGGGTGAAGCGGCCGCCGTGGGCATGACTTCCTTACTGTTCTTTGTGGCTATCATTTCCTTAAACTTAGCAGTCATCAATTTGCTACCCATCCCAGCCTTGGACGGCGGGCGATTAGTGTTCGTCCTGATTGAAATTGTTACGCGTCGTCCACTTGATCATAAGTGGTCAATGCGAGTGAATTTGGTCGGCTTCCTCTTGTTAATGATGTTGATGTTGGCTGTCACCATTGGCGACATTTCCCGTTTGTGGTAAATAATAGTAAAGTAACTTCATAAGTCTAATACAAAGAAATATGCGTCAATCAAAACTTTTCACCAAAACTCGCAAGGAAGCTCCTGCCGATGAGACCGCCCGCAATGCTAGGCTGTTGATCCAAGCTGGGTATATTCATAAAGAAATGGCGGGGGTCTACCAACTATTACCGTTAGGTTTTCGTGTAGTAGAAAAAATTAAAAAAATTGTTCGAGAAGAAATGAATGGTATCGGGGGACAAGAAATGATTGCGACTTCCTTACAAAAGAAGGAATTGTGGGAGCGCACTCATCGCTGGGACGACGAAGTAGTTGATATTTGGTTTAAAACTGCATTAAAAAATGGAGATGAGTTAGGTTTGGCTTGGAGTCATGAAGAGCCGCTGACAGAAATGATGCGCAATCATGTACACAGTTATCGTGATTTACCGGTTTTTATCTATCAAGTACAAACTAAACTACGTAATGAGCTGCGTTCTAAAAGTGGTATGATGCGCGGTCGGGAATTTGTAATGAAGGACGCCTACTCATTTACGGCTACTGAGGAGCAACATAATGAAATTTATGAAGCTAATAAGCAAGCGTATGCAAGAGTCTTTGAGCGCCTCGGAATTGGCGACGAGACGTTTATAACTTATGCTGACGGCGGAGCATTTACTGAATTTAGTCATGAGTTTCAGACTGTCTGCGAGGCCGGTGAAGATATCACTTACATCAACCGTGAAAAAGGTATCGCAATTAACGAAGAGGTTCTGGAGAAGACCGATTTAAAGAAGTTAGGAATTACTCGTGATGATTTGGAGCGAGTCAAGACCGCTGAGGTCGGAAACATCTTTAACTTCGGTCGTCAGAAAGCCACTGATGTTGGGTTATATTTTAAAGATCAGAATGAGCAGGAAGTGGCAGTGTGGATGGGTTCTTACGGCATTGGGGTCACTCGACTATTTGGCGTTTTGGTAGAAATGTTTGCTGATGAAAAAGGTTTAGTTTGGCCAGTCGCCGTCGCACCATATTTGGTGCACTTAGTGGTTCTTAATACTGACAATCAAGAACTGGTTGATTGGGCTAATGGTATTTACACTTCTTTGCAAAATCGAGGGGTGGAAGTGCTTTATGACGACCGTGACGCCCGAGCCGGGGAGAAATTTGCCGACAGTGACTTGCTGGGTATGCCTTATCGGGTGGTAGTAAGTAACAAAGGTCAAGAGCAGGGACAGTTTGAAGTCGTCAATCGTCAAACAGGCGAGATAGAACTGGTGGACGAGACCAGACTGCTAGGAATGTTTACGCCTGACCTGGAGGATTAATTTATGTCTGTTATAGGGAAATTTTTACACAAGGTCACCGGTTCGTTTTCTACCGATATGGCCATCGACCTCGGCACCTCAAATACCCGAGTTTACGTCAAAGGTAAGGGGATAGTTTTAAACGAACCCACCATCGTGGCAGTTAATCAAAAAACTGGACAGCTGGTGGCGGTTGGTACTGAAGCAGAGACCATGCTTGGCCGTACCCCAGCCCATATCGCGGTGATTAAGCCTTTGGTGGATGGAGTGATCTCTGATTATGAAACCACCGAAGAAATGTTGCTGTACTTGATTAACCGTGTGCGTGATGAAACTAAAAGCTTGATTGCACCACGAATCCTTATCTGCGTACCATCCGGCATCACTAACGTAGAGCATCGTGCGGCTCGTGACGCCGCTAAAAATGCTGGCGCCAAAGATGTCTTTTTAATTGAGGCACCTTTGGCCGCCGCTTTGGGCGCCAAGCTGCCTATTGGCAAGGCAGGCGGGAGTATGATTATTGATATTGGGGGTGGTACCACCGACGTAGCCGTGATTTCCCTAAACGGTATTGTAGTCTCACGCAACTTACGAGTAGCGGGAGAGCATCTTACCCACTCAATTATGTCGTATGTCCGCGACCAGTTTAAGTTACATATCGGTGATAAAACAGCAGAAAATATTAAAATTAAATTGGCTACTCTGACAGAAAAAGACCAGAATGAGCAGTTGGTAGTGCGTGGTCGGGACGTAATAACTGGATTGCCTCATGAAGTGGCAGTGACAGAGAGTGACGTACAGACAGCTATCGCTAGTAAGATTGACAATGTGGTGGAAACCATTCGTCTCGTACTAGAAGAGACTCCACCGGAAGTGATGGCTGATATTATGCAAAACGGCATCCATCTTTCTGGCGGCGGCGCTATGATTCCTGGTCTGAAACAGATTTTGGAGTCAGTTTTGGAAGTACCAGTCATCATTGTTCCAGATCCATCACGGGCAACAATCCGTGGAGCTGGTATAGTAATTGAGAACTTAAGCAACTATGAAGAAATCCTTATCGAGAAAGACAAGAACCTCTTTGCAAAGTTTTTGGATTAAAACCTTCGGAGTTAGTTTAGGTATTACCCTGATACTTTACTTGAGTATTTATGTTTTTTCTGGAGTTGGTAAAGGGGTGGCGAATTTTGCTCTCCGTCCTTTAGAAAGGTTAGAAATAATTTCGCCGACACAGATAACCAACTTGGGTAAATATTTTACAGATAGGCGAAATCTGTTATTGCAAATTGAGGATTTGGAATGGGAGCGAGCTCAACGAGTCACGACCAATAGCACCCTAGTGCGCCTACAAAATGAGAATGACGAGTTTAGAAAACTACTTGACGTAATACCTCGAGGCCGCTTAGCTGCACGTGTCGTTGCTAAGCCACCGAAGTTGGCTTATGACTACCTGCTTCTAGATAAAGGCGCTGAAGAGGGGGTGATTGAAAACGCCCCAGTTTTTACCGGGGCTGATCAGCTAGTTGGTTTTGTCACCGACGTGAAGCCGCATACTGCTCTAGTTACCCTCATCACTACCCCTAATTTTAAAGCAACCGCTTATATTATTGGCCCCAACATCTTTACCGAGACTGAAGGTCAAGGAAATGGCGTGCTGCAAGTACGAGTACCTCAAGGTGTCGTGATTAACGAAGGTGATGTGGTAGTCTTGCCCGCG
The DNA here is from genome assembly GCA_934699595.1 of uncultured Patescibacteria group bacterium. Lineage (GTDB taxonomy): Bacteria > Patescibacteriota > Minisyncoccia > Phycocordibacterales > UBA918 > OLB19. Next base: position 76,322 of record CAKUWT010000001.1, read on the forward strand.
GTGGCCTCTGGAGTCTACGGTGAAATCTTCTCGGTAAAAACCAATGAGAGTGAGCCTTATCGAACTGGCTACGTTTCTCCAGAGTTTAGTCTCCAATCACTTTATTATGTCTCAATCGGAGTTGAAGCAATTGACACCACCAGCTATCAGGAAGCCCGGGATCTAATTAAGGAAATTAAAGAAGATTTACTTAAGGTTGAACTTCCTCATGGAGTTCTTGTCACCCCTGAGCAAACAACCTCAACTGCCTCCAGTACCTCTGAGCAAACTGATCCAGCCAGCAATCAGATTCCTTTAAATAATTATGAAAATGGTTAGTCTTTGGTATCGTCTGCCAATTTTTATTTTACTTTGCTACCTGTTTTTCTGGGGCTTTTTTTGGTGGTCGCTTCCATTAACTTTATGGTATCTATATAATTTCCCTGGTTACGAGTTGATAGGATTCGCTATTTTGTTGGATATTTATTTTGATCACCAGACCTGGCCGCTGTATTCTCTCGCTACTCTAGTCATGGCAGGGGCGTCTTGGTGGGTAAAAAAGTACTTAGTAGTTTATACTGGTAGGTAATGCGGTTTAGGAAACGTTCCAAAAAAGTTGTTGAAGTAGATGAAATCTTTCTCGACTCTTCAAATTTACCTCTTTTTAATACTGGTCGGATGGAAGGGAGGAAAGAATTACCTATTAGTAGTACCAGTATTTATGGTGTTCTGGTGGTGACCCTGCTTATTATCAGTCTGTTTACTTATCGACTAATAGATTTACAGGTTTTCTCTGGTGAAGAATATCTGACGATTGCCATGAACAACTCCATTGACAAAACCACTATTATCGCTGAACGAGGGGTGGTTTTTGACCGAACAGGTGAAAAAGTGGTTTGGAACGAATACGATTTTTCTGGTGAACGTGATTTTCCGATGCGGGCTTACACCAATCGTCTGGGGATGGGACAGTTAATTGGTTATGTCAGCTATCCGCAAAAAGACCGTTTTGGGATTTTTTATCGCACAGAATACTTGGGGCGCACGGGCATCGAATTAGCTTTTAACGAACTCTTAAGTGGTGAGAATGGCAGTCGAGTACGTGATGTTAATGCGCGTGGTGATATTGCTGGAGAATACACTGTTATTCCACCTACGCCAGGTACTGAGCTCCACCTATCCATTGATGCTGAACTATCGGAAGCGATGTATCAGATCATCCTTGAAAGCGCTGATGAAGCCGGCTTTCGTAGTGGTGCAGGAGCCATAATGGACGTTAAAACTGGTGAGCTTTTGGCTTTAACAAGCTTTCCCTCCTATGATCCCAATGTGATGGCCAATGGGGGCAACTCAGAACTGATTAATGAGTACAATAATAATGATCGCTTACCATTTCTGAATAAAGCTGTTAGTGGTGTTTATACACCTGGATCAGTTGTAAAACCTTTTGTGGCGTACGCTGCCCTGGCAGAAAATGTAATCTCCCCGAGTAAACAAATCATTAGCACGGGACAAATTGTAATCCCTAACCCTTATCATCCCGGTAATCCTTCTATTTTCCGTGACTGGCGGGCGCACGGTGTAATGACAATGCGGGAAGCGATCGCTTTCTCTTCCAATGTTTACTTTTATGAAATTGGTGGCGGTTTCCATGATCAGCCTGGTTTAGGTATTACTCGCCTGGCTAAATATTACCGACTGTTTGGCTTCGGCTCACCGACTGGTATAAATATTGCCTCAGAACAAGATGGTGTTGTGCCTGACCCAGACTGGAAACGAGAGACTTTTGACGATGATTGGCGGCTGGGTGATACTTACTTTACAGCCATTGGACAGTACGGCTTCTTAGCGTCACCAATGCAAATTCTACGAGCTTATGCTGCCCTGGCTAATGGTGGTAAAATGCTAACCCCTCATGTGGAGCAGGGAAAGGTGGCGGAAGATACTGACCTAAAATTGAACCCCGATTACTTACAGGTTATTCATGAGGGTATGCGAAAGACGGTAATTCTTGACGGTGGTACTGCGCGCGGTTTACAGCTAAAGGAGGTAGCTATCGCAGCCAAGTCTGGAACGGCTGAGATCGGTTCAGGGAACGCTTATGTAAACTCCTGGGTGGCCGGATTTTGGCCATACGAAGATCCACAGTACGCATTTGTATTGATGATGGACAGAGCACCGCGCTCAAATTCCTTAGGTGCCTCCACCATAATGGGGAAAGTTTTCCGTTGGATGGTAGAACATAAACCTGAGTATGTTGGTTTGAGTAAAAAAATAGACGAAACAAAGAAGCTTTAATATTTATAGTCTTTCTGCTACACTCTAGGCATTATGTCACTATCTGTGGGAATTGTGGGGTTGCCCAACGTTGGCAAATCAACGTTGTTTACGGCCCTTACCAAGAATGAGGTCTTGATTGCCAACTATCCTTTTGCCACCATCGATCCCTGCGTGGGCGTGGTGCCGGTTCCGGATCATCGCTTAGAAACTCTGGCTAAGATTTCCGGTTCAGAAAAAATTTTGCCAGCAGTAGTGGAGTTTGTAGATATTGCTGGTCTAGTAAAAGGAGCTTCCCAAGGTGAAGGCTTAGGTAATAAGTTTCTCCAGAATATTCGTGAGGTAGATATGATCGTGGAAATGGTACGCATTTTTGAAGATAGTGACATTCATCATGTTTCAGGACAGGTACAACCGTTAGACGATATTACTATTATTAACCTAGAGCTGATTTTAGCTGACACGGAAACGGTGGGTAAGCGGTTAGGAAATATCGAACGTGACATCAAAGCCGGGAAGAAGGGTGCGGTTGAACTGCAGGGGGTATTGAAAAGATTACTACCTCATCTGGAAGCTGGAAAATTAGCCAATACTTTTGAAATGACTGATGACGAAACTTTATTACTGAAAGAGCTGCATCTTTTGACCATGAAACCATTCCTGTATGTCTGCAACCGGAAACAGGACTGCTACAACTTAGATGAACAGGATGATGAGCGTTGGCAACAATTACTGGACTTTTTTGCTGAGACCAAGAGTGAGTACGTGGTTGTTGATGCTGGTATGGAACATGAATTGCGCGACTTAGACGACGAAGAAAAGAATGAATTCCGTCGTGAATACGGAGCTCAAGACAGTGGTGTGACCGAGTTAATCCGGGCGACTTATCATCGTCTTGGCTTAATGTCTTACTTCACTACTGGGCCAAAGGAGACCCGAGCCTGGACTATTAAGCAGGGTGCCAAGGCACCCGAGGCGGCAGGAGTGATTCATACTGATTTTCAATCTAAGTTTATTCGTGCGCAAGTAGTGGCTTTTGCCGATTTGGTAGCCGCTGGTTCGCTCGCTAAGGCTCGCGAACTTGGAAAAGTCCGCACCGAAGGGAAGGAGTACGTGGTGCAAGAAGCTGACGTGATAGAGTTTTTGCACGGCGGATAGTGGATAATTGACCAAAACGAGGTAGCCAGCAGACGGCCGACTCCTAGAAGGAGTCGGCCGGCTGCTGGCTACACTCACTTAAACCCCTCACCGGTAGCAAATTTTTATTAAAAGTGTTAGTCTGCACGCAGACGATCGTTAGAAAACAGAAACAGTTGGAGGTTTCCATGAATATGCTGAGAGTAGAGCAGGACTACACCAGTCCGCTTCCAGACGATGACTATGAGTACGAGGTTGATTTGTATAGGAAAACAGCTTCCTATCGAGACAGCATCGTCAGGGCTGTGCTGGCAAAAAAAGCTTGGTACGCCAAGACCGGGCGCGGCGAACTCGCCACCAACTCGCACCGATTTGATGGCGCCAGTGAGATTCTGATGGGTATCAGAAAAGGAGCCGCCTCTTGGCGTGCGCTTGACCTGATTTATCGGGGTCGAGAACTGGCTAGAACCGATGATGAGCACTACTGGCTCAATATGCTAAACGCGCAGGCTGTGCGCAATCGCTTCAAAAAGGTGCGAAAAAAGGTCAAGGACGAGGTTTTGCATCAGATAACGATAGGGGTCGAAAAACCGCAACTGGCCTCTATTGCCTGCGGCTCAGCTCATGCAGTCATTGAAACAATACGTGACTTCAAGAGGGAGGGCGTTTATATCAATTCTCTACTGATTGATATCGCGCCAGACGCTCTGAAGTACGCAAAGGGAATCGCGGCCGATTGCGGGGTCTTCGATCAGTGTCATTTCATCGAAGCCAATGCCAGTGGTCCAGATACTCGCAGGATCTTGAATGAGTTCAACCCGGACATAATCGAGATGCTCGGCCTGCTCGATTATGTGACTGATAAGGGCACCCAAAGACTCTTCAAAACATTTTTCGATGCCTTGCGACCTCATGGCACTTTCCTGACCTGCAACATTGCTCCAAATCCGGAACAGGATTTTCTCACTCACGTAATTGACTGGCCGATGATCTATCGGACGGAGGAAGAGTTGAGACAGTTACTGTCAAGCAGTTTCAATCCTGACAATATCAAGATTATCTACGAGCCTCACCGAATCCACGGTGTGGCGATTGCCAGAAAAACCTAAGTACTGTTGAAAGGACAGTTAGCTAGGCCCAACCAGGTGTTAAAATAAAAACATCAGGTTGGGCCTTTTTTATTTAATGAGCTTCTACGCACTTTCAGCCTTAATAAATTTTATCACCAGCGCAGTTTTGGGGGTATTAGTGATTATTAAAAACCGCAGCGCCAAGAATGTGGCTTTTTTTCTTTTCTGTGCTGCTGTCGCCTTTTGGAGTTTCTTTTATTTAGTTTGGCAGTTAGCAACTGATGCCGAAAGTGCTCTTTTGTGGTCACGAGTCTTGATGGCAGGTGCAATTTTTATTCCAGCCGCGTATTTACACTTTGTCTACGCCCTGATTGGCCTTCTGCAAAAGCGACGAATGGATATTATCCTTACTTATGGTGTCTTTGGCTTATTTCTCTTGGCTGACTTCACACCAAAGTTTGTCAGTCATGTGGAGCCACAGGCAGGCTTTCCTTACTGGCCGATTGCTGGCCCTTTGTATAGTTTATTTTTAGTTATCTGGTTTTTTTACGTTATCTACTCAACGATTCTACTCTTTGAAAAATACCGTCGAACAAGCGGCTTACTACGTTTACAAATCAAATACGTTATCTTTGGGATGCTGGTTGGTTTTATTGGAGGTTCAACTAATTATTTCCTCTGGTACCGCGTTCCCGTGCTACCGATTGCTAATATTTTTGTCTCGATTTACGTTGGATCAATGGCTTACGCTATCGCACGTTATCGCTTGATGGATATCAGGATGATGGCCCGCGGTGCTATTATTTATTTTGGCTTGGCCGTCTTTTCCTATGGAGTATTTTACAGTTTGATTTGGTTCTATGAAACTGTTTTTGGCGGCGTGTTCACCAAACAAGCTTTAATTTTTGGGGTCCTACTAGCCCCACTTTTTGTTGCTATCTTTTACCTCTTCGATAAAATTATTCGCCAGTTTGCTAATCGTTATTTATTTACCTCACTTTATGATTACCAGGAAACCATCACGCACTTAACTAATGAGTTGACTAACTACATTGATTTAAACAAAATCGTCACCCTAATCGTCGATACGATTATGCAAAAAATGCAGTTAGACCGAGCAGGAATATTGCTACTGGATACTAAACAGAAACAAGCAAAGTATAGAGTAGCTAAAGTAATTGGGTTTAATAAAAGCAACGGTTTTTCCCTAGTTCAAGATAGTTTTTTGATCCAGTACCTTCTCAAAACTAAAAAACCGCTGATTATTGATGAGTTGCAGGCGCACTTAGCGGAGAATAAGTTTTCTGAGGACCGCGCCGCCTTTTTGAAATTATCTGAACATCTTGAGAGTATTGAGGCAGAAATATGCCTTCCGCTAATCACGGGTGGTAAACTAATTGGTATTATTATTTTAGGGAATAAGAACTCAAGAGACCCATATACCAATGAAGATTTGAACTTGTTGGACACTCTCTCTAAGCAAGCGAGTATCGCCATTGACAATGCGGAACAGCACAAACAGGTTCAAGATTTTAAGAAGAATCTAGAGATTAAAGTGGAAGAACAAACCAGAGACTTGCTTGAAACCAATCAGGAGTTGATTAAGAAAAACGAACTAACTAAAAAATTACTAGAGATAAAGTCAGACTTTTTAAGAGTAGTCAATCACCAACTGAATACTCCTATCTCCATTATGCGCGGCTATTTTTCCATGATGCGAGAAGGGAACTACAGTGTGACAGAGGTAATCCCTGCAATGGAATATAGTTTGGACAGGATTAGCCAAACAGTAGATGACTTCTGGGACGCTTACGAACTGGAAGGAGAGGAGATCCTGATGAATCCAGAAAAGGTTGATTTGGTCAAACTAGTGACTAAGATTGTGCAGGAAAAAGAAAAACACAAGCTAGTACAAAATCGAAACTTGGCGCTAAAAGTTGTTACCCCGGATTTTGTCCCACCGTTAGTTTGGTGTGATCCAAAAAAGATCTTTCATGTGGTCGCCAACTTAGTAGATAATGCCATTTATTACACGGCCGCTGGTAGCGTGAAAATAAGCTTCATCCTTGAAAAGAAGTTTCTACGAATTAATGTCACTGATACTGGTTCTGGCATTCTAAAAAAAGATAGTGAACGACTCTTTGAAAAGTTCTCTCGAGGCTCCGCTGCTCAAAAATTACATCCCGACGGCTCTGGACTAGGTCTTTATATCGTGAAGAAAATCGTCGAAGGTAATGGTGGCCAGATTAATTTTACTAGTGCGGGAGCAGGTAAGGGCACCACTTTTTATTTCACGGTCCCACTTTACCTAGGACAGGAAGATAAGCAGCCATCGTCATCACGTAGCAAGATAGAAATATTCTAGAACTCATGCCAGAAAAAAATCCCCCAAAACCAAAAATTCTTTATATTGAAGACGAGTTAGTTCTAGTGAAACTTTTTGAACTAGCCCTGACTCAAGCCGGTTATCAATTTCTATCCTGCGATAATATTAAAGAGGGGATAAGTCTAACAACTGAAGCCTCACCAGATTTGGTTTTACTAGACATCATTATTCCTAAACCGGAAAATACTTTAGCAGAACAAGGGTATGATTATCTGACCAAAGTTAAACGTCAAAAAGAAACGAGAGATATCCCAGTGGTAGTCTTCACCAACTTAGACACTCCCCAAGACCGCGCTCGTTGCCGAGACTTAGGAGCAGCGGCCTACATTCTCAAAAGAGACACTTTGCCACGAGAAGTTATTGAAGTGATTAGAATGGTCATTTCTAAAAAAAGAGTATAATACTCATATGGAAACACCAAAACAATTAGCCATTCAAGCAGGCGCTTTAATTAGCTTGTATTTATCTTTAACTTTTACCATTCTATTAGCTTTTTCACTGATTAATCTATTTTTTCCTGATTCAGTAGATTCTGTCTGGCGTATTAACTCTTACCAAAGCTCGTTACGGTGGTCGACCTCAATGGTGATAGTCTTTTTACCAACCTACTTGACACTAACACGCATCACCAACAGACACCGGCGACAAGCCGGTAACAATTCCTACCTGAAACTCACAAAATGGTTTATATACTTATCACTGCTGATTGCAGGACTAGTGATCTTAGGTGATTTAGTATCGATAATTTACACCTTCCTTAATGGTGAGTTGACCTGGCGATTCTTTTTCAAAGCCATCGTGCTACTGGCATTAGTGGGAGCAGCTTTTACCTACTATGTTCTTGACGCTCGTGATTACTGGCTCAAAAAAAGTCGTGCCTCAGTCGGTTATGGTATTGCTGTGTCTATCCTTGCAATAATTCTGCTTACTATTGGTTTTACCAAAATGGAAAGTCCACAAACTTTGCGTGCTTATAATATTGACCAGCGACAAGAAAGTGACCTGCAGATGATCCAGAGTCAAGTATCTAACTATATATACACTGAGGGAGAAGTGCCAGATAGCTTGCAGCAAGCTTACGGAGATTATCGTAGGCTCCCCGTTGCTCCAACCGGACAAGCAGCCTATGAGTATCAGAAAACCGATACTGGTTTTGCCCTCTGTGCCACTTTTCTAGCACCAAGTCGTGAAAATGATTATTACTATCCAGTCGCCATTAATGAAAGTGCCGACCAACGGGTCTTTATCAGTGAATCAGACAATTGGCAGCACAACTCTGGCCGGACTTGCTTTGAGCGCAAGGTGAGCATCAAGGCTGATACAGATAATCTGATCATCAAATAAAATTGTAAGAGTCACAAAAAAGCCAGAGTTTTCTTACTCTGGCTTTTTTGTTATTCTAGGGTATAATTTCATATATTGATATTGGTGGTTCGTTAGTGGTGGTTAAGATTTGTTATGCATAAAAAAATAAACTTTCAGGAAATTGAGACTAAGTGGCAAGGACAATGGCAAGAGAGCGGTTTATACAAAACCGATATGCAAACTGATAAGGAGAAACTTTATGTTCTGGATATGTTCCCATATCCTTCTGGAGAAGGTTTACACGTTGGTCACCCCAAGGGCTACATTGCCACCGACATCTATTCTCGCTTCAAGAAAATGTCCGGATACGAAGTTCTTCACCCTATGGGCTGGGACGCTTTCGGCTTGCCAGCGGAGAACTTTGCCATTAAGAACAAGGTCCACCCACGTGTTGCTGTCGAAAAAAACATCACCAACTTCAAAGTCCAGTTGGCTAAACTTGGTTTTAACTATGACTGGAGTCACGAGATTAACACCACCGATCCAGAATACTACAGGTGGACGCAGTGGATTTTTCTCCAGCTCCTGAAAAAAGGCCTGGCTTACCAGTCATTCGAGCCGATCAACTGGTGTCCGTCTTGTCAGACTGGTCTGGCAAACGAAGATTTGGAGAGTGACGGCACCTGCGAACGCTGTGGCAGTGAGGTAGAAAAGCGTCCGATGCGACAGTGGGTTTTAAAAATTACTGATTATGCTGACCGCATGCTGGCAGATCTTGACACCCTGACTGCCTGGCCAGATCACATCAAAGAAGCTCAGCGTCACTGGATTGGTAAAAGCGAAGGAACTGAGATTGACTTTAAACTTTCAACCGGGGACATCGTCACTGTCTTTACCACTAGAGCAGACACCCTCTTTGGAGCGACATATTTAGTTTTAGCTCCAGAGCACGCCTTAGTGGCACAGCTTCCTGTCAACAATCGCGAGGTGGTGTCAGACTACATACATACTACACAACAAAAAGCGGAGCAAGATCGCCTGGACGCTACTAAAGAAAAAACAGGAGTTAGGCTAGAAGGAGTAACCGCCACCAATCCCGTCACTGGTGAGGAAATGCCGGTTTTTATCGCTGATTATGTACTGGCTCACTACGGCACGGGCGCCATTATGGCGGTACCAGCACACGATGATCGTGATGGTGCTTTTGCAGAAAAATTTTCTTTACCGAGTAAGACAGTTATCTCCGAAAGTGGAGAACTGATAGATTCTGGGGAGTTTACCGGTATGACCAGTGCAGATGCTAAGGCGGCAATTACCGAAAAAGTTGGCGGCAAATCTACCTCCACCTACCGTCTTAACGACTGGGTATTTTCTCGTCAACGTTACTGGGGTGAGCCAATCCCTGTTATTCATTGCGAACATGACGGGGTAGTACCAGTTCCAGAAGATCAATTACCGGTACGTTTGCCCGACGTGGATAACTATGCGCCTACCGGAACCGGCGAATCGCCGCTAGCTGATATTTCAGAATGGGTTAATGTCACCTGTCCAACTTGTGGTGGTCCAGCTAAAAGAGAGACCAATACTATGCCACAATGGGCGGGCTCTTCTTGGTACTACTTACGCTTCATTGACCCTCACAACACTGAAGCCATGATCAGTCCTGATTTGGAAAAGCAATGGGCGCCAGTGGATGTATACGTCGGCGGCGATCACGCTGTCCGGCACTTAATTTATGCGCGTTTCTGGCATAAGTTTCTTTATGACCTGGGGATTGTCCATACCATTGAGCCATTTACCCGCCTTGAATTCCTTGGCTTTATACTGGCGGAAGATGGCCGTAAGATGAGTAAGCGCTGGGGAAACATAATTAATCCTGACGACGTGGTAGCTCAAAACGGCGCCGATACTCTACGGGTTTATGAAATGTTTATGGGACCATTTGAAAACACCATTGCCTGGAATGTAGACAGTTTGGTCGGAGCGCAGCGTTTTCTGGAACGAGTGAATGGTCTCAGTGAACACTTTGTAAAAGAAGAGGATGTAGACATTACCAAACTACTACACAAAACTATCGCTAAAGTACGTGAAGACATCGAAAACTTCAAATTCAACACAGCTGTCTCCGCCATGATGATTTTTGTGAATCGCGCCGAAAAACAAGGCTTGAGTTCTGATAGTTATGAAACTCTACTAAAATTGCTGGCTCCTTTTGCCCCGCATCTCACAGAAGAATTGTGGCATCAGCGAGGTCAGCAGACCTCAATTCATCTAGAAGAATTTCCAGAAGCTAATCCAGATTTATTGACTAACCAAAAGATTAGAATCGGGGTTCAGATCAACGGTAAACTGCGAGCTGATATTGAAATTACGCCAGCAACTACTGAAGCTGAAGCAGTCGTCTTAGCAAAAAATCACCCTCAAATAGCAGCCTATTTGAAAGACGCAGAAATTACCAAAGTAATTTTTGTACCTGGGAGAATTCTTAGTTTCATTACTAAAAATACTTAAAACTTTGGGTGTTGACGTGAGTGCAATAAGATGATATAAATGTAGTACGCATTGATGATTCTAAACAAACCTTATTTATTTTATGATTACCTTTAAACCTAAACAGATAACCAAAGAACTCCTCTCGGTCTTGCCGGAAAGAGCTCGTGATGTCCTAGAAAAACGTTATGGACTTACTAAAGACAACAGCATTGAAACTCTAGAATCGATTGGACAGTCTTACGGCATTACTCGCGAACGAGTACGTCAAATTGAGAATTACGCTCTGGCTTCCATTAAAAAATCAGATACTTATAAGAACCACCAGCCACTATTTGACGAACTAGGCATGGTAATTGAACAGTTGGGAAGTGGCGTTGTTTCTGAAGAGACATTGCTGGAAACCCTCGCTAAGGACAAGCATACTCGTAATCATGTTTACTTTATCCTAGCCTTGGGTACCGGCCTACATAAAAGTAAGGAAAATAATCAGTTTGCCTCACGTTGGTTTACCAAGGAAAAGATGGCGGAGGTGGTTGAAAAGGCTTTAGTAAAAGTTTACGCTTCCCTGAAACACGATGATTTAATTTCTGAATCTGAAATCCTAGATCGTTTTCGTCTCGAGTTAGCAAAACAAACTACCGAACAAGACGAAACGGTCCTTCGTCACTGGTTGGCTATCTCCAAGCAAATTGGTTGTAACCCCTTAGGAGACTGGGGTCCAGCTGATAGTCCAAACGTGCGTGTGAAGGGTATTCGTGATTATGCTTACTTAACAGTAAAGCGTCACGGATCACCGATGCACTTCAAGGAAGTTTCAGAGAATATCAAAACTCTTTTTGAGCACAACGCCCATGTGGCCACTACTCATAACGAACTAATCAAAGACAAGCGCTTTGTCTTGGTTGGCCGTGGCCTATACGCTTTATCGGAATGGGGATACACTGCCGGCGTAGTCAAAGATGTGTTGCGAGAAATCCTGCTCCGAGAAAGCCCTCTGTCCAAAGAGGAGCTGATTGATCGTGTCCGAAAAGAGCGATATGTGAAGGACAACACTATTGTGGTTAACCTCCAAGATACAAATCTTTTCAAGCGCCTCAGTAACGGCACTTACTCTTTAGTTGATAATCACTAAAATCAGCCCGACTCTAGCGAGTCGGGCTGATTTTTTGATAAGTGTCTAGAATTGATTTACCCATTCTTATACCGAAGCCGACATCACTTGTTGTACAATAGTAAAATATGGGTGATATCTTTAAAATCCTTTTAGGCACGGTAGCAGTGCCGCTCGTTCTTGGAGGTGCTGTTTTGGCTGTTTCTTACGCCACTCAAAAGTACAACATTGATATCATTCCCGCCCTGTCCTTTTTGGTAGCCACGTCACCAATTTGGCTGCCGCTGTTACTTTTTACACTGCTTCGTGAGCGGTGGATGGAATATGTACGTACTAAGTTTGCGTTTGAGAACGGACGTACTACCTTGAGAATCAAACTGCCGCAAGATGTTTTCAAGTCACCGGAAGCTATGGAAAGTGTCATGGCACAAATTTATAACCCTAACGGTCCCGACAATCTTTGGCAAGCCTACATAGATGGTAAGCACCCTCTAACCTTTAGTTTTGAGCTAGTTTCTATTGGCGGCGATGTTCGCTTTTACATCAACGTTCCCACCAAAAAAACTCGCAACTCCATCGAGGCGCAGCTGTATGGACAATATCCTGGCATTGAAATTGTTGAGGAACCGATTGATTACACGGCCGAAGTAGTGGGGGATTTAGACAAGTGGGAAATGATGGCTTTTCATATCAACAAGAAAAATGATCAAGAATTTCCTATTAAAACCTATATTGAATTTGGACTGGACAAGATGCCTAAGGAGGAAGAAAAGTTTGAACCCATGGCCGCTATGATTGAACAATTGGGCAATATCAAATCTGACGAGCGTATTTGGATTCAGATCTTAGCTAAGCCACATGACAAAAAAAGTTTCAAAACTGGTGATCCTGTCAAAAAAGGTACCTGGGAGGAAGGTGTCTTTGCTAAAATCGATGAGATCATGAAAAGAAATGACAGCGCCAAAGTCAATGAGTTAGGTTTTCGTGAAATGAATTTATTAACCAAGGGTGAAGGGGACATGGTGGCAACCATGGAAAGAAATGTCGGTAAATATGCTTACGAAGTTGCAATAAGACTGATTTACGCTGCTCCAGTAGGGCGTTTTCAGGGTGACTCTTTGACCATCCTTAAGAGTTTTACACAATACGATATTATTAAAAGGAATGGTTTAGGAGTTCGCTGGCGAACAGATTTTGACTACAACTGGTTCTCAGATCGTAGTGGTGCCATTAAAAGAAAGTGGAAGAAAGAGGAATTAGAGTATTACAAATTAAGAGCTTACGAACAGCGTGATAAAAAGGGTGGTGCCGACAAAACTAAAGTCTGGTCCGTTGAAGAGTTGGCTACAATCTATCATATCCCAGGAAGATCGGTCATTACTCCTGGTCTGGCTCGCATTCCGTCTACCCGTCAAGCACCTCCACCGAACTTGCCGACTGGTTTACCTGGAATATAAACATCACTACTTAACAACCACTGAGTTGTGCTAAAATAACTACCTTAATATGTCAGAAGATAATTTAGAAGTTACTCATCCGGAACAGGGTGTTGTTACGCCAGGCCTTAAAATATCTTTACCAACTACTAGGTCACAACCCAAGGTCTTGATAAAAGTTTTACTACTTTCTATCTTAATCCTGATTACACTCATTGGCTACGGTTATTACCAAACTACACCACCAAAAGATTTTCCTGTTGACACTCCAGTGGAGATTAAGAGTGGCATGGGAGTAAAAGCCATTGCTCGCACATTGGAAGAGCAGCGGGTAATTCGTTCTCGTCTCGCTTTTTATTTATTATTCTTAAAATACTATCAACCAGCTGATCTGAAAGCTAGTACTTACATTTTTACTGCACCACTAAGTTTATTTGCTGTTGCTGACCGTCTGGCTGAAGGTGACTTTACCTCTAACCTCATCACTTTGACGCATCGAGAAGGTGAGTCCGTACACAAACTATCGGAACGCTTAGTAGAACTCTTTCCAGATTTTGATACCGAAACTTTTCTTCGAGAAGCATATCCTTTAGAGGGCTACCTCTTTCCGGATACCTACCATTTACCAAACGATATTACACCAGAGACACTAATAAAAATCACCACTGATAAATTTGCTTCCGTCTGGCAAGAACTCGATTACTCGACGGCCGATACAGAATTAAGTAAGGAACAAGTAGTCATTTTGGCCTCTATCTTAGAACGAGAGGCCAACAACGAAGAAAGTATGCGCATGGTTTCTGGCATTCTCCAAAATAGACTGCGTATCAACATGCCCCTCCAGGTAGACGCTTCCATGGAGTACGAACTAGATAAGGAATTAAAACACCTAACTCCAGAAGATTTGAAACTGGACTCGCCCTACAATACTTATAAGAACTATGGCTTGCCACCAACTCCGATCGGTAATCCTGGACTAACAGCTCTAAGGGCCGTTTTGCATCCACTGCCATCAGATTACTTTTACTACATTACTGATGACACCGGCAAATTCCATTATGCCAAGGATTTTGATCAGCATCGGATAAATATTTCTCGCTACTTACGCTAGACTGTCTTTTTGACAACAGTTTTGCTAAGCTATTTTTATGAAGAAACCAACTGTATTTGTCGGTCTTTCTGGTGGAGTAGACTCCTCGGTGGCAGCGGCTCGTCTATTAAATGAGGGTTACCACGTCGTAGGGGTATTTATTAAAGTCTGGCATCCTGACTTCTTGATCTGCAACTGGGAGGAGGAGAGAGTGGATGCTATGCGTGTTGCTGCTCATTTAGGTATTCCATTCTTAACTTGTGACGCCGAAGAGGCTTACCGAGAGCAAGTTGCAAAAGATTTTATCGCTAGCTATCAAGCTGGATTAACCCCCAATCCTGATGTTCTGTGTAATCGGGAGGTTAAATTTGGTACTTTTCTTGAGTTTGCTCTGGAACGAGGTGCGGATTTTATCGCAACCGGACATTACGCAGAGATTCAGCATGGACCCGAAGGCAATCAAGTTTTTCGCGGACAGGATACCAACAAAGACCAAAGCTACTTTCTTTGGGCGGTCACTAATGAACAGTTTAGTAAAGTCTTGTTGCCAGTTGGCAATTCACCCAAGAGTAAAATTCGCGCCGAGGCTGAGGCCTGGGAACTACCAACCGCCGCCAAAAAAGACAGTCAAGGTATTTGTTTTTTAGGACATGTCGATATCCCACAGTTTCTATCTCACTACGTTAATCTAGAACCAGGAAAGGTAACTGACAAAACCGGACAAACTATTGGTCACCATCAGGGCGCCCTAGTTTACACCCTAGGGCAGCGTCACGGTTTTACGATTACCGCACAGCAACTAGCCAGTACCCCGCTTTATGTAGCCGCTAAAGATTTGCAGAAAAATATAATCATCGTCGATACAAAGCCGCCACAATACCAATTAGACGACTCAATCACTCTACGTCAGATTAACCTATTACAACCACTGCCGGAGACCGTCACTTTCCAAACCCGATACCGTCAAACACCACAAGAAGCCCGTGTTGTTAACGTTAATCATACTGAGATCATTCTACAGCCACACACACCTGGTTTAGAAAAGGCTGCCGCCGGTCAATCTTGTGTACTATATAATGACCGTCTCCTCCTTGGAGGTGGTATAATCGTTTAGTGTCTAATATTGAAGTAGTTAAAGCTGACGGTAGTCGCCAGCCCTTTAAAGTAGAGAAATTAAGACGTTCTCTGCGTCGCTCTGGTGCCACTCGTGAGGAAGTGCGTGAGGTTGTCGCATATATTGAAGCCCGTATCTACAGTGGCATCAGTACTCAGGAAATTTATCGCGCTGCCTTTGATAAATTAAAAACTCAGGAATTTCCGGCCGCAGCCCGCTACTCGCTGCGACGCGCACTCTTTAACCTGGGTCCGACTGGATTTCCGTTTGAAGTTTTTTTAGGAAAACTTTTCGCTGCCGAGGGTTACACCAGTAAAAATAACCTCATTATTCCTGGTCGATGTGTTGAACACGAGATCGATTTAGCTGCCTATAAAGACGATCATAGTTTTGTAGCCGAAGCCAAATTTCATTCAAGGGCCGGAGTTAAATCAGATTTACAGGTTGCTCTTTATTGCTACGCTCGTTTTCTTGATCTAAAAAAACAACGTGTTTGCGCTGAGGATATCTGTGGCATTGATGAATTTCGGCTAATTACTAATACAAAATTTACTAAAACTGCCGAGAAATATGCTCAATGTGTGGGACTGCCTCTCCTAAGCTGGGATTATCCTCGTCGTGATAACCTACATGATAAAATTCAGCGCCACGGCATCTACCCAATAACAATCTTGCAAAACCTCAACAACAGGGAGACGGCTATTCTGTTTGAGAGCGGGGTTATTACTTGTAAAGATTTGTTGGCTAATTTGAGCATTTTAAAAACTCTACACTTGTCAACTGCTAAGCGAGCAAGAATTACTGAGGAGGTTAACAGTTTGCACCTAAGCAAAACTAATTAAAATAGTTATTTGTCAAGACTGGGCAGATATTCCCTTGGTGTTATAATGGCCGACATAGAAGATTATTACCGAAATTCATAAATATGTCAGAACAAATAACTGAAAAAAAGGAGGAAAGTCAAAAAACCGTTATTGCATTTATCGTCGGTTTGATTATCGGTGGCCTATTAATCTGGGCTTTCACTGGTGGTGAGACCGATAATAAAAAAGTGACTGAGAAATCTAATGGTGCCGACAAAACTGAGGTCGGTATCGATGTAGGTGAACAGAACATTAATGATAATGACGATGTAGCCACATCCAGTACCGGCACCAGCGAAGAGTCAACCCTGGAAGGCAGCGCAGCAGGCGCAGCTGTGGTGAAGAATCAAACCGCTGGACGTCACGTAGACTTAGAATCTGCCACGTTTCCAACAGCTGAAGGCTGGGTGGGGGTGCGTGATTACAACGATGGCGAAATGGGCTTCATTTTAGGAGTGGCTCGCTATAGTCAAAGTCAGGGTTTGGTACCTGAACAAATAATCCTCCAACGACCAACAGTAGCCAATCGTGAGTATGCTATCGTCTTCTTTACTGAAGATGGCGACCGACAATTTAATCCAGCCCGCGATGTGCAGGTGGGGGACAAAGTAACCACCTTTAAAGCGGAGTAATTATTAAAGGCTTTAGAAAAGTTTAGACCGGCATCTTTGATGCCGGTCTAAACTTTTCTCTAAAGCCGCCTCCATTACTGTGCTACAATAAACCTCATCATGGCAGAATACATCAGAAGATATAATCCGAATCGCTCCGCTGACTGGAATTATGGAGGAAAAAACTGGAAACTTTCACGTTCCAAAATAGATTTGTTTCTAGAGTGTCCACTATGTTTTTACGTGGACAACAAGCTGGGTACCAAACGTCCTTCAATTCCGTCTTTTAACCTCAACATTGCTGTCGATAATCTGTTTAAAAAAGAATATGATATTTACCGCGAACAAAAAGCGGCCTCACCACTCATGCAAGAAAACGGTCTAAATGCTGTGCCATTCCAACACAAAGATTTGGAAATCTGGCGAGATCCTTTTGTGGGTATTACACATCACCACGTTGAAACCGGCCTATTAGTTTCTGGTGGGGTAGATGATATCTGGCAGAACAGCGATGGGGAACTGATAGTAGTTGACTACAAGGCCACCTCTAAAGACACTGAAATTAAAACTCTTGACGATTCTTCCTGGGCTGAACAATATACCCGCCAGATTAGTGTCTATCAGTGGCTATTGCGACAAAATGGCTTTCCCGTTTCAACAACTGGCTATTTTGTTTACGCAAACGCCTTAAAGACCCCCAATACCTTTGATAACACCCTTACTTTTCAAACCACCCTAGTCCCGATCGTCGGGAAAACTGACTGGATTGAGCCGACTCTCTCTGCCATTAAGAAGGTCCTCGACTCTGACATTTATCCTGACAGTGGTGATCAGTGCGAGTATTGCCCTTATCGACACGCTGTTGGTAGCAAACTTTACGCTATCAAAAAAGCAGCAAAATAAGTTGAGACCGGTGACTGTGTGTTATATTGTGGTTATAAAATCTAATTTTAATTTTTATGTATTCTTATCGTATTGAACAAGCTATTCGCGCGGCCGCAGTCCTTCATGAAGATCAGACTCGTCGTGGTGATTTGCCACTACCATACATCACTCACCCTTTTTCTGTAGCCATGTCTCTCCTGAAGTACACTGATGATGAAGATGTGATTGTCGCTGCTTTACTACACGATACTCTAGAAGATACTGAATACACCTATGAACAACTAGTTAATGACTTTGGTGAAATCACTGCCGAAATCGTCGCCACAGTTAGTGAGCCCCAGACAGACACCGAAGGGCAACCTCTGTCCTGGCGAGAACGCAAAAACATTTACCGTGAACAAGTTGCCACTGGTCCACAAGAAGCTCTCTATGTGTCTGCCAGTGACAAGATTCACAACTTTCGTGCCATCATTGAGGAATATTATGATGAGCCAGAGAGATTCCTAGAGGACTTCGGCACCAACATCAGTGAACGAATTGCTACCTATTCGGCTTTGGCGGAAGTAATTACCGAAAAATTAGACAACGAAGAACTGAAGACCGACTTTAACTATATTTTTAACGAATATAAGAATTTTCTTAATGAGATAAGCGAACTATATGAAGTCAGTTAAATCAAAACCTAAGAAAAACCCTAAAAAGTTTCCCTATCAACCCAATCAGGAATTACCAAAAATTATTAATCAAACCAAGTGGGATTTGGAGACCCTTTTCTACTCTGGTACGGCTGACGAGCAGTTGGAAAAAGATCTTAAAAAGGTTGAGTCTCTTTTTGCTAGTTTCTCCCGTAAGTACCAAAAGCTAGATTTTATGGCTACCCCAGAAACTTTGGCGAGTGCGTTGAAGGACTACTTCGCCCTGGACGACAAAGTCTCTGCTAAACCAGCCCTGTATTTCTGGTATCGAAATGTGTTAGACACGCACGATCATGAAGCTGAAAAACAGTCCAATTTGATTTCTGACCGCTTCACCAAAGCCGGTAACCAACTTATCTTTTTCACCCTTAAAATTGGGCATCTAGAGAAAAAGCGACAAGCTATCTTTCTTAAGTCAGAAGTTTTAGCCCCCTACAAATATTTCCTAAAAACCATTTTCAATAATGCAAAATATGAACTTAGTGAGGCTGAAGAAAAGATTCTGAACCTAAAAAACTTACCGTCATATTCATTATGGGTAAGTGGTACTGAAAAAATTCTACAAAGACAAACCGTTACTTTTCAGAAAAAAACTTACCCTCTCAATGAGGCTCTAGAAAAAATTGCTGAGGTCAAACCCAGTGAGCGGACGCCCCTATGGAAAGCTACCCGGGCAGTTCTTAAAAATAACGCCCTCGTAGCCGAAAATGAACTAAATGCAATCATTCTCGATAAGAAAATTGAGGACGAGTTGCGTGGTTACAAAACCCCGTATGAAGCCAAAGTTTTGGCTAATGAGAACAATCTCCGTAGTGTTGAAGCTTTGGTAGAGACTGTTAGCGACCGCGGCTTTGCCCTCAGTCGGCAATTCTATAAACTCAAAGCTAGTCTAGCAGGCGTGGAGAATTTTAACTACGCTAACCGCTTTGACCCTCTGACCCGCAGTCCTGAACCAATCATCGATTTTGCCACAGCTGCAGAGATATGCCGGGACGTATTTTATGGTGTTAAAAACGAATACGGCGAATTTTTTGATAACATGTTAACGAAAGGTCATATCGACGCCTTTCCTAAACCAGGTCGTGGCGGAGGTGCTTTTATGTCCACCACAATCAACACGCCAATTTTGGTTTTTCTCAATCACACCAATACCTTCCGCTCACTTGAAACCTTAGCTCACGAAATGGGTCATGCGCTACACTCACACCGGACCAAGGCGTCTCAACCCACCTATTACCAAAACTATTCACTCACTACTGCCGAAACCGCCAGCACTTTATTTGAAAATTTAGTCTTTGAAGCAATTTACAAACAGGTTGATGATAAGGCAAAAATTACCTTGTTACACGATAGATTAATTCGTGACATCTCCACGATTCAAAGACAAATCGCATTCTTTAATTTTGAAAAACGTATTCACGAGATTGTTCGTACTGAAGGCGCTATTACTCATGAAAGACTAGCTCAATGTTTTGCCAATGAGTTACGAGCATATCTTGGCAAAGGTATTAATGTAGAGGATGACGATGGCTACTCATTTGTGATGGTCAGTCACTTCCGATCAATGTTTTATGTCTACACTTACGCCTACGGACTACTCATGAGTAACCTTATGAACCAACGCTATCAATCTGACCCAGACTATATAACCAAAATTGATGAGTTTTTGTGCAGCGGTAGCAAAGATAATGTTGAAAATATCTTTAAAAATATCGGTATTCGTGCAGATCGCACCGAAACTTTCAACGAGAGCCTAAATGCTATGGCAGACAGTATTAAAGAGCTGTCTCGCTTAACAAAAAAGACCTAATTGGCTATAAAGAGTTTTTTAGGCTAGAGTAGAGCTATCTTTATATTAATTTATTTTACCCACTATGAGCGGAAATGAAGTCAGAGAAAAATTCTTTAATTACCTAAAAGAACAACAGCACGTGGTCATTCCATCAGCCGGACTAGTCCCTGATAATGACCCGACCACTCTGTTTACTGGCAGTGGTATGCAGCCCCTAATACCGTACCTGCTTGGAGAAACTCACCCAATGGGTCGACGGCTTGCTAATTCGCAGAAATGCTTCCGGGCAGAAGATATTGAAGAGGTTGGAGATAATCGTCACACAACTTTTTTCGAAATGCTTGGCAACTGGTCACTCGGAGATTACTTCAAAAAAGAACAACTGCGTTTCTTCTTTACCTTCTTGGTAGATCAAATTGGTCTAGATCCTCACAAAATATATGTTACCGTCTTTGCTGGCGATGACACTTTGGGAATCCCTCGTGATGATGAGGCAGTTGCTATTTGGCAAGAATTATTCGCCGAGCGGGGAATAGAAGCTAAGGCTGTCTTTATCGGTAGTGAGGAGAATGGTTATCAAGTCGGCATGCAGGGCGGTCGCATTTTCTATTATGACTCTGGTAAAAACTGGTGGAGTCGTTCTGGCTCACCAGAAAAGATGCCTGTTGGTGAAATCGGCGGCCCAGATAGTGAAGTTTTTTACGACTTTGGTCCAGAGTATGCTACTCATCCAGATTTTAAAGACCTGGAGCCCCATCCAAACAGTGATTCTGGACAATTCGTAGAAATTGGCAACAGTGTGTTTATTGAATACATCAAACAAGCGGACGGTTCTTTTAAAGAGCTGGCTCAGAAAAACGTTGACTTCGGAGGTGGTCTAGAGCGTATTACAGCCGCCAGTTTAAACAATCCGGATGTTTTCCAGATTGATCTACTGCATAGTATTATCGATAACTTGGAGAAGTTAAGTGGACAAGAATACCAAGATAACCAAATGGCTTTCCGAGTCATTGCTGACCATCTCCGCGGCGCCGTTTTTATGATCGCTGACGGTGTGTTCCCGAGCAATAGCGAACAGGGCTATTTTGTCCGCCGCTTACTGCGACGCTCAATTCGCTTTGCTGACCAGATCGACCTACCAGAAAATAAACTAGCGACCTTGGCAAAAACAGTGGTAGAAACTTATCAAAATGCCTATCCTAACCTGACTCAACAATTAACAAACATCACTAATGCTATTGAAAATGAGGAACAGCAATTTCGTAAAACCTTAGCTAAAGGCTTAAAGAAGTACGAAGCTAGTGAGCACATTGACGGTGCGACAGCTTTTGAATTGTTTACAACCTACGGTTTCCCGATTGAGCTCACTGAAGAGCTGGCAGCAGAGAAGGGGATCACAGTCAACCGTGAGCAATTTGATGTCCTAATGAAAGAACATCGCGAGAAGAGTCGAGCTGGTGCTGAGCATAAATTTAAAGGTGGGCTGGCTGACCACTCAGAAAATGTAGTACAGTACCACACAGCAACCCATTTGCTACTCGCTGGTTTACGTCATGAGTTAGGCGAACACGTGCACCAAGCTGGTAGCAATATTACTGGAGAGAGACTTCGCTTTGACTTCACTCATGACCAAAAAGTTGATCCAGATACTTTGAAAAAAGTAGAAGAATTCGTCAATGCCGCACTGCGGACTGGGGGAGTAGTAACAACCGAGATACTTCCTAAGGAGATCGCCCGCGCCGATAAAACCATTGAAGCTAGTTTTTGGGATCGCTATCCAGATGAAGTAAAGGTGTATACCATTACCAGTGATGACGGTAGGGTCTTCTCTCGGGAGCTCTGTGGCGGTCCGCATGTCAGACGGTTGGAAGACATTCAAAAGACCTTTAAGATCACCAAAGAGGAATCTTCTGCCGCGGGAATCCGGCGCATCAAAGCAGTCCTTACTTAGGAAACCCACAGCCTGTCTGATAACTCGATAAGTAGGACGTATAATGTCTAGACACCAGCATGTTTTTTCGGGAAAATAAAAATAAGATTACTGTTGGGGCTATTATTGAAGTGGGCTCAGGTAGTGTGGCCGTAGGTATCGTCAAAAGCAGCTCTACACAAAAAAACCCTGAGATTATCTGGGGTTATCGAGAATTAGCCTCTAGCAGATACAGTCTGGATGGTTTTGGGGCTGCTAAAGACATTCTCAAAACTATCGAAAGAGCAGTTACTGAGCTCGGCACCACTGGAGTTAAGTCGCTCAAAGAGCATAAATCCTCACTTCGCATTAATGAGGTGCAGGTTAGTATTGCGGCACCTTGGTCATACACAGCCACTAGCACCGTTAACTACCGAAAGGACAAGGAATTCAAGGTAACCAAGAGCATTATCGAAAAAATTACTACCGAAGCTGCTCATAAAATTAATAGCGAAGTAACTGCACAGGAAGAAATTCTCAAATTAGGGCTAGAGATTATCTCGCAAAATTACCACAGCACTCTTTTGAACGGCTACCAAACTATCGACCCAGTTAATCAGGTCACAAATCTGATCACACTCAATCAAATAACCTCAATTTCACAAAAGAAGTTAGTCGACACTCTGGATAACGAGCTTGGCAAAATCTTGCCCAAAGTTCCGACTCAACACTTTTCGTTCATGTATCTCTTCTTTGAAGTGATCAAGTATTCCCTAACTCATTATAATGAGTATTGCTTAGTAGATATTACCGATAATGCCACTGAGATCGGCGTCGTAAGAAACGGCATCTTGCAGTATTGTACCCACACCCCTGTCGGCAAAAATTCTCTAATCTATTTATTGAGTGAGCGACTAAAAATCCCCTTCGAGGAAGCTGCGAGCTACGTACGCTCAACTAAAGAAGCTAACTTGTGGGAGCAGCTCTCCACATCACAAAGGGAAACTGTTGAAGACATTCTATCTGAATACCAAAACGAATTAGCTAAACTATTTCACGAAACTGGTGATGGTCTGACCATTCCGCGTCTATTTTTTATTCACAGCGACAAAAATACCGAACTATTCTTTAATGAACAAATAGTTCTGGCCGCCAACCAAACCACAAAGACCAAACACCAGTCTCGCTCAGTTTCTACAGAACTCCTTAGTCATGGTAACCAAAATGAGGAAGGTGGGGTTAATCTTCCCGTTTCTCCAGACACTGCTTCATTAATTGCTGCTTTATTTTTCCACATTAACCACCAGTAAGATAACTTCTGGTCCCACTTAAGGTATAATACAACCATGTCACAAAATTGGAACCTTCAAGATATTCGACCAACCCGAAAACGGGCTAAAAAACAAACTGATCCGGAAGAAAATATTAATAATGTAGAAATGACCTCACCAGTCAGGAAAACCGCTCGTGTTCGTAGTAGCTTAGAGGAAAACGTCTCCACCGAAGAATATGAGGAACGTCGGACCACTTTACCGCCACAACACCGTCCTACAAACAAAAACGGGCTACGTCGACGTTTAATAATCATGGTGGCCAGCTTGATTTTGATAGTAGGCGTCAGTGGCTGGTTCTTTACCAATCTCTTGGGCGGAGTACAAGTAGATGTTTTTCCAAAAAATCGTGAAGTAACTATTAATACCAATGTCACAGCTTACCCCGAGAAGCAACTCGACTACTTAAACTACGAGATCCTCATAGAAGAGATGACGGCTCAAAAAGAGGCGACTGCGACTGGTCAAGAAAATGTCACGACCCAAGCCTCTGGTCAAATTGAAATTAGCAAGAGCACTCCTGGAGCAGAGCGAATAGTCAAAAATACCCGTTTTCAGACAGCTGAAGGTTTAGTCTTTAAGGTAGAGGAGTCCGTCAATATTCCCGGTGCCACCACAAATGCCAACGGGGAGATGGTACCAGGTACAATCAAAGCCAATGTCTTTGCCGAATCGGCTGGAGAAAAATACAACGTACCAAGTGGTACCACATTTAATGTTCCCGGCTTCAAGGAGGCAGGTTTAGATGAACTTTACCGAGCGGTGTCAGCTAAAAACCCTAGTGATTTTGAGGGTGGTTTTGAAGGGGCGCAATTCATTGTTGATGATGCCGATTTAGAGAAGATTACCACCGAATTGAAAAATGAACTCACCACTAACCTCGAGAAAAAAGTTAGTGAGGCTATCCCGGTTGGTTTTATTGCTTATCCAGGTTCAGAAACAATCACCTATACCAACTTACCACCAACCGAAGCTGCTGGTAACAAAGTAATGGTCAATGAGAAAGCTGTCATGAAAGTACCTATTTTTAAAGAAGAGGACCTGGCAAGATTTCTAGCAAAAGAAACCGTGTCTGATTACGACGGTGCCCCAGTTCGTCTTGAACAAGCAAAAGAACTAGAATTCAAATACCTTGATGACGAAATTAAAACCGCTGATTTAGAAACCCTAGAATCCATTGAGTTCGCCTTGCTGGGTAAAACACAATTAGTCTGGCTTTTCAACGAAGAGGATTTTAAAGTAGATTTAGTTGGTAAAGAAAAATCTGCCATTGCTACAGTCTCAGCCAAATACCCCGGTATTGATAAAGCGGAAGTTATTTTTCGACCCTTCTGGCGCACATCATTCCCCAAAGAACGTTCAAAAATATCTGTCAAAGAAATCTATTAGCTAAAAAAGATGCCCGGAAAGAATTCTCAACAGTATAATTAGCTGTTTTAGTTGACTACTATGAATTCTTTTGCTAAACTGCGGCAGTCTAATGGATCAAACAGAAAATACAAATAAAGATAAGGACGACTTGGTAAACGGCGTGGTTGAAGAAGCGCTTCCAAACACGCTCTTTCGTGTCAAACTCGATGGAGAGGAGGAGCCGATCATTGCTTACTTAGCCGGTCGCATGCGTCGCTTCCGTATTAGAGTGCTGGTCGGAGACAAGGTTGGTTTAATAATCGACCCCTACGGCGGCAAGGCTCGAATCACTAAAAGATTTTAGATATTATGAAAGTACGATCATCAGTTAAAAAAATTAGTCCCGACGACACTATTGTTAAGCGTCGTGGCGTTATCTACGTTATTAATAAGAAAAAACCTCGTCACAAGCAACGACAAGGTTAATTTAGTTAAGTTTAAGTATGCGAATTTCTGGTATTAATATTCCTGACGAAAAACACTTGGTTTACGGTCTCACCGCAGTTTATGGTGTGGGTCTCTCACGTGCAAAACAAATTCTAACCGAGCACAAGGTTGCTTTTGATACCAAACCAACTGATCTCACTACTGAACAAGAAAATGCTATTCGAGATAGCGTAGAATCTTTCACTATTGAGGGCGACTTACGTCGTCAGGTAACTGGTGATATTAAACGTCTGCAGGATATTAATTCCTACCGCGGTTCCCGCCATGCCAAAAAATTACCGGCTCGCGGACAGCGCACCAGCACCAACGCTCGTACCTTAAAAGGAGCTAAGAAGACTATGGGTAGCGGTCGTCGTAAACTGGAAAAGACCTAGTCTTAAACTAGTGATTATTATTAATTTATTTATACGAGACATATGGGTAAGAAACGTATCATAAAAAAAGGCAGTGGTTCTGATATTGCTGGTCAACCGCGTGCTTTAAGTCGCATTCCAAAACGAAAACTAGCAAGTGGAACTCTAAACGTATTAGCTACATTCAATAACACCTTGGTTACTCTCTGTGACCCAAAGGGCAACGCTGTTATGAGTGCTTCATCTGGAGCTTTAGGTTTTAAGGGTGCTCGCAAAAGTACTCCTTTTGCCGCTGCTAAAGTAGGGGAGATTATTGGTGAAAAGGCTCAGCAAATGGGGATGAAAGAAGCTGATGTGATTATTCGAGGAGTGGGCGCTGGTCGTGAATCGGCTCTACGAGCTTTTGCCGGTAAGGGTATCACTATTACCAAAATTACCGACAAGACTCCTATTCCATTTAACGGTACTCGGCCGCCTAAGCCACGTCGCGTTTAATCTCTAAATTATTATGAAAATCGGACCAAAATTTAAAATTGCCAAAAGACTAGGAGCCCCAATTTTTGAAAAAACGCAAACACAAAAATTTGCTCTTTCTGAACAACGCAGCGCTCGCACCCAACGTCGTCGTGGGATGATGAGTGACTATAAGCGTCAGCTTTTGGAGAAGCAAAAAATGCGTTTTTCTTACGGTATTAGTGAGGAACAGCTCCGCCGTTACGTAAAAGAAGCCACCACCAAAAGTCACCAGCCAGTCACTTTATTGATGACTCGCCTTGAGTCACGACTTGATAACGTTGTGTACCGTCTCGGCTTGGCCAAAACTCGTCAGTTCGCACGACAAATGGTCTCTCATGGCCATATCGATGTGAATGGCAAGCGTCTATCTATCCCATCTCACCGTGTGCGTGAAGGTGACATCATTTCAGTGCGTGAAAGTAGTAAAAATACCCAACTATTCACTAATCTGACCGAAAATCACGAAGCTGTCAGTGTACCTAACTGGTTAAAGTTTGATTTGAAGAAACTTTCCGGTGAGGTCGTAGGTGTTCCTAATTTTCAAGCCGGTAGCCTAATGTTTGACCCAGAACAAGTTTTGGAATTCTACAGTCGCTAGGGATCATTAGTATTTATTCACTTCTTAATTTTAACTAAATTATGTTAGAAACAAACATCACCCTCCCGTCAAAGCCACGTGTAGTTACCGAAAAGGAATTTCAAGGTATTTATGAAATTGATGGCCTTTACCCAGGTTATGGGCATACTCTCGGCAACTCACTTCGTCGTATCATTCTTGCTTCTTTGCCAGGTGCTACTGCCACCCAGGTAAAAATTGAAGGTGTCGATCATGAATTTTCTACTCTCAGTGGAGTTAAGGAGGATATCATCACTATCTTGCTCAACCTAAAACGTGTTCATTTTAAGCTACACGGCAACGAGCCACTAAAGATTACTTTGAAAAAAAGCGGTGTGGGGATTGTGACCGCTGGTGATATTGATGCTCCTACTCAGGTTGAGATCATGAACCCCAATCAGCAAATTGCTGAGTTGACAACTAAAAGCGCTTCTTTGGAAATGGAGATCACTCTTGAGCATGGACTTGGTTATGTGCCACGTGAAGTTTACCAGCGTGAAAAAATGGAGATTGGTACCATTGCTTTAGACGCTGTCTTTACACCGATTCGCCGAGCCAACTACGAAGTAGAGAATATGCGTGTTGGTGACCGTACCGACTACAACCGCTTACGTTTGTTTATTGAAACAGACGGTACCATTACTCCACGAGAAGCTCTAGAGCAATCTATTGAAATTATGATCCATCAGCTCAAAGCTATTATCGGTTTCCGTGAGGAGGACATTTCTGTGCCTGGAGACCATTCAGTCGAGGCCGCAGTGGAGGAGGACGCCAGCCAAGATACCGAGATATTAAAAACTCGTATCGAGTCCCTTGAACTCAGCTCTCGCACTCTACAGTCTTTGGAGGACGCTAGCATTCGTACGCTCGGTGGACTTGTGAAAAAGACAAAAGATGATATTCTAGCCATCGACGGCATTGGCCCCAAAGGATTAGCAGAAATTGTTGACCTACTAGCAGAGAAGGGGCTGTCACTTTTAGATTAAAACTACTATGCAACACAGTAACAAAATTCGAAAATTCGGTCGAGAGAAAGACCAGCGCGAAGCTCTCTTGCGTGGTCTGGCTGTCTCTTTGATTCGTGACGACAAAATCAAAACTACTGAAGCTAAGGCCAAGGAGTTACGTCCTTACATTGAGCGTCTAATAACTCATGGCAAGAAAAACAGCTTGGCTGCTCGTCGCCTAGTAGCTTCTCGTCTCGGAGAGCCGGCTGATATCACCATCAAGAAATTGTTTGAGGAAATTGCTCCTCGCTACACCGACCGTAATGGCGGCTACACTCGCATTATTAAAATGGGTCGCACTAACGCCGGACGCGATGAGGCGGTGATTGAGTTTGTAAAATAAGCCCTATGAATACTTCTACAGAAACAAAAAAATACACCATTGATGCCGCTGGGCAACGCTTAGGAAAGGTTGCTACCGACGCCGCCCGGATTCTCTTGGGCAAAAACCAACCTGACTTCACCAAGCACCTGGTTGCCGACGTGGAGGTGACTATCGAAAACGCCTCTCAACTCGACATCCCAGAAAATAAAAAGAAGGAAATTTACCAGTCTTATTCTGGTTATCCAGGCGGTCGTCGCACCGAGACACTTGATCACTTGGCTGGTCGTCTTGGCTACGCTGAGGTCGTGCGCCGCACCATTGGTGGTATGCTACCAAACAATAAGCTCAAGAAACCGATGTTGAAGAATTTAATTATTAACGAATAGTCCTATGGCCACAAACACTACTTACATTGAGGGTCTTGGTCGACGTAAAACAGCTATTGCGCGCGTGCGCTTGACTCGTGCAGACAAGACTACTATCCAAGTTAATACTAAAACTCTGGAAGAGTATTTTCCTAATTTGGCTGAACAAAAAGATGTCCAGTCAGTCCTAGCTACTGAGGATGCTGGCATCGAAAACTACACCATTACCGCTAAGGTACTTGGTGGCGGACTTTCTTCTCAGGCTGAAGCCATTCGTCTAGGTATTGCCCGCGCTTTGGTAAAAGAAAAACCGGAGCGTCGTACACTGTTGAAGAAAGCAGGTTACTTGAAACGTGATCCTCGTCATGTCGAGCGCAAGAAGTTCGGTCTTCTCAAAGCTCGCAAGCGCCCAGCTTGGAGTAAGCGTTAGTCGCTCAACCTACAAACAACCTCACATCCTAGGATACGAGGTTGTTTTGTTTTAAAGAAAGTCTGCTGGCTGTCGACAGGCTGTTTTAATCACCTATGCTTATTATAGACCAGTTTATGGAGAAGAAAATGACAAACAATGAGACCACACCGAACATTCCTATCGGTCCATATCAACACAGTAAGACAGGTAATTATTACGAAGTGATTGGCACTGCCTTACATACCGAGACTAAAGAGCTGTTGGTAATTTACCGACCAATCTATGATTGCGAGTATCAACTTTTTGCTCGACCAGTGAGAATGTTTTTTGAACTGGTAGAAATTAACGGGGTAGCGGTGCCTCGGTTTGTTTCTTTAGATCAAAAATCAGTCGACACTTAGGTTTTTCGAAATTCACAACTATAAAGATGGGGTACAGGGTACCACATCTTTTACCTTCTATAACTTCTGTACTTTACTGTCTACATTTTTATCAAACAGTCATAACATTCAAGTGTAGACAAAACTGTTATTTTATGATACCTTCCAATTTGAAATAGTCCCTTGAACAAATGAGGAGAACGAGATGTCCAACAGAAACAAAGCTGGTCTTGACAGCGACGTCACAAATGCCGGCCAGGAAAGCCTGCGGCTGCAACAGCTACTGGAGAAACAGGAGGAGTTCCATGGCACTTTCCTGACAGACTGCTTTCCAAATTGCACCCCAGACAATCCGTGCCCGACCTGCCGAGCCATGAGTCTTCTCAAGAAGACGGAGGTACTTCATCAGGTAGTCCTGCTGTCGAATGAGTACGATCAGGGGCCTGGTATTGACTGGCGCAGCTATCCAATAAGAAAGGTGGGTCTTAGCCGCAGAACTGTCAATTGTTTGCGCTATGATGGAATTCATACTTTAGGACAGCTATGCAAACGAACCGAGAGACAGCTCATGGCGAGGCCTAATTTCGGCCTCAAATCCCTAAACGAGATTAAAGAATTCCTCACCTCCATCGGCAAACAACTACGTTCCGAATAAAGACATGTTTCAAGATCCACCCACCCCTTCAATGATGATTGGGGTGGTTTTTTATTTCTAGAAAGATAGGAGGAGTGGACGAGATGAACACAGGATGAGGCAAAGCCCAATCTCATGTTCAGGTTCATATCCCACCCGCACAACTCTGTAGAACCTCCATTTTGACACCGGCCTTATTTGACGTTATAATAGCGTCATGGTGAACAAGCAAGATAAGCAGCCAATTCAGGATGAACCCGAACTAGTCACCAACGAGATTGATAATACTGATACTGAATTTGAGCTTGTAGAAGTTGAAGATAATTTAGCCGTTAAGATTAAGAAGTTACAAACGAAGCTTAGGAAAGCCGAGCAGGAGAAGCAACAATTACAAAACGATTTACAGCGCGAACGAGCCGATTTTCTGAATGCCAAACGTCGTCTGTCTGAGGAGCAAGTTAATGCTGGAAAAAAATTGACTCGCAAACATTTAGAGAATCTTCTACCTTTGGCGGACAGTTTTACCATGGCCATGGCCGACAAAACTGCTTGGGAAAAAGCCGATGCTTCCTGGCGACAAGGGGTAGAAGGAATCTACTCGCAACTAAAGTCACTCCTAGCCGGGTATCAAGTTACTAGCGTGGAGCCACTCGGTGAAGAATTTGATCCCACCCTTCACGACGCCGTAGGAAATATTCCTACCAACGAAGCAGATAAGCACCATAAAGTCCTGCAAGTTTTACAACTTGGGTATAAAATTGATGAAGGTGGTCAGGAAGAGGTGCTACGACCGGCTCGGGTGCTGGTGGGTGAGTACGTGGCAGACACGACTAAAGAATAAACTGAACCTAAGGGTTTGGCTGATAAACTTAAAAACTTATTAAGAAATAACATTATAAAATTATGGCAAAAATTTTAGGTATTGATTTAGGGACTACTAACTCCGCCATGGCGATTATTGAAGCGGGCGAGCCGGTCATTATTGAAAACAGTGAAGGAGCTCGCACCACTCCATCGATCGTGGCTATTTCTAAAACTGGCGAGCGCCTAGTGGGGCAAATCGCCAAGCGTCAAGCGGTCACTAACCCAACCAACACTATTTACGGTATTAAGCGCTTTATGGGTCACACCTTTGAAGACAAGGCCGTGCAGAAAGATAAAGAAGTGGTGCCATTCGAAGTAAAAAAAGGAAGTGAGGGGGGTGTAGCTGTCCAGATGGGCGACAAGGATTATCGTCCAGAGGAAGTGTCCGCTATGATTCTCGCCAAACTAAAAGCGGATGCAGAAGCCAAAACTGGTGAGAAAATTACTGAAGCCGTGATTACAGTACCGGCTTACTTTAATGACACCCAGAGAAAAGCCACTCAAGACGCAGGTAAGATTGCCGGTCTTGAAGTGAGGCGCATCATCAACGAGCCTACTGCTGCAGCGCTAGCTTACGGATTTAATAAAAAGAAGGACGAAAAAATCGTTGTTTATGACTTTGGTGGTGGAACTTTCGACGTCACTGTCTTGGAAGTAGGAGATGATGTGGTAGAGGTACAATCTACCGACGGTGACGCTCACATGGGCGGTCGGGATATTGATCAGGGAGTGGTACGTTACTTAATTGACACTTTCAAGAAAGAAGAAGGTGTTGACCTTAGTAAAGATAAACTCGCACTACAACGTCTAGACGAGGCCGCTGAGAAAGCCAAATTGGAACTTTCTAGTACTACTGAAACTGAAATCAATATTCCTTTTATCACTTCAACTGCAGACGGACCAAAACACATGATGATCAAACTCACTCGAGCCAAGCTTGAAGAGATTGCTCATGAATATATCGATCGCTCCATCGAGATCACTAAGCGTGCCCTAGAAGCTTCCAACTTTAAGAAAGAAGAGATTGACGAAATTATTCTCGTAGGAGGACAAACCCGCATGCCAGCAGTACAACAAGCTGCTAAAGAATTGTTCGGTAAGGAGCCGAACAAGAGCATTAATCCAGACGAAGTAGTAGCACTTGGTGCTGCTATTCAGGCCGGTATTTTCCAGGGCGACGTACAAGACATTACCCTTGTAGACGTTATCCCACTTTCACTAGCAATTGAGACCATGGGTGGTGTCGCTACTAAACTGATCGAGAAAAATACCCATATTCCTACACAAAAATCACAAATTTTCTCAACAGCAGCAGATAACCAAACCTCGACTGAGATTCACATTACTCAAGGCGAGCGCCCAATGTCCACCGACAACAAGTCCTTAGGACGCTTTGTTCTAGACGGTATTCCACCAGCACCGCGTGGCGTGCCGCAAATTGAAGTTACCTTTGACGTCGACAGTAACGGTGTCTTAAATGTCACCGCCAAGGACAAATCTACTGGTAAAGAGCAATCTATCCGTATTGAGGCCAGCTCTGGACTAACTGAAGAAGATATTGAACGAATGCAAAAAGATGCGGAGGAACATGCTGGCGACGACGCTAAAAAGAAAGAACTGGTTGATGCTCGCAACACCGCCGAACAGATGATCTATACTGCTGAGAAGTCTCTCAAAGACTACGGCGACAAAGTGTCTGAAGACATTAGGAAAGAAGTGGCTGATAAGGTCACGGCTCTCAATGAGGTGCGAGAAAAAGATGACTTAGAAACTATCAAGACAGCTACCAACAACCTGAGTGAGGCCATGCAAAAGATTGGCGAAGCTATGGCTGCCGCTAGCCAAACTGAGGGTGAGGAGGCAGCTGCAGAGACAAAAGGACCAGGGGACGAAGAAAACGTCCGCGATGCGGAAGTAACCGAAGACCAAGCTGAGGAGAAAGAAGACGACAAGAAAGCTAAGTAATTTTGAGTGACTGGCAAGTTAATTTCTGTCACGCATCTCAAAACTAATTAAAATTATGAAAGACTATTATCAAGTTTTAGGAGTGGAGAGAGGCGCGTCCAAAGACGACGTAAAAAAAGCTTTCCGTAAGCTAGCTTCGCAATACCATCCCGACAAAAAGACTGGTAACGAGTCTAAATACAAAGAGATTACCGAGGCTTACGCCGTCTTGGGAGACGATAAAAAACGCGCCGAGTACGACACCTACGGACAGTCATTCAGCGGGTCTGGACCTGCTGGTGGTGGTTTCTCATGGGCTGATTTTCAGCAACAGAGTGGCTTTGGCGGTGGACAAGGCTTTGAATTTGATATCAACGATATCTTTAGTAACTTCGGCTTTGGTGGCCAAAGCCGGGAAGTGCGCGGTCGTGATATCTCAATTGATATCAACCTCAACTTCAAAGAATCTATCTTCGGCATCACTCGCAAAGTCCTCATTACCAAAAACTCTACTTGTGAGGTTTGTGATGGTTCTGGAGCCAAATCAAAGAGCGACATGGTGAGTTGTCCTACTTGTAACGGACAGGGTAAAATTCACGAAACCCGACAAAGTATCCTGGGGAATTTTACCACCGTTCGCGAGTGTCCGACCTGTCACGGCCGCGGTCAGGTACCAAAAGATAGCTGCCATGCTTGTGCTGGTAGTGGTGTAACACGGAAAGAAAAGGAGATTAGTATCGACGTACCAGCGGGTATTCAAGATGGTGAGGTAATTCGTATGACTGGACGAGGTGAAGCG
The DNA here is from genome assembly GCA_934699595.1 of uncultured Patescibacteria group bacterium. GTDB lineage: Bacteria > Patescibacteriota > Minisyncoccia > Phycocordibacterales > UBA918 > OLB19. Next base: position 109,878 of record CAKUWT010000001.1, read on the forward strand.
GTACCAAACGGTTATCCAGGAGACCTCTATATTAAAATCCACGTAGAAAAACACCCGACCATCAAGCGCGAAGGTGCCACCCTCTACAGTGACCTTCCAGTAAAGCTGACAGACGCTTTGCTCGGTGCCAAGTATCGGGTGGAAACAATCGACGGCAACGTAGAGATTGCCGTTCCTGCAGGCATTGCTCACGGGGAACTGCTTCGCATTAAGGGTAAAGGCGTGCCGACCAGTCGCAACTCTCGCGGTGACTTTATGGTCAAAATATTGATTGAGACACCGAAAAAACTTTCTAAACAAGCCAAGAGGTTAGTAGAGGAGTTGCAAAAAGAAGGTTTGTAGAAAAGTAATCAGGCCCGCCTCGCAAGAGGCGGGCCTGATTACTTTTCTCACTCCTCATGGCACTATTCACGTATCTATTTTATACTAAAACTATGTCAACAAGCGACGACGCTAAGCTCACCAGTTATTTCAGCTTGCCCACACCGGTAGGGGAGTTTGTTGTTGTTCTAGATAGTGAGGACACGGTAAGAGCCGCCGGCTTTAATTCACTAATCAAACTAATTAGACTGGTGGATCAAAATACTAAACCTAGCAATCTAGAAGAGCGGGTCCTGCACCCTTATAAGATTTTACTTAAAGAATACTTCGCTGGCGAGCCCGTAGATTTGCAGAAGATTACTCATCAGCAACCTGGTACCGACTTCCAGCAGCGCGCCTGGCAGGCAATGAGTAATATTCCTTACGGTACCACCAGCACCTACAAAAGCATCGCCACCGAAGCCGGGAGCGCTCGCGCTAGTCGTGCGGCCGGTTCCGCCTGCGCCCACAACCGCATTATTGTCATTGTACCCTGTCACCGCGTTTTGAAATCCGACGGCACCGCCGGTAACTACTACTACGGGCACAAAATCAAAAACTTCTTACTAAAATTAGAGCAAGACGGGTTAGAATTACATGGCTAAGCAATCTACTAGTCTCGACTTCGGTGACAGCCGCCGACCACAATCGCAATTTCAGCTTTACGAACAAATTATCACCGACCGCGGTAGCCGTTACTCGGTCAGTTTTGGCCTGGTGCAGGGCAGGGAAGACATTAAGAAATTCCTTAAACGAATCCGAACGTATAACAAAAAATATCAAAAAGCCACACATCATTCCTGGGCAGCCAGACTCAGCCATGCTGGGGCCATTTTTGAAACCAAAAATGATGACGGCGAGACTGGGGCTGGCATGGTGATTCTGCGTATTCTTCAGAAAGAAGACGTCACCGATTGCATCGTTTGCGTCACGCGTTGGTTTGGTGGCACCAAACTGATGGGCGATCGCTTTAAACACATTCAAGACGCCACCAAGTACGCCCTGGAACATTTAGATGATGAATCATAACACCACCCGTTGGCTTTAAGTTATTCTGCCTTTAATATAAGACGGTTTACTTTTCCTAAAACTAATAAATCTGGTACACTAAAACTCAATATGAACAACCCAAAAAAACGTCTTTTGACCGGCTTAAAACCAACTGGCAATCTCCACATCGGCAACTACTTCGGTGCCTTGAAACCGTTTGTAGATTTTTTAGCCGAAAATGCCGCTTACGAGAGCTTCTTGATGGTAGCTGATTATCACGCTCTCACTACTGCCAAAGATGCCGCTCAACTGCGACAAGATACCTACAACATCGTGCGTGATTATTTAGCAGCCGGAGTTGACCCTGAGAAAGTAACGCTGTTTAAGCAATCAGACAATCCCGACCACACCGAACTAGCTTGGATTTTAAACTGCCAGGTGACAGTACCATTCCTAATGCAAGCACACGCCTACAAAGACAAGGTCGCCAAAGGACAGGAGGCTAATGCCGGTTTATTCACTTACCCCATGCTGATGGCAGCCGATATTCTCCTGTACGATACCGACCTTGTGCCAGTAGGGGAAGACCAGCGCCAACATGTGGAGTACGCCCGCGAAGCGGCGGGTAAGTTTAATCGCCAATACGGCGAGATACTGAAAAATCCCCAAGAAAAGATCATGCCAGCCGTCGGCATCATTCCAGGTATTGATGGACAAAAAATGAGCAAAAGTTATAACAACACTATTCCACTGTTTGCCGAACCAGCGGTAGTAGAAAAGGCCGTCATGAGTATCGTCACCGACTCCACCGGTGACTGGCCAGAAAATGTTTATAATATTCACCGCTTAATCAAAAGTGAGGACGAATTGCAACCGCTTTACCAAAATAGTGCTGGACGTTACGGCGATTTGAAAAAAGCTTTAGCTGCCGATCTCAATGACTACTTTGCCGAAATGCGCACCCGCCGACAAAACATTTCCGATGACGAGGTGCGAACGGTTTTAGAAAATGGTGTCCAACGGTCGCGAGCGGTGACCAAGGAAGTGCTAGCGCGAGTGAAGCAGGCTATTGGTATTACTCTCTAAGGTAACTTTGTTAAAGAACCGATGATAAATCGCTTTACACTCACCAAAATATCGCTATAATAAAACCTAAGCCTATGGTCTACTAACAATAGACCGGCGAGGGAAGAAAAGTGAGTAGGCTGATGGTTCCGACTTAACCATCAGGTGCCAGGTCTCAACAATCAAACTAACTCACTAAGTAGAACCCTCCGGGATAGCAACCGACATCTTGCCAACAAGCCTCCAGAGAGGGAAGTAGGGTGGTACCGCGACTCCATAAACGAGCTTCGCCCCTGCAGATAAAGTTAGTTTATTAGTTTTATCGCCAGGGTTTTTCTCTGCGTAAATACCTTAAGTACTATTTCTATGGAAAGAATTTTAATTGCCGATCTAAAACAACACATCGGTGAAAGTGTCACCATTAAAGCAGTGGTCAACGTAGCTCGATTTCAGGGTAAAATGGCCTTCTTTGATTTCCGTGATCGCTCTGGTCCCGTTCAAGGGGTGGTGTTTGGTAAACCAGAAGTATTAACCATAGCTGAAACCCTAACGATAGAATCATCTGTAGCCGTTACTGGTATCGTCAATAAGCGGCCAGAGAAGATGATTAATACTAAGGTAGAAAATGGCGATATCGAGCTAGAAATTACCAATATTACGGTACTAAATCTTGCTGCAGCACCACCGTTTGCTCCTGATGCTGAACTAAGTCTAGAAACCTTACTCGATAACCGACCACTCACCCTGCGCCGTCCTCACGAACGTGCTATTTTTAAAATCCAAAGTGAAATCCTGGTCGCCTATCGCGCCTTCTTAAATAGCCAGGGCTTTACAGAGTTCCAGGCTCCAAAAATTGTCGGCGGTGACGCTGAGGGAGGAGCAGAAGTCTTCAAAATAAAGTACTTTAAAGGAGTGGAGGCTAGCTTAGCTACTAGTCCACAGCTTTATAAGCAAATCATGGTCGGCGCTTTTGAACGTGTTTTTGCTGTCGGTCCAACTTTCCGAGCGGAAAAGAGCGCCACCACTCGTCATCTAAGCGAAATTAGTATGCTTGACTTGGAGATGGGTTTTATTGACGACCACATGGATGTTATTGACTTAGTTAATAAATTAATGCGTGCCATTGTAGAACACGTCAACACAACCTGCTCAACCGAACTAACCCTTCTCAATAGTCCCTTAGCTTTGGCACCAGAAACTTTTCCAGTTATGACCCTAAGAGAAGCGCAAGAATTAATTCTCAAAGAGACTGGCATAGACAAAACTACTGAACCAGATCTAGAGCCAGAAGATGAGCGTTTTCTTTGTGAATACGCCCACGAACATTGGAATAGTGATTTTGTATTTGTAACACACTTCCCGACAAAGAAACGACCTTTTTATACACACGTCGATCCGGAGAAGCCCGAGTTTACCCGCAGCTTTGATCTGCTGTTCCGCGGTCTGGAAATGTGTTCAGGCGGGCAGCGCGTGCATGACTATGATGAGTTAGTCACTCGCATTAAAGACAAGGGACTAGATCCAGAAAAATTCCACTTTTATCTTCAGGCTTTCAAGTATGGTATTCCACCACACGGCGGTATCGGCATGGGTCTGGAAAGACTGACTGCCAAATTAGCTGGGGTCGGGAATGTTAAAGAAGCGACACTTTTCCCACGCGATATTAACCGCATTGATACTCTGACTAGTCAGGAGATTGATACTGAGGCGAGTTTATAGGTTCAACAAGACACGCAAGATTAACAATAGTTAGTGAGAAAATCATCGGGCGCCCCACTAATGGGGCGCCCGATGATTTTCCTACAAGTCACCTCATCAACAAAATAAAAATGTTAAACTAATCTCAATATGGAGCAAGCCGAGTTACTAGCAGTCAAAACCGAGATTTTTGAAGGACCCCTCGAACTACTAGTCGAACTGTGTGAAAAACGCAAACTCCTCATTAATGATATTTCTCTCGCAACTGTCACCGATGACTACATTAATCAGGTCAGTCTGATGCAAGCTGATTCGTTACCGCACACCGCACAATTTATCCAGTTAGCTGCCACCTTGCTACTAATCAAGTCAAAATCACTACTACCGACTTTAGAGCTCAGTGCTGAAGAGGAAACTGATATCAAGGATCTGCAAGAGCGATTACAGAAATATGCGATTTATCGTGAGGCTGGTCAAGAGTTAACGAGGCTCTTTGGTAGTGCCAGACTCCACGCTCCCGAACGTAGTCCGATCACTAAGACAGTTTTTGCCCCAGACGGATGGTGCACCGTCGACAAACTTAGTGCGGTGATGCAGCAGCTTTTAACGGACTTACCAGTCCCTACGGAGCGACAAGAAGCGACAGTTAAGGAAGTTATCAGCCTGGAAACTATGATCAGTCGCTTACAAAAACGCATCAACGACCAAGCCCGTCTAACCTTCAGAGAGCTATGTTTTTCCGACCCCAATGACTCACCTCGAACCAGAATTGTCAGCTTTTTAGCAGTTCTAGAGCTCTTCCGTGATGGTAACTTACTCCTCCGTCAGAGAGCGAACTTTGCTGACATTGAAATCGAACGTGATCGAGGACACACCCCAACATACTACTAGCGGTAGCATCTTAAAAAACACTTCACAATCACCTAAATTATCTATAAAACTCAATCCAGGTATGTTAAACTGACGATAACACTCCCATGCCTTTAGATATTCTATTAGAGGGCTGGCTCTTTTACAGAGCCAGACCTGTTAAAAAAATTGAAATACTCAAAGAACTAAAAATCTCCGAGGATGATTTGACAGTAGCTACTGAAAAACTTCGCTCTCGACTTATTGACGGCGCTCTCCGCCTCACAGAAACTAGCGATGAGCTCCAACTGGTGACCGCACCAAACCTCAGTGAGTTTATAGAAACCCTACAAAAAATAACCCTCAAGAAAGATATTGGCAAAGCTGGCGCCGAGACTTTAGCAATCATTCTTTACAAAGGTGAGGTCACTCGTGCCGAGGTGGATCATATTCGTGGCGTTAATTCTGCCTTTACTATTCGCGATTTACAAACTCGCGGCTTAATTGAACATAAGCTGACCCGTCCAAACGGGGAATACGTTTTTACTATCACTAGCGAACTTTTGAACATGCTAGGGGTAGAGAAGCGCCATGACCTAACCAACTTCTCCTCAATCATGTCTAAATTGGATGACTTCACCATTCAAACCGAAGAGAATTAGTATGAATTTACACGATATTAAATTACCACCAAAACCAAAATTCTCAGAGAATTTTCCTATTTTCGGTCAAATCACTATCTTGGTTGGAGTTTTGTTACTAATTGTTACTCTTGGTTATAAAGCCCAAATCATAACTCTATTAAAAAGTAAATCGTCTAGTGGGACTAATGCAACAGTGATTGAGAATAACCACCCTCAACAAGAAACGGCTCAATTATCAGAGCAGAACATTATTGCTCCGTCAGCTTACGTCTATGATTTGAAAAATGAACGTGTACTATACGAGAAAGACGCTACCACCGTGCGACCCCTAGCTTCAATCACCAAGCTGATGACCGCACTCATAGCTCACGAGCTTGCTCCACAAGATAAAAAAATCGCCATTCCTCTGGCTGCCACCATGTTGGAAAGTGCTAGCGGCTTGAAGGAAGACGAACTTTTTAATCGTGACTCTGCCACCACCTACGCCCTGATTGCTTCTTCTAATGACAGTGCTTATGCTCTGGCAGATGCGGTGGGCAAAACCCTAGATCCAGACCACCCCCAAAAAGCTTTTGTCACTGCCATGAATATCAGAGCCGAGGAGTTAGAGTTAGCTAGTTTAAAATTCCTCAACCCAACCGGCCTAGATATTTCACAAACTGAAGCTGGTGCTTTTGGTAATGCTAAGGACGTCTCTCTTTTGGTGAAATATTTACTATCAAAATATCCAGAAATGTTTAGCATCAGTGCCGAAACAACTGCCCAAATCCCGAACGCTTCCGGAAACAAGCATCAAATCAAGAATACCAACCAAATCATCAACCAAATCCCCACTTTGCTAGGTTCAAAAACAGGCTATACTGACCTGGCTGGCGGAAATCTTACCCTAGCTTTCGACGCTGGCTATAATCGCCCTATCATCATCACAATTCTCGGCTCTACTTATGATGGACGCTTTCGAGACATGGTGACATTAGTAAAAGCTGTCCGCAACCTATTAGACGCTGAACCCAACGCTAACTAGTAATCTAACTTTATGGAATCACCTTTGATCAAGCTTCTTATCCCGGCCACCCTTGCTTTTATTATTGGTATCTTCATCACCCCTTTAATTACGCACTTCTTGTATAGATATAAGGCTTGGAAGAAAGTGGGGGGCAAGACTGCCTTGGGTGGTCATGAAGCCACAGAGTTTAATCGCTTAAAAGGAAGTACCGAAACCAAAACTCCTCGCATGGGCGGGTTGGTAATCTGGCTCAGTGTACTACTAACGGTTTTGCTACTATTTATTCTTAATCGAGTTTTTCCAGAGACCACCTGGCAAAATCTCTTTTTCCTTAGTCGCTCTCAAACTTGGATTCCACTTACGACATTGGTTATCGGCGGCTTGATTGGTTTTCTAAATGACTATTACGACATTGTCCATGGTGGCAAAGGTCTGCGCCTATCTTGGCGACTCATGATCGTCACAGTCATCTCTGGAGCCATAGGTTGGTGGTTCTATGCCAAATTAGGGGCAACCAGTGTGAACTTCCCCTTGATAGGAGGGCTTAATTTAGGACTACTAATCATTCCATTTTTTATCCTCCTCACCTTAGCGATTTACGCCAGTGGGGTAATTGATGGCATCGACGGCCTATCCGGCGGCGTTTTTACTTCCATCTTTTTGGCTTATGCCGGGGTGGCCTTTATTCAATCCCAGTACGATATAGCCGCGCTTTCTGCCACCTTAGCAGGGGCCACTCTGGCATTTCTGTGGTTCAATATCCCACCCGCTCGCTTCTGGATGACAGAAACCGGCACCATGTCACTGACCTTAGTACTGGCTGTTATTGCTTTTATGACTGACTTTTTGGGAGAAGGTTACGGGATCTTTCTCTTACCAATCATCGGCCTACCACTTCTAGCCACCGTGGTCTCTAACATCATTCAGGTAACTTACCGCAAAGTTACTGGTAAAAAATTCTTCAAGATTGCTCCTTTGCATCACCATTTTGAAGCTATTGGCTGGCCCGCAGAGAAAGTGACGATGCGTTACTGGATTATCAGCATTATGTGCTCAGTTTTTGGGGTCGCTCTAGCCTCGATTTTGTACATATGAAAAAAGTTACCCTTAACAAATTATTCCTCAGCATTGTCGTCTCTTTAGTACTGGGCGGATTTTTAATTTTTATTAGTGCCTCCTTGGGTCTTTTGGCTGGCAGCAGTGGGGCTAATTTTTATAATGTCGTAATTAAACAATTTCTAGTTGGTATCATCGGTGGGGGATTGGCTTTTCTCTTTTTTAGTAATCTCCACTACCGCCACTTGCGACGTTATGCTATCTACATTTTTACCGCGACCTTACTCCTAACTGCGGCAGTAATTATTCCCGGCGTAGGAACCGCGCACGGTGGTGCAGTTCGCTGGCTAGACATCGGCGGCTTCAGTCTACAGCCTTCGGAGCTTCTTAAAATCGGTTTCGTTATTTATATTGCCACCTGGCTATCTGGTGCTTACACCGATGTTAAGAGCTGGAAGCACGGACTTTTACCATTTGTCATAGTAGTTGGACTTACAGGTGGTGTCATGATGGCTCAACCAGATACCGATACTTTCTTACTGATGGCCGCCTCTGGCATGGCCATGCTGCTCACCTCTGGTGCTCGTTGGCGAGACATGGCTCTCATTATTGTGGCAGGATTGCTAGTCCTCAGTGCCTTTGCTCTCAAGTATCCCTATATGCTAAACCGTCTGCACACTTTCCAGAACCCTACCGCTGATTTGCATGGGGGTGGATGGCAAGTAGAACAAGCACGTTTGGCGATTGGCTCCGGCGGCGTCAGTGGGAAGGGCTTTGGGCAGAGTATTCAAAAATTTAAATACTTACCGGAGCCGATTGGTGACAGTATTTTTGCAGTGTTCGGGGAAGAGTTCGGCTATGTTGGCACCTCGCTATTAATATTCTTATTTACTGCCTTTACTTTTATTGGCTACAAGATTGCCACTCGTACCAAGGATAAGTTTGGTATGTTTTTAGTGGTTGGCTTCACCACCTTAATCTTTCTGCAGGCCTTTTTAAATATCGGCTCAATGACTCGCACCATTCCACTTTTTGGCCTAACCCTACCCTTTGTTAGCCATGGCGGTACTTCTTTATTAGTCACCTTGATCATGGCCGGAATTATCTACAATGTTGCTAAAAACAGTCCCCAGAGCAAACGCTCGTGATAAGATAAGAGCAATATGAGAATTGGTTTTGTAGGCGGTGCTAGTGGTGGACATTTTTATCCCCTAATAGCTGTGGCAGAAAAAATTAACGCCACTAATACTAACGCGAGGCTTTACTATTTTGGACCCACTCCTTACAACCAGGATATCTTAGATGCCAACAATATCAAATTTGTCAAAGTACCAGCAGGGAAAGTCCGCCGCTACTTCTCCTTACTTAATTTTTTTGATTTCTTTAAAACTATTGGTGGTCTTTTTGTAGCGTGGGTAAAACTCTACCAGGTTTATCCTGATATTATTTTTAGTAAAGGTGGTTTTACCAGTGTTCCAGTTATTCTAATGGCCCGCTTTTACCGTATCCCAGTTGTCATTCACGAATCAGACAGCAAGCCTGGCCGTGCCAGTCTACTAGCTAAAAAATTTGCCAAACGGATCGCTATTTCCTACCCTGAAGCTGCTCAGTATTTTCCACCCGAGAAAACAGCACTGACCGGTATCCCTCTCCGAGAAGAAATCATCTCCACGGTCAACAACGCTCATGAGATGCTAGGTATCCCTAAAGACCTACCCTTGATTTATGTAACCGGAGGTTCTTCTGGGGCAGAAAGAATTAATAACCTTACCCTCAATAGTCTAAATGAACTCTTGCCGCACTACCGCATCTTCCATCAGGCCGGTGAGGAGAATGTCAGTCGGACTAAACAAACCTCACAAGCATTAATCCAAGACCCTGAATTACTTGGGCGCTACTACATCGGTGGTCATCTACCAGTGGCCACCGTAGCGGCGCTACTAAGTGCTGCTGATTTAGTAATTTCCCGGGCTGGAAGCACCAGCATCGCCGAAATTGCTCTTCATGGCAAACCCGCCATCATTATTCCTATACCTGAAGAAATTAGTCATGACCAAAGAACTAATGCCTACGCCTACGCTCGTACTGGCGCTGCTTCAGTCCTCGAAGAAGGGAATACGACAGAACACTTGCTTGAAGCTGAAATAAAGAGTATCTTGAGTGATACTAATCGCTACGAGAGTATGGCGGCTGCAGCAAGAAACTTCACGAATCCCAATGCTGCCAAACAGATTGCCGATTTATTGATTAGTATTGGTTATGAACACTAAAAAAGTCGTCACCCGTATTCCACCCAGCCCCACTGGGCACCTACATATTGGCACCGTCAGGACGGCTTTATTTAATTATTTATTTGCTAAAAAATACGGCGGGCAAGTACTATTCCGCAGCGAAGATACGGACAAAAAACGCAGTCTGAGAGAATATGAGGACGAAATTATTGCTGGCTTAAACTGGCTAGGGATCACTTGTGACAATCTGGACCATATCATTCGTCAATCTGAACGAGATGACCTTTACCAAAAATACTTAGAGAATTTAATTGCGAACAATCGCGCCTATCTCTCCCACGAACCCTCAAAGGCTGATCCTGAAAAAGAGGTCACAGTAGTGCGCCTTCGCAACCCTAATAAGGTAATCACCTTTACTGATCTAGTGCGCGGTGAGATTTCTTTCGACACGACTGAATTGGGTGATATCGTAATTGCCAGAAGTCTGAGTGACGCACTGTACCACTTTACTGTAGTGGTGGACGATTACGAGATGGGTGTCACTCATGTCATTCGAGGCGAGGATCACATCTCCAACACTCCTCGACAGATCTTGATTCAAGAAGCTCTTGGTTTTCCACGTCCGGAATATCTCCATTTACCGCTTATTTTGGCTCCTGACCGCTCCAAGATGTCCAAGCGACATGGTACGGTGGCGATTAACTCCTACAAAGAGGCGGGTTACCTGCCAGCCGCTATTATCAATTATCTTGCGCTGCTAGGTTGGAACCCGGGAACTGATCAAGAACTATTTACCTTAGAAGAACTAATTACTACTTTCGATATCACCGGCATTCAAAAAAGTGGGGCAGTTTTTGATCTTAATAAATTCCTTTGGTTTAACCGTCAATATTTACAAAAATTAACCCCCCAAGACTTTACCGATTATCTTCAGATAGGTAACGACAATTTTTCCCTAAACTCTCCTGACTGGCAACGCCTAATCCCCAGCATTATGGAGCGGATAAATACTCGAGAAGAATTCTATACTGATGTAAAAAATGGTCAATATGACTTTATACTAAAAGATTCCTTAACCTATGAGACCGATTTACTACAGTGGAAAAAAGATCCCGCTCTTGAAGATGCTCTACCTAGGCTGCAACAAATCCTTATTTTACTGGATAAAACCGACTTTTCATCGGCGGCAAATATTAAAAATACGCTCTGGCCTTACGTTGAAGAAGTAGGTAAGGGTGAGGTGCTTTGGCCCCTCCGAGCGGCTCTGTCTGGACAAAAGTACTCCCCAGACCCATTTACTTTAGCTTATGTACTGGGTCGGGAAAAAACTCTTGCCCGAATCCGTGAAGCTTGTGATAGAATAGGGGAGTAATGCAGTTTAGAATTTCTCTTAAGACAATTAACGGTGTTCTTTTAACAGCCTTTTTTATTGCTAGTTTTTTCCTCCTACCAGCGGTCTCTTCCGCCCAAAGTGAAATTGAGAAACTTAAAGCCGACATTGAAGAGCGTGGCAATCGCCTGGAGCAAATCGAAAAAGACATTGCTAAATATGAGAATCAACTAAAACAAGTAGGCGGCAAAAAGAGCACCCTGCAAAGTGCCATCAATAAACTAGAAGTAGAGCGTAAAAAAATCCAAGCCGACATTAGTTATACCGAACAGAAAATTGGCTCAACTGACTTAGAGCTTAACCTTCTCGGCAAAGAGATTGACATCACTGAAAGTAATCTAATTAAGAATAAAGAAGCGATTGCGGAAATCATTCGCCACGCCAATAAACTAGAAGACCAAACTCTGATCGAAATATTCCTTTCTCACAACCAGCTTTCCGAATTTTGGAATAGTGTTGAAACCCTACAGACAGTTCGCAGTGCCATGTCCAACCAGGTCAGGAAAATCCAAGAAAACCGCCGCCTCCTTGGCGAGAAGTATGGAGTGACTGAGAGCAAGAAAATTGATTTACTTTCTCTAAAAGACCAGTACTCCGGACAGAATCAAGTTCTTACTCACAACAAAGCTGAACAAACTGAACTTCTCAACGCTACCAAAAATGAAGAGGCTAATTATCAGAAACTCCTAAAAGACAAGCAAAATGCCCGTGCGGAAATTGAAAAAGAGCTACGTGATTTCGAATCTAAAATTCAATTTATCCTTAACCCGAATACGATTCCGTCAGCTGGGACGGCAGTTTTTGCTTGGCCATTAGCCAACTTTACGATTACTCAATACTTCGGCGGCACCGAGTTTGCGGCCCGTAACCCTGGTATTTATGGGGGACGTGCGTACCACCCCGGTATCGACCTAGGGGCTCCGACCGGCACTCCAATTTATGCACCATTAGCGGGAACAGTCCGCGACATCGGGAACACCGACTCCGTACCCGGTTGTTATTCCTGGGGTAAGTGGACCCTGATCGATCACGCCAATGGTCTAAGTACCCTCTACGCTCACCAGAGTGTCATCAGTGTTTCTGCTGGACAAAAAGTCAACCAGGGGCAAATTATTGGCTACGTAGGAGCAACCGGGTACGCCACCGGACCACATCTTCACCTTACCGTTTATGCGAAGGAGGGGGTGACTATTCGGAAGTTTAACGAGATTAAAGCTGTCACTAGCTGTGGCGCCGCTCACACCCCAGTTGCCGCGACCGAGGCCTACCTTGACCCGATGCTTTACCTACCAAAGTAATCACCGTCAGCAACAAAAAGGCCAATGAGGTGGTAAATATATTTTGCGACGAATGTCCGAGTATTAAAGTATGGTTAACTATGTCTACCCAGAAAGAATTTGCTGATTTTATTCTCGATCAATACCATAACGAACACCTCTGGTACCGTGCCATGTTTGGTGAGTACGCTTTATACTATGATAAAAAAGTCGTCGGCTTAATCTGTAACGATACTTTATATCTAAAAATTACTCCCGCCAACCAAATACTTTTGGCTGACAACGAGACTGGACCCGCTTATCCTAAGGCCAAACCGAGCTACTTAATTAGCGAAAGTCAGCTAGAAGACAGTGACTTCTTAAATGAAGTTACTTTGAATGTTTTTAATGACCTGAAGTAAACTACATAGACGTACCCTAGGTCACGTAGAAACGCCTTCTGAGGCGTTTCTACGTGACCAAACGTATCTATTATCATACCGCCAAGCTAATGCCGAGGCTAACCTCAAGTACGACTGATCAGGGGCACGGTCCTTAATACTTTACGAGGATAAAGCTGACTGAGGGAAATAGTCAGTAAGAATGAGCAAAGGATAGTTATTAAAGATAACTTAGCTAGACAAACGTCACAGAGCCAATGTAGTTATGGAGACTAGATCCTGACAACTTAAAATCCTCAGAACCTAAACTGTTCAAGCTACCGAGTCAGAACACAAGTAGTCAGTCCAGGTCGAGGAAGGGCCTGCTGATGAGTCTAAACCTAAGTAATAGTCGAGAGGGATCCCGCTTCGTCGTAAAAGATATATTGTGCGACGAGTCCAGAAAACACTGTATACTACTCAACTGCTAATCATAACGGCTGCTTGCCGATTGTCAGTTCACGACATCTTCGTTAAGATGCCTCTAAACGCCACAACTTCGCCCAATCGTCCCCACACAACAAACTGTCGAGCTCTAACAATCACAATTAGGTAAATTCAGACTTGGTGACTGATAGATAAAGGATGAGCACCAAGTTAAATTAACTTCTTAATGACCTGGTACTCTTCCGCACTTACTGGTGAGATCGACAGCCGATTACCTCGTTGCACTAGCGGCATTTTTTGCAACGCCCGCACTGATTTTAGTTCGGTTAAAGTGACCGCCCTTTTCCACTTCTTGACAAATCTTATTTTTACTGTATACCAACGAGGTTTGTCCCTGGATGATTTTGGATCAAAGTAGACACTATGCTGGTCAAACTGTGTCGGATCCTCCACCTCGGTCTCCACAATCCTGGCCTCACCCACGATACCAGGCTCTTTGGTGTTGGAGTGATAAAAAAGTACGATGTCCCCTACCCGACAATCATCACGTAAAAAATTCCGCGCCTGGTAATTGCGTACACCATCCCAAATCTCCCCTGCTTCCCCTACCGCCTGCAGGTCTGTCAAAGAAAAAGTCTCAGGCTCACTTTTAAACAACCAGTACCTAGGTGACATAAACAAATACCACCTCTTTAGTTGTAAACGTTTTATATTTATTATATACTCCAAACATTGCCTTAATTATAACCCATTATGATTCTCCTCTATTTATCAATAGCCGTTTTTGTAGCCACTTTTCTTGGCGGCTCATTGGCAATCTATCTCAAGGATCGTCTTCATCTCATTTTGGGATTCAGTGCTGGAGCCGTTATTGCCGTAGCTTTCTTCGACCTGATTCCAGAAGCTATTGAATTAACGGAAGGTCAATACGAACCTACTACCGTCCTTTCCCTGACCGCCCTGGGGTTTGTAACTTACTTATTCATCGACCGTATTTTCCTGCTTCCCAAACACGGCTTAAATATTCATGAGAAACACCCTGCCCGGGGTCGCGTAGGCGCCACCAGCCTTTCCATTCACAGCTTCCTTGACGGTGTAGCAATTGGCCTAGCTTTTCAAGTGTCCCCTGCAGTAGGAGCAGTGGTGGCAACCGCCGTACTAGCGCACGATTTTTCTGATGGTATCAATACCGTCAATATGATTCTCAAGAACAAAGGCAGTCGCCGCCAGGCATTTAACTGGCTGTTAGTAGACGCAGCCGCACCAGTTCTGGGTATTATTTCAACCGTATTTTATACCGCACCCCAGGCTGACCTTGGCTTACTCTTGGGATTATTTGCCGGCTTCTTCCTCTACATCGGAGCCAGTGACTTAATTCCTGAAAGTTATCATAACCATCCCGTCTACTGGACAACTTTCTCTACGATCCTAGGTGTAGCGGTTTTATATACAGTTATTCAAATTGCCGGGGTTTAGCTACCTCTCCCTCCCCCCTTTTTAAAATATTAAAAGTTCACACAAAGAACTTTGTGAGAACTTTTACATTGATCTCTACTTCTCCAGTACTGCAAAAATCAATAGATGGAAATGTAGCCAATTTAAAACTGTTCGTCCCCGTCGAGTGTTCAACATTAAGGTGTCGTAATCTTCTAAGCCTCCCGCGATCAAACTATCTAACTCAGCCCGCTCCTCCGGTAACATTTCTGCGTATTCAGCAAATTTACGCTTCGGCACCAACATGTGATGGCTAGTGGCAATTTCATCATAAGGAAAACGATTGGCGATAATCCGCCAGTATTCAAACTCTCGCAGAGATGGCTCCACAGCAATAAAATCTGGCACAACTTCGGCATTCTGATAGAGGTCCTGAGTAGCTTCGCTTCTGAGTTTTGTTCGTCTCATGGCTGACATTATAGCGACGAGACACCAATTACACAAGCAGAGTAATGATAAAGAAAAATCACCTTCATATGAAGGTGACGGATAAAAAAGGAAGAACGGAAAAGAAAAAGTAGTATGTGCAGAAGCAGGTGAAGCAGAAAACAGGAAAATAAGGGAAAGGTGTGGTCCGTCAAGGACGAAGCTGCGACGACTTTTTCATTAGAATTACTTCCAACGAACTTGTCTACTTATAAAATAACATCCTTTTCAGAAACACACCAGCCCTACCCTACCCCTGCCTGGGTATAACCGTAAATCCATTTCTGATATTTGCGCGAAGTAAACACTCTTAATCTTAATTCTGAACAAATACCTAAATCACCTACTGACAGAACCGCCAAGAGGCTCTGATCACCAAATACCACTTTCTCAACCTGTAATTCGTCTCATCTCATAAAAACCCTTACTTCGACCACTCACAGATCTTGTCTCGTGAATTATCAGACATAACGTAAAAACCACCACCCGACTCGTGAGAGCCGGGTGGTGGTTTTTATTTTCTATTTCAATTTATATTTTCTGTCTTTCTTCCCTAGTTCATCGCTAGGGTATTTCCCCAACAATGCTTAGAAGCATTCCAAGGAGTAGTCCCCTGTTGATTGTAAAGGTAACGGGCGTAACCCATATTACCTTCAAGGGTTAAGATGTCATAACCAAGATTGGCAGCTTTGGCAGTATGGAGTGACTCCATAATCTGAAAGGCGCCTTTCGCGGTACTATGAGGATTTTTCAAAACGTTTCCGTTACGGTCGTACTGATTAAAGCTAGACTCACAACGAGCAATCTGAATCATCACCGGAGCATCTTGAAAGTATTCGCGAACTTCTGCCTCAACCAATCCGTACGCAGCTCGAGGAGCGGCAGCGACTTTGGCAGTAACAGATTTGGCGGCTACGGGAGCGGCCATCGCAACTTTTGTTGTTACCATCTCTTCAGTCCGAGGAGTGTTGATAACAACAATCTCTCCATAAGCTTCTGTCTGGGGAGTAACTGTACCCATTCCGAGTGTTAAAGCTGTCAGGATGATAGTGGATAAAATAAGCCAATGGTCTTATTGAATAAATGTCGGCGTTCCCACCGACAACCGCAATATCCTATCACGAATTACGGATAGTTTATATATTAGCACATTTATTACTAAAAGTCAATGGAACAGTCCGTCTTTTTGTCAATATTTGCCGATCTGAACATAAAAATATCCTTATAAATAAGGATATTTCAATGTTCAGGTCTGAAATGACTTATTTTGACTAGATTTTACAATCTAGTAATATTGTGGTTAGGTTTTTTCAGCCAGATAATTATGCACTAGCGCCAAACCACCGTAGAGCCCGACATCATCCCCCAATTTCCCAGTGGTAATAAAGGGACACGGCATAAAACCATCCAAAACCAGAACTGTCTCTTCACGAATTCTATCTAAGGGGATCTTTGGATCGCCCAAAATCATTGATCCGCCAAGCACAATCACCTCTGGAGACCAGTACAAAATGGAGTTACGTAATCCTTGAGCTAGGTAACCAGCCAGCTCATTCCATAGCACGTCCTCCTGCGGGATTTCATATGGCTTCATTCCGAGTCTCGCTTCCACAGCAGTGCCTGAGACCAGATTTTCCAAAGTAGGCATTACCTCTGGCCCTAAAATAGTACGGTCAATGTCTAAGGTTTGATGACCGGGCTCGAACCCAACACTAGCACTGTCAATTCTACCCATCTCGATTTTAACCCCACCTACCCCAGTACTTACCGTGTGGTAAACCATGATTTCTGACCCCATGCCGGCACCAAAGTGCGCTTCTCCTAAGCCCGCGAGGGCCGTATCATTCTCTAACATTACTTTCTCAATTTTAGGAAAAGCTGCCTGAATAGCTGCCAGCAGATTAAAACCTTGCCAGGCTGATAAGTGTGAGTCTTTCTCTAAAGACTCCTTATCTTCATCTAGCACTCCTCGGATACCTCCGGCGGCAACAGTGATCTGATTATCTACAGTGGCACCAAGGGTTTTAATTTCCTTGATAAAAGTCTCAGGTTTTTTTGGAGTAGCAATCTTTTTTACCACGGTAAAACTTTTACCGTCTTCTGATAAAGCCAAGCGAGTATTTGTGCCCCCAATATCAAAAACCAAATAACTCATAGTCTAAATTTGTTGTAAATTATCACAGTCAACATTGGCGGTAACGTAGTCATAAACCTCATCAACCGTGTCTAGCACCACAAATAGATCGAGATCCTCGGGACTAATAGTGGCATGTTTCTTGAGCAAAGTTTTCTTAATCCACTCAACCATCGGATTCCAAAATTCACTGCCGTACAAGACAATCGGGATGGGTTCAGTCTTTTTGGTCTGGATTAAAGTGACGATTTCAAAAAACTCATCCAGGGTACCAAAACCGCCTGGAAAATACACGTAAGCCTCTGAGGAAAAAGCCAGCATTACCTTACGAGAAAAGAAGTAATTAAAGTTTAACGATTCGGTTGTATACGGATTAAGGTTCTGTTCAAACGGCAGCTTGATATTTAAACCAACTGATTTACCGCCTACTTTATAGGCTCCCGCGTTAGAGGCCTCCATAATTCCACCACCACCGCCAGAAATAACCGAAAACCCCCGTTTAGCTAACCGCGCAGCCAACTCTTCCGCATCCTGATAATAGGGGCTGTCTGGCGTAGTGCGAGCACTTCCCCAAAAAGTAACAGCCAGGTCATGGCGACGAAGTAAATCAAACCCCTGAATAAATTCAGACATAATCCGAAAAATACGCCAGGACTGAACAGCGTCCTGCTCAAGTGAGCTTCCTGTTGGAAACAGGGCATCATCGATTCGACAAAGCTTATCTAATCCGACATGTTCTATTTTTAATTTATCTTGCTTTTCTTCTTTAGCTTCCTTTCTTCCAAAAAAATCACGTACCATATGTGACCCATTGTAACATCCGTAACTCACCACGGGATCTCGCAGTCTTCAAATTCGGGGAGAAGCTTCTGATTGTATAGTAATCGGGAAGCTACTTCAGCATGGCACATCGCTCCGGTAAGAGCATTGTGCGGGTCAGGTTCAGCAGGAACGCCGCAATATTGCAAAATAGTATTTAAGTTTAAATCAGTCCGTCGACGTTGTTCGTCAAAAGGAATATTTGCTCCTCTTTGAGTCATATGCATAAAAGCCATGGTGTGAGTATCTAAAGTACGATACGGCAAATCAAAAGCAATACCAGCTCGTAAACATGCATGGCGCACCATATCACGATCAAAAGATGGGTTCTGGCCCAGAATAGTGTGATTATCTAAATGTTTTGTCCACTCAATAAATTGCTGAATCGCTTCTGCCTCAGTTAATTTACTTACGTCGATAATTTCTGCTTCCGTAAAACCGTTCACCGCTAACGCCCCCGACATAACCTTGGCCCCTGGCCAAATACGACACTCCACATAGAAGCGCCTCTCCGGATTAGCTAAATCTATTGCCCCAATCGAGACCACTGAATGCAGATTGGCCTCGGTGCCAGAAGCTTCAACATCAAGGACTAACATATCTTTTATATTAACACGATCTACCGCGACAAGTGGCGCCCGCGTGATTCATCGTAAACCCGAATAAAAGCGGCTACGTAGAAAATAATCACACTGAGAGAATAAATCCAAATCAAGAGAATAAAGATAGTGCCCGCGGTACCAAACAGTCCTGGCAAGGGTGTAGTGAGTAGCTGGGCGGAGACAAAGTACTTACTGACAACAAAAAGTGCCGTAGCGAGTAGAGAGCCTACCAGGCGAGCTTTAAGAGAATAAACTCGAGCAGGTAAAATACTATAAGCAAACAAACACAAAATAGCCGTCGTTAAGAATAACAATAAACTGCCAAGATAAGTAAACGTACTGATTCCCGTTAGGCTAACTATTAAAGAAACAATGTCTTCCAGTACGATGACAAGGAAAATATAAGCTTGCAGTATCACAAAGAAAATAGCTAAGCGAATAAGTTGATAAAAGTAAGCCTGCCAGCCTTTTGGATTAATTCCCCAAATTTGTTGAATGCCGTAAATCACCATATTGATAGCGACCACAATCATGCCCGAGAAAAATAAAGTTATGATTAGAGGTAAATCATAACTATTAGTCAAGTCACCAAACTTTGTAACCGATTCAGACAATTGTTTAGCCAGGTTAACATCCATAGCTTCCCCCCAAGAATAAAGTAGCTTAGAAACTTTCTCATGCCCACTGACCATCCCCACCAGATAGACAGATATAAAAATTAGCGGCGTGAGGGCGAAAGGGATATAGTAAGATAAAGCGGCGGATAAATGGCCGGCGCCAGTTTTTAGCCATAACTTCCCCGCCTTGATAAATAAATTTATCCAATTCATAAAAACTACCTGCTATTATAACCTACTCTGACCAGTTGCAATTCGCTGCTCGGGAGTAACCGGCCGCCATGGCGGCCGGTTCAGAAGCAAAGTAAACCCGGTTAGTATCCTTGATCCGACTGACACCTGAACAACTTGTCGGATAATAACGCTTACCAGTTTTGGAGGCGACAAAATTTTGATTTTGTACTGATGGTTCCGTAACAGCTGTCGGCGCTGCAGAACTTACTGTCCCACCATCCAAGAGAGACATATCGTTAGTTTCTAAATAAAAATCTGGCAATCGCTGCAATCCAGCCACTTGGGTATTACTCTCAAGTGATGCGCGACCAAGACCAAAGGCTAATACTGCCGTCAGAGTTACTATCAGACTATAAAAAACCGCATTATCTTGAAGTAACTGCTTGAGTTTTTCCCACATATACTGTATACTGTCGCCGTTAGATTATTTATTTATTATAGCGTATGGCAACCAAAAAATCGGGTGGTTCCGCAAAAAACCTCAGAGACTCACAACCAAAATACCTCGGCGTCAAGCGTGGTGACGGTCAAGTTGTCCAGGCTGGTGAAATTATCGTTCGTCAACGTGGTACCAAGATCGAGGCTGGTAACAATGTCCGCACCGGTCGTGACCATACTCTTTTTGCCGTCGCTCCCGGCACCGTTACCTTCCGCAACCGACGTAAAGTCAACTTTGACGGTAGTCGCCAGGTAAAAAAAGTTGTGGACGTTCTCTAAGAACTACTCATTCCTTAGAGAAATAAGTAAACGTAAAGCCCGCTTCTGAAAGAAGCGGGCTTTACTATTCTACACACACCAAACTTTGAAAAGACACTAAGAGATAATTACTCGCCCTCTCCTTCAATAACAGCAGCTTTAGTGATCACTACTGGATCTAGTGGCAAATCTCTAGCATCAGTCGCTACCCGACCAATCTTGTCCACAACATCCATACCTTCAATTACTCGCCCAAAGACCGGGTGCTTTGAGGTCTGAGGCAACTTATCATAATCAAGCGCCTCATTGTCCTCCAGATTGATAAAGAACTGACTACCGCCAGACTCGGGACCAGCGTTCGCCATCGAAATAGTACCCCGCACATTAGTTAAGTAAGGACCTGCTACAAACTCATCCTTAATCGTGTAGCCTGGGCCGCCAGTACCGTAGGTGTCTTTGTTATCGGTTTTAGAATTTGGGTCACCGCCCTGGATCATAAAACCATCGATAACTCGATGAAATTTGATACCGTCATAAAATCCTTCCTTAATAAGCTTTTCAAAGTTCCCTGCCGTAATTGGCATTGTGTCTTTAAATAGCTCAATTTTAATGACTCCCTGATTGGTGTCCAAAACCGCGATTGGGTTAGCTTCGTTCGTAATTCCTGGTTGCATAATGTTATTTTCTTTGACTGTTAAGGGGGTAGCGGCCGGCTGATTCTTGGCAATATCAGCCCAAGTTTTTGGAGTCTGATAATCAAGATACCAAACGATTCCACCAATAATTAGAGCTGATCCTACTAACAAACTGCCCACGATAAATAATTCATTTTTCATATAATGACGTCAACTAACTAGAGAGCGACTACCTCAATCTTTAACTCACCTTTCTTCTGGCCATAAGCGGCCGCGACGGACGTGATCCCCAATGACTTAATTGGCTCAGCTAAGTTCAGGGTGTCTGGCTCAACAGTAAACCCTTTCGCTCCCAGTGCCTTGACGATATCATCAACTTTTACGGCCTGAAAAAGATGACCCTGCTCATTGGCCTTAGCACTGATAATAACTGTCTCGGTCGCTAACTTCTCGAGCATGGTCGCTAAATTGACCTCTTTAGCCTGTACGTCTGCCTCATTCTGACTAGCTACCTGCTTCACGGCTTTGATATTTTGGGCTGTTGCTGGCTTAGCCAACCCTTGAGGAATCAACTTATTTTGAGCGTAGCCATCTGGAACCTCTACGATACTGTGTCGCAATCCCAACTTGGCTACATCGCGCAAAAGAATCACTTTCATAACAATAAAATCAGACTGATAACCCACCTACTATAACAAAATCACCCCTAAAAGAGCAAACTTCTTTTTAAATGACTTTATTCGACTAAAACAGGCTTAGTTGACTTCTCACTTTTTACCTCCTTACCGTTTAGGAAATCGATAGCGGCTCGCAGTTGGGGGTCTTCATCTTTTTGCCTCTGTTCCAACGTACGGTTGATGTAGATATCTGGAGTCAACCCTCCTTCAGAAATACTAGTACCATTCGGCGTCAGCCAGCGTGCAATAGTCACCTTGAGTGAGGTGCCCTTTTCCAAAGGAATCAGCTCCTGTACCGACCCCTTACCGAAGGAGTTGGTACCGATAAGCTTCGCTGCACCGTGCTCTTGCAAGGCCCCAGCTAAGATTTCCGACGCAGACGCTGACCCCTCATTAATTAAGACCACCACCTCTCCTGGTGCAAACTCCTTCACGATTCTTCCTGTGCTGCGATAGAGCTCCTCTTTTTGACCTTCACCAAAATTCTCTCGAAGCACCACCTTGCCATTAGGTAAGAAATAACTGGCAATCGCCACGGCGCTATTCAAGAAACCGCCCGGGTTGTCACGTAAGTCAAAGACGAGTTTTTTACTGTCGCTACTTGCATACTCCACCAAGGCTTGCCTCACTTTGCTTTCAGAAATAGCATTAAAGCTGTACAGAGAAATAATAAAAACATCTCCTTGCTGCTCCGTTTTTACGGTTGGCACTTCAATATTAGCGCGGACAATCTCCACCTCATCAATCCGCATAGCTTCGGGGTGTATTACTCCCAAAATAACACTAGTACCTTCCTTGCCGCGAATCTTATCAACTGCTTGATCTAAGCCAATATTTTCAGTACTCACTCCATCAATAGACACCAACACATCGCCAGCGGTAATACCAGCCTTTTGAGCAGGGGTGCCCGACAACGGCGCAATAACAGTAATAACTCCGTTTCGCATTCCCAACTCCATCCCCACTCCGCTAAAATTCCCTGAGATATCATCATTTAGTTCAGCAGCATCCTGCTCAGAAAGAAACATCGTATATGGATCGCCGTAGGCTCGAACTAAACCTGCGATAGCTCCCTCCACCTTCTCACGAACGGTCAGCGGCTCCTCCTCAGTTTCCACGAACTTATCCTCCATCAAACGCCAGACTCGCCAGAATTCGGTCATATCGATCCCCTCAACTGATGTATTCTTCTTATTACCCCATCCAAACCAAGAAAGTAAGCTAGCCTCTTGTCCCGCATCCGCCACCACTCCTGAAATACCACTACCAACCATGATTCCAGACATGAAAGTCGCCCCCGCCAGAACCAACGCCAAAGTGACGCCGAGGAGTAGTTTTTTACTGCTGCTAGTGGTAGGTTCAGTCGAAACGGTTCTGACTGGTGTGTGTTCTTGGTTATCTAATTTCATGTAGCTTATTATGACATAATAAATTAAGACACCAAGTCACTAAACCACAAGCAATATCAGGTGGTGAGAATTAGTAGGTAAGAGATCAACTTTTTGTTACAATAACGATAATTCTATGGCCCTATCATTTTTTAAACGTCCTAAGCAGACAATACAAGACGAAAAGGCACTAAAACTCTTTAATACCGAGACGAAACAATTAGAGGTCTTTCAAGCGCTCAAGCCACCCGTGGTCACCATGTATTCTTGCGGCCCGACTGTTTATGATTACGCTCACATTGGCAATTTACGCGCGTATGTTTTTGTTGATATCGTAAAGCGCACTTTAGAATACAACGGTTACGAGGTGAAAAATACGATTAACTTCACCGATTTTGGTCACCTGACTGATGATGCCGACGCCGGTGAGGATAAAATGCTAAAAGGCCTACGTCGCGAGGGCCTACCAATCACCTTACAAGCCATGCGTAATTTGTCAGACATTTATATTGCAGCATTCAAAAAAGACATGGCCAAACTTCGCATTAAAGAACCGACCACCTGGTCTCGTGCTAGCGATTATATTCATCAGCAAATTCAGCTTATCAAAACTC
The DNA here is from genome assembly GCA_934699595.1 of uncultured Patescibacteria group bacterium. Lineage (GTDB taxonomy): Bacteria > Patescibacteriota > Minisyncoccia > Phycocordibacterales > UBA918 > OLB19. The sequence continues at coordinate 133,586 of CAKUWT010000001.1, forward strand.
TTGAAGAGAAGGGCTACACTTATGAGACTAGTGACGGCGTCTATTTCGACATTAGTCGCTTTCCCGATTATGGCCGCCTGGGTGACATTGATATTCACTCTCTCAAGGACGGTGCTCGTGTAGAAGTGAATCCAGAAAAGCGACACCCGGCTGATTTCGCCATTTGGAAGAAAGGTCTGTTGGGTTGGAACAGTCGCTGGGGTAAAGGTTTTCCTGGTTGGCATATTGAGTGCTCGGCGATGGCGCTCAGCACTCTAGGTCGAGAAATCGATATTCACACTGGTGGCATTGATCACATTCACACGCACCACAACGCCGAGATCGCCCAATCAGAAGCAGCGACAAAACGTAAGTTCGTTCACTACTGGCTGCACAACGCTCACCTCAATATCGATGGCGGCAAGATCTCTAAATCGTTAGGTAATAGTATTTATTTACACAACTTGGAAGATCGTGGCTATAGTGCCGATGATTTCCGTTACCTCTTGTTAACTTCCCATTATCGCTCCAATGTCAACTTTAGCTTTGCCGCCCTAGACGCCGCCAAGCATGCCTTGTATCGTCTCAAGCGATTTATTTATGAAGACTACAATAACATCGCCACCAGGGTAAATTCCTATTATGCTGAGCAATTTCAACAACAGTTAAATAATGACTTTAATACTCCCAGAATTATTGCTCTTGCCTGGGCTGTCACAAAAGACCCCGACCTGACCAACGGAGAACGTTGCGCCACATTGAAACACTTTGATAAAGTACTGGCTATTGGACTCAGTGAAGACAAGTACGACGGCTTACAAAAACTTGGCGTTGTCACTGAGACCGAGCTGCCCGAGGCAGTTAAGAAATTAGTGGCTGAAAGAGAGATTGCTCGACAAAATAAAAACTGGGACGAATCAGATCGCTTACGAGTAGAGATCAATCTTCTCGGATACCGCCTTAAGGATACCCCCGAGGGACCAGTTGTTTCGGCTGCTTAAGGTGACCCTCGAATCAGATATTTATGACGCAAAATAAGTCCCAACTCAGTCTAAACTAAATAAGGGCAGCTACTGCAATTAATATTTATCCCCAATCTCTCCCCCTTGTCCCCTACTACTGTAAAATCAGGACTCGTACTAAGTTTGCTATACTGGACAAACAACTATTTATGACTGAACATCATCCGGCAAAATTTAACCGCAATCTCCGCACCCTACCGCAGCACCTGGAAGCTGAAAAGGCTCTTTTGGGTGCAATCTTACTTAAGCCAGACGTCATCCATGATATTTCAGTAACAGTCTTCCCTGAGAGTTTTTACGCTGAAAAGAATCGCCTAATTTATGAAAGTATTTACCAAATTTTCATCAAAGGTGACCCCATTGATATTGTCTCAGTCAGTACCAAACTAAAGAGTAATCAGGCTTTAGATCGGGTGGGCGGGCTGGATTATTTAGCCGAACTCTTAGAAACTGTCCCGGCCGCTGGTAACGCCCAGTACTACGCTGATCAGGTACAAGGTAAAGCCACCTTGCGAGGCCTTATTAATGCCGCTGATGAAATTGCTGAGATCGCCTATTCTGACCCTGAAAGTACCGAAGAAGCTATTGATCAAGCAGAAAAGAAGATTTTCCAGGTTACCAACGCGCCTTCGTCACAAAAATTTAAAACCATCGGCAATTCCCTAACCGAAGCCTGGGAGCGTTTTGAATATTTAAGTGAACACAAAGACGAAAAACGTGGTGTCCAGTCTGGCTTTACAGCGCTCGATAATCTTTTAGCTGGTTTTCAGAAGTCTGATCTTATTATTTTGGCCGCTCGACCATCTGTAGGTAAAACTACCTTTGCTCTGGATATCGCTCGCAATGCAGCTTTACAACATGGTGCCTCAGTGGGAATATTCTCTTTAGAAATGTCCGACCAACAACTAGTTGACCGCATGTTAGCTGCCGAGGCTGGCGTGGATTCGTGGAAACTACGTACCGGACGCTTGAGTAATGACGACGAGTATGATCAGGTGCGTGAAGCCATGGCTAAACTTTCCGAAGCGCAAATACATATTGATGATCAGGCTGGTAACAACATCTTGAAGATGCGCTCCGCGGCTAGACGACTCAAAAATGAACACGGACTAGATATGTTAATTGTAGATTACTTGCAGCTGATGTCCCCCACCGCCACCAAAGCGAGTGATAGTATGACTCAACAAGTGACGGAGATTTCACGCTCTTTAAAAATTCTAGCTCGCGAGCTGGAAGTACCGGTTTTGGCACTATCCCAGCTGTCCCGAGCGGTGGAACAACGCGGTGGTAAACCACGCTTATCCGACCTTCGTGACTCCGGCTCTATTGAGCAAGATGCTGACGTAGTGATGTTTATTCACCGTGAAGATAAAGCCAACAAAGATGTCCCTGCGGAGCGTCCGAATATCGCGGAAATACTAGTGGAAAAACATCGTAACGGCCCTGTCGGCGTGGCCGAGCTTTACTTTGACGGCCAGCACGTACGCTTCCTCAATCTTGATAATAATCACGTTGAAAATTTTAGCAGCGGCGGTCATGACGATTTCTAAATATTCTACACATGTCTTCTTTTGATAAATTAGTCACTTACTTTGAAAAGTTTCCTGGAGTTGGTATCCGCCAAGCCCGACGCTTTACTTACCACTTACTTAAACTACGTCCCCAAGAGATTGGAGAGATTTCTGAATTAATTAAAAACTTATCCGCCAGTGTTGGCGAATGTCACGACTGTCACCGCTTCTTTACCAAGCGTTTGGCGAGTGATGTTCTTTGTGATATTTGTAGTAATCACACCCGTAACCATCAGCAGCTTTTAATCGTCGCAAACGACAGCGATATTACCGCTCTGGAGCGCAGTGGTTTGTACCACGGATATTATTTTGTACTTGGCGGACTCGCACCGCTACTGGAAACAAAGAACAATAACCGCCTCCGCAGCGGTGCCCTTAAAGCACTGGTGGAAAAAAAATTAGCCACAGACTTGAGAGAAGTCATCCTTGGCTTTGCCGTTAGTCCAGACGGTGAAAATACTGGCCGTTACGTACGCTCCCTTCTCAATGATTACCACCGACCCACAGGGGAAGAACTTCATTTTAGTGAGTTGGGCCGTGGGTTATCTACAGGCAGCGAACTGGAGTACGCCGACCCTGAGACTTTAAAAAATGCTTTACGAAACCGTACTTAGTAGCCCGTACACGGATTAATTTAATTTGACGTAGACAATAATTGGTAACAGAATAAATAAAAGCCTCGCTCCAAAGGACGAGGCTTTTATTTAATTCTTAATTAAGACTAAGTAATTTTCTCAATCTTGATCAGGGAGTACTTTTGTCGATGTCCTTGCTTACGGTTTCGGTTACTTTTAGCTTTATATCGCAGAATAGTAATCTTCGGCCCTTTGTCAGTACCCAAATAAGTAGCAGTAACCTTAGAGTCAAGATAAGGGGTGCCAATTTTAGAGGTGCTACCATTATCAGTCATCAGTACCGTATCAAACGTCAAGCTATCACCCTCCTTATAATCACCAAGAAGCTCTACCTGCATAGTGTCACCTTCATGGGCTAAATACTGTTTTCCACCAGTTTCAATGACTGCAAAAGCTTTGTTTTCTGTAGTTGTTGCCATAGTACGTGCCATTATACAAAAAAGCTTGAAAATTGCAAGATAACAGAGTACTCTGGCTTTAGATTGTAAAACCACATCACAAAAGGAGTCCCGACATGGCCACCTTGCCCGCAATACCAGTCTCTCAGCAATTTGGCATCATCATCGTTGGCGACCGTAAATTGCTGGGGTCGATGTCGAAGTTGGTTAAAATTGCCAACCAGTACAATCCTGGTCAAAGTAATGAACGTGCCACGATCACCTTCAAGTATGTGGAGCCAAACCGAGTCACCGGCTTGGTCACGTTCGAGAATTATCTCAGTTTGACAATTCATCCCAAGGACGGGCTCTGTCTCTACTTTAGAATCTTTCGATCGGCACACAAGGGTGTTACCCTGGCCGAACTTCAGAAGTTGAGTGAGAGTATCGTAGTTGCCAGTCGAGGAGCCGTCAACAAAGTTGAACCCCACCAGGCTGGGTACTACTTCCATGTCTAAGCGCACGACTCAAACTTGCGCATCATAAGGGCGTCAGCTTGCTGACGCCCTTTCTCATTCCCACTACTCATCTTTAACTGGCCGATCCAATACCAATACCTCGTGCCCAATCCCCTCCTCAGCAATTTTGAGAATATCTTTGTCGATCTTGCCCAACTCTTTATTGGCATTATTGTAATGATTAACCGTGGTGCCGAGTGTATTACCCAGCTTCACAAAGTATTCATTATAGGCTTGCAAGTGACGGGAAAGTTTCTCCACATTTTTCTGAATTTCCTTGGCCCCCTCCTCCACTTGAAAAGCCCGAAAACCATACAGTACTGATTGTAAATAAGCAGCAAAAGTCGTCGGTGAGACGATGATGACGTTTTTGTCACGGTAAGCATAGTCAATCAGAGAGCGCGTATTTACTTTGACCGAACCAACCTCATTGACCAACAGGTCATAATAAATGGCCTCAGCCGGAATATACATAAAGGCAAACGGCAGTGTGCCTTCGTTTGGGCGAATGTATTTAGCAGTTTCGTCAATCCGTTTCTTAAGATCATTCTTAAAATCTTTTTCCAGTTGGACTTTTTCAATATCATCTTGACTATCCACTAAACGGCGATAGTTATCCAAAGAAAACTTGGCATCCACGGGAATGAGGCCGTCCTTAGTTTCAATAACTGCATCCACGGCTTCACCATTAGTAAAACTGTGTTGCAACCGGTAAGAACCGGCCGGCAACATATTTTCTAAGGCCAATTGTAAGGAAGCTTCACCCAAATTCCCCCGCTGCTTTTGATGCTTAAGGACTTTTTCCAGATTTTGCAACTGCTCAGCGATGGTGAAGACCTGTTTAGAGCTTTCACTGACTTCAGAAACATTCTTCTGTACAAACAGAAGCTTTTCATTAACGCTTTCTTGGATGGAGCGAATTTGTTCACCTACATCTTTATTGATTTGCTGCATCAGTTCACGACTTTCTCGGAACTGATTCTGGCTACCTTGCTGAGAAAGTTTAGAGGCTTCGCTCATTTGCTCCTGCACCGTACGAGACAACTCTTGAATCTGTTGTTGCATAAGTAACATACTCTCAGACTCAGCTGGCTTAGCCTGGCTATTCTTAGTGACTTGATAGACCAGAAATAACACCACTACCACCAAAGCACCGAGTACCACTAAAATTAAAGTTTCCATAATTAGTCCATTTTAGCACAAGCTGTGCTAAACTATTTTAACCTAAATAAATCATCATTATGCCTAAACATGAGGAACTAAAAAGCAGCTTAAAGGATGCTCTCAAAAATAAAGAAGTGGTAAGATTGCGGGTAATCCGCAGCATTCTAACAGCCCTTACCAACGAATTGGTGAGCCAAGGTAAAAAACCACAGGAAATATTGAGTGACAATGATGTCTTAAAAGTGATTAAACGCTTAGCTAAACAGCGCCAAGATTCAATTACTCAATTTGCGGCGGGCGGACGAGCAGATTTGGCCGAAATTGAAAAAGAAGAGTTAGCAGTGCTAAATACTTACTTGCCACAAATGATGAGTCTTGAAGAAATTCGACCAATCGTAACCGCCAAAAAGATAGAGCTCGGCATCGAGGATAAGGGTAAATTAGGACAGCTAATCGGTGCTGTCTTGAAAGAATTACAGGGCCAAGCTGATGGACAAGATGTTAAAACTGCAGTAGAAGAACTCTTTAACTAAATACTGAAGGGTCGCTTCGTGAGACGGCGGCAACAAAAATAGTGGGCGGAACCAAAGGTTCCGCCCACTATTTTCTCTCCACCCTCTTTTCTACACCAAAATACTAAATTCCTCGCTTTCCCAACTGCTCTACTTCTCGCAACCAACTTTGTCGTTTTTTGTCAGACACTTTCTGGACCGGCCCTAACGATGTGACGTTAGTACGGATTCCAGCAAATTCTAAAATGGCGTACTGGATCTCATTAGTATAATCCCCATAATTCCACCAAGCCATAAACGGATGATAGGAGCCAGACAAAATAATCACTCGTGCCGTTCTGCCAGCAAGCAGGCGGTCGGTCTTATTGGTATCAGCGCGATTAATAAAAGCAAAGCCAGACAGCCAAATACGGTCAAATAATCCTTTTAAGATTGCTGGCATGGCACACCACCAGTTCGGGTAAACGATCACCAAATGATCACTATTCTTAATCGCTTCTTGCACTACCACCAAGTCTGACTCTAACAACTGCTCCTCGTTGTAGCCCTTACGCAACACTGGGTCAAACTCTAACTCACCCACATTTACCTGAGTTACGTCATGTCCTGCTTCAGTAGCAGCAGCAGCATAATGTTTTGCTACTAAGCCAGTAAACGATTCTATGTCTGGATGACCACAGATGACCAAAATCTTTTTAATCATAACTCTCGATATCATACATCATCGTAGGACATTAGAAACTAGCCGCTTGTTAATTGGAAAAGCAGCCGGGCCACCTTCGTGGCCCGGCTGGTTTTTACCCATATTCTTTCACCCTTATTGTCGCAGGCTACCGTCCGGATTAAACCGCCCAGCCGAACCCATTTGCATCTTCATGAATTGCTCACGAGTTTCTGGACTCATAGCGGCCATGATCTCTTTTTGATACTTCGGCAACACCTTCATCGCGGCCTTCATTTGGTCGTTACCATTAGTTTTTAACTCCGCCTGAATTTCTTTGGCGATAGTCTCAAATAACTTTGGATCCTTCTCCAACATCTCCATAATCATCGCCTTTTGCTCTGGCGGTACATTCTTCATCTGAGAATCTACCAATTTCTTGATAGCAAAATTTTTTACTTTTCCAAACATACTGGTCTATTCTAACATAAGTTATTTTTAATTCTAAAACTTGATTTATTTTAAAAATATGTTTAAATAGTGACAGATTACTTTTGGGAGGGTCTAGAATGACCAAGGAGGAAGAACAGCTACATTGCGATTTTCATCACTGGTGTTCTACAAACAAGATTCCGATACAGGATAGATTTCGTCGCCTGGAGGGACACTTGGCTGATTTCTACATTGAGAAGAACGTCCCCTTCTCATCGTTTTCTTTAGCCGCAGATGTGCGGTTGTTACGATCGATTGCCGCCAGGAATCGATCAAAAAAGAGCGCGCGCATCAAAGCGGTTTGAAATCCAAAACGGTAACCCACCTGGGCCACTCTGTGGCCCAGGTTTTTTGTCCCTATTTTTTATTCACAATAAATAAACTTAGTCCTCCAGCCACCTTGGTATCACCCGTTCGCCACGTACCGCAATTTTATCCGCCTCTTCAATGCGAAACTCTCCCACCTGCGTCCGACGAAGATTTTGCAACACTGCTGGATAGCCAAGACGCCTCCCTAACTCTTTAGCCAGCGAACGAACGTAAGTACCGCTACCTACTCGGAAGCGTATCGTCACCACCATCAAAGCTTCTGTTTGATGATACTCCACTCGCATCAGCTCCGCTTCTTCCACTCGCATCAGCCGCTTTGGTAATTCTGCCTCGCTCAACATCTCTCCTTTGGCCAACGCTCGTCGAGCGCGCTGATAATAAGTCACCCCGTCTTTTTTAATGGCACTAAAAGCTGAGACTGTTAGCTCCGTCTCCCCGACCAAAGAAGTCAGTGCTTTAACAATCTCTCCATCCTCCAACTTTGGCACGGCTACTTTCTCAGTGATTTCTCCCTCCATATCGTCAGTAGTACGCGCTTCACCAATTCTAATCTCTGCCAGATATTCCTTATCAAGCTTGATCAGCTCAGTTAATTTCTTAGTCCCTGGTCCAACCCCAAGAATCATCAATCCCGTTGCCAACGGATCCAACGTACCCGCATGCCCCACCTTCCTTACACCTAACTGTCTACGTAAACTAGCCACTACTGCAAACGAGGTCACGCCGTACGGTTTATCCAGTAGATAAATCTCTTTTATTTCTGGTTTTTCTTTTCTCGCTTCCATACTAATCACTAAATTTTATCAACGCGACAATGCTGACAAGCCCCCACTTCACTATGTTCTCGTTGCCACTTTTGCAAAACCGCAATAGACGTGCCTCTAGTACGTTCGTGATGGCGCAAACTTTGCAGTCGTACTTGGTAGTCTGGCATAATTTTAGCCACCTCTGCCCAGTACTGTGGTGAATGATTGAGTTCTCGTAGATGGCACAGTTCATGCACAATAATGTACTCGCGCAGGCAAATAGGCAGAAATAACAATTTATAACTAAAGTTAAGATTACCCAAAGATGAGCAACTGCCCCAACTACGTTTTTGATTTCGGATGGCGATGCGTCCGTAGGTAAATCCTTCACGAGCGGCAAGATTTGCCACCTCTGCCACAATCACCCGCTTCGCTTCTGACTTATACCGCTGATAAGCCTGCGCGCTTGGCGACAGCCGTCGCGATTTCTTGGCCCTCTTGGCTACCCCACCTCTAGTAGACCGCCGTCCTGTCAAAAAACCCAACATTACCCAGTTTTGTTTATTAAACCAACCTAAGCTTTATCCGCTAGCAAAATCGCTAGCCGTAGCAGACGTAGAGTTTCATAGTCATACTCACCCTCTGTCGCTTCATACAAAGGTTTAAGTTTTTCCAGTCCAGTCTCCACTCCGGCGGCTACCTGACGCACCTTCTCCACATCAATTTTTTCAATTCCTAACTCTTCCACCAATGGCCACACTTCCACCACATCTAGACTGTCACTCGCCAACAACTGCTCTACATGTCCAACAATGGTAGACATCGCCAAGTTGCGCACTTTAGCCACCTCTCTGATGCTCTTCCCCTCTTTAAGTAAATACAAAGTCTGTTCAGTGGTGCTTTCTTTTTTGATACGCTCGGCCGGGGCCGCGCTCTCAATCGGTGTATCTTTATCAATAAACTTCCCACCTTTAGAGATCACAAATTGTTTCTGCAAAGCTACCAACTCCTCTTCAGCCATTTCTTGAAAAGTCTCCTCGGCTGATTCACTCTCCTCACGGAAACCAGCGTCGCGACGTCGTACTTCTGGATCGACCTGGAGAGCATTTGGATGCATACCCAACACTTTCAACCCCGCTAAAGACCGCACTCGCGATAGTGCCACATAACCCTGTCCAAACACAAAAGCCTTAGACAAATCAATCTCAGCCGCGTCCAAACTCATTCCTTGACTTTTATGCACCGTCACTGCCCATGCCAAGCGTAGTGGCACCTGCTCAATACTGGCCATCACCTTACCGTCCTCCATCATTTCCCAACTCTGCGGTTTAATGGTCAGTTTTCTTTTGTCAGTCGTTTCAATTACTGGCCAGTTGTCGGTTCCGGAAAAACCCACCACTCGTGCCATAGTGCCATTCACATAACCTTCTTCAAAATTATTCTTAGTGCACATCACCATTGCCCCTTCTTTCAGCACCAGACGTTCAGGTGACAAACATTGCTTGGTCAACGACTCCACCCGCGCCTTAGCTCCACGACCAGACATCTTAAAAGTGCGTCCCGTACCAGGTAAGGACTTAAGATGACTTTCATTGACGCTATCTACATCAGCGTTGTGTGTATAAAGACGTGTCGGCTCAATACCTTCATACTCAATTTCAGTCTGCTCATTCAACAAAGTAAAATGATCCTCCTCAATCTCACCGCTGCGGATGGCGGATAGGAGTGATAGCAGTAACTCATCTTCTTGTCGGTGTTGCTCACCCAGGTAGCAAATTAGCGGCCGCATCCGCTCCCAGGTATGGCTTTGAAAAGCGTAGCGCTTAATCTCACCGTGACGGGCGATTGGCGGTAACTGGAAAAAATCCCCCACCAAAACTACTTGCAGACCGCCAAAAGCCTCGTCACGGTTACGGATAGTCCGACAAATTAGCTCCACCAAATCTAAACTCTTGCCATCTAACATCGAGATTTCGTCAATCACCAAGACATCAGTTTTTTTAATTCGCTTCATCAGCTTCTCACGGCCAGTAATCGTCTCCAGCTCACCTCGCGTCAAGTCATTCTTAATACCCAAGCCACTCCAGGAATGAATCGTCATGCCGCCAAGATGTGTAGCTGCGATCCCGGTCGAAGCGGTCACCGCTACCGTCAAGCCGGTGGCTTCCAGCCAGGCAATGTACTCATTGATCACATAAGTTTTTCCCGCCCCCGGCTCACCCGTTAAGAAGACATTAGCCCCAGTTTTGAGAATTTCTAAAGCCTGCGATTGAATCATAATTACCCCTCATCTTAACATGCTTACTAATTTCAGACGAAATAGACAAAAACTAGGAATTTTCTATAATAAGACAGTTAATTAAATAGTAATCACATATGGACAATAAAAACAGCTGGCAGAATAAAGAAATCCTCACCGCTTTGGTGGTAGGAGTAATCGTTGGAGTCGGCTTTAGTCTCATTTTCAATAATAATGAGTCAAAGAGTAATCTCATTAAGGAGTATTACGAGATTGAAAACGCCGTCTCGGTTAGTCCGCACGACCTCAAGGTCACCTTGCAGCAAGGTATTATGGACAAAAACTTTATCGTGGTCGACCTCCGCTCAGCCGGTCAGTACGCTGCGGGACACATCCCAGGAGCGATTAGCGTTCCTGCCAGCTCCGAAGATGGCGAAGATAATCGTGCCCGACTGGTGGAGACTTTCCGAGGCCTGGAAGATATCAAAGGTGATCGCGACATCATTACCTACTGTAACAGCGCCGCCTGTATGCTGAGTCGTAAAGTAGGTTTGGCATTAGCCGAAGAAGGTATCTATGTAAAACATCTCAATATCGGCTGGAATGAATGGGAGCATTATTGGACTCTTTGGAATGGTAAAGACGGTGTTGACCCAGAGCACTTTATTGCTCGTGGTGAAGAACCGGGCGAAGCTCGCCTGGACGACGATGAAAAAGTACTCGCTCCTTGCGCAGCTGATGCGGAGTTTAGCTGTTAATGTTGTAGCAAGTTTTAAAAAAATAAACGACGGACTCAAAAAGTCCGTTGTTTATTTTTTACCTTTGTGAATAAACTATCATCATCTGCTTGACAATAGGTTAAAATGAAAGCAATTGTTCTTATGTCCAGCTCTCCATCAGTGACTTCTTCAGCCCGCGCCAAGACCGTATCGCCTAAGAAAAAGGTGGGTAAGAAACCAGCTTCTAAAATTACCAAAAAAGCTGTCCCTAAAAAGACTACCAAAAAAACTCCCGTTAAAATAGCTACCAAAGCCGCTGTTAAAAAGACTCAAGCTAAAGTGACTAAAAAAACTCTCCGGACCGCCGCCTCATCGACCAGCTCTCGACGACGAGTTGCCGCTGCAATCAAGCAAGGTCTAGTGACCGGTATCAAAAGGCATCCTCTTGGACACCTCATGATAGAACGAGAACTACGTAAACTCGGTTTCCGTGGCAAATTACTAAGTGACGAAGTCTCATTGCACAAATACAGCACCGATGAAAGTATCTTTGCCATCGCTCCTCAGTTGATTTTGGTTCCTAAAGATGAACGTGATGTCCGCTTAGCTACTGAAGTAACTGGCTGTCTTGTTAAGCGCTTCCCTTCTATCTCTCTCACTCCTCGTGCCGCTGGCTCTGGTTTAAGTGGTGGCTCTCTCACTGATTCTATCGTGCTTGACACTATGCATCTTAATACCATTGAACCAGTGCAGGTCAGTAAGAGTGGCATCACTATAACTTGCGAACCTGGAGCGATGTGGCACGACGTGGAAAAAGCCTTGGCAAAGTACGATGCTTACCTACCCTCCTTCCCCGCCTCTAAAGATCTCTGTACCATTGGCGGCAGCGTGGCCAACAACGCCGCTGGACCTGACTCACTACGCTATGGTCACACCGCAGATTGGGTAGAAAGTTTAGAGATCATTTTGCATGACGGCAAAAACTATCTCATCAAACCTCTCACTTACAAAGAATTCACCAAACAAAGTAAACAAAAAAATGAGCTCGGAAGAATCACCCGCGAGATTTGGGAGTTGATTTCCAAAAATCAAAAAGTTATCCAGGAAAATACCCCAACTACAACTAAAAACTCTGCCGGTTACGCGCTTTGGTCTGTCCTTAATACTTCCGTGACTAAATTCAAAAAAGGTGACGGTACTTTTGACCTTACTCGCCTCATCGCTGGCAGCCAGGGCACCGTCGGCATCATCACCAAAATCACCATGCGAGCCTTGCCGATTCCGAGCCAGACCACACTTATTTCGGTACCTGTTTTTGCTCTAGAAGACGCTCCTCATGTCGTGGAGACCGCCCTTAAATACAACCCAATTAATCTAGAGCTGTTTGATGCCGCCTCTTACGAACTAGCTCTGCAAAATCCAGATTTTTTTAAAAATTATTTAAGTGGCTTGGCATATTATCGTACCATGTTTGCAATGTATTCTACTTATCATGTGCGCTACAAGGGCCGACTGCCTGAACTCTCCCTCTTAATAACTTTGGATAAGGAAACCCTTAAAGACAATTCTCTGCCCGCTATTTTGGTGGCACTTTCTACCAAAAACTCGCGCGCGCGGGTAGTGCGTGACCGCTACGAGGCTGAGGCATTGTGGCAAGTCAGACGCGCCAGCTACTCTCTTTGTAAACTTCAGTCCCCCAAACTTCGTCCGGCCGCCTTTTTAGAAGACATGGTAGTACCACCAGAGCATCTGGCAACTTTCTTCATCGGCATCAAAAAGCTGCTACGCGAGTTTCGAGTACAGGCCACTGTCCATGGCCACGGTGGTAACGGTCATTTTCATTTTTATCCACTGATTGATTTCACCAATCCTACCACCCCCCTCTTAGTAGAAAAGATGGCAGAAAGATTTTTCAAACTTGCGGTAAAATACGATGGTAATATCTGCGGTGAGCATAACGACGGCATTATCCGCACACCACATTTGAACAAAATATTTTCCACTAAAATGATTAAGCTGTTTGAAATTAATGAAAATATTTTTGACCCTGATGACATCTTTAATCCTGGCAAAAAAGTTAATCCACGTTTTGATATCAAGACCTCAATTAGAAAGGCAAACTAGTCTCATTACTAGGGCCGTATTTGCCCGCACCGCTTTACAATCTGATTTTGATTGCTAAGATAGTGAAAGGGAACGTTCTTATGGGGTAAAGACAATGGAAATCATCAAGCGCTTTCCCAAAGACCTGCTGGTCAATGTGGACAAAAAGGAGCTTCTTGAGGCTTTTGACCGCTACGATCAGAGCCACAACGTCCAGGTGATTGGAGAGTTCGTGTACCACCTCCCCGATGCCGAGGAGATTTTGAACAGTCTGGTTTTACCACTGACCGACCGCTTGCCGAACCTCCCCCGTCTTCATAACTTTGTCGACTGGTGGAACGAGAACCTTGAAGGGAAGCTGAGTGGCGTTCATTACGACTGTCGGCCTCTGGTAGAAGCGAGCGACTTCCGCTACTACCCGATTGGCAATTACCTGCGGGTCTCGTGACAACTTCTCCCAATCCCCAGACGGGCGATTCCTCCGGAATCGCCCGTTAAATTTTTATTTTTATCTACCTGCACCACCTGATTCACGGATCCTCAACTTTCTTAAAACGCCCTAATTTTTTAATCATAGTAAAAGTTAACCCTCAGTTTAATATCAGAACTTTGATTAGACAGAACAACTACCGCACTTCTTTTATAAACTCTAACCCAGTCAAACATCACTTCACTAACATTAAAAATATATTAACCGCTCGTACGGATGGTACGAGCGGTTTAACTTCTTTTAGATGTATCTTCTTTATTCCGGCGGCAGGCTGGCGAGTAATTTTTTCCACTGACGATGTCGGTGCCAGTAAAAGTATTCGCTGAAGAGCCAGACCGCCACAGTGGCCCAACCAGCATTTATCGTGACCACATCGGTTAGGATAGATGATTCCCGACCATGCCCAGTAATAGACATTTGGTGCTGCCAACTAATAATCAATCCACCTGATTCTTCGGTTGTCATGATCCCTTTCTGTTCATTAATCTCAACAAATGTCACGAAGTGATCTGTTGAAGGGCCACCACATACTGAGGGGAGAATGTTATACCTCTCGCCTCTTTCCCACTTTTCTGGTAAGGAGCCGTACGTGACGACTCCTTGCGCTACCTTCGCCAGAGTATCGCCTCTCAATAAGAGTTCCCAGACGACTTCCTCTGATGCTGGTAGAATAGTTTGTCTTTTAACGTGCATCACTCTCACCTCCTGCACCTTTAAACACTGAGCCCAAAAAGAACTCCGCCTACCCAACATTAAACAGGACAAACCTTAACTAAGCAACCCTACTCAGCCAGTTTGGCATTCTATACTTAATTTGCTATCATAACTGCACCTTTTTATTGTCTTCCTGACAAAAAAGGCGCGACATAAGTGTGACATCTGCCACAAGTGACAATACACTTATGCGATTTGGCCCTATCGTCTAACGGCTAGGACACATCCCTCTCACGGATGAAATCCGGGTTCGATTCCCGGTAGGGTCACAAAACGAGACTTCGTCTCGACTTAAGGAGCGCGCCTCTCATCATAGACCAGCCAGAGGACGATATCGACAGTAAGATGATTAAGGATATTGTCGAGCAGGTCTGGAAAGCAAAGACTAAGCGACAGCTTATCTTTGCCAGCCACAGTGCAAACTTCGTAGTAAACGGTGATGCGGAACTTGTTGTGTGTTGCGATTACGTTAAAGCAGGAGTTCAGACCAGCGGCATGATCAAGCTTATTGGTGCTATCGACAACGAGAAGATCAAGGAAGAAATCACATTAGTCACCGAGGGAGGCCGTGCGGCGTTCAAGCTTCGTATGGATAAATACGGATTTTAATTAAAAAAAGCCCCGGACACTTGCGTGCCCGGGACGGGAGTCTCATGCGAGACAAGTTACTCGGTCTTGGCTTCCGGTGCGCCATCACCGCTCGGAGCGGCTTCGGTCACCTTGGCCGGAGCCGGGTTGGTCAGCTTGCCGACGATGGCTTGGCCAAGCGGGCTCTGCGCGAACGCTTCGACCGCCGAAGCCAGATGGGTACCACCCTTGGAGGTGAAGAGATCCATGACGTTGGTCATGCCTTCGCCGGGCTTGCCCGTGTTGGCGATGACCTTGACGTCGGCCTTCTGCAGCGCTTCGGCTTGCTTGCCGCCAACCACCACATAGCCCTTGATGCCTTCGATGGTCATCAGGTACTGTTGGTAGCCGACGTTGCCGCCGATTTCCTTCGCCAGGACGATCTGCGCCTCGACAGGAGCGAGTTGCATGGCCTTCTCGGCCGCTGCATTCGCCACGCCGACTGCTTCGATACCCTGGGCACGCTTGCGCTCGGCTTCGAGCTGGCCATCGGCGATGATCACCGTGGTCTGCTTCTCTTGCTCGGCGGCCACGACCTGCTTGTCCTTCTCGATTTCGGCCGTGCGCACTTCTTCGACGCGCTTGACCGCCATGTCGCGCTCCTTGGTCTCCTTCTCCTGCGTCAGAACTTCCTGGCGCGCGAGCTGGTTGGCGATGCCGACAGCCTTGTCCTTCTCGGCAGTGCGCTCACCGACGGCCTGTTCGGCCTGCTGGCGCTGGATGTCGACTTCACGCTTGGCGGTGATTTCGGCCATCTCGGCGGCCCGCATGTTCTCGGCAACGTCACGCCGGCTCTCCATCTCGATCTGCGAAGTCTTCTTCGCCATGATGTTGGAGATGACCTGGCTGCCACGACCGTCACGGATGTCCATCAGTTCCATGGACTTGACCGGCTCGACACCCCACTGCTTGAGCTGTTCGACGACTTCAGCCGTGAAGGCTTCGCCGAACTTGGAACGCTCGAGCATGATGTTGTCGATCTTGTCGCCGGCGAGGACCTTGCGGACCGCGCCCTGGACGATCTGGTGCAGCTGTGCCTGGAGCTCGTCGATGCTGGCCACCCGCTGTGCGGCGAGTGCCGTGTCGGCGATGCGGAAGAACGCCGTGACGTCCACCATGAAGGGAACGCGATCGGCGTCGTAGGCTTCGTAGCCGTCGAGCGAGAGGTCGAAGTTGCTCACCGGCAGCTCGATGACCGTGACCCCGAACTTCGGAATCCAGCTGGGCCAGCGATAGTAGACGTTGCCGCCTTCGAGGCCGGTGCCGTAGGGCATCGTGGTGCGACCGCGCTGGACAATGTGCACCATGTTGGTGCTCACGACCTTTCGGTAGAGGATGGCGAGAATGATGGCAAAGACCACCAGTACGCTGATCAGGACGGACCCGATCAGAACAGGGATGTTGAACATGTGCTTCTCCTGTGGAATTGGAGGGTATTCTCCACTTTCCACATTAACATACTATGACGTATCTGTCAACCCTACGTAATGGTTCAATACCTTCGCAACACCATAAGCTATAGGTTGCTCTATCTTGCCTACAGAGTAGCTAATACAGGCAACGGGGCTTATACAGAAACGCCACCGAAGTAGCTCACACGAAACAACACCGAGCAGGCCACGCGAGCGGATGCGAGCGTGCCTATGCGAGGTGGTTGCACAGTGTGAGCGGACTCTCGATATACCACACGCGCTGTATACGGGAAGCGCGCCTCGCTTGACGCGAGGACGGAAAAAAGCGTAGTGGTAGGCTCTCAAGTGAGATGGAGACTATAACGAAGCTTTTTGGAGGACGAAGCGGCGACCCCAAACCAAAGAAATATCCTTTCAATTTTTTGTCGGCTCCTCCCCAGACCCCTCCACCGAAAAAATGATTGTAAGGAAATTTCTTTGTTTTGGGTGCCGAGTGCAGCGAGGCAGCGAGGCGCGCCAAGCTCCAATGCGTACGCGGAAGTATAAAGCCACCACGCGCTCGGCGCGTTGCAGGTTCACCGCTTCGCGGTGTAGTGAGTTAGAGCGCGATGCGCTAATACATCACAAAGTAACAAAACTGTAATTTTACAATATAAGTCGACCAACTATACAGCATCAAATTAACTACATAGTCTGGACCTATGTAGTTAAAAGGAAACAATGCTCCTATAGGTTCATTTTATGTAGAAGAATCTAGTTATAAATAAAACTGCTCAATAATAAACTTCCTTACACCCCACTCATAGACTCCTCTTCTCTCTAGCGTTACAATAAAATTATGAGAAAAACTTTACTTATTTTAGGAGTGGTGTTTTTGTTGTTGGCGATCGGTGCTGATGTTTGGTTTAGTCGCGAAAACAAATTTTTTGCTATAGACAATAACCAGATCGGTCTAGAACCTGACGAATATATTGTCCCATCAAAATACAAAGATATTAAAGTTAAAACCATCAATGAGCAATCGGATGATGAGCAACATCGCTACACCCTTCACGCCTCTTGGCCAGTCACTGATAATGACACCATCAATCAGACAGTTGAAAACTTCAGCAACAACTTTATTGAAGAATATCGGACTCGGTCAGTTGAGATTGAAGCCTCTCGCCTAGAATATATGGCTGAAACCGGTGAGGACGGTGTCACCTTCCATGCTGACTACAACCTATCTTTTGACGTGGCATTTGCGAGCGATGATTACCTAGCTTTTGCTTTTACACGTTACCGCAATACTGGGAATACTGGCACTCAAGAAGCTGCCACGATGATTTTTAACCGACAGTCAGGTGAAGAGGTACCAGTGGCCAATCTTTTCGTTAGCAATGATTATTTAAATAGATTATCGGATTTAGTTAGGGAAGATTTATATGCTCGGGTCAATAAGGAAGCACCAGAATCGGAGTTTGAATCTAGAGAGGAAAAAGAGAGATGGATAAACAATATGCAGAAAATGATTGACAACGGCACCGAACCAACAGCAGAAAACTTTAAAAGCTTGGTGATTAATGACGAGGGAAAAATGGCTGTCTATCTTGACCGCTACCAGGCCGCACCAGGATATTGGGGTGTTTTAGAAATTGATCTTCCTTTAGAAAGCTTCATCGAATATTTGACCCCGCCAGTGCTAGAGATTTTTAATTTAGAAAATAAGCCCAGTGAACAGGCTGCTCCCGAGGAGCAGCCTGTTGCTAATGACCGTACTTCTAATGACAACGTAAACTGTACGATAGATAAGTGTATTGCCCTTACTTTTGATGACGGACCTTCAGTATACACTGAAGGTCTTTTGAAAACTTTGGTTAATAAGGGAGTGAAGGCGACTTTTTTTATGCTTGGCAGCCATGCCAAGGTGCAACAACAAACCGTAATCGATGTCAGTAAAGCCGGTATGGAAATCGGCAACCACACTTGGGATCATAAACAACTGACTAAGCTTGACGAAGCTGGTGTTGACAGCGAAATCAACGACACCCGTTCCCTGCTAGAAAAGATTACTGGTAAGTCCGTGGCTCAACTACGTCCTCCTTATGGTTCTTTCAATGACACTGTTAAGCAAATTGCTAACGGTCCAATTATCCTCTGGAATGTTGATACTGAGGATTGGAAACATCGTGACAGCGCTTATATCAAAAATTACGTGGCAACTCATGCCAAACCAGGTGCTATTATTCTCATGCACGACATCCACCCTACCACTGTGGAGGCCGTTCCCACCATGGTGGACGAGCTAAAACAGGCTGGCTATACCCTCGTCACCGTTAGCGAATTATTTGGGGGACATTTAGTGACGGGAAAGATTTATTCTGGTAGATAAGTCTTTAGATTAAACAAATTTTACTTGCTGGGTCTTTTATAAAATATACGTCGGATAAACCCCGGGCGGAGGCAAAGCCTCCGCCCGGGTCTGGCTGATTCAAACGATTGTTTACTGGTCTGGTCTATGTTATTCTCGAAAACAGTCCTGGTGCGATTCCAGCTCCGTTCCTTTTTGCCAAGGAGGCAGCCATGTCGGACATCACCGTCTCATATAAACTAGAGATTATCAAAGATGCAGTGCCGTTCCACAACGCACAAATCACGAACCAAGAGATCTCTGGGCGGAAGACTTCCCGTTATCTGATCGTTAGCTTTATCGTCCCAGATCCATCCAGGCCTGCCCTCTTGGTGGTGGAAGGTCATGCAAGTCACCAGTTTGGCTTTCTCGTGTTCGACCGACACCTCAAGCAGCTGCCTGTCTCTGAGAAGCAATCATTTTGCTTGGGTGCCGGCGATGTACCCTACCTGTCACTAGAGGAGTTAAGGAGAAGATACCCCTGGATAAGAATACTGGACCAGGAACTCTGCTTCAACAATTTAACCAAGCAGTTCAAGGTCATGGGATTGTGGAGAGAAATAGTCTCTTCTGGCTATCCCTGGGTCCGCAAGCAACAGCTGATAGAGGAGTTGAAGAACATCATTCTTAGATAACTCCCCCAAATAGCAAAGCAAACCGCCGCAGTCAATGACAGCGGCGGTTTTACTAATTTCACTGATAGCTTCTTGGCCAGGATGGAGAATCCTCCGGGCGGAGGCAAAGCCTCCGCCCGGGGTTTATTACTCATCTCCAGACAATTTTGTTATTAGCTCTCCATTTTTTCTTCCTCGATCACCACTACTTCGCCACCAGGTCATCAATCTCACACACTCCCGCTACGCAAGCCATGGCTTTGGCGCCTTCGGTATTATCGCTTTGTTCATAGGTGACGATTTTGGCAAAATCTACACCCGCAAAATTCTTCAACATTTTTTCGTAAGTCTTTTTATCAATGGCTTCGTATGGAGCTAACTGATACACATGATTACTGCGTGGTAAGAAAGATAAACCACCAACGATATCCCAATTTTGGTAAACCCAGTTACCAGTTTCCAGCCACTCATCCTCTCCAACCGAGACGGTCACGGACGGGTTGTGTTCAGTGAAATTTTCTTTCACTACCTTCCAATGCTCTAGCTGATCAATAGCGGTCAAATCATCCTGAAAGATTTTCCCTGGTGCCTTCACCGGAAACTCCAATACAAAAGTAGTAGCAGTCTCTTCAGTGTAGCCTACCTCTGGATGATACGGCACTCCTTGATCCTTTAGCATTTTAAATAACGAGTCTGTGGCTGAAATTCGAACTCGGCGGATATAGTACGGGCTGTGACGCGTATGCATACCACTGGAAGCATCGGTTAATTGTGAGACAGTTCCTGATGGCTTTACCGCAGTGACTGAAGTGGAAGGGTTGATACCCATTTTAGCGGCGTAAACCTTATTCCATTTAATTGCTTCCTTGCGTAATTTCTGAAGAATTTGCGGATCACGTGCAGCTTCTGAATCCCACTGTCCGGTAATAGAAATACCTAAGAGTCTCTCCGCTTCACAATTCTCCTGCCACTCTTTAGACAGATATGGGAAGTAGGTTAAAGTAGATTGGTAGGTTCCTAGAATAGCGGCAATTTTTATTTTGCGCAGCAAAGTTTCTTCAGTATCATCTTCACGAGCTACTACTTCTGATAGGTTACAAAATTGTTTAGACTTCAGAATGATCTCTCCGCAAGGGTTAGTTCCCACAGATTTGATAATTTCTCCATTTTGGATATAGCCAGTTTGTTCCCACTCCGCGATACGTCGCTCAGGCAGTTGACCGGTTAAGGCACCTCGATTGAAGATGCCTCGTTCACCAGAACCACTCTTCGCGAGAGACAACCACTCTTCCAAGAAGGTGACATTATCTGGCTTCTCGTTATAGACAGCAGAATTATTTGCCATGGCGCGCTGCGGCTCGGTGTTCCAAAACTGCCCGTCTTTAGCGTGACGCATTTGCTCATCTTCTAAATCAGATAACGAGATCAGGGCACTGCGACGCACGCCACCCGCCACCACAATCTGGCCGATGTAGCAGACAATATCGTGTACATCAAGAGTGGTTAAGCGACGACCCTGACGAGAGAGAATCTTTTCTCGTGCATAGCGCATCAGGTCAATCAGGGGCTGGGGCCCAGAACTCTTACCGCCCATGGTGTGTAGACGCGCTCCTGCTGGACGCAATTTAGAGTAATCAAAGGCGATATCCTTGCCGGCAAACCAAGCCTTTAGACCAATAGTGAGAGAATCGGCCCACCCTTCTTTACTATCAGCTACCACATGCGTAGCTAGCTTTTCTCCGGTCTGCCTCTGGATCTGGGGCAAGGCCTGCACGTTTGCTTCTTCTACAGAAAAGCCTACCCCGGCACCACACATAGAGAGGTACATAATCTCTGCAAAATCTTCCAACCGAGCCGGAGCAATGAAAGAGCAGTTGTAACCAGTGACGTTAGTTTTTCGAGTGGCCTCGCCTGCTCCCCACATCAAACGCATCGACGGCATGGCCTCTTGTTTTAGGATCGCTTGACGTACTTCAGCATAATCTTTTTCAGAAATAGCAGCACCAATATTCTCTCGCATGAAGTCTACGTAGCGATCGACTGTCTCAACCCAAGTTTCTCGCCTTTGCTCATTTTCAATCCACCGTGAATAGGTACGGTAATAGATAAACTCAGCCAAAGGGTTGCGGAAGTACTGCTTGGATTCTTCTGCCATTTTTTTCACGTGCTCTGGTACCACATTCCCCTTCTCCCGTTCTTGTGAACGTTTTTCACGATACAAAATATAAGCTTTGGCTGTCTTAGGGAATTGCAAATTGATTAACTCAGCCTCCACAATATCCTGAATACCCTCCACCGTTGGTGCTGGATTTTCGTAAACCTTTAAGTGTTCTTTGTAAAGCTTAATCACCCCCTTCTCCACCACTTTAGCTACCTGCTTAGCTTCTTTAGTACCACCCTCAAAGGCGGCCTGCATAGCCTTAGTAATGGCTACCTCAATCAACTCCGGATTATAATCAACTAGCGTACCGTCCCGCTTCTGGACCTGATTAGGCTTGGTCGCCGACTTAGTAGCCTGCTTTGATTTAGCTGACTTTCCGATAGTTTGCTTGGTTTTCTTTAATTCTTTAGGCATAAAACTAACAATATTTACCACTTATTAATAAACTTCCTCCTTTTAGGAGTTAATTGTAGCAGTGTATTCACCCAAGGCTGATGTGGATAAAGCATCTCGATACAAAATTATTGCTCTGTAAAATCTCACCTTGTAAATACGCTTACTTAGCTACTTATTTCTGCCGGGCAAAATATTTTCTGGTTAAAAATGTAAACAGTGGCGGGGAGCAAAGCTCCCCGCCACTGTTTATTCCCTCCAACCTCTCCTACCCGCACCCCATCGAACTCGCTTTAGTTAAAACTCCACCTGGCACACCAAGGGATTAGCTAAATCACGCAGCAATCGCCAGATAGTATAGGCCAGCACTAAGATTGCCACCAGTTGCAGCTCCACACCGCCAAATGGCAACAGCACTAAAATACTACTGATACCGATAAAGGGAATCAGTGCGGAAATTAAAGCAGTGCCACAAGCCGCACAACCAACGCCAATGATCCCGAGCAAGAATCCGAACGTGCCAGTGGCCGCATCTTTTTTACTAAAACGTTGTGCCCGACGACTGCGGACTACCAGCAAAACTGAGTTGAGCCCGAGTAAGGCACCGAGCAGAGCTGCCACCACAACATTAAAAGTGGAAATACTTTGGTTGAGTGGCCACAATAAGCTACCTGCTAAACGCGCACCCTCACCCCATCCGTTCAGGACAATAACTTGCTTAAATAAGCCAAAGTTTGGTGTCAGAATCACCATCATCACTACCAAAACTGTTGCCGACACTAAAGCCGCCCAAGTAGAGACTTCCTTTAGCACTCCACTGAGAATAGTTAGCTTGCGATATTTTCTCATGATTAACTATTACTGATCAAGCCGAAATAATAGCTACCACACCTGACCTGGGTGACTAGTTACCCAGAGCCAAATCAAGCAACTGCGTGACCGTAGCAGCAGATTGCGCGCCATTAACCGGGTACTTAGTCCCGTCAGAAGCTACAATCACACTAAACGGTGTCCCCTCCACCCCCATTGCTAAGCCGTTGTTAGCTTGTGCGATAATTTTTGCATCATAAGCATCAGAAGCCAAGCACTTTGCAAACTCACTCACATTCAAACCCATGTCTTTAGCGACCGCTTCAGCAAAGTCGTCACCGGGTAGTTTGTTGGTACCCGCTTTTGCATAAACGAGATCAGCGTACTCAATAAACGCTTCATTCCCTCTTTCGGCCACTGCACATTCCGCCCCTCGCGCTAAAGCAAAACTATTATCACCTCCAACAATTGGCAAATGGCGGAAGACAAAATTTACTCGGTCACCATACTTAGCCTCAATACCCTGCAAAGTATCATGAAATTTCTGACAAAACGGACAAAGAAAATCTGAGTAGTTCACCAGTGTCACTTTGGCGTCTCGATTACCGATACTGTGATCATCAGCTGCTACTGGTGCCATTTCTTCCAGACTTTTTTCAGCAGTGTCTGAAGTTTGTGCTTTACCGTTGTTTGTGGCAATTGTTCCGAGAGTAGTCGGCAACACAACAAAAGTCACGTAGATGATTAAAAAGAAAGTCGCGGTAGAAATAAAAGCGTTAAAAAATAATAAATACCGGTCGCCAGTCATCACTCCTTGAATATCCTGCTCATCCTCACCCCTGCTCCGAAAAATTCTCTTGAAAAATGTCATATGAGAACATGGTAACATTTTTTACTAAATATTTTTTAGTGGTAGTGAATTAATCTGTCAAAAATCAATCTTCGAAGAAACTACCGATAATTTTCTTCACAGTGTCATATAAAATCCCTAAGGTCACCCAGTAATTATTCCAAAAACTCAAAGGTGTCTAGGAAATGGGCGAACTCGGTTTCGTAATATTCGTTAGAGCCGAGGATGAGCGAGTAGTTGCCGAAATTAGGAACTATGAAATCGGTCATACCCATTTCTTGCCATTCATAATTATACATATCAGCTTTCCGACCTTTAAAAACGGTTGCGGTTTTTTGGTCCTGATAAGCTAAGAACGAGCTCCGAACAAAATCGGGAGTAACGATGTTTATTAAGATAGGATCATCCCAGCGACTTTCAGTAATTGGCGTGACTAGAATATTAAACTGAGAATAATAATTCTCAAAATAATTCTCCTTAACTAGCCAATCCTCCGGGTACTCAAAAGCAAAGCCCCATTCTTCATTTTCATAGCGCCTATAACCAGGAGTGACCTCATTCAAGCTTCCAGCAATCTCCTGGTTTTGTGAGATATTCGTAGACGATTTGTGACCTATCTCTGCAGTAGGTACTTCTAACGTTTTACTTTTATCATCACTCCATAAGTAAAACAAAAGCGTCGCTGCAAACACTATTGCAATTACCCCAATCCAAATTAATATTTTTCTCATAACTAATTCACCTTAAAGATTAACATCTGTAGTTGTAACAAAAGCTCAAGCAGTTTGTTGAGTCCATTGAAGGAACGAAGCATTATTTCATCAGCAGCAGAAAATTCTTCTCCGTCCAGAGTGACTCCAGTAAGGGTGGCTTCGTGTAAACCAGTACTAACATCCTTGAAGTTTTGCGCAAAGAAGAAAACTAACAGGTCACGCTCTTCATATTATTCTTATCAACATAATAAAGAATCGTACTTTTTTGATGGTCATTTTGAATAACTCTTTTTTTACCTTTTAAGAGTGTTTTATTAACAATATCGGCAACGTGTGGTTTTTTTGGCCCCACTAGAGCTAATTCCTTCATCACCTTCTTTTCAAACTCGCTAAATTCTCTCATCATAAAACATTCTATTTACCGACATTCACAAACCGCATTACTTTACTCTCTTCCTAATTCATAATAATACTAACCACCTGATCGCTTTAAAAAATCCGCCTCTCGTGCTATAAGTAACAGTAATATGTCTAAAAAAGAAGCCGCTGCTCGGCTCAAAATTAACCATCTCCTAGAAGAAGCGGGTTGGCGACTTTTTGACACTGACACCGCAAAAGCTAACGTGAGCGTGGAAATCTACCTCCAGCCCGGACAAACTGTTGCAGGCGATACTCTTGGTAACGACTTTCAAGATACTAAAAGTGGCTTTGCCGATTATGTGCTTTTAGACTATAACCAAAAGCCGCTGGCGGTTCTCGAAGCTAAGCGCGAAAGTATTCCTCCACTCAGTGCCAAAGAACAAGCCCGTAACTATGCCAACTCACTCCACGTTCGTTATGTCATTCTCAGTAACGGAAACTCCCATTATCTCTGGGATATGCTTGAAGGTAATCCTGAACCAATCTCCCGCTTCCCCTCCTTGGATTCACTACAAAGTAAGAAAAACTTTATCCCCAATCCAGACAGACTGGTTCACGAAAATGTAGACAAACACTACATCGCCTCATCACAATTGCCGGGGTTCCAAACTCATCCAGAATATCTCGCTGGTGGCGACAGGCAGAAAGAATACCTGTTTGCAAACAAGCTCAAAATTATGCGCCACTACCAAGTCGGAGCAATCAAATCCATCCAGCAGGCTGCTAAAGATGGTAAGAGGCGCTTTCTATTAGAGATGGCTACCGGCACCGGCAAAACCCTGACCTGCGCTGCCATCATCAAACTCTTTCTTCGCACCGAAAACGCACGCCGGATTCTTTTCTTAGTTGACCGACTTGAACTAGAAGACCAAGCGGACAAAGCCTTCCGCCAAACGCTTGGACAGGACTATACTATCTTTACGTACAAACAACATCGTGATGATTGGGAAATGGCTGAAGTGGTCGTGACTACTGTCCAAAGCCTTCAGGTCAACGATCGTTATAAGGAAATATTCTCACCAACCGACTTCGACCTCATCATCAGCGATGAGGCCCACCGCTCTATTAACGGTAACGCCAGGGCAGTTTTTGAATATTTCATCGGTTACCGTATCGGTCTCACCGCGACTCCCAAAGACTATCTAAAAGGTATCGGTGAAGAAGATAACAAAACCCAGAAAGAGTTTGAGCGTCGTCAATTACTCGATACCTATAAAACTTTTGGCTGTGAGAGTGGCGAGCCCACCTTTCGCTATAGCCTGACAGATGGCGTCAATGACCCCGACGGCCCGTTCTTAGTAAACCCCACCATTGTTGACGCTCGCACCGAGATCACCACCAAATTACTAAGCACAGAGGGCTACGCCATTCACAAAACTATCGACGACAGCGAAGTAGACACAGTCTACGGGGCACGAGATTTTGAGAGACGTTTTTTCAATGAACGTACCAATGAAGTCTTGGCTGAAACTTTCCTTAATGAAGCCGATACTGACCCTATTAGTGGCGAAGTTGGTAAGTCTATCATCTTTGCCGTTTCGCAAGACCATGCTGAAAAAATAGTAGACCGTCTCAATCAGCTAGCCGTCGAACGTTGGCCTGGTAAATACCAATCAGACTTTGCCATCCAGATTACCAGCCGTGTGACCGATGCTCAGAACTTTACTGTCCGTTTCAGTGAAAACGATCTTCTGGGACACACTCGTTGGCTAGAAAATTATGAAAGTTCCCGTGCTCGGGTCGCTGTCACCGTGGGCATGATGACGACTGGTTACGACTGTGCCGACTTGCAAAATGTCGTCTTTATGCGACCAGTTTTTAGTCCGAGCGACTTCATTCAGATGAAAGGTCGCGGTACCCGTCTACATACTTTTAAATACATCAATTATCAAAATGATGAGGAAGTTATCACCACTCCGAAAACTGGCTTCAAGTTAATAGATTTTTTCGCCGTTTGTGAATTCTTCAACGAAAAATACGATTACCAAGCCAAGCTGGCTGTCCCTCGCCTCCCCGCCTCTGGAAGCAAAGGCTCAACCGATGAATTCACCGCTGCAACCGGTGGTGACGACATAAATTCAACACAAAAACAAACTGGTCCAGTCGAGCTGAATGAAGATGACTCTTTGGCTTCCAATACCTCCATTCTCGTCGGTGCCGACGGCATGCGTATTGACCAAGAAATGTTTCGCAGTTTTAAACAAGAGGCCTCAAACGACCCCACTCTCATTGCTCTTGATAAAGAAAACCCAGACGCTGCCCGTGAGTATCTTAAAAATAATCTTCTCAATAAAGCCTCTCACTTCATGACTTTAGAGAAGGTCCGTCGTTTTTTCAAACTTGACCGTCGACTGTCTCTCGATGAGCTTCTGGATATCATCATGGATCGCCTCGATACTCCCAAATCAAAGACTGCCGTTATTCAAGACCAGTTTGACGACTTCATCAAAAGCAATACCTTGTCCGATATCTTTGCAGAGAACCCTGCACTCTTCCAGCTTGCCTACCGTCTTTTTGATGCCTATATCTCCTCTCAAGCAGTCCGCGATGCCATTGACACTGGTACGTATGGTAATCTAGAAAGTACAGGACAAATCACATTGTCTGAATTTGGCGAGCTATCTCGGTCTAATCTCGCTACCCCCATTATCAGTTATATCAATGACTACATCAGTATCGACAGACTCACTGTCTAGTCACATTTTCTAAAACAACATGTCATACGAAGAATTCCGCCGCCGCATTGATACCGCTCGTCAGATCCTGGTCGGCGCCGTACCATCACCAGCTGGGCAGATCGACCAGATCACCTATGCGCTGATGTACAAATTTATGAACGACATAGACGACAAGTCTGCCTCGCTCGGTGGCAAGCGGAGCTATTTCACTGGCGAATACGCTCAGTACAACTGGCACAACCTAATGTCGGCCAGTCTCGGTGCACAGGAGCGTCTTGAATTATATCGTCAAGCCATCCAGACCATGACTAAAAACCCTGCCTTGCCGCCGATGTTTCGTGAGATTTATCAAAATGCCTTTTTGCCGTTTAATTCTGCCAATGTCTTGACGCTATTCCTCAAAGAGATCGACAAATTCAACCACGGCGAAAGTGATGACATCGGCGACGCCTACGAGTACCTGTTATCAATCACTGGCGCTCAGGGCGACGTCGGTCAGTTCCGTACACCGCGTCACATCATCAAATTTATCGTCGAGGTCGTAAATCCGAGAAAAACCGATACCGTACTCGATCCAGCCTGTGGCACCGCTGGCTTTTTGATCTCCGCTTATAGTCATGTCCGCGCCCAGCACGACGGTGTCGACGCCGAAGGCAAGCCTAACGACGAAAAGCGCCTATCTGCCGACGAACTCGACAAAATCCACCACAACTACCGTGGCTTCGACATCGACCCTACTATGGTGCGCACTGCGAAGGTCAATCTATATCTGCATGGTTTTAAAACTCCAGAAATCATCAACCACGACTCCTTAAGTAGTGAAGATTACTGGAACGAACGTTACGACGTCATCCTGGCTAATCCGCCATTTATGACACCAAAAG
Organism: uncultured Patescibacteria group bacterium; assembly: GCA_934699595.1. Classification (GTDB taxonomy): domain Bacteria; phylum Patescibacteriota; class Minisyncoccia; order Phycocordibacterales; family UBA918; genus OLB19. Next base: position 161,809 of record CAKUWT010000001.1, read on the forward strand.
GCGGCATCCAGCCGCACAAAAAGTTTAGTATTTCTGCCAACCGCGCCGAGGTGCTGTTTGTCGACTATATCGCCAGCCACCTCAAGCCAACCGGCCGCGCCGGTATCGTCGTACCAGAGGGTATTATCTTTCAGAGCGGCAAAGCGTACAAAGAACTGCGAAAAAACCTAGTCGAAAATTACTTGTATGCTGTCGTCAGCCTACCTGCTGGCGTATTCCAACCTTACAGTGGTGTCAAAACCAGCGTGTTATTACTTGACAAAGAACTCGCTAAGCAGCGCGACAAGATACTATTCATAAAAATTGAAAAAGACGGCTTTAGTCTTGGCGCTCAACGAGCAAAGTTGTGTGAAGATAGCGGCAATCACCCAAATCTTTGCCCTCAACACAGCGACCTACCACATGCACTTCATGATTTAGCTGCGTTCAAGGCCGGCCAAGAATTTGCAAGTGAGCTTGCGCACAGTGTGCTACGTAGCAAAATTGCGGAAAGTGGTGACTACAACTTGAGTGGCGATCGATACAAAATCGTTACAAATAGTAATCTTGACGTCGAATTTATTGAATTGGGTGAAGTAGCCGAGGTGTATCAGCCAAAGACAATTACCTCTAAGGAGGTAAAAGACGAAGGAGAGTATAAGGTCTTTGGAGCGAATGGCGTAATCGGATACTATAGTCAGTACAATCACGAGCATGCAGAAGTAGCTGTGACTTGCCGGGGGGCAACCTGCGGAACAGTGAACTATACTGAACCGAAGAGCTGGATTACTGGAAACGCTATGGTTATTTCACCAAAGAATAGCAATAATCTAAACAAGAGATTCTTATACTATATTTTGCAGAACGACTCAATCAAAAACGTCATTAGTGGCTCTGCCCAGCCGCAAATTACTCGAAGTTCACTAGCTCCATTCAAAATCCCACTCCCTCCAATCGAAATCCAGCGCGAAATCGTCGCCGAACTCGACGGCTACCAAAAAATCATCGACGCCGCCCAAACTATCGTCCAAACCTACAAACCCACCATCAAGATAAATCCGGAATGGGACATGAGGCTGATTGGGGAAATTGCCGAAGTACGTAAAGGAAGCGCAGTTACGAAGGCGCAGATTAATCCAGGTGGCTCGGTACCTGTTGTTGCAGGCGGACAAAAGCCTGCCTATTACCACAATGTATCCAACCGTGAGCCAGACGTAATCACTATCAGCGCGTCGGGAGCATACGCAGGCTTTGTGAATTACTGGACGGAACCCATCTTCGCTTCAGACTGCTCCACGATTCAAGCAATAGACGACAAAAGAGCTCTGAACAGGTACATTTTTGAGTCACTCAAGAGCCTTCAGGGCGATATATACAAACTCCAGATGGGTGGAGGACAACCTCACGTCTACCCAAAGGATATTGTAAAAATAAGCATCCCACTCCCACCAATCGAAATCCAACGCGAAATCGTCGCCGAACTTGAAGCCGAACAAAAACTCATCGATGCCAACAAAAAACTCATCGAAATCTACCAACAAAAAATCAAATCCAAAATCGCCGAGGTCTGGGGAGAATCATAATCCAATAGAACACGCAGGTACGACCTATCTAAGAGTAAATCAAGTGTACACAGTCTTCAATTTTTAGAAATCTCCTCTCCTGCCTCTGTGGCCATAGTCCAGCCGAACTACAGCGATACGCAACAACGAATAAGTGTCGGGCATAACTTCAACATCCTGACCGTGAGTTTACTCATCAGTGAATGACTGCGATTTCTGCACTCCTCACCCTTTCATCCTTTCACATCTGAAGTTAAGATCAGGACAGGAAACCTTTTGTAACTTGTAGATGATTCGATAAAATACCGGCAATACTTTTTATTCTTTATCATGTTTATCAGTATTCTGGAGTTATGTGACAAATTTCACGTAATTAAAAGGTGCGTAGTCTATAGACAACAGCGATTGAGAGTGGTACTTTTAAATTGAGGGTCGAAGAATGAAATTATTAATCTAATCAAATATATATATGCTTAGATGGTCATTAGTCTTCCTTATAGTTGCGGCAATCGCGGGCGTACTAGGTTTCACATCAGTGGCCGGTGCCGCTATTGGTATTGCCAAAGTATTATTCTTTATCTTCCTGGTTCTGTTTGTCATTACTCTTGTTCTCGGAATCGCTGCCGGGAAGGGTATTAAAAGCGGAGTTGATAATCTGCTTGATCGGTAGGTAAAAACCCTACTCCACCTACTCTAATAAAAGTCTGCGGACTTTCCTTTTAGGAAGAAAACTATAATTTGAAATGAGATAGCCACGAGTTTCTGACTTGTGGCTATTTTTATTATTTAATTTTAAGAGAGTAGCTTTGGGTTGGTAGCATTTTCTCTATTGTTGTTGATAATCCAATTACCGCTCTTGAGGACGGTAGAACAGTGAATAATCAGCCAACCTCTCCGCCTGCCACCATGCCTGTGGTCCAGCAGAGCTGGAGGGAGTAGCCGCCTGAAGGGCGGCGAATATTAAGCAAGTCTCCAGTCACTAAAAGATTCTGATACTGCTTCACCCGCATGGTGCGCATATCTACTGCCTCTAAATCTAATCCGCCGTCGGTAATTACCGCTCGTTTAAATCCCATCAAAGACAAAATTGTCAAGGGTAAGGCTTTCAAAGTACTACCAGTCTCCCGCCTCTCTGCTACTGTAATACTATGTACCTTCTTGTCTCCGTCCACCCCAGAGAAGAGTGGCAGCATGGCGGCACCCGCGCCTAATGGGCCAAACTCATTAAAGATGTTTTTGAGATTTTTGTTTTTATGGACGGCAAAGACGGCTTGTAATTTTTGATCAAGAGTATGGTCGTCAAGCTCGGGATAGATATCTATCGTAGCTGTCACTTCTCCCTCCTCTAGCAAATCTTTTACGCGGGTAGCGGCGTTTAAAATTAGTGGTCCGGAAATGCCAAAATGCGTGCAGAGTATGTCCCCTCGCAAGGTAAAGCGACGCTTTTGGTCAACAAAAAAACTAATCCGCACATCTTTCAATGTGGTACCAGCTAGTTTTTTCACCCACTCCTCCTTTACCTGAAGCGGTACTACCGAGGGTGAGGGCTCGGAAACAGGCAAACCTAGGTCTCGCAGCCAAGTAAAGCCGTCACCTGTTGAGCCAGTCTCTGGATGAGACAGGCCGCCTGTCGCCAATAAATAATTCCTAGCGGTAAGAGTCTCTTTGCCTACCTGCACACCCGTCACCTGCTTATCGGTATGAGTAATTTTGGTCACCGCTGTATTGAGGCGCACCTCTACTCCACCAGCTTTTAGGTAATCATGCAGCACTAGAAACACATCAGCAGCACGCTCACTAACCGGAAATACTCGCTGCCGGTCTTCAGTCTTGAGCGGTAAACCACGCTCGGTAAACCACTTCATCGTCGCCCGGTTACCAAACTTAGTAAAAGCTGAAAAAAGGTACTTCCCCGCTGCACCATAATGAGCGAGGAGTTGATGAATATCGGTCTCAGCGTTGGTAATATTACATCGTCCGCCGCCAGTGATTTTGAGCTTCTGACCTAGTTCGGCGTTTTTCTCCAGGAGGAGAACGCGTGCGCCGCCTGCGGCGGCGCACGCGGCAGCCATCATCCCCGAAGCGCCACCACCCACCACGATCAAGTAGTACGGCTCACCCCCCTTCGTACCCTTTATCCCCGCTTTTTGCATGCGGAGATTATAGCATTTTACTCCCCAATTACCTCAGCAAGCGGGAGCGCTGACTCTCTACAAGCAAGACCAAAAACCAGAATGAGTTACCCCAAAAGCGCCAAAGCCTTGGCAGATTTCACCAACAGGCGTATGCTAAATATATGATGCACTGGACTTATCGTCACTGGTATCAAGTGGGTATGATCTTCGCCCTGGCGATCGCTGTTTTTCTAGCTATCCATTACCAAGAGATTGACCCTTTTAAGATAATCCTCCTCCTCAGTCTCATCACTCTATTTCTGCATCAGTTTGAAGAATATCAATGGCCGGGCGGCTTCCCGCAGATGGTAAACGCCGTAATGTTTAAGAGTCCGCAGCCGCGGCGCTACCCGCTTAACCCCCGCACAGCTTTTATTATCAATGTCGGTCTGGGTTGGAGCGCGTATCTGCTGGCTTTTATTTTTGCCAGTAGCGCCGTATGGTTGGCGGTGGCGACCATCGTGGTCTCGCTCGGTAATTTTTTCGCACACACTTTTTTATTCAACCTTAAGGGCCACAGTTACTATAATCCCGGTATGGCCACCGCAGCTCTGCTCTTCCTACCACTCACAATTTACTTCTTTATCTTTGGCATCCAGCACGGACTGTTCACCACTACCAACCTTCTGGTTGGCATCCTGTTGGGAGCGGCCCTCAACTACTTCGGCGTAATTAAACTCATTACCCTTTTGGCGAAGAAATCACCAGACCGTGAATATGTGTAAGGAAAATGCTAAAATATATAGTATATGAAACCCCTTACTCCAGAAGAGAAATACGTCATTATTGACAAAGGTACCGAACGCCCCGGCACAGGAGCGCTGCTTGATGAAGGCCGTCTTGGCACCTACCATTGTCGTCAGTGTGGCGCCCCTCTGTACTCATCTACCAGTAAGTTTCACGCTGGTTGTGGTTGGCCCAGTTTTGATGAAGAGATTCCTGAAGCAGTCACTCGCACCCTGGACGCTGACGGGCAACGAACGGAAATTACCTGTGCCAAATGTGATGGTCATCTTGGTCACGTTTTTATCGGGGAGCAATTTACTGATAAAAATACTCGTCATTGTGTAAACTCAGTCTCTCTCGAGTTTATCCCTAAAGTTATTTGATTTTGAAAGTTAACTTTAGCCGAGCTCGAGACTACCACGATAAGTTATAATAAAAATAACTTTGCATTCATGACAATCTTTTGGACACTCTGGATAATCTTAGAATGGAGTCTGAGAGTCTTGGCAGTCTTTGTGGTGCCACGCAACCGTGAGCCAAACTCCAGTATTATTTGGCTACTGATCATTTTCGCTTTCCCGCCTGTTGGTTTTGTTATTTATCTGGTTTTTGGCTTTTCCTCCTTACCAAAACACCGCTGTGAAGATCAGGCCACTCTCAGTGAACAAATAAGTGAGTTAATCAAAAATTCTACCTTAGGAAAACAGATTAATCCCCCAGCTAAATACCGCGAGCTTGTTGCCCTAGCCGAAACACTTACTCACCTTCCCCTCTTTGCAAAAAATCATCTAGAGCCGATTACTGGCTACCAAGCGGCTATAGACACTCTAGTTACCGACATAAACGAGGCCAGATATTATGTCCATTTGGAGTATTACATTATCGCGCTCGACGAAACAACCGAGCCGGTAATTAAAGCTCTCGAGCGAGCAGCCAAACGAGGAGTAACCGTGCGGGTATTATATGACTGGTACGGCACTCTCAAATTCAAACGTCGCCGCGAATTACTTAAACGCCTGCAACACAGCGGCATCAGTGTCGCTTCTATGTTGCCGCCCACTTGGCCGGGAAGAAATTACGTTCGTCCCGACCTACGCAATCACCGCAAAATCGCTGTGATTGATGGCGTTATTAGTCATACTGGATCGCTTAACCTTATTGCACGTAACTATCATCGCCGCGACAATTTAGTTTACGACGAACTCACCCTCCGATTGGTCGGACCCATCACTTTACAACTAGAGGGAATTTTTACTACCGACTGGTTTGTGGAAACGGGTGAGCTCATCAAAGACTATAATCTAACTCGTCGCTTTGATAAGACTAAGTACAGAGAAAGCACAGCGCACGTGATTCCCAGCGGCCCTGGGTACGACTATGATAATAACCTGAAAATCATTACCGCCGCCCTATATCACGCTCGTCAATCTATTACTATTGTTAATCCTTATTTAGTACCAGAAGAGTCGCTCAGCCAAGCCTTGATCAGTGCCGCCCAGCGCGGTATCACTGTCACCGTCATTAATTCTGAAATTAAAGACCAATTACTGGTTGCCCACGCACAACGTTCTTACTACGAAGCCTTACTCAAGGCGGGTGTTAAAATTTATCTTTACCGATCTCCAGTTTTACTACACTCTAAGTATTTACTAATTGACGACGATATGGCCTTAGTTGGCTCTAGTAATATGGATATTCGCTCTTTTCAACTCAATCACGAATTGTCAGTAATTACTTATGATAAGAATGTAGTAGCCCAGCTACAAACTATCACCGACAACTACCTCCGTCGTACTATTTTTTTAGATAAAAACATTTGGCTCAGTCGTCCCGCCCATAAGAAATTATTAGACAATATCGCACGATTAACCTCTTCAATTCAGTAGTCACCCCACTGCAAAGAGTTAACCCCCCGAGAAGTAAACAAATGAAGGAGGTAAGGTTGGTACAAACAGTGGGCGGCCTGCGGCCGCCCACCGTTTGTAAAAAGGTTAACCCAACGCAGAAGTGGGTGACCTACTCAGAGTCACTCTCCACAGCTTTCGGCAAATTGTGGAGCGACTCCCACAAATACAAACTCGCTATTGAACGATACGGTCGCCACTGATCCGCGATTGCCAACAAGTCTGCTTTAGTCCAACCAGCGATTAGCTCCTTAGCTAATCGCTGATCCATCTTTTGTTTTTTGGGTGCCGCATAATGATTGACCACAGCTTGCTGCAACCCTCGGTCCCCAACTGAAAACACATCTGGCCGTCCGAGCGTAAAAAGTAGAAACATTTCCGCCGTCCAGGTGCCGATACCGACAATCTTGGTCAACTCAGTAATCACGTCCTCATCACTAAGTTCCTCTAAGTGGGTGAAAATCTCGGGTTTAGTTAAAAAGTGCTGTGACAAGGCTTCTAAGTAACGTTTTTTCTGACGTGATAAACCAATTACTTTAGCTTGCTCCACAGTCAAATCCTTAATAACATCTAAATCAAGACCAGTAACAGTTTGTAAGCGTGAAAAAGTTTTAGCAGCGGAGTGGGTGGACACTTGCTGACCAATAATGGAGCGCGCCAAACTACGAAAATAATCCCCATTATGGTTATCCCTTGGCGTAAGTGGCAAATTATCTTTAATAATTTTCCGCATAATTGAATCACGCTCACTAAGATACTTTTCTGCCACTAGGTATGTCATGTAATAAATCTAAACTAAAAGTCATTACCACGCAATGCTATAATTGCTTTATGACTACCCTTAGGCAAAATTCGTGGCTAAAATATCTACTAATCATTGCGATCCTAATTGCCGCAATAGCTCTTACTGCTATCTTTACAAAAAATCGTAACCATAATATAGACATCACCGATTCAGAGACAAAGTCTACCCTCTCAACAGACACTGATAAAAACCCTCACAGTGACATCACGGCTGATGAAGCTGAACGTATCGCCCTCGATGAGTTTGGCGGCACAGTCAAGGAGACCGAGAGCGACCACTACCGTGGTGAGCCAGCTTGGGAAGTAGAAATATATGATAGTCGCGAGGGTCGAATTGAGGTTAAAGTTCATAAGCAATCTGGAGAAATTCTCCACTGGGAAAAGGACTAACCTCCTCAGTCACTAACCACCATGATACAATCAACAGGTAACCACTTTGACATGCCCGAAGATACTCAAAAACTTTTACGCCGCCGACTAGGCGGACAAATTCACTTTAATGACGTTTTTAACGAACCGACTAACCTCCACACCATTGCCTGGTGGCAATTCACTGACTTTGACGCACCCTTGACGGTGCAGATGGAAAGTATGGGATTCCCCGATTTCTTTCCTGTTGCTATTGGCGGCCGACCCTGGTTCACCCCCTACGGACTCTTACTGGTAGACGATTTGCTCACCTCACGACTTACACGGCTATCTCGTGCTTATGATCTGCAAAAAATTCATCCAGATTTAGCGGCTGAATTAGAGGAAAGTCATCTAGCCCTAGGCATTATCGCCAATTACGCCCCTCGTGATGAAGCGAGTACCGCGCAGCAACAAAATGGAGCTAGCTTTTTTCTCGCTATCACCACCTCCGGCTTAGAAATTTACACCACCCAGCTAGCTTTTCTTTCTAGCCTTGAAGCTCACGGACGCTTACTAAAACTGTACCGCATCCCCAATCAGAATCACCCAGAGTTTAATGGCGAACAAGAGCAGTTCCGTTCTGCACGTATCATTCGTAGTCGCCGCCATCCTGAACACCTGGAGTTACTTTTTGACTACCCAACTCTCCGGGAACGTCTCCAAGCCGTTAAAGACGGTAAACACCCCCCAATCATTCCCCCTCTTGCTGAGGGGCGGATCTCTTTTGTTGATAAGTTTGGCAATGTTAAATTAGAACTTCCTAACGTAGTCGAGTTTGACTCTCTACTAACCAATGAAGCAACAACTTTAGTAATTACAAATCAAGACAAGGTTCATGAATTATCAGTTATCATTACTACCGACCTAAAATCCGCACCCTTAAATCAATTAGCTATTTACCGCAACACCTCAGATGTCATCGGTAATTATGCTGATTATTCACTGTTTGAATTAGTTGTGCGCACCGATGGCAATCCTACCCATTCCCAAAAAACTGCTGCCTATGAATTAGTAAAAAGGATTCCTAACCTCGATTTTGCCTCGGCCCAAATCAAACTAAAGTACTGATAAATATGGCAAAACTTATTTTTAAATACGGCGCCATGAATAGTGGTAAGAGTGACTCTCTGATCAAAACCGCCTTTAATTACGAAGAGAGGGGTTTGAAGGTGGTGGTTATAAAATCATCTCTTGATACTAAGGGTGGTAAAAAAATTGTAGCCCGAGGCGGCCACAAGCGAGATATCGACATCTTAGCCAAATCAGACACCAATCTGCAGTCGACTGTCCTCGACTACCAAAAAGATTATGGTTCACTTAACTGTATCTTGGTTGACGAGGCGCAATTTCTTACTCCGACCCAAGTCAATCAACTATTTCGACTGACGAAGATTAATAACATCTCCACCATTGCGCATGGATTAAGGACCGACTTCCGTAACGAACTTTTTCCTGGCAGTCAGCAGTTACTAGCATTGGCTGACAAAATCGAGAAGTTACCTACTATGTGTCACTGTGGTGCGCAGGCAGAATTTAACGCACGTAAAATTAATGGCGACTACGTATTTGTCGGTGAACAAATTGCTATTGATAACGAGACCAAGATTAGTTACGAGTCACTTTGTGGTAAGTGCTACTTAGAAGTAGGTGGGATTATTTAAAACAGCCTAACGACAGGGGGCTGCGAGTGAAATAGCTTTGCTATTTCACTCGCAGTCCGTCACTATCGCACTAACATCACTCACCCTTCTTCCACAAATCTTTTTAGTAAATTAAATATATAAAACCGCGGTCGCCCGCGGTTTTATATTCAGAAGATTAATGCTGTTATCTAGCGAGTCGCCGTGATCAGCCTTTCGATAATGCTGAACCTTTTGACAAGATTTGGGGAGATACCCTACTCTCTCTTTTCCCTAGTTAAACTAAACTCTTCCCGACTTACTTTCAGCAACCCATTAGCTACTAGTTACTAAAATTAAGGTTCACCGTTTAGTCCGGGAGTCCTATCGAGACTCCTAAGCATCGACATTTGTATTTGGCAAGTAATCATTGGGGTTTCCAATGGCTACCTGAAAAATGACGAGTCCGTAGACCCGTTAACTTATATTAACAACCGCCAACCGGGCCGCCAACCGTTCATCTGGGGACTACCGGAAGACCTGCCAGAGTAGACCGATGTGCCGGTCTACAGGACGCTACAGCACTACAAACCTCACAAACTTTTTAAACTACTTAATTAGATACTCTCCTGTTGACAACTAAATATTTTCATGTATAATAGCGGGAGAGGAGGAAGGAAATTATGAGAAAGATTCCGATTTTAGCCTGGTTTATCAGGCATCTCCAGGCCTTCGAAGAAAGCCTGGATGCTGAGCAGCGAGCCGCACTCGCTGCCGAACTGCTCAAACATCCAGAGTGGTGACATCAGGAGATGTCACCACTCTCCCACCGGTCGCTTGGTTTTACCCTTGCGACCGGTTTCCATAGATAGAGTCGTGGTAATTTTAGTACCCAGTAAACTCTTCAGTGCGAATATTATCCTCACTGATAGCGAGTTCCCCCACCAGCATCTGACGTATGGCTTTTACCATTCCTTCCGGCCCCGAGAGATAATAAATTGGCGCCTGAACGTTGCCAACATATTTTTTCAGAATATCTGCATTCATCCGACCTTGCTCGGCACCGTCACTTTCTTCTTCTCCATAAACTGATACGTAGTGGAAATTACCATGTCTTGTTGCCAATTCCTGAAAATCACTTTCAAAAGGAGCATCCATGCTTGTACGGTTGGCGTGAAAAAGAGTCATCTGATGACCAGATCCATCATATAGAGCTTGCTTCACGATACTTCTAATTGGAGTCACACCGATACCACCAATAATAAACACTGCTGGGGTGGAAGAGGTTTTATGTAGAGTAAAATCGCCGTACGGTCCATCGAGTTTTACCTCTAGTCCCTCTTCCCCTAGCAACATACTTTTTAACACTCTTTTAAAAGCTGTATCACGAAGACGAGTGGCGAAGCCCAGCTCATCCTCATAGGGGGCGGTAATAAAAGAAAACCCCCGAGTATTACCTTCAGCGTCAGTCTCTGGAGGGTTTGTAAAAGTATAATCAGCAAACTGTCCCGCTCGAAACTCAAAGCTGTCCGGCTTGTCGAAATAGTAGGCCATAGTTCCATTGGCCACACTTTCTTTTCGTTTGATCTTAATATCGTAAATAGACATATCTTACTTATTTAGTTACCAATAATATTTGGCTCACTAGAGTCAATTAGTAAGGTGGGTGATCTCTTTGTGAATACACAATCACTTAAAACGAACCCATCTTGCTATTTTTAGTATAACACTATCCTAAAAAAGTGGCGGCTTTAGAAAAGAGTTTTTAATGAAACGATTTACACTTTTACTATCAGTGTTAAGCTTAATGAATGAAGAAACGCATTTACACTATTGGCCACTCCACTCGCACCTTTGCGGAGTTGGTTACTACGCTCAGGCACTATGGTATCACCCACCTAATCGACGTACGCTCTGTACCCCGCTCCCGGCATACACCACAGTTTAACAAACATTCCCTAGTACAAACTCTGCCGCGTCAGAATATCCGTTACACTCATATGAAAATACTCGGCGGTCTGCGTGCCACTCATAAAGATTCACCAAACAGGGCTTGGCGCAATAAAAGCTTTCGCGGTTATGCCGACTACATGCAAACCTCAGAATTCACAGCCGGGATAACCCAGCTGATTGAGTATACAAAAAAAGATACTGTCGCAATTATGTGTGCTGAGGTGCTTCCCTGGCGCTGTCACCGCTCCCTGATCGGCGATGCCCTTTTGGTGCGGGGATATCAAGTGATAGATATTTTCGATGAGAAAAAAAGTGAGCCAGAAACTTTAACTAAGTTTGCCAAAGTGAAAGGGCAAGAAATTACTTACTCCAACACTAACGAAGCTGATGAAAAACGCTCACTAATCACCAAAAGAATCAGATTGCGCAAAAATATTTAAACTAGTCTCTTGACTTTTGTAGACACAATGAGATGATTAATAATAGACAAAAGACAGGAGGCTAAGATGACAGACGCTAGTCAAATGTCTGCAATCGGGGAGGCTCGCTGGCTACTGCAAGTAATTGCTGACGGCCGTAATGAAGACGAGACCCTAGCTTTGATTCAGTGGTTTATTGATCTGACCGATGAGCACGGGATAACAGATAATGATTTACTGGAGGGCCTCACTGATCTGGCAGAGGTAGAAGCGTTTTGTGCTGATGCCAATAAAACCCTTCAAGACTTCCTCAAAAATCATCGCCATGGCTCGGCGGGGATTATGGAGAGAGTCGGTCTCTTGCGACAGTTCTATGACCTGATCGATAAAGCAAATTTGCCCCCCGCTTATTTTGGAGTCACTAAGAGTGAGCTAGAAACTCACCTTGATGAGATCAAAAAGACTAAATGAAATTGCCCCGTCCACAAACAACCGGACGGGGCCTTTTATTCATTAAAAATTACCTCATTATCTTAAAAAAAACAGAAGGGAGATAACCAAACTACTCCGGGAAAAGACCACAGAACCAATTCCCGCAAGTAGCATCTGCGTCGAGCTGGAGCCAGTACATCAGTAGAATCATCAATAGCACCAGACCAATCCCCAACAGAATATTCAGTGGTAAGTCCTTATAGAAACCTCGAATAATCATTGTACATAATCCAGCAAAAATTAGAACAGTAATGACTGAATAGGCGATACGTAACGGCAAAGTCTCATTGGCAAAGAACCAGCGCTGCCAACTAGTTGTGCGCTGTCCTGGACTCACTACCAACAACTCTCCTCCTGGTGATAACGCCTGCTCACCACCAGCAAATGAAGAGTCATCAACAAATTCCGTACCTTGACTAGTTTCGTCAGCGACATTGGCTACCGTTCCCTGCACTTCACTATTTTTAGACACAGCACCTCCGACAGCTGTGATTTCAGCAGCTTGCAACGGGTCGGTTGGAATATTTTCTACTTGTCTCGCTTGGGAGTTGGGTGATTTATTAACTACAGTATTTGTTTCTGCTCCAGCAACAGTTCCCGGCACAATGATAGCCGGATCTTTCTCTGACAATACGTCTGGCTTAGGATCCTCATAAGCTTTAGTGGCGACAGTCGGAGCTGGTGCAGGCTGTCTCGGAGTACCAAACAGCTGTACCACAAAAACAGTTTCTTGGCCCTTGTAGTAGCCTATAGCAGTAGCTATTCCCACCTCGGTATAATTGGGGTTAAGAATATTCTCTCGGTGTCCGGGTGAGTTCATCCACCCTTGATTAACATCTTTTGATTCGGAAAAGTTCACCGCCAAGTTCTCCCCAGCATGCTTGTAATCATACCCTACTGCCTCAAACCAATACCATGGTGTCACCCCTTCTGGACTCGTATGAGCAAAATAGCCCTTACTCGCCATGTCATTAGCTTTCATCTGCGCTGCTCTCTCAAGCAAGGGATTGGTCTTTAGGCTGCTTACCTGATAGCTACCCCGGTCCTCATTTGCCAAACTAACTAAAACTGCTGGCAAAACTTCCGCCAGAAAGCCTTTATTATTTTTAAGGTATTCAGTTCCCAGTAATGATATTGAGAAAACTAGAAGAATAACAAGGAATAAACTAGCGATACTGAGAGCAGTAAAAACTCCCGGTGCTTGGGTATTGTCTTTATACGGAGAAAGATAACAGCGTACTTGATACCAAAAGTTTTTCATGTCTTTATATTATAGGCTACTTTTTGATAATTCCAGAGCTGGTGGGGATAGTAGGCGGCAGCTTTGCTGCCGCCTACTATCCCCACCAAGATAATTCTGAGCAGTCCTCCAACCCTAAACTCCTTCCCTTTACTCAAAATAAACTACCCGGCCGCCTCTTACGAGGGGCCGGGTAGTTTATTTTCCTCCCCAACCTGCAACTCATATCTTCAAGTTGGAGGTATTTTTGGCTTAGTAGCCAGTACCTAGTTGTCGGCGACGATAGAACCAGCCTCCCACAGCAATCACAGCAATCAAAAGTGCCCAAGGCCACCACGATGATTTCTTAGCAGTGCCGTCTTCAGCGGCTTTGTCGCTAGTATTATCGCCCGCCTGACCAGTTCCTCCACTTTCCTCCAAAGCCGATCCTTCAAAAAGTGGGTTTTCTCCCTCATTACCATTGCTGTCATAAAGAGGATTCTCGGTGTTAATTTGCATATCTGCACTGCCAACAACATCAGCCTGGGCTAGTCCACCCCAGAAAGCTGGGTCTGTTTGTGGATACTGACTTGCCAAGAGAGCAAAATCACCACTAGCAGTCGGCAAGCTGTTACCATCTTCGTCACGAGAGTCAGAAGCACCAGCCACTTCTCCGTCTCCATCCGTTGTTGGGAATGCTCCACCTTGTCCACGATCGACAGGATCACTCAAGCTGCCGACAGTATAACCCCCACCCCCTCCCGTACTTTGTGGAATCGCGGCAGCCTCAACTACAACATCTTCAGAGTGGGCTGACTCTCCTTCGGCGTCATCCTCAACAATAGTGGCAATTACATAGTATGTGCCAGGAGCCAGATCAGTAAAGGTAGTTGCCCAGTTGCCGTCCTCATCAGCAGTCACATTATGATCATTTCCGACTTTAGTATCATCAGTAGTCTCATCTTCACCGTCCCTCCAGAGAGAAACTTTTACTGTGGCTCCTGCGGGCGCTGTGCCGAAAGCATTGATACTACTACCGCTCGCGGTCGCATCTGCAGTTGTCTCTGAGTCGGTTGAGGTGTCTGTGCCTTCTTCATTTCCGGCAGGATCGTCTCCAAGAGTAAACGGTAAGTCAATACCACTCTTTTCGTTACCAACTTTATCGAAGCCACGGACCCGCAACACATATTCGCCAGCGATGAGATTCAAATCACTATCAAAGTAATTATCTATTCCCAAGCTTACTTCTGGCTTAGAAGTACGCTTTAAAATAACTGGACCACTAAACTCACCATCCTCATTAACTTCCAGGTCGGCACTGTTAGTAAAACCAATTATTTCTTTCCAACCGCCCTCGGTAAGCACACGGACAGAGTACTGTGCGTAGTCCGCGCCACTACCAGTATCGGTTATAGTTCCTGACACAGTCGTAGGGTTATTAGTACTATCAAGCTGCGCTGTTACGCCAGGGTTAGTATTGTCTACCAGAATATCAATATGCTTTGTTGTAGTATTACCAGCCTTATCGCCAGTACGGACATCTACTCGATACAGCCCATCAGCAAGGTTACTTACATCTGCAACACCGCCTATACCGGCACCACTATGATTTACGTATGTGCAGCCGCCACTATTAACTGAGCGAACAATGAAGTTCTGGTAGCTCAAGTTAGTGTCAGCAACCAAAGCATCCACCTTAACCTTAGTGGAGACTACGATTGGGGTCTCAGCAAATGAGCAGTTCTTTGGAGCTAGATTAGTAACTTCCACATCATTGCCATTTAGCTTTAGTGCATCTACAGACGGAGCAACAGCATCGACAACAAAATTGTAAGTCATCATATTTCCAGCCTCGTCGTGCAGCACAACAGTATTGTCACCTTCCTCGGCGTACCGATTCACGAACCACTGCGCGTCAAACGACTTTGGATCAGCCCATCCGTCGACAATCTCGTGACTATTGATAACTACCTTAGCAAGCTTGTGATTGTCACGGAACTGAACGTTGATGTCCTTAGACTTAAAGGTTTGTCCGTCAGTCAGCGTATATGGACTGGCATGATCCTTGCCATCAAGTGCCCAGCGAGTAATTTGTGGTGCGGTGTTATCTACGATGAAGTAGTAGCTAGGATACTGCCAAGCTGAGTTGTTGCCGTAGTACCCATGAGTAACACCCTCATAGCCGTGCGCCTCTACCTTAAATAGATATCGTCCATCTGTAAGAGCTCCCGTGTCGACAACCGCATACCAGCCAGCGCTATCCTTTTGTAGAGAATAAACCTTACGGTCAGCGTTCGATGGTCTCTGGCCTTCTGTTACAACTTTATTGAGCTGTAGGTTACCTGTGCGCATAGCGTCAACATTGGCAACGCTGATATCAATTCGCTGAGTACTGCCTTTAATGAAGCTACCCTGCGTAGGAGTCACAGATGTCACAACAGGGCTTACAGCCTCAGGCTTGACGTCGTCCCACGTAGCGCCGTTCAGGCTACCGATAGTAGCGTCGTTTTCTGTAATCACATCACCGTTTGCAAGCGTGATAATAACATCAACAGATTCTGGAAGTGCCGGTCCGCTCCAGGTACCTGTTTGATAGGTCCAACTACCGCTTGTGCGTTCGCCGTCAATCACAATCGGTCCACTAGTTGAAGTAGGGTCGGCTGCGCTGTTGATAGCAGTCACGAGACTAGGTTTTGCAAAGATTGAATACGTACCCCCGCCAACACGATTGACACGCAGTTCGATAGTCTTTGCTGTTGTAACGTTCACCGTTTTAAAGTCTACGCCGATAGCTGTATAGCTACCTTTGTCCATATAATAAGCGCTGGCATTAGTAATATCTGGAGTTGGTGCTACTACGATTGCCTTGTGGTCTGCCGATAGAGCAGTGTTAATGTTCACTGTTTCTGTACCGTTATTCTGCTTAAAGAAGTTGTTGCTCATTACAGACTGCAATAGCGTCTGGTTAGTGGCTTCATACTTAACGAAATTCATACTTGCCAAGTCTGACTCAGTACCAGCTACAAAAGTATTGCCGTTGAAAGTGACATTGCTACTTGCAAGCTGATGGGCTAGTACGACACCGCGATTACCACCGTTTGTATATCCACCGACTGTAGTAAATTCGTTTCCTGTAATAGACAGATTCGTTACTGCATGGTCAATATAGACAGGATAGTTCGAAGTAATTTTCGAATCTTTGATAGTTAAGTTCGCAATCGTCTTCGCGCCCTCAGAGTCTCCCGCATATACAGACTTGTAGGAATTAATTGTTAAGCCATCTAAAGTGAGTGAATTAAGGGCTACAGCGCTCGGAACCTTAACAGCCACAACATTGCCGCTGGTGGTGAGCCGTAAGTTCGAAAGTGTTACATCACCACCTGCCGCTGTAATCTTGACCTGGCCATTAATCGCTACGTCACCTACGCCTTTGATAGTGAGCGATTTAGTGATGTCAATCGCTTCATTGTACGTACCAGCTGAAACTTCAATCGTTTCATCCGCACCTGTTGTGGCGGCATCGATTGCTTCCTGAATAGTTGAAAATGTTGAATCATCCTCAACGTTCCTTACTGGACCGTCTGTGTCAGGAGCGCCTCCGCCTGAGTTAACAGGATCAGTAATGGTAAATGCTGCAGTAGCCTTATATTCACTAATCGTGGCGCTTGTTACCCTCGCAGTAATTGTCGGGGTGCCTGTGGCGGTATCTTGATAGGAGAATTTTTTATAAGTTTTTGTGTCTATACCAGTGAACGCATGTCCTGTCCCCTTCCAGTCATTACCGGTATTACCAAGTCTAAATTGTCCGGTCGGTGAGGTAGAAGTAAGAGTGATAGTAAGTTCTTCTTGGGTGGTAGTGGTAGCTGTAGTAGTACCTGTCCCCTCAACAATTTCAATCTCATTCTCAATCTCGTTGTTTCCAGTAAACTTTACATCGAAAACAATCGGTACATTCACCTCGGCACTATTAACAGTAACGGGAGCAATAGTTACTCCGGTCATGGAGTTGGTAACACCCAGAGATGTAGCAAAAGCTAACGGGGCAGCGAAGACTCCAGTCATCTGAAAAACGGTCAGGACCGCTAGCAACGCGACTCCTTGCTTCTTCGCCAATCCGCGAGCACGGCGGCGGACGCTAGTAAAGGTATTAGTAAGTAAAGTTTTCATAAGTCTTGGTTTTGTAATTTCTTATTCAATAATAATGCTAATAATAAAAAGGCGCTGGTGGCGGGCCTCAAAAACGAGACGCCTCCCTAGCGGCAACAATAAACCCAGTGAAAAGGACTATATGTTTTTAGGTTACCACGGTCTCAGTTTTTATCAACTGAGTTTTTACCCGCACTGGCGCGTGACAGGCAGTGGCGAATGACCATCCCTACTTCACAAAGTTATGTTACGAATAATAGCCCTAGACAAAATTAAGCGCAGCCTGTTGACGGGGACGACTTTGGTGGCTATATTTTGAACTGGAAAGCGACATCGCAAATTGACAGCAAAAATGGGAGGAGAAGATGGGAGAGATTATCAAGTTTCCAATATCCAAACAAACTACTAGGACGCCTGCTCAGAAGTCGGCAAGCTCACTGTCTAAGGAGATGGTGATTGCTCGGCTTCAAGCCCGGTTCATGCTCGAAAAGATGCGGACGGCCCGAGAGACACTTCGGCAGGACCTGGTCAGCCTTATCGAGAACTCTGGTAATGCTCGAGATCTTGAGGCGGAGACTGAGCTGATCCAAGACTTCAATAATATGATCAGCCAGCTAGATGCCTCCCTCAGCCACCTATGTGCCCAAGGCAGTTTTACCTTGGAAGAAATTGACTGTTCAATTTCTGAGCACTACTACCTCGTAGGGGTTCGAGAGCCGGGACATCCTCCACGCCCCTACACCGAGAAGTGGCATGGGTAATTTTCTCACGCCGTCATCAAAGCAAAGCCGCGACCCTCCTAGTGGATCGCGGCTTTTTTCTTTCCAACTTAACTAACAGGAAAAAATAAATAACTGAATCTGAACTCTCTCAGCCAATCCAGCAACTAAAATAACGACTTTCTACAAATGACACTAGCTTATCCTGTGCGCAACAGCAGATTTTCTGAGCTGATTCTGTATCTAGATTAGTATTGACAAATACCAGATTTCTTTATACAATTGGTTCCGAGTAGTTTTTGTTTTCTAATTGAGGAGAAGTCAATGTCGTCGGAAAAAAGTCCTGAGATTCGCGAACAGCTTGCCACCGCTCTTGAGGCCCTGGCTCAACTCTATCAGTTGCGCGATGAGCTTGCATTGGAAATTGCCAAGTTGGCCGACCGCCTACCCCACAACATTACCGAATGGACCCCTCGTGACCGACTCATTTGGCAAGAGGGCGACAGGGGTATTCGCGACTCATTTGGTGCTCGCTCCCAAGTGCAGAGACAGAAAATTGACACTGTTCTGAAAAAGGGTGGTGTGACCTTGGCTGACCTTGACATCACTGCCTCTGAGCTAGAATCTTTAACACTTTTCTTGAAAAGTTCTGCCGACTGGCCACATGACACCAGCCTGCATTGAATTTGAGCACCTCACGAAACAAAGCCCCCGCCAGTCAGAGACTGGCGGGGGCTAAATTTTTAAACTTTCAACTTAACAAGATAAACTAAATTTTGAACTTGTTGGCCAACCCCCCAATCAGTGGTAACGGCTTCATTTCTTTTTTAACCACATGCACAATTCCGATGATCGACATTATGATAATCGCCAACATCACAAAAGGAGTGAAGATAAATAGCATCCAACCAAATATAGGTACCATCGTGATTACAAACCACGCTAAACTACCAGCCGCCAGGACCAAACCTTGCTTGGTGTGGTACCTCACAAAAGCGTCATCCTTTTCTACCAATAAAGGAATTAGGACTAGAATTCCTAAGTACGCCAAAATCCCCATCACATTCAGGACATCTTCTTCTTCGTGTTGGGTACTACCGGAATCTGCAGTTGTTTCATTTTGCTTAACAGCCACCGTCTCGACATTGGTCTCAACTGCCTCACGTCCAACCTGATCAACGTTATCTTCTGACATATTTTTTTGTTAGTCGCCACCATGCCAGCGGCGAGTTAAACTGGTAATTGAATAAATTATAGAACTTTTTAGCCACGATGACAATTGTGGTGCTGTATATTGTAAAGCTTGAATATGGGCCAGATTAATTTTGTTGTGAACCAGTATCCTATCTCTTAGATCACTCACACAATCAATCATACTCGTAAACTATTTAACATTAATATATAAGCATAATCCTAGTTAGTCGTAATGTCTTTTATAAAGGACATTGTTACTTATAAAAGACAAAACATGACTCAAATGTCTTTAAGAAAATTGTACCCGCCTACATTAATAATTTAGCGACCCGGTTACGATGCTGGGAGGAGATACTACTTAATAGACGATATCTTAATTAATTAATTAATTAGAGATGTTAGCCCGAATTCTTATTTTATCTTTTAAGTTTAATCCGCTAAACTAATAGTAATGAGTAAGATCAAAATATCACCACAAAAACTTTCCTTAATCAAACTATTTAACTTTACCAAGCTCACACTACTAGGTCTGCTCTGTTCTCTAAGCTTCTTCTCGCTTGGCAGTAACCAGGCTTTGGCCTCAGTCGACAACTTCGTGATTAACGACTACCGAATTGACTTTGTTCTTAGTAAAAATGCTGACGATCATTCAGTTCTCAAAACCACAGAGACCATTACCGCCACCTTCCCCGAGACTGACCAGAATCACGGCCTGGAACGATGGCTACCACGCCAATACCAAAAGCATTCCACGAACTTAGAGATTATTAGTATCACCGATGCAGACGGCGCTTCGCTTCCCTACCACTCAGAAAACAATAACTCCTTTCTCCGGCTCCGGGTTGGGGACGCTGATACCTACGTCCATGGCGAGCAGACCTATGTCATCACCTATGAGCAACAAGATGTGACGCATTACTTTGCAGACACTAACGCTGATGAATTTTACTGGGACACAGTGGGAACAGATTGGCGAGTACCGATTGAGAACCTGCGCGTGACACTCTCACTTGAGGATCAGTTGACTACCGCCCTCACTGGAGAAACAAGCTGCTACTTAGGAATACTAGGTAGCAATCAAACCTGCGAATTAATCCGTAGAGATAATCATTTCATTGCCACAGCCAAACATCTCCAACCGGGAGAGAATCTTACTTTGGCGATTGGCTTTACCGCACACACCTTTACCCCCTATCAGACCAGCTTAGGAAAAAAATTATTCACCGCCTGGCTTATTTTACAAGGATTCCTATTGCCAATTTCTATCATTCTACTAATCTGGATTATGATTAGACGTTATGGCACTGTCAATCGCGTGCGAGAACTATTTCCTGTCGTGACTGAGTTTTTTCCACCACAAAACACGAGCGTATCAGTGACGGCAGGCATCCTGCCTGCTGTCACTTCGGTTTTTCCAGCGCAGCTGCTTGATCTTGCTGTGCGAGGTTTTTTGCGGATTAACGAAACCAAAGCGGCCAACCACTGGTGGCAAACAGCACAATTTGAAATTGAAATTTTGCAAGACCTGAGCCCTCTCAAGCCAGAAGAGCGAGAAATTATTACTGACCTGTATGAAGACGAATCGCCTGTCGTCGGTAGCAGCTTTGCCATGAATCAACTGCGGACAAATTTTAAGATCTCCAGCCGTCTCTCTGACAATCCCCAAAAAGTGGAACAACTAATTCGTCACTCTTACCAACTTAGGGCTTTATCTGCAAACCACCAAAAATCCTATCGTCGCCGAGCCAAAATTATTTTTATTTTTGCGGTCGTCACTTTAAGTCCGATTCTACTTATTCTTAGCCTCATCACGCTTGCTATTAGTGGTACTTTTTGGATTCTTACTGATGAAGGGCTCGCGCTCGCTCGCCACCGACAAGGCTTGAGGCAATATATTAAAGTAGCTGAAGCGGAACGGCTAAGAATGCTACAGAGCCCCGGTGGTGCAGAAAAAGTTCAGATTGATACTAATGATCCCAAGCAAATGCTCAAACTCTACGAACAAAATCTACCTTATGCAGTGCTGTTTGGAATGGAAAAAGAGTGGAGTAAAGAATTGGCACAATACTATGAAAGAGCGGAGGTGTCGCCAGCCTGGTTTGTGGGTGCGAATGGCTTAGCTAATTTTAATCCGACCAGCTTCACCACTGCTCTTAGCAGTTTCTCTACCACAAATAGCTCCAGCGGCGGCTCTGGAGGCGGAGGGTCTTCTGGTGGCGGTGGTGGAGGTGGTGGCGGTGGAGGTTGGTAATTTGACCAACTCCCAAAGCTACGAAGTTAATTCTTCATACCTATACGGCGACAAAATTATCCTTCGTCAGAAATTGACTTATCCCAAACCAAACTTAACGAAAATATATTCTTCGCTATACTGGGTAAAGTCGTAACTTATGAAGCGCCAACAGTATTCACTGCAGCCAAACTGGTCTAAGATCAAATTGCCCCCGGTTCAGCAACGCTTCTTTTACTCTGCTGACTGCAATCCTTTTGAGGAGATGGTAGCCAAACATTTGCGAGACAAGCTAAACGCACAGGATTTTTACCTCTTCAACAACCTCATTCTCCCCTCCTCACACAATGGTTCGAGTGAAATTGATCACGTGGTGGTGTCTCGGAGCGGTGTGTTTGTTATCGAATCAAAGGACTGGGGAGGTTGGTTATTTGGTGACCGAATAAGTCGTTGCTGGACACTATCTCTCTCAAAGGGTCCTGGCAAGCGAGCTACCAAACAGGCTGTACTAAATCCCTGGCGACAAAACTATTCCCATATCAAAACTCTTAAAGAGCAGCTACCCTTTTTAGATAAGGTTTTTTATAATGTGGTAGTTCTTTCAGACAGAGGCGAATTTAAAACTGAACGCCCTGGAGGAATCCTTTATCTTTCAGAATTGGCACAATATATTACCAATAAAGAAGAGACGCTCCTGACACGCGGCGAATTCACCATGACAATCGGGCGCCTAGCTTATTTACATCAAGCCGCTGGAATTAAACTTGTCGAACATGTTAATAATATTAAAACCTACTTAGAGACAGGCGCTGCAAAGAATTAACCTCTACAAAAGAATCCCTTTTCAGCGAAACACCAAAAAGTTTTAACGCAACTTGTGAATCTTACCAGCAGCACTGACCTGGACTAAGGACGACGGGGCGACACTAGCTGGCACCGTGCCAGCGTCCCAATACACATCTACCTGATCACCAAAATATGTCTTAGCCTCCGCGATGGTACGGGCTGGTGACTTGCCCTGCAGATTAGCACTCGGCGCTACTAAGGGACCCGTGTAGCGAAGCAAGGCTTGAAGTTCTCGATTTTGCGGCACTCGGTAGGCAACAGTGCCATCGTGGTGCTGCAACCAGGCGGGAGCGTGCGGAGAAAATACTACCACGGTTGTAGGTGTCTTGGCGGCGGCGGAATAGGTCTCCACCAACTCTTGACCATCAAAAGCCTGACTGGCGTCAGCAAGTAAGACAATCAGGGGCTTGCTACGATCGCGACCCTTGACGGTAAAAATCCGCTCCACCGTCTTTTGTAAATCGGCCCGCCCCAACAAGCCGTAAACCGTGTCGGTACGCACTACCGCTATTCCTCCCTCCTTCAGCACCTTCATACTGTCGTTCATATTCTATCTACTGTAACGAATATAGCCGTGCGTCGCAAGACGAGCTGTCGGTCTTAACTCTTGCACAAAGTAACTCTGTGCAAGAGTTCGGGGTTACCCTGGCTAGAGAATGAAATAAAGTGGGCGACGTCTTTGACGTCGCCCGCTTTATTTCATTATTTAATTCCACAGCGCTAAGCTTCAACTATTCCTTTGCTTCAAACTCAGCTTTAGCCTTAGCTACTGCCTCGAGCAGTTGTTTGGCGTGGGTAGCTGGGTCGACATCTGGGAAAACTGCCGCCACTACACCATCCGGATTAATAATGTAAGAGATACGGTCGGTTTTAGAATTATGCTCCGCATCCTTGTGTACCGCTCCATAGGCAGTAATCATTTCCAGCTCTGGATCTGAAAGTAGAATGAATGGAATACCAAACTTGGCGGCAAAGGCCTGGTGCGACTCCACTGAGTCACGACTCACTCCCACTACCGCGATATTATTATTTTTAAATTCATCGTAATACTTGGTAATTTCTTGCGCTTCTACTGTACAACCTGGAGTATCGTCTTTTGGGTAGAAGTAAATTACCAACCACTGTCCGGCAAATTCCTCTAGGGTGCGCAACTTCGGTGTCTGACAAGTCAAAGAAAAACCTGGCGCTTTTTGTCCAATTTCTAACATATTTTTACAAATTTAATTAGGATGAATAACTACACCATTATAACATATTTACTGCTTACTCATTTTTCACCACCACTTTACAAAACTAGTCCTCCACTGCCAGACAAACTTCGATACTTTTTAATGCCTGCTGTGATATGCACAAAAAAGGAAGATAAAAAACCCCGCAGTTTAGCTAAACTGCGGGGATGGATTTTGTTGAAAGAGGGTTTACAACAGCGGGAGTTTTTGGAACTCCTTATTGCCGTCACCAAGGCGACCGGTGCCGATCTTCATAACCTCTATCTGAAAACAGCTGTCAGAGGTCATACCGAAAAAATCGACATCATCAGGTCCGAGCAGTACCCGAACTGGTCCCGAAACCCGCAGACGAGACACCCCGTGGACAGCTCCTGTACGCCAGCCAATGTGCCAGTAGGTCACTCCACCGTTGGCGGGAGCAATAACCACATACCGCTGCCAGCCGCCTCGCGTAAAGGTGAGGTGTCGTCTGAGGCCCGAAAGTCGATAATGACTGATGGCGTGAGTATCACCAGACAATCGCACCATCATTCCTTGACTGAGGTACTCAGTCTCACTGGGCTGGAGGTGGTGATTATTCCACAAATGAGTCCGTTGAGGACTTTCATTCAGGAAATTCCAGTTGAGGGTCAGCAAACCTCGCAGCACCATGACTCCCTTCATCACCGGCCACATAAGCAGGTCGGCTATTCGACCGACCAGGCCCTGCGGACGAACCCGCAGCATTGAAACAAGCATCTTTTCCTCCTAATCTGCTCCAAACTATCTACCAGTATTATATCATTTTTTCAATAAAAATCAATAGTATCAGAACGCTCTCAAGACTGCCGCATATGTCAGTCTCTATTTACAGACGTCGCTGGCCCACAGCCCCGCGCCTGTCGCTTGGGCGGTAGCTTCTAATTGTTTATACCAAGCCTGTTGCGCATAAGGAGTGCGGTAAGTGTACTCATAAGCGTAGCCTCCTTTCAGCATCATAGCCCCATAGTCTTCTCCATTAGGTAAAATCACTGAACGCAACCATCGGCCGTAACGATCGCTTTGATCTTGAGAATCGTCGACCTCTAAGAAAACTTTTTGACCCATTAATAACTGCTTAGCAAAATTGCTCGCTTCCACACCAAAGCACTCTACTGGCTTACTAGGGTGCACAGTCTCTGGTGTATCAATGCCGATGACGCGCACCGTCTCTTCCATCTCATCAATACGTACTTTGAAAGTATCGCCATCAACCACTCTGGTTACTAAATAAGCTTCCCCAAGAGCGCCGCTTGCAGAATCATCTTCCGCTAACACCGCTGCCGGTACCCAATTTCCATCTCGGTCTAGAACTGTCTTAATCCCGATCTCGCTTTCAGTATCCAAAGACTCAATAGACGCAGTGTTATCCTCGTCGATATGGCGACTGCCATTAGCCACTTCTTGATCAGCCTCACTATTGGCAGAATTCTCTTTTATATTCCGATCTACACTAGCTAACTGATTCTCCTGCCACACTTCTTCCAAAACTTGCCATCGTCCATCAGAGACATCCACTCCAGTGAGAGCCTCAACCCCCAGAATCAATATCACCAAAAAACTCACCAGCAGTAATGATTTCTGGACGCCCAATTTTTGAGAAATATTCTTTAACATTTGAGACTTGGCGGAAGTGGGCTTCGACATAATCCTAGCGTTTTTCCCAGGCTCGTGATTGGCGCACCAATAACTCGCTCGCTCGCTCTGGCTCTGCCATAATTTCTTCCACAATCGTTTCGGCACGAATACCCTGAGACGCCTTTATCAGCACCACATCTTTTGGCAGCAAATAATTCTGCAACTCCTTGCCCGCACGCTCAGCTTCATCATATTGAAAAATGAATTGTTCATTCATACCGTTTTCTAAGGCCTTTTCGGCAATCTTACGTGCCCGCACTCCCACGGTGACCAACACCTCACAACACTCTGGTACCAGCACCCCAACTTTCTCATGTTCTTCTGAAGAATACTGTCCTAGCTCTAACATATCACCAATGACCGCAATTTTACGTCCTGAGACTTCCAGGTTTTTCAAAGCAATTAGTGCTAACTCCAAAGCGATTGGTGAGGAGTTATAGGTGTCGTCAATAATGGTAGTGTTTTTAATTCCTGGCAACAGCCGCATTCTGCCCGAAGGTAACTCTAGATCGTCCATCGCGACTGCCACGGTCTTGAGTGAAATACCCAACTCGGCCGCTACGGCACTGGCGGCTGCTACCGCGTAAGTGACCGGCACTCCCAAGACACCCTTCACCAGAAAAGACTCTTTATCTTCACCGTGCTCAATAGCAAACTCCATCCCCACAGGTTGATTATTGTCGTATACCACTTGGTCGGCGCGAGCGGTAAAATCGGTCGGCACTATCCGACTAAAGCCTACCTGGCGCTGGCGGACATTGGCTAACTGTTTCTGTAAGTTAGTATCATCATGATTGTAAATAAAAGCTCCATCTGGTCGCAAGGCTTTTACCAACTCCATTTTTTCAGCAATCACCGCTTCAGGCGAAGCAAAATACTCCACATGCACTGGGATATTGGGCAGACGCGTCATCACCACCACGTCTGGGCGCAGCCACTTGGCTAAACTTTTCATGTCACCTGGACGATCAACACCTGCCTCCAAAATTAGTACGTCGGGATAATCCCTACTAAAAAGAGCAATCACCATGCCCTCCACAATATTCTTTAGCCACAAAAATGGATTATCCCAGGCATTATTTAGTCCCAAAACAGATAGAGGAATGCCGATTTCTGAATTATAACTTTTCAAACTTTTCCGAGTTTGTTTATGTTTAGAAATTGCAGCATAGATTGCATCTTTGGTGGAAGTTTTACCTACACTCCCGGTAACCGCCACAATGAACGGCTTGGTGCGTCGCAAAAGAATCCTCGATTCCAAGGTGAGAATGCTAACAACCAAGTGCTTAAAGAGTTTTTTCATAACTAGGCAAGATATTAACGGTCAGGAGGAATAGAGTAATAATTGATCAAAAATTTAGTTAAGTCCATGAAAGGCTCGGTCAAAGTCTCGGAAGCGTATTGTACCCCCTTCGGCTCTACAGTATACAAGAAAATAATGTATTTGGGGTCGTAAGCGGGAAAATAGCCGAAAAAAGAATGGAAGTAACGATCGTCATAATACCCACCACCTGGTTTAGCAATCTGCGCAGTACCAGTTTTAGCAGCGATAGTGTGATTAGGCAAAGCCACACTTCCACCTCGTAAGGCTTTATCCACTACCGTCACCAGCATCCGTGAAATGGTCTCACTGGTTTCATTACTAAAGACCTGTTGTCCTTGCGGGTACAAAATGTCTTTGCTTGTACCATCTTCATACTCGATCCGTGAGACTAAGTGCGGTGTCACCAAGTAGCCACCATTCCCTAGAGCGGCTAATGCTCTGGTGGTGGCAATCGGCGTAGTAGCAATCCCTTGACCGAAAGAGGCGGTGGCATATTCCACTTCCCGCGGCGACTCCAAGTTACTCACCAATCCCCTGGCTTCACTTGGTAAATCAATACCTGTTTCGCTACCAATTTTCATCCGAGTAAAGTAATCACGAAAACGCTCATGTCCCATTAGCTTAGTAATATGAGCGACTCCAGTATTCAGAGACTGGTTAAGTACTTCCTGCATATCCACTGTGCCGCGGCCACGGCCGTCATAATTACCAATGGTAAAAGTATTGAGAGTCAGAGTACCAGCATCATAGTAAGTAGAGGTTGGTGTCACCACTCCACTATCTAATCCCGCCGCCATCGTCAACGCCTTAATGGTGGAGCCCATCTCATAGACGTTTTCTACTAACGGATTTTGAAAGGCCTCAATACTAGCTTGGCTGCGGTCGTTATTATTGTAGGTTGGCACCGCATCAAGCGCCACAATCTCTCCTGTTTTTGGATCCATAATAATCCCGCCCGTGGATTTGCTCTGGTAATACTCATTAGTTTCTAACAGGACCCGATCTAACATTCTTTGCACCGTGGGCTCAATAGTGGTGACCACACTGCCACGCTTTTCTTCTTCAGCTCCAGCATTAGTGACTCCAAAATTATTAAAAATCTCCGCAAATAAATTGACACTGGGGCCGCTCTTTTCCCGACTCAGCACACTATCGTAATAACGTTCAAGACCGTACTTTCCTTTTAACCCGTCTTCTGGATTACTAGTGTGCCCTACAAAACCGATTACTTTCGCCCCCACACTTTCGCCTGGATAATAACGCCACTGATTTTTCGAAATAATTACACCATCAACTTTTGCTGAATCAATTTTGTCAGCAACCGCTTCTGATAAACGCTCTTCTAACACGACATAAGCCCGCTCTTTTTGCGACGCTATATTTTTAAAGGTGATTTCATCAAGCTTAGGCAAAACTGCTTCTGACACTACTGCCCAAGCAGCGTCTGCATCGGTCATCATCCGGGGGTTAATAGCCAACAAGTAACCGTAATTTACTGTGGCCGCCGAGACCAATTCGCCATTTTTGGCTTGCATAAAAATATTCCCTCTCGCATACAGGTCGTTACTTTTTTTAATGTATTGACCCTCTGTTATCTCGGCAAACTCTGCATGTTGAACAATTTGAATATAATATAAATGCACTAGTAATAAAATACTTAGCAAGAGCACAGCCCCTGTTAGCAGTCTGATACGAGTAATGGCACCTTTTTGCATACCAGAAGCATTATAAACTATTGCCAGACAGTACCAAGGTTGGCGCTTGGCGCTTGACGTAAATTTTATGAGCAGTTTCCTCTGCTTGATAAGCCGCTACTTCCACCATCTGTTCACTTACCAGATGCTGGGCTTCAAGATAGGCGTTTTCTAGACCAGCGATCTCAGATTCTAGTTTATCCATATCTTGCTGTAAGCTTTGTCGCTCGGACACATGCATCACTGTGGTACCTACCAGGTACATATACAAAAGACCCAAAGCAAAGATAGCGCCGATGAGAAGATACACGATGGCGGCAGGATTGGTTTTAGCGACAGTATGAGTGATGGCATTCATAGCGATTAATAATTTAAGTTAGTAATTTTTGAAAAGTACGCATTTTAGCGCTGCGGGCGCGGGGATTATGAGCAATTTCTGCTGGTGAAGGAACTAAGGGTTTTTTCCTCAAAACAGTGCCAAGATTAAGGTTGACCAATTCGCGAAAGCGATGCTTGACGATACGGTCTTCCAAACTATGGAAGGTGATGATGACTAACCGACCACCAGGTTTTAAAGCGGCAACAGCCTGATCAATAAACTGTGCTAAAACTTGCAGCTCGTCATTAACAGTGATACGCAAAGCCTGGAAAGTTTTGGTAGCTGGGTGAATTCTCTGATGACGATTTTGCGGATTGACTACTTGTGCAATGCAAGTAGCTAATTCTTTGGCAGAGGTAAACGGTCGCACCATTCGCTCACGCACGATCGCTTTGGCAATCCGGCGCGCTGCCTTCTCTTCACCGTAAGCAAAGATAATGTCAGCTAAGTTCTCTTCGTCCCAGGTGTTGACTATTTCTTTAGCGGTAAAAAGATAGTCATCCGGGTCGCCATAGGTCATCAAGAGATCGGCCTCGTCCTGGAAAGAGAAACCTCTCCCCAACTCTAGGAACTGATCTGTCCGCCAGCCCAAATCTGCTAAGATGCCGTCAACCTGCTTAATCTGCAAACTTTCTAATATCTGAGAGAGCTGGCTGAAGTTCGTCTTAACTAACTTCACCGCCGGCTTTACTTCCGCCAACTTTTCCTCAGCCAGTTGGAGTGCTCTGGGGTCTGCGTCAAATGCGATTAGTCGACCAGACTTTCCTAAAGTATCGGCAATCAAGCGACTATGTCCACCAGCACCCAAAGTGGCATCTACCACCACACTATCTGGTCGCAAAGCCAAAGCTGCGACCGCCTCCTCCAATAAGACAGTTTGATGTGCTGAATTCATAGGTAACTTTTACTTAAGTGCGCACCTTATAGAATACCGAGGTCTCCCAACTTCTCTGCCAAGGCATCGGCCTGACTTTCAATTTGTTGCTTGTAGCTGGTCCACTTGGTTTCATCCCAAATTTCTACCCGGTCATGAATACCGGCCAGGACCACTTTAGTATCTAGTCCAGCAAATTCTTTTAGATAATCAGGAACGAGAATTCTCCCTACTGAGTCTATCTCCACCTCCACCGCTCCCGACAAGAAGAAGCGATTAAAACCCCTTGTATCAGCTTGTCCCCAAGGAAGTTCGGACATTTTTTCGGTAATGTGTCCCCACTCCTTCTTGGTGTAAACAAACAAACAGTGGTCTAGGCCTCTAGTAATAATTAGCGACTTACCCAACTCCTTCCGCCACTTACTCGGTAACGAGAGTCGCTTTTTTGGATCTAGGGTATGTAAATATTCGCCAATCAACATAAAAACACGATACTAAGTTCAATTAGTATACCACTTTCTCCCACCTTCAACACATTATATACCACTTCATCCCACAATTGGATGTTTATGCACAAGGTTTGGGGTTAATTAATAGACCAATGGTCTGGTTAATGACTACTTACCAAAACTGGCGATAGAGTTTATCGCTCTACTTAAAAAAGAAAAACCCCGCGCATTAATTTGCGCGGGGTTTTTCCTCTTGACCCAACGATGACTGCGTCAGCTAAAGAGTCGAGGTCTCCTTTTACTATTCTCTTTCGATAATCTATTCTATTGACTCAATATTCTCATCCTTGCCTTTCTCCACCCGCGGCTTCATCAACGGAAAGAGCTGGGTCTCACGGAGAGGTAGGCCAGCTAAAAAAGCAAACAAACGTTCACCAAAGCCAAAACCGCAAGTTGGTGGCATACCGTATTCCAACATCTCCACAAACTCCCAGTCGGGCATCATCGCCTCCTCGTCTCCAGCTTCCAGCAACTGCTGCTGTATTTTGAAGCGTTCTCGTTGGTCGTCAGGGTCGTTCAACTCACTGTAGCCTCGTCCCACCTCGCTACCAGCGATAATCGGTTGAAACATCTCCGCCTTTTCCGTGCCAGGAATTTTCTTAGCCAATGGTGAGACAATCAGAGGATGATTAATGAGAAAAGCTGGGCCAGCAATACTCTTCCGACAATACTTCCATAAAGTATCCATCAAACGCTCACGATTATCACCATCATACTTCACCCCTAATTCCTCTAGTTTGGCTCGCATCTCATCTTCGCTCGCGGTCAGGACGTTAATACCCGTCTGCTTCTCTACCTCGTCCACGTAATCAATCTCATACCACTCGTCGGCTAAGTCAAAATCAAGCCCGCGAATCGAAAACTTAGTAGTACCAAAGACCTCCTTTGCAATGCGACGATACATGGCCTGAATCAGTTTCATACCATCACGATAATCGGCGTACGCCCAGTAGAATTCCATATTGGTGAACTCTTGCAGGTGCTCAGGGCTAGTGCCTTCGTTGCGGTAAGCTTTACCAATTTCAAAAGTCTTAGGATAACCTGCTGCCATCAAGCGCTTCTGCCACAACTCGCCGATACTGATGCGCATGTATACCGGTAGATCATAATCATTATGATGAGTAGCAAAAGGACGGGCCTCAGCACCACCGGTCGTGACCTCAATGGTTGGCGTCTCCACCTCCAAAAAGCCGTGCTCTACCAAGAAAGCTCGAGTGACCTGCCAGAATTTTTCTTTTTTATAAAACAATTCTCGGAGCTCGTCATTGAGGAGTAAGTCTAAGTAACGCTTCCGGTAACGCTCATCCTCATCTTTAATACCAAAATGCTCAGTAGGAATTTGCTGCAAGGTTTTAGTGAGGACTTGCCAAGCGGTTGCCTGCACCGCTTTGGTTTCCCGCTTAGTGGTAAAAGCGGTGCCGGTGACTTCAATAAAATCGCCGGGGTCGATATTGTCAGTAAAAAGATTAAACGACTCGACACCGAGATGCTCCACCGTCAACATTGCCTGGACTTTTTCCGTCCCGTCGAACAAATCTGCAAAAGCCAAAGCGCCGTGGCGACGAATGGACATTACTCGTCCAGCGATAGTCAAACTAGTGGCCTCAGCCTCCAGAGTAGCAAAATTAGTTAATAAATCAGCGATAGTAGTATCACGATTGGTGGTAGCCGCGTATGGATCCATACCCGCGGCTTGTAAACGTTCTCGCTTGGCGCGGTGCTCATTTTTTAGCTCTTCTAAGGTAGACATAATGCTCTTAGTATAAACGACGAATCATTTCTGGCAATACGGGGCTTAGGATGGCGGGAGGTAAAAAGCGGGGGCGGCCACTTGTGGCCGCCCCCGCTTTTTACCTCTTCGCATCAACCAGACCTATTCCACCTTCAAAACTTTGTAAGCTTGCTTACCGTTCGGGGTTTCAAAAGTAAATGTGTCCCCTTTCACCTTCCCCATCAGAGCCTCACCAAGTGGTGACAAGTAAGAAAGTTTGCGCTCGTGAATATTGGCCTCTTCTGAACCAACCACAGTGTAAACATGGCTGTCCTTCTGGTTATCTTTTTGGATGGTCACCACTGAGCCGAGAGAAACGACATCTCCCTTCTTGCTGTCGCTCATAATCTTAGCCTCTTTGATCACTTTTTCTAAGTAAGCGATGCGCTCTTCAACAGCAGCCTG
The DNA here is from genome assembly GCA_934699595.1 of uncultured Patescibacteria group bacterium. Classification (GTDB taxonomy): domain Bacteria; phylum Patescibacteriota; class Minisyncoccia; order Phycocordibacterales; family UBA918; genus OLB19. The sequence goes on from CAKUWT010000001.1 coordinate 194,047, forward strand.
CATATCGCGAGCTTCTTGGTACTCAGCGTTTTCCGATAAGTCGCCCAGAGAGCGAGCGTACTCTAAGCTCTCAGCCACCTCCTTGCGTCGAACAGTTTTTAGCTGTTCTAGCTCTACCTTAAACTCAGCAAACTTTTCCGCGGTCAGATAGGATTGTGTATCATTCATAATTTGTCAAACTTATTGTTGTTACCCGATTATACGAAAGCGATTACCATCGGTCAAACGGGGATAAGTTTTATTTTGCTCTAGTGTACATGTTTAATATATCCGCTTAACGCTTTTTCTTTATGAGGTCGCCAGATATCTCAAGTCACCTTTTCAAAAGAGGTCAATTATTTTTCTATTAACTCATTTGTCCGCAGACATTTTCTTAAGGTGAATTCAATGTGGTAAAGATCTTTTCCCTTTACTTTCCATCAAAAATGTGCTACGTTAACGCAGTTAATCTTACAGTCAATATATGAAAATTCTTAATAAACTCTACGCTTGGTACGGCAAAAAACCCGTCTGGGCTATCGGCATTCTACTGTTGTCGCTACTAGCGTACATCGGCTACTCATTGATAGTGAAAACAGTCACCACAAACGAACCGGCAGTCAGGCCCGTCGCCGTTGACCTCACCACCCCAAGAGAATTACTCGCTACTCAGAGCACAACTATTACTGGTACCGTGACCGCTAAAACTGAAGCTGAGCTCGTTACCGAGCGTTCGGGGCGATTAACCAGCGTCAACACCGAGTTGGGTTATCAAGTACAGGCAGGCCAAGTTATTGCCACAATTGAGAACTCTGCCGAACGTGCTTCTCTTCTCTCTGCTCAAGGAGCGTACGAAGCTGCCTTGGTGTCTACCAACCAAAGCCAAATTAGCATCACTGATGCTGGTACTAATCTAAGTGCCGCAAAGAGCAATGCTGTTACCACCTATCGCAACGCCTACGGCACTTATTCAGGAATTATCTTTAGTCAGATTGACCCACTATTCGCTAACCCGACCAGTAAAAATCCTTCTGTTCGGTTTGAGGGATTCAGTCAGACACAGAACATTATTGCTGGCCGTATCAAACTGCAGAGCATCATCACCCGATGGCAAGAACGTAATAACCACACCACCCCAGATAATGTGGTGGCTTACTTAATTGACGCCCAGAGTGATACTCGCTATTTGATTGATTTTATTGATACTCTAATTAACACCTTTGGTACTCTACCTGATCGCCAGCCAATGTCCGAAGAACAAGTCTTAACTTTACGCAGCAGTCTTAACAGTACTCGCGCTAACCTGGTCAATCTCAACAACTCTTTCGAAAACACCCTCGACAGTATCAAACAAGCCACCAGCGGTGTAGAGAGGGCCGAGTTGACTGGCTCTAACCAGCAACCTTCCCTATCTTCAGCACAAGAAAAGCAGGCACTTGGAGCTTTGCGGGCAGCGGAAAGTAGTTTAGCCAAGACTATCATTCGCTCACCGATCAGTGGCACTGTTTCTGCTCTAAATATCAAAACAGGAGACTTCGTCAACATGAATCAGGCGGTGGCGGTAATTACTAACGCTAACGGTTACGAGATTGTCACATTCGTCAGTGACAGCGAAGCTGGTCTGTTAAAAGTAGGTACCGAAGTTACAATTAATAATAATCTGTCTGGCACAGTTACCAACTTGTCCCCCACCATTAGCCCACATACCGGTAAGCGTGAGGCTCGCATCGCTATCGACGCTAGCAGCCTCACTGCTGGCGACACGGTACGTATCACTCTAAAACCTGAAGCCGATACCGGCCTAGAGGACGAGGTTTATTTACCCCTCAACACGATTCGCTTCAAGGGCGAGACCGCTTTTGTCTTAGTGGTAGAAAATGGAAAAATTACAGAACGCGCCATTACCATTGGCGACATCAGTAATGGTCTCGTTCACGTAACGAATGGACTAGATAATGATACACGGATTATTAGCGACGCTCGCGGTAAGCAAGTCGGACAAACTGTCACAATTAAATAATTACTCGGGGTAAAACTTTTTATTAAACTCTATGTGGAACTTCTTCCTGCGCAACACGCGTTTTACTTTTTTACTCATTATCAGCCTCACACTGCTGGGGATGTTTTCTCTCACCCAAATTCCTAAAGAATCCTCACCTGAGGTAAAAATACCTTACGGAATAGTGACAACTTCCCTACCCGGGGCAGCTGCACCCGAAGTAGAAACCTTAGTGACTAACGAAATTGAACGTGGCCTGAGTGGTTCATTGAAGAACGTTAAGCAAATCACCTCTACTTCTGCAGAAGGTTTCTCATCAGTCATCATTGAGTTCAACGCCAATGTTGACTTAAGCAAAGCCATTACCGACCTTAAAAGCAGTGTGGATAGCATTAGTCCACGCCTACCAAAGGACGCCACCTCTCCAGTTGTTAGTGAGGTGGATTTAAATGACCAGCCCGTGATGCAGATCGCTTTTGCAAGTAACCGTAGTGATAGTGAATTTGCTACTCTGGCTAAACAACTAGAAAAAGAGCTCGAAGCGGTTACTGGCGTGGCTAAGGTTGAGATCAGTGGAGTGCGAACACGAGCAGTCAATATCGTCATCAATCCCGAGACCCTCACTCGCTATCAACTATCCCTCAACGAAGTTATTAACGCTCTTGCAAGTGCCAACAACACTTTCCCGATTGGTCAGATTGTTAATAACAACACCGCTTACAATATTAGCTTTGACGGCAAAATTAAAAGTTCAGAAGAGATTGCTGATTTACCGATTGCTAACCGTGGCGGTAGTAATATCTACGTCCGTGATATTGCGACAGTAGACGATGGCTTGGCTCCAGCCACCACCATCTCTCGTCTCAGTCTTGAAACCAATCCGGCTGAAACAGCCATAACAATAAATATTTACAAAACGACTGGTTTTGATATCACCAAATTAACCAAGGCGGTAAATCGAGAGATCACTAATCTACAGAGGCCTGGACAAATCCTAGAAGGAGTAGACAGCTTTACTCTATTCGACATGGGTGAGATTATTACCAATGACCTAAAAAATCTTTCTACTTCAGGCCTCATTACTGTTACTTTAGTAATTGGTGTTTTGATGATCGCCATCGGTTGGCGCGAAGGTTTGGTGGCCGGTATTTCGGTGCCACTAACTTTCATGATTAGCTTTATCGCACTTTATCTATCGGGCAATACCTTTAATTTCATCAGTCTTTTCTCCTTAATTCTGGGCATCGGTATCTTAGTGGACTCTGGAATCGTGATCGTGGAAGGAATGAATCGTCGCATGAAAGACGACCCCAACATTGATAAGGTGGCGGCGGCCAAATTAACTATCAAAGACTTTGCCTCACCGGTCACCTCAGGGACTTTGACCACTGTCGCAATGTTTGCTGGCCTGTTCGTAGTTGGCGGTATTATTGGTGAGTTTATTTACAGCATTCCATTTACCCTAGTTTCAGTTCTACTTGCTTCCCTATTGGTCTCTCTAGGGTTTGTCCCTCTTATTAGTACTATCTTGTTAAGGAGGAAAAACCGCACTCATTTAGAAGAAAAGCAAATAGCTTACGCCAGAGATTTAGAGATTTGGTACCAAAAACAACTACGCACTTTAGTAGAGAGTCCGCGGAAACAAAAGTACTTTTTACGCAGTCTCTACCTCGGACTAGCAGTGGCCATCATGATGATTCCGCTAGGAGTTGTGCCGGCAACCTTCTTTGAAGCCGGTGACGCAGAAGAAATCATTATTGATATTGAGCTACCAGAAGGCAGCCTGAAAGAAGAGACTGATATTGTCACTCGCCAGGTGGAGGAGGTGCTGTACCAGTACCCCGACACTATTAAGGCTTTCACCACAACAATCGGCTCTAGTAATGCCTATTCTGGGACTGGCGCTGCTGCCGGCGGTAAAGTGGCTAATATTTTCATCGCCCTGCAAGACAAGAGGAAGTTGAGCAGCCAACAACTAAATGAACAGCTACGTCAAAAAACTGAGGACATTGCTAACGCTAAGATTATCTTTAGTGAGCTAGCGTCTGGACCGCCAACCGGTGGCGCTATCGTAATCAATTTGTTTGGCGATGACTTGGCCGAACTAAGTTTAGTGGCTGACAATATAGCAAATCACCTACGTAGTCTAGATGGAGTAACCAACATAAGCAGTAGCAACAAAAACAACAGTACCGAGTTTGTCTTTAGACTAGACAAAGCTAAGGCGAAGATGGTGGGCCTAGACCCACAAACAGTCTCAGCCACTTTACGAGCGGCGGTGTATGGTACCGAAGCCACCTCTTTAACGACCCTAGAAGAATCCATTCCAGTGATGGTAAAACTTAACCTAACCAGTGATATTGCCAGCCCCATCGGTAACACTAATTACACCACCATCACTACCCTAGAAAATCTTTCTCTCAGTACTCCGACTGGCGACTCTGTGCCTCTGTCCAGTCTGGTCACCACCTCGTTACGAGAAGCAAATTCAAGCATTAGTCATCAAGATCAAAAGCGTATCGTGACAGTGACCACTGATGTGGAGCCTGGATTTAATGTGCGTCAAGTCAATGCGCAGATTAAGACTGAATTAACCACAGCAGAATTTATTCCCAACACCGTCACCCTAAGCTTTGGCGGTGAGACTATGGAAGCAGATGAATCCTTTGGCGATTTAGGACTAGCGCTCTTGGTGGGACTATTGCTTATGTTATCCATTTTGGTAATTGAGTTTAACTCCTTCCGTCATACCTTCTACATTCTAGCAATTATTCCCTTCTCCTTAATTGGAATTATTTTTGGCCTAGCTATTACTGGAAACGCTCTCTCTTTCCCGGCTCTGATGGGTTTTATTGCCTTGACTGGTATTGTGGTCAATAACTCAATTCTTTTGATCGACAGCATGAACGCACTACGCCGGCTGAATCCTGACCAGGAGATTTCTGAGGTAGTCATTAAAGCAGCTAGCGGCCGTTTACGTCCAATCCTGCTTACTACGGTCACCACAGTTATCGGACTCGTCCCTCTCCTTTTCTCAGATCCGATTTGGGCACCGTTGGCAAATGCCGTTATGTTTGGCCTCACTTTCTCAGTCATTATTACCTTGGCTTTAGTACCAGTTATTTACCTACGCAAACCGGGTAAGTTAACTAAGTAATCAGTCACTTCTTTTTGTGGGGACTAGTCCTTAGTCACTCTTAGAAAAAATGTTTAAAACCGGGTGTCTCCTTAAGGAAACACCCGGTTTTAAACTCTTATTTCAACCTACCCCCTCTCCATCCTCACAACTACGCCGTCACCGGATTATTTGGCTCACCGCCATTCAGCACTGCCAAAACATTATCCGCGGCCATCATCGACATCTGCTCGCGAGTCTCCAGACTGGCTGAAGCGATGTGTGGCGTCATGATCACCCTGTCAATTGCTTTCAAGCGCTCATCCACTGCTGGTTCATTTTCAAACACATCTAAAAAGACACCAGCCAAATGTCCGCTTTCCAACACTTCTACCAAATCATCTTCCTTAATAATGGGCCCACGAGCAGTATTCACCAGGTAGGCCTCTGGCTTCATCTTTTGCAAAGTATCTTTGTTCATTAGATGTGTGGTCGAAGGCAATAGTGGTACATGCAGTGTTACTACATCGGCAACCGCTAGCAAGTCCTCCAGTTGGTCATAGTAAGCGGCTTCGGGGGCAACCTCTTCAATATGTGCTGAGCGCTGTAGATCATAATAGGCAATCTTCATACCAAGACCGTGCACTGCTTTTTTAGCTACCTCATAACCAATCCGTCCGGCACCAACGACCCCCAATGTCTTACCTTGTAAGTCAATCCCGAGCAGTAACTTTGGGCCCCAGTGGGTATAGTGGCCGCCACGCATATATTTATCTGCCTCCACAATCCTTTTAGTAATTGCAAAAATAGCCGCCAATGTAAACTCCGCCACCGTATCAGTCAGTACGTCTGGAGTATTAGAAATCTTCATCCCCAGGTGAGTCACCTCTGGTACATTGATGTTATTGTAACCGACCGCATAGTTGGCCACAATCTTAGTGTTCGGGCTGGCCGACATCACTTCAGCATCAATCGTGTCAGTTAAAAGTGAGATGACGGCATCGTACCGATCAGCCTTAAGCGCAGTAATCAATTCTGCTTTGGTCAGTAAATTCTCGTTCATTACCACCTCATGGCCAGCAGCACGGAGTTTGTCTGGTCCAGAAGCAGGGATTGCTTGAGTGATGAAAATCTTAGCCATTTTCTCTTAGTTAGTTAGCTCCGCGGTTGGAGTAATGGTAAATAGTACCGCTGGTCCGCCATTTTCAGAATCAGTATCTTTAGTAGAGAAATCTGCCAACTCTACAGTATAAGCGCCAATTGCCAGCGGCTCTTCATAGGTTAATTCATACGGCACGTTGGTCTCAGACATCGTAGACACCAATACCTGTACCGTCAAGCTCTCCGACTCCTCATCGCAGTTCAATTCATCATCACACCGTCCATCATTAATAACCGAGTCATAAGTTATGGCTAAAGGTCCGTTAGTAGTTATAGTAATGGTCTCTCCAAGTTGAATAGATTTATCTCCCACAATTTCCAGGTCGTAGACACCAGACATAGAAGAATCTTGATCTTCTACAATATCATCTATCAAGTCGGCTGGGGCTACTTGCTCTCCAGGATTATTAAACAGCTGTAACCATAAATAAGCCCCCATTGCTACCACCAAGAAAAATACAATTAATGTATTGATAATTTTTTGCTTGTTCATATTATGACATTATACCAAAAACATAATGCTTTGCTCTCGTAAGGTCTGGGTAAAAATGTTACTAAATGACAGAAAGACTTCCTCTGAAATAGTAAGGACGTCACCGAGTTTAATTTCCTAGATGATATTTCGCTACGTAATAATATTAAGTAACAGTGGTGGACCCTAGCGAATTCGAACTCTACTAGTTCAGTGCGGGTTGTCGATATTTTTACTCGTTATCACTTCGCAAAATATCTGACTAACCCCTTCGAACCCGAGAAAACAGTCTCCTAGACTGTTTTCTTACAAATAAAGCTTAATCACATCTAAAAGACTTTACTACACAACAACACTTAGTAGCTCTAGTGGACCCTAGCGGATTCGAACCGCTCGCCTCTTCCATGCCATGGAAGCGCTCTACCAAATGAGCTAAGGGCCCGCACGTGTTGCCAAATATAACATATCTTTGGCAACGCTTCTACCTCAACAAAATTTCTGGTTCTTCTACCCTTTCTGACTACAGATAATCAATGCATAGACCTCATCCCCACTCACCTCCACTGGCGCATCCTCTTTCTCAATCACGTTAATATATTGATGAGCAATCACACATGCACGATTGTCAGCCCGAAAACCGCGCTGTCCTGCCGTAGCACTGTCAGCATCATTACCAATCTCTGGCGTAGCTACTGCCATGATTCTATTTACCAGATTATCATACTCCGATCGATGCATCTCACCAATTTCATAAGCTTCTGCGGCTAAAGAAACTGGTGTGCTAATACCATCATCATCTGACGACATCCATAGCAAATCAGTAGAAACACTTTTACTAATTTTAATATTATCTTCCGCAAGGACCATCTCGACTCCTGCCGGCAAAGCTTTGCGCTCCGCCTCAGCTTGCAACACTTCACGTTCCCCCTTCTTGTTAACTAAATAATAAGCTCCAGCTCCGACAACCAAAACCACAATGATTCCAATGATAATTTTTTTCCACATATAGCCTAAATTGTAACACGTTGATAATAAAAAACACTAGTGTTGACTTCAATTACTAAAACATTTATGATACATAGGCCTTTTGGTAGTTTTTACTAAAACTGGGCCTGTAGCTCAATTGGTAGAGCGCCTCATTTGCAATGAGGAGGCAGCGGGTTCGAACCCTGTCAGGTCCACTACTGTTGTTAGATATTATTAAGCAACAAAAACTCATTAAGGTAATTAAACTTTGTTTGGGCAGGAAATGTCTGGGAGACATTTCCTGAGGTTCGAAGCCCGATTGAGATATTTCTAAGGCGATAGCCGAAAGAAATATCCAATTGGGGTACTGAAACTGTAAGCTTCGAACCCTGTCAGGTCCACAGTGAGTCACTCATTTGCAGTGAACAATCCGACCTAAAAATAGAGAATGAGTCGAGTTCGGGCCGAAACAGTGTTAAAACCCCCTAATTCAACACCACCGTCAACGTCGCTGTCGCTACATAGAAACCAGTTGGTAAGGCTGGAGTCACGTTAGCATCTACTTGGACTTGGAAGTCTAGACTGTAGTGGTTACCGTTACTGTGAGTAGGAGTAGTGCTGTTAATGAGGGTGGTGGGCATAGTAGCGTCAGCTTGGTTATACCAGCAGGTGTTGAGGCTAGAGGTAGTACCAGTGTTGCAGGTGCTGCCGTTGTTGAGGAAGTTAGGAGCGATGTCTAGGCTACTGGTAGCGGAGTGGACAGTATAGGCAAAGGCAGCGGTGTTGGCGGGAAGAGTGAAGAGGTAGTCTGGAGTACCAGGGGTAGTGGGTGTGTAGTTAGGGATTGTGCCTAAGGCTTCGGTATGGTTCATAGCGGTGGGTGCTGAGAACTCAATGGTAACTTGGTGGCCGGTGGGGTTATTGCTGGTGACTGAGAAAGGGGTGGTGCCGGTCGCAGTACCACCAGTGAGGCCGGCGATGTCGTTAGAGAGGGTGATATTGGTGGGTGGGACGCCGAAGGAGAGTTCACCGGTGATTTCTTGGGTGATGGAGAACATGCCGGAGTCTGCGGAGGTGATGGTGCCGGAGGTCATGATGGCGCCATTCAACCCCAGAGCGACGAACGACCCAGGGGCTGATATTATAGCCCTCCAACTCTTAGCGGGGGCCGATTGAGAAGTCCAGGTAATACCGTCAGGAGAGGTCATAAGGATGTTGGTTCCAGCTGCCACAAACATCCCGTTGCCGTAGGTAACTGATCTAAAATCAGCAGCTGGGACGCTGGGGGCTGTCCAGGTAATACCATCGGGAGAGGTCATGATATAGTCAGTACCATTAAGAGCCACCGCGACAAACAGGCCGTTGCCGTAGGTGACGGAGTTCCAACTGCTCACCGCAGCAGCCGTCCGAGCCGTCCAGGTGATACCATCGGGAGAGGTCATGACGCGGTTGGTGCCAGAACTAGCTACCGACACAAACAAGCCGTTACCATAGGTGACGGAACGCCAACTGTTCGCCTCTGGAACACTGCGAGATATCCAGGTGATACCATCAGGTGAAGTTATAACTTGGTCAGTACCAGAATTGGATACCGCCACAAACGTGCCGTTGCCATAAACGACAGAATTGAGGTATTGATTTTGTGGGGCTGCACTAACCGTCCAGATCATACCGTCTGCTGAGGTTGCAATCTTTCCAAAACCAGTTGCCACAAAGAGACCGTTACCGTAGACTAGACCATAAACGTTATTAATCCCAACTGCATTACCGCCCGGAGCCCAATTGACCCCATCACTACTAACAATACTCGTACCACTGTCTGACATGCCGACAAACTTTCCATCACCATATGCTGCAGTGTAAAAAAGAGCATCCGATACCAGAGCGTCGTGTTGATACCAGTTCAGACTGTCCGTACTATCATGAAAACCAGTCTTAATTGCACCAGCAGCGACGTAGCTACCATTCCGATAGACTATCGAAGAAATGTCTGGATAAGTTCCGGGATAATCCGTCCAGGTGATACCGTCGGGAGAAGTTGCAATATTATTCGAATGCGTTGCTGTAAATAAACCATTTGCGTAAACAACGGTTCTATACGTGCCAGTACTTCTTCTAGTCGCCCAAGTGATACCGTCGGGAGAGGAGGCTATTTTAGTACCTGACCCGAGAAAACCTACAGCGACAAACAGGCCGTTACCATAGGTCACAGATATGAATTCGGTACTTGGCGCCGTACGAGATGTCCAAGTAACACCATCAGGAGAGGTCATAACGTTCTGTGTTCCACCATAATCACCGGCCACGGCGACAAATATGTTGTTGGCATAGATAAGGTCACGCCACATTTTAGCTGGCGCCGTACGAGCAGTCCAAGTAATACCATCGGGAGAGGTCATAACGCGGTTAGTGCCGGAGTTGGCCACAGCGACAAAGAGACCGTTGCCATAAGTAACAGACGTCCAGTAGTTGGCTTCAGCCGCCGTACGAGCCGTCCAAGTGATACCATCGGGAGAGGTTAGGACTGTCCCAGATGACCCGACCGCTACAAAGACACTGTTCCCGTATGCAACACCATACAAATAACCATCCGATGGGTTTTCTATAATTCTTTCAGTATTCCAAGATACCCCATCAGAGGAAACCCCCACAAATTGATTCCCCACAGCAACGTACTTGCCATCAGCCCAGATAATCGAAGACCAACTATTTTGCACAACTTTGGGAGACAATCTATCTACCCAATCCTCTCCAATCGCCGCCTCTGCTTCCTGAATACCAAAAATCCCCGCAAACGGGTTAAAAATTAGCGTCAGTACAGCGAGAAGCATCGCACTGATTTTTATTCTTTGCACACAGAGTTTATGTATCCTAAAAAACCCAGAATCAACAACCATACACAAGCTATTGTATCAGATACTTGACGTTTTAGATTAAAGTGTGTTGACAGTGCGGCGCTCTTTTAGGGCGGCACTCATTTTATTTCGGCTAACTTCCCTTCACTAACTTCAATTTCTCAGCTCGACTCATGGCCTTGATAACCACTTCGCGCTTTTGGGCGGCACTGCGGTCAGTACACTCTTCATGGTAAACCAATCGTACCGGTCGCCTCGTTTTGGTGTATTTGGCCCCGGTCGGCAGGGTGTTGTGCGCCAGCACCCTTTTTTTCAAGTCATTAGTAACGCCACAATACAGAGTATCATCAGCGCACTGTAATAGATAGACTGTCCACATCAGCGACGTCTGCGAGTTAAATAAATTGTCCCGCTGAGCAGTATTAGCACTAGCGGTATTCCTAAGGTGTATCGCACCAGTGGTGCTCGTAACATTCCTAAAGAGCTATTTCCGTAAAACTGGTTGACGGCCTTAATAGCAGCTAAGGTTTCTCCATAACGATCAACCTTCTCCAAACCAGCAATAACTAGCAAATACTTTCCCTCATTATTTTCGTTAGCCACTTCAAACCGATAAGTACCCGGTTCTAAAGTGATCGAGAAGGATCCGCCATCGCGATATTTTGAGCCTGTTAATTTATCCCTTTTCACTAGCCACTCTGACTCACTGGCTACTAGCCGTCTCAATTCCACAAACACACCTTCTTGTTTTTGTACTAATATCCCAGAAAACTGAGTATCTGTTTTCGGCAGTCCCCTGAGGGCAATATCAAGAGTTTCTGATTTAGTCAAAGTGAACTCAAACACGTCTGGAAATTGTTGCAAATTGCCAAGGTAATAGACTTCACTATCACCAATGGTAATTTCTATAGGCTCTAAAGGAGCGGTCGGCTCGGCGTCAATAGCTTGGTAAGCGATGACGGGCGTCCCCCAAAAAACAATAAGGAGTAACGAACTGAAAATGATTTTAGGTAACATGTTTCTACTATACTATAAGTTATCTGGTTTGCGGCCAGATTTTCTGTAATGCCTGATTAAGTTCTGGCACTGCTACCAAATTTGTGGCGCAAGAATCGAGACGAAAACTATCCTCCCCCAGCTTAATACGATAACGATAATCCGCACCATCCAGATAAGACGAACAGGTTTCTTTATTGACCGGCAAATTGGCTTCGACTAGATTGTCAATGGTCAGTACTTTTTTTAAGTGTCGCCATTCAGCGCTGGCTAACCTCCCTTTCATAACCGCTGCCTGGGGGTGCGCTAAGTAACTATAACTGCCGTCACTCAGAATCTGAAAACTCTGACATTGCTGATTCAGCTCACATCCACCATACTCATCAGCGACAATTTCTAATCTAGTATCAAGTTTTGGAGTAAACTGCTGCCGAAACTTCTCCAGTTGCGGTGCAAAACCTAGCAAGTATAAATAACCACCTGCAAACATCCCCATCAAGAAAGTAGTGATGATAGCGTTTTTTTCCGGAACCCCAAAAACTTGCTTCATGGTTTTTATTGTCCACCACGCAAACGCGCGATCCGGTCTGTCACCGGTGGATGGCTTTGAAATAAATTAGCGATACTCTTTTTTGACCGACCAGCCAAGGCAAAAGGGTCAGCAATAAACAAGTGCGCCGTAGCATTGCTGGCCGTGCGCATCGGTTGATTAAACTCACTAATTTTCTCTAGAGCGGAAGCTAACCCTTCTGGATAACGAGTCAACAGAGCTCCTGAAGCATCGGCTAAGTACTCCCGACGGCGTGAGACAGCCAGCTGCATCAATTGTGCCGCCAATGGAGCCAGGATAATCCCCACTATCCCTAACACTAAAAAGATGGGTGAACGGTCTCGGTCACCACCACCAAAGACCATGCTCCGTGAAGTAATATCTGCCAAAATGGCCACAAAACCGGCCAACACGACTGCCACAGACATCACCAACATATCCCGGTTGCCAACATGCGCCAGTTCGTGTGCCATCACCCCCTCAAGTTCAGTGCGGTCTAGAATAGCGAGTAGGCCCGTAGTAGCGGCTACGACCGCATGCTCAGGATTCCTCCCAGTCGCAAAAGCATTCGGGGCCGGATCATCTACCACATACACTTTTGGCATTGGTAAGCCGGCCGTAATAGAAAGATTCTCCACAATATTAATCAGCTCCCGATCCTGCACCAGGTCAGCAGGGCGTGCCTTAGTCATTTTTAGCACTAATTTATCTGAAAACCAGTAGCTGTAAAAATTCATTACTAAGGCAAAAATCACCGCCACATAAAGCAGGGCTGGGCTCTGAAAAAACCAAGACACTGCGTAGCCAATAGCAATAACGATAACTAAGAATACCGTCATCAGCATCCAGGTGCGGCGAATATTGCGGTCTTTTTCTGTATAAATTGTAGCCATGGTAATGTAATTATTATAAAAACTTCATATCTTAAGTTTTTTGTAGAAACCAGCTATCAGACTGATATTTTCTGTAACGACTTACTCGCCATCAACCAAAGCAGGTTCCTTCCCAATAACTTTATCCCTAGTCTTAAGTTCAGTCTCTGCCTCCTGATAAAGGATGGCCACCAAAGCTCCGTTTGCGGTAGACATAGCGATAGACAAACCACTCAAGGCCACAGCCACCACAATAAAGTCCACCACAAACACCCAAGGAGAGAAGCTTGCTAACAGACCAAGGTTAAGGTAAAGACCAGCCAACAGTAGCGTCACGCCTGAGAGCAAGATACCGACAGCTAAAATAAAGAAGGCGCCAATGATAATAATATTAGTCAATATCGCTTTTAGCCACACCTGACGAATAATGCTAACGGAATGATTCCATGCCCTCACCCCACCTGACTTACTAAAGAGAATACTCGGAACTAAGAAATAAGCTGTCACTGCCCACAGAATTGTAAGCAGAGACAATCCTAAAATTAGCCATGGCTCACCCAGTCTTTCAGCCAAGTCGGAAGCCAGCATAAGCATCGCCAAGACTGTTGCCCAGGCAAAGAAGGCCGGCCACTTAGTCATAGTCGTTTGGTAGGCAGATTTAAGAGAGTGAGTTTTTTTGGACATACTCTCATATACACTAACTATTATGACCCCTTCAGAAAACAGTGAGACAACCGAAATTATCCAATAGAAGATGAATACCACTGCGGCAGTGGCCAGAGGCAACAAATTGACCGAAGTAAGCCAATCACCCAGGAGTAGACTAAAAATCAACAGACCAAGAAGTAAGAGCCCGGATATCCCCACCATCGCCACAACCGCCAAGATAGGTACCGCTAATAACTGCGGTTGTTGTCGTAACTGTTCGACGACCTGCTTAACCAGATCGGCACTACGTTGGATAACACCGGTTTCTTGATCAGCAGCAGTTTGTTTAATTTCAGATCTGGTCATAAGTCAGCCTAGAAACTAACTTTGACTGGTTCTCGCTCCTGACTATTCTCAGCCAGTTCAAAGTAAGGTTCGTTCTTGAAGTTAAAGATGTTGCCAATGATATTGCTGGGGAATGACTGCAAAGCAATGCCTAAATCACGCACATTGCCGTTGTAGAAACGACGAGCAGCTTGAATTTTATTTTCTGTATCGGTCAGTTCTGTCTGTAGTTCACTAAAGTTTTGGTTGGCTTTTAAGTCTGGATAAGCTTCAGCCACTGCCAGTAACTTTCCTAGCGAAGAACTCAGAGCAGATTCGGCTCCTGCCATGGCCTGAATTTGCTCTGGAGTAACCTTGCTTGGATCCACATGGATTTTGGTGGCCTCAGCTCGAGCCGCAGTTACTTCAGCAAAAACGCCTTTTTCGTGAGCAGCGTAACCTTTCACTGTCTCAATCAGGTTCGGGATTAAATCATAACGACGTTTTAGTTGTACATCAATATCCGCCCAGGCCTCTTTAGTACGCTGCACTAAACGCACAAATTTGTTGTACGCCAAAATAGCATATAGTACCAAAACTGCGATTACTCCTAAAATTATCCAAGTCATATATTATTTTTTAACCATTAATTACTTTTAATCTTAGCATAATTTGCCTTAAAATTATAGACTTTGTTAATACTGTGAACTAACCAAAAAGCGCCCCTGAAAGGGGCGCTTTTTAAACTTGTCGAACTACCTCCTGGTTCTACTACTCTTCTTGCTCATGCAACTCAGCAATCATATTGTGCTTATTGCTACCAGCAAAACCAGTTCCAGCAGGAATAAGTTTTCCGACAATCACATTCTCCATCAGTCCGTTCAGGTTGTCCTCGCTACCCTTCACCGCCGCATTAATCAACATCCGTGTAGTGTTCTGGAAGGAAGCGGCTGATAAGAAGCTCTTGCTGGTCAGAGAAGTTTCGGTAATACCAAGTACTAGCCGCTCAGCTTTAGCAGGAATCTTACCTTCTTCACGCAACTTATTGTTAGTGGTAATCACTGCCCACTCTTCCACTATATCACCAATAGTATAGTGACTGTCTCCGACAAGCGTGATCTTCACTCGGCTCAACATCTGCTTCACAATCAGCTCAATGTGCTTACGAGCAATGGTCACACCCTGCAATTCGTAAATCTTATTAACTTCAGAAATAATGTACTCCTGAGTAATCGCTTGACCACCGTACTTAAAGAGGTCTGGCAAGTAAGCTGAACCGTCCGTAAGTAGTTGTCCCGGGTAAACAGTCTCACCCTTGCTAACCGCCACCAGACGGCGAGCGTCAGCTACGTACTCCACATTATCCTTCTTCTTTGGCGCACCCTTAGCTGTCATGTTTGGAGCGACCACAATAATGGTATCTCGTCCTTCGCGACGTAATTCGACCACCTGTCCTTCAAACTTGGAGATCACTGCTGGCGCTTTCGGGATCCGCTTCTCAAATATTTCTTCCACACGAGGTAAACCAGAGGTTACGTCTCCACCGGCGGAAGCCGTTCCTCCAGCGTGCTTGGTGTTCATAGTAAGCTGGGTGCCCGGCTCACCAATCGCTTGAGCAGCTACTGTTCCTACCGCCTCACCAATATCCACCAACTTGTTAGAAGTCAGATCGATACCGTAACACTGCTGACAAATACCCTGCAGAGTTTTACAGGTCATCGGGGAGCGTACCACAACTGAGGAACAGGTACTTTCTTCCACCACCACAGCATCACGACGAGTCAACAAATGCCCTTTCTTAAAGATGACATTACCCTTACTATCGACAGCGTCTTCAGCCAGAATGCGTCCCTTGATGGCCTTGGAGAAAGCGATCTCAATGCCAGAGGCAGAAATTCGACCAATTGTGGTACCTTCCTTAGTGCCACAGTTTTCCTCAGTAATAATAGCGTCCTGTGCTACCACGAAGAGACGGCGAGTCAAATAACCAGCTTTTGCAGTCTGAAGGGCGGTATCAGCGAGACCTTTTCGTGATCCGTGGGTAGTATTAAAGTATTCGATCGGTGACATACCCTCCTTCATTGAAGAGATAATCGGGAACTCTAGAGTTTCGCCCCGAGTATTAACGATCAAACCTTTCATACCCGCCATCTGTACCACTTGTCCGAGAGAACCACGAGCTCCAGAAGACAACATCTCTAAAGCAGAGTTATCATCAGATAAAGTTTTTGGCAACACTTTCTCAATTTCAGAACGAGCCTGGTGCCAGATTGACACAATCATCCGCCGGCGCTCATCACGAGAAATCAAACCGTCGTCGTAGAAGTTAAGCACCTTACGCTCCTCCTCACGTGCCTGTTCAACAATCTCACTCTTCTCCTCTGGCACAGTCACCTCATCAATTCCCCAGGTTGTTCCTGACTGAGTGGCAAAACGAAAACCAAGTCGCTTCAGACGGTCGACAATCGCTGGAACAGCATCTGGTCCGCGGTCATCAATAATATCAATAATAATTTTGAAGAGAGCTTTTTGTGAAGAAACCTCATTGATGAAAGCGTGGTCTGAGGGCAAGACGCTGTTGAAGAGTAGTCGCCCGACAGTAGTCTCAAACAATCCGCCTTCGTATTCGGCGTACTTTGGCGTTGAAGTGGCTTGCACTTTAATCAAGGCACGCAGATCAATTAGGCCATAATCATAAGCGTTAATGGCATCATTTGGTGAGTCAAAGAATTTCCCTTCACCTTCAGCACCGGCAACAATTTTGGTCATCCAGTGTGCTCCGAGGGCCATATCCATCAACTTCTCAGACACCACAGGCTCAGAAGAACCAGGCTTAAGCACGTTCTTATTAGCAGTAATAATTTCTCGAGCTTCAAGCTGAGCTTCGTCACCCAGTGGTACATGGACAGCCATCTGGTCACCGTCAAAGTCAGCATTGAAAGCGCTACAAACTAGTGGGTGTACCTGGATAGCATTACCCTCAATCAAGACCGGACGGAAGGCTTGAATACCTTGACGATGCAAGGTCGGAGCTCGGTTCAAGAGCACGTACTTATTCTTAATCACGTCTTCCAAAATTGCCCACACTTCTGGTACCCCATCTTCAATTAACCGTCCGGCACCGCGAATATTGTAGGCCAATTCTTGTTTCAATAGTCCAGAAATAACAAACGGACGGAAGAGTTCCAGCGCCATGTGTTTTGGTAAGCCACACTGATCAAGTGTGAGGTCTGGACCAATCACAATTACTGAACGTCCCGAATAGTCCACCCGCTTTCCGAGCAAGTTCTGACGGAAGTAACCTTGCTTACTTTTTAAATAATCTGACAGGGACTTCAATGGTCGTCGCTGCGATTGTCCCAAAGCCGAGTAAGCAGCATTGCCATGGCGAATTGAGTTATCAATCAAAGCGTCTACCGCTTCCTGCATAATACGCTTTTCGTTACGCAAAATCACATCCGGAGCCATAATATCGATTAGTTTCTTTAGGCGATTATTACGGTTGATAACGCGACGATACAAGTCGTTCAAATCAGAAGACGCGTGACGACCTCCTTCTAAGGTCACCATCGGACGGATAGCTGGCGGGATCACCGGCAAGCGTGTGAGGAACATCCATTCTGGACGTACCCCAGATTCCACCATGCCACGAATAAGAGCTAGACGCTTATCAAGCTTGGCTCGCTCCATTGCCCCCGCCTTCTCACGTCGCTCTTCCAACTCCTTTAGTAGTTTTGGCAAATCTAGATTTTTAAACAAATCGTAGATGGCTTCGGCACCGATACGAGCATCGAACAAAGTTGAGTACTTGATGGAGTATTTATGAAAAGTAGTTTCATCAACTACGCTCCCAAGTGCAATACCTTCAATTTCCTTCTTAGTGGCTTCCATCTTCTCCTTCAACGCTTCGCGCGCATCCTCATTCTGCAAATCTTTTAGTCGGGTCTGGTACTCAGTATTAAGTTCCTTAAGGATACGTCCACGCTCCTCCTCGTGCACATTCGTAATAATATAACCAGCGAAGTAGATAACCTTCTCAATTGAGGAGGCGGTCAGACCAAGTAGCAAGGCCATCCGGCTAGGAATACCTCGCAAGAACCAAATATGAGACACCGGCACACACAAATCAATGTGCCCCATCCGTTCACGTCGTACAATTGAGCGGGTGACCTCTACCCCACACTTTTCACACACCACTCCCCGATAACGAATACCGCGGTATTTTTTACAAGCACACTCATAGTCTTCTACGGGACCGAAAATTCGTTCGTCGAAAAGACCAAACTTCTCTGGTCGCTGAGTACGGTAGTTGATGGTTTCAGGCTTGGTCACCTCACCATGAGACCAACTCAAGATGGTCTCTGGTGAAGCTAGTCGCAAACTGACTTTGGAAAATTCTTCCGGGCTCAAGGTTGAGCTTCTGTTGGTATTAGTTGCCATACTAGAAATTATTTAAGGTCCTCATAAACAACATCGTCATTTTTAGTTCTTGATCTTGGTTTCTGATCAACTCCAGTCAGGGTGACATCAAGAGCCAGTCCTCGCAGCTGATTAGTCAGCACATTGAAAGCGGCTGGGGTGTGCGGTGGTTTGATTTTTTCTCCGCGCACAATCGCATCGAAAGCGTTACTACGTCCGACAATATCATCAGACTTAATGGTGAGCATTTCTCGCAAGGTATAGGCAGCACCATAGCCCAGGAGTGCCCAGACCTCCATTTCTCCGAAACGCTGACCGCCAGTTTGGGCTTTTCCACCAAGTGGTTGCTGGGTAATCATGGAATACGGTCCGATAGAACGCATATGAATCTTATCCTCCACCATGTGGTGTAATTTCAAGATATACATATAACCAACCGCGGTCTTCTTGGCGAATTTCTCACCGGTCAAACCGTCGCGTAGTTGGATTTTACCATCTTCTGGCAGACCGGCCGCTTTTAGTTCGGCTTTGATATGCGCCTCATTAGCTCCAGCAAATGGCGGAACAATGGCTTGGTAACCCAAAGTGTTGGCTGCCATACCCAAGTGCAACTCAAGAATTTGCCCCAAGTTCATACGAGACGGCACACCGAGCGGAGTAAGGAGAACGTCAACCGGACGCCCGTCTTCGGTGTAGGGCATATCCTCTTCTGGAAGGATGCGAGAGATCACGCCCTTGTTACCATGGCGTCCCGCTAGCTTATCTCCAACAGAAACGTTCCGCACCTGAGCGACCGTAATGTGAATGCGCTTGATTACACCACTTTCCAATTGATCACCAGCTTCACGAGAAAAGACCTTCACATCAATCACGCGACCCTTCTTACCAATATCTAGACGAAGTGAAGAATCTTTGACATCCTTGGCTTTCTCACCAAAGATAGAACGGAGAAGTCGCTCCTCAGGAGTTAGTTGTGTCTCCCCCTTTGGAGTTACCTTACCAACTAAGATGTCACCCGCACGTACCTCAGCCCCAATCCGGATGATACCGTTCTCATCCAAGTTGCGGAGCTTTAGTTCAGACACATTAGGAATGTCCGGGGTGGTCACTTCTGGTCCTAATTTAGTATCACGCACAGAGACCTCAAGTTCATCCATATGAATGGTCGAGAACTTACTGTCTTTCACCAGACGCTCGGAGATCACAATCGCATCCTCATAGTTAGCACCATTCCAACTCATAAATGCTACGAGTGCATTCTGCCCGACAGCCATCTGACCATTATCAGTCGAAGTGGTATCAGCCAACAAATCACCACGTTTCACTTTATCCCCCACCGTTACAGCTGGACGATGATAAAAAGCGGAGAAATCATTGGTCTTTTTTAAAGTTGTCAGCGGATATTCATCTTTCTTACCCGCCTTATTCTTAACGACAATGTGACGGGCATCGGACTCAATCACCTCACCAGCTTCACGAGCGTAAAGCACCCGACCAGTATCTCTGGCGGCCACACTCTCAATACCAGTAGCCACAATCGGTGCTTCTGGAATCAAACACGGAGTTGCCTGCTTCTGCATGTTAGAGCCCATCAAAGTACGGTTGGCATCGTCATGGTTTAAAAATGGAATCATGGAGGTGGCGATAGAGAAGGGCTGATTAGTAGCCACATCCATCAATTCTACGTCTTTTCTCAAAACCGTTTTTGGCTCACCATTCCGACGCGCTTCTACCAAGTCAGCCTTGATCTTACCCTTACCATCAATTTCAATCGCAGCGTGTGCAATGGTGTACTTCTCCTCCTCGTGAGCGTTGAGGTACACAATTTCGCCAGTCACCACCCCCTTTTCTACCTTTACGTAGGGAGTTTCAATGATGCCGAAGCGATTGACGCGAGCATACATAGAAAGGCGTAGAATCAGACCGATATTAGCTCCTTCCGGAGTTTGAATTGGACACAAGCGACCGTAGTGGCTGGTGTGAACATCACGCACCTCAAAACTGGCGCGCTCACGCGTTAGTCCGCCGGGACCTAAGGCAGAGAGTGTGCGCAAGTGCTCAATCTCTGAGAGGTTATTCTGCTGTTGCGAGAATTGTGATAGCTGGTTAGTAGAAAAGAATTCTTTAATCACCGCCTGTAAAGGACGCGGATTCACAATCTGTGCCGGTAGAGAAGTCTCAGCTTCAATAGTAGACATCCGGTCTTGAATATTGCGACGCATGCGCGTCATCCCTACCCGGACCCGCTGTTGCAACATCTCACCAAAGTAACGCACTCGACGAAAACCCAGATGATCGATGTCGTCTGGCAAAGCTTGAGCATCATGGTTCTTTACCACAATATTCTCCAGAATTAGCTGCAAATCAGTCACCGAAATAGTGCGCTCTGCCACTGCCTTAGCGTCAGTTGGGCGATCAAACCGCTCGTTAAAGTGATGGCGACCAATTTCTGATAGGTCATAGCGCTCTGGAATAAATAGTGAGTTCACAAACTCTTTAGCGTTATCAATAGTAGCCAAGTCCCCGTCGCGAAGGCGCTTGTAAATCTCTAAGTAAGATTCGTCGGCGGTTTTAGCGGTATCTTTAGCAATCGTGGCCTTCATATATTCCTCACCCCGCTCCACTCCCTTCAGGAGAGCAATCATCTCTTTATCAGTGCCTACACCCAGCACACGCAGAAGTGAAGAAATCGGGAACTTCTTCTTGCGGTCAATTTTCACATAAATTACCCCTTCACCGTCAGACTCAATTTCAATCCAGGCTCCACGAGCTGGGATAATCTTGGCACCAAAGTAAGTTCGTCCCTTCACATCCAGAGTAGTGAAGAAAATTCCGTATGAACGCGCTAGCTGAGGCACGATGACACGCTCTACACCGTTAATGATGAAGGTGCCGTTATCCGTCATAACAGGCATATCGGTCAAAAAGATCTCTTGATCTTTCTCACTCTCAAAGGTCTTGTTTTTCAAAACGATTGTCGCTCGGAGGGGCGCTTCATATGTAAGTTTATTATTTTTTGCAAACTCAGGAGTAGTTTTGGCTTCTCCTAATTCGTACTTTTTGAAAACTAACTCAAACTTCTTTTCTGAGTAATCAGAAATAGAGGCAAACTCAGAAAACACCTCTTTCAAGGCGGTGTTAACAAACCAAGTAAATGATTCGCGCTGCGGCTGAATCAAGTCTGGCACTTCAATCAATGGGGCTGGGCTAGTAGCAAATACCTTTTGCGGCATTTGCCCGACGGTTTTATGGTTCTCGATTTTGGACATATAATATATGTGAAATATTAATTTTTCCTAACAAACAAAAATCGCACGTGCTTAGGTGCGTCTTTAATTTTAGGAAATGTTACCGGGCTGATAATAACATCGAACGGGTCGTTCTTTTACTCCGCTTTGCTCCCTACCAGAACTCATTCGAGAAAGGCGTTTGTGCGGGGATTATATCTGATGATAGGACAACTTGCAAGTGTTTTACTGTAGACAACCTCCATACTGTGTTGCCTTTTTGTTATTTTCGCGGTAAGTTTAACAATGGATGAGTTCCATCCTGAACCTTGAACAAAACGGGGTATCAACATGACTGAAAGGGTCTTGAGTTGGGGTGGCCCCACCCTCACCTTCACTGCGCATGCTAGACGCTTTCTGAATCCTCGTTCAGAAAATTGTCGTAGTTGGATGACCACAACAAAACTTTCAGAACTTTGGCACGCTGAGGTTTTTGTCCTACTGGGCAGGCAGGAGTTCGGTGGCACTCGCTACCTTCACCTCCTCTTTTGGGACTACTGCTCTCAACAAGGGCTGGTATTACCGATAGGTCACGACAACTACGTGACTTCCATTTGGCCGGCAAAATTTCGCTGTGCTATTCCGGCCACAGAAGCCCAGCTAACCGAAATAAGGAATCGGACCGAAACCTTTCTGACGTCTAATAGTTATTGGAGACGCGAATACGAGAAGCATTGACCAGCCCCGCACCGTTCCGGTGCGGGGCTTCTTTTATATATAGTTACTCAATTACCGACAGAGCTATCCTTTACTATTTCCGCGCCACCTTTCAATGGCCGCATGATCGCCCTCCATCAGTACTTTTGGCACAGCGTAACTTTGCTTTCGGTATTTTAAGACTTCCGGACGAGTATAGGTTTCCCCATTAGTTGTACGGCTCTCCTCCAGAGATTCATGCTCGCCCAAAACACCAGGAATCTGCCTGGCAACAGCGTCAACAATGACTAAGGAAGGTAGCTCCCCCCCTGTAAGTACATAATCACCGATACTAACCTCCTCTGCTCCCAGAATTTCTTTAACTCGCGCATCAATACCCTCATACCGTCCGCTAATTAAGACCAGGTGGTCAAACTGCTCGGCATATTCTTGCGCTACAACGTTGGTAAACTGCCGTCCGCGGGGAGACATAATCAGGGTTTTCACCCGCCCTGTTGCTAAAGCCTGCTTCTTTCCTCCTACCGCTTTTTGCCAGGCTTTCAAAATTGGTTCAGCCGCTAGTACCATCCCCGGCCCACCGCCATAAGGCCGATCATCAACCTTCTTATGTTTATCAGTAGAAAAATCACGTGGGTTGTAGAAATCTACTTTGATTTTTTGTCCGGTAACTTTAGCACCCTTACCCTTGTCACGCTTTTGCGCCCTGCCTAAAATACTGCTGTCGGTGTAGATCCGACAAACATCTGGAAACAAGGTGATTAGATGAAAATGCATAAAGAAAGATTAGCACAAAAGATCCACTCCTGATAGACGGTCTTTGATTTTGAAGTAATGGTAATGGGTAAATAACTATTAACAAAACAGATTCTGCCGCAGATGATGTGGGGCTCTAAAACCAGTCGCGCCGCCATCTTTGATGGCGCCGCGACTGGTTTCCTTTCCTAACTTTATCCTCTTTAAATCTTTAAATCATCAATTGCTTGGTCAAGACTTTTTGGCTCAGCCGCGACCTCGCTATCATCTTGCGTGGCTTCCTCACGCTCGTGACGAGACTCAGACCGACCACCTTCAGGTTCGTTAATCTTCAAGTTAACGCGAGCGTCATACTTCATTCCTACCACTCGGAGAAGGGTACGGATGGCTTTAGCAGTGTTACCAGAGCGACCAATAATCTTACCCATATCATCAGCCGCTACATCTAAAGTAAGTAACACACCCATCTCATCCACGGTACGATTAATGTGCACAGCCTCGGGATTATCAACCAAGGCCTTCACCAAACTTTCTAAAAACTGTGCGTCTTCGTGCATAAAGTATTTCTGAATCTAATAGTTTAAGTCAAGTTTTATTCGAGACTCTGGTTTAAGTATAGAACCGTCTCCCAAAAGGTCAATAACGGGCCTGGGATAAAGAAGGGATAATAACCCAAGATTAGTTAAACGACTAAGCCGCGTCTTCAGCAGCAGCAGCTGGTGTTTCCTTTGTTTCGTCAACAATCTCCTCAGCTGCTTCACCAGCTTCGGCGTCTGCTTCCCCAGCGGCCTCTTCCTCTGCAACTTCTTCTACTTCCTTGGTCTCAGCTGCTTCTTTAGCAGCTGCTTCAGCAGCCTCCTTGGCTTCAGCTTCCGCCTTCAGCTTCTCTTCATCAATAATTGGAGACTTCTTTGGCAATGAGTTACGCTTCTTACCCTTCACAATGTCGGCACTCACCAACATATTATGAACGGTGTCGGAAGCCTGTACACCATTCTTGAGCCACCCCTGAATCTTCTCGGCATCTAGTTGAATATTGCCAGTTTTGGGTTGGTAATTTCCCACCAAGTCAACATACTTGTTGCTTTTTGGGCCAGTACGCTTATCCACTACCACCACACGGTAAGCGGGGTCGTTCTTCCGACCGATTCTTTGTAATCTCATCATTAACATAGTGGCATGAGAATACTATACTTAAACAAAATTAGCAAGCTTTTACTCCAGAGTTTACTTAGAGAGAAATTAGCCAACAATTCTCCTGCAGACGTTCGCTATTTGCTGGGCATGGTGCTAAACTGCCATAAACAATTTTATGAACCAAACAACCACTTACGAAGGCACTATTGCCATTCGCGGCAAAGGGACCGGGTTTGTGTCTTTACCAAATTTTCCCGAAGACATCTTGATAGATAATCGCAACCTCGGCTTTGCTCTTGATGGTGACATTGTAGAAATTGCTCTGATTAAGAAACGTCCTGACAAACGCCAGGAAGGTGTCGTCAAGACAGTACTCAAAACTCATTGGAATGAAATAATTGGTGTCGTTAAGGAAGAATTCCGTGAGGGACAAAAACATCTGTTTTTGCTCCCTGATAACCGTCGCCTTCATGTCCGCCCCGAACTAACTAAAGATGCCATCACTGAACTAGGTATGAAAGTGGTGGCAGAAATTACTAACTGGAAACAGCCTTCCTTGCCTCCCTTAGCTAAGATTACTGAGGTGCTTGGTCCCGAAGGTGATCACGAAACCGAGATGCAGGCCATTATCCGGTCTGGCGGCTTTAGCCAAAACTTCCCCACCGCTGTGCAGGAAGCAGCTACCAAGCTTGGTCAAGATCGAGCCAAGATATTTGCCAAAGCCTTGACCGACCCCAAGCGTCGCGATTTTCGCACCATCACCACTTTCACCATTGACCCCACTGATGCTAAAGATTTTGACGATGCTTTATCTATTCAAAAACTACCAAACGGCCACTGGGAAATTGGTATTCATATTGCTGATGTCTCGCACTACGTCAGAAAAGGTGACGTTATTGACCAAGAAGCACAGGAACGCGCTACTTCTATTTATCTGGTAGACCGAGTAATCCCTATGCTGCCAGAAATTCTTAGTAACGACCTCTGCTCTCTCCGTCCACACGAAGACCGCTTAGCTTTTTCGGCAGTATTTGAACTAAACGAAGCAGCTGAAATTAAGCAGAGCTGGTTTGGACAAACCGTAATTAATTCTGACTACCGCTTTAGTTACGAAGAAGCTGAGGCAGCTATTACTAAAAATAACCACGAGTACAGCGCATCTTTGTCTGACCTCATGGCTCTATCCCGCGTCCTAAGAAAGAAACGCTACATTGAGGGCGCACTCAGTTTTGAACAACCAGAGGTAAAATTTGAACTTGATAAAGACGGCACTCCCCTACGAGTTTACAAAAAGGAGCGGGTGGAAACGATGCTTATGATCGAGGACTTCATGTTGTTAGCTAATGAGTCTGTCGCTACTTTTATTAATACCGAGGCCAAAAAACGTCAAGAAAACCTGACCTTTATTTACCGCATTCACGACCTACCAAATCCTGACAAGATAAAAGAGTTAACCATTTTCTTACACGCTCTCGGATATGAATTTGAGGCAGGTGCAGACGGTCAAGTAGATGCCACCATGATCAACAAGTTACTAAAGGAGATTGAAAATACTCCCGAGGAAGATTTAGTCAAAACAGCCACAATTCGGTCCATGGCAAAAGCGATTTATTCCACCAAGAACATCGGTCATTTTGGTCTTGCCTTTACCTACTATACTCATTTCACTTCACCAATCAGACGCTACCCCGACCTGGTCGCTCACCGTCTCTTGCGCGCTCATCTGGACCATCGCCCTCTTGGTAACAATGCATGGCAAGAATTTGAAAATATCGCTACCCACTCCACCAAGCGCGAAATTGAAGCGGTCAACGCTGAGCGCGACTCAATCAAATTTAAGCAGGTCGAGTATTTATCTAAACACGTTGGTGAAGTTTTTGCAGGTGTAGTCACCGGCGTCACTGAATGGGGTATCTATGTACAAGAAAATGAAACCCTGGCCGACGGACTGGTGCGCTTATCCAATATCCAGTACGACTATTTTGAATGCGATGCAGGCAATTACTGCATCAAGGGCAAGCGTACTGGTGACACTTTCAAACTGGGTGACAAAGTCAAAGTTAAGCTTCTCAAGGCTAATCTTGAGGAAAAACAGCTAGACTTTGGCCTTGTGGTTGATGGTCGATAGACAAACCTGACCGACTTAAACCGTGACAAAACAGAGTGAACTGATTATTTAGCGTGCTGCACCGCCTCAGTCAACTTGACTGACAATAGCTTAGAAACACCATCATTTCCCATGGTGACACCATATAAAACTCCAGCCCGACTCATCGTCTCTCGATTATGGGTAATTAAAATTAGCTGTGTTTTTTTAGCCAGCGCAGAAATCAAATCACCATAGCGTCGCGAGTTAGCCTCATCCAGAGCAGCGTCGGTCTCGTCCAAGATTAAGAATGGTGGCGGATTGATCTGACTCATAGCAAAAATAAGAGCAATTGAGGTGAGTGCGCGCTCACCACCCGAGAGCATCTCCAAACCTTTGACCCGTTTATTCGGCAAAGACACCTGTAGCTCAACTCCTTCGGAGAATTTGACCTCTTCATCGACAGCATCATCTTCGGCTGTTTTTTTAATTTTCGGGGCTGTTAGTTGCAAACTAGCCTTGCCACCACCAAACATCAGTACAAAAAAACGCGAGAACTCAGCGGAGATTTGATTAATCCCTTCCAAAAATTGTACTTGTAGCTGCTCCGTCAAACTCACAATTAAGTCCTCAAGTTTACCGGCGGTAGTTTCCAGATCAGAAATTTCTTTAGTCAAAAAATTGTCTCGCTCCACTGCTTCGCGATACTCTTTTTCGACCGCCTCATCTGCCCCAACGCCGTTTTCCTCCAGGCGGATTTTTAGCTTCTCTAAATATCGACGACGCTGGCGTTGCTGTTCGCGGTTTTCAGTCGCCACAATAGCGTCGGGAACTGGTTCTTTATTGACTAAAATTTGGTAATCCTGATAAGCCCGAGCATCAGCCCGCAGCAAAGCAACCGCTTCTTGAACTTCGCGCTGCCACTCTTCCCGATCACGATTAATCAACTCCATCTCATTTTCCAAGCGCTCAAGCTGTAGCTCAGTTTCACGAATAGTAGTTTGTAGCGCAAATACATGCCGCTCACGATCTTGGTCAGCCCTTACGTCAGCGATAGATTTTTGCGTCAACGATTCATATTCTGCACTTAGTACTTTTTCCGCAGTCAATTTTTCCTGGTAATTAGCAGTTGCGGCCTTAAGCTCGGTCTGCAGGTTTGCCAATTCATGCTTTTCAACCTCTGACGAACTCTGTTCTAAAACTGGATCAGTCTTCTTGATAAATAAATGCAAGCTACGCAGAATGTCATTCACCAGATTAAACAGCAGTCTTACTTCAGTATACTGATTGGCTGTCACTACTTTTTTTTCAATGTTCGCAACCAAATTCTCAAAATCTTTAAGTGGCAGCATGGTCACTGGATGACTCACCACGGGCTGACTAATTTTCCTTTCCAGATAAACAATCTGTCCCTCCAGTTGACTAACTTTTTTAAAAGCCTCATTACGTAAATCCTTGGCGACGGCCAGCTTTCTTTCCCAAGCAGACAAATCAAAACCGTCTTTAACTGAAGTCTGTTTCTCTGCTAGTTCAGACTGCGCCGTATCTAGCTCCCGCCGTAGTGTGGCTAGTTTTTCAGTCGGCAATACGCGATCAGAATTAATTCGCTCCGCTTCAAATACCAGATAGATATCCTCTCTTTTTAAATACTCGGCATAAACATTCTTCAACTCTTGCCGTAGAGCCACTGCCTTTTCCATACGCTGTATTTGTCGCTTGAGGTGCTGCAAATGGGGTGCTCGTTCCTGACGCAGCAGCTCTACCTGTCTGATATTTTCCTCAGTTTTTCTTAACTTCTTTTCTGCCTCAGCTTTTTTATATTGATAGATTTTCAAGCCCAGTGCATCCTCAATCATAGCTCGACGTTCACTGGGATTAGCTGCCAAGATTCGATCTGCTTCACCCTGTGAAATAATATGGTGTCCAGTTGCACCGATATTAGCCGCCGCTAATAATTCTTGAATATCTCGCAGTCGCACTACTGAGTCATTAATACGATATTCATTTTGCCCGTCACGATAGACCGTTCTTTGCAAAGTCACCTCATCAAAGTCTAGCGGAAAAATCCGTGACTGATTATTAAACGCAATTTTGACAGCTGCTCGATTACCGCGCGATATACTGGACGATCCGCCCCAAACCAAATCCTCCCCCGCTCGTCCGCGTAGAGATTTGAGAGACTGCTCACCTAGAACAAACCGAAAGGATTCGGCGATATTGCTTTTGCCGGAGCCATTCGGACCGACAACAGCCGTAATCGGGGTTAAGAAATCTAATTGGCTTTTTTTAGCAAAAGATTTGAAACCATTAACAGTCAGTTCTTTAAGGTACATTTCATTTACCAATCTTTACTAGTGGGATCACCGCCATAGACAGCATAGGTTTTTTCGATATTGCCGATAGTAGCACAAGAGCTTCCACCAGCTTTTGGGCAGCGAGCAAAATTCTCGGAAAAAGCAGTTATCTTTATTGCCTCAACTGTGCCGTAGGCCATGATTTTATAAGTACTCCCCGTACTGTTAGTGCGATAAAGATAGCCACTGCTGGCTCCGCCAGTATTTTTAGTCTCCGTTGGCAGTGACCCTATAAAATCTGGAGTTAAACCTTTGATGTAACTATTAGTACCATCAGTGCACTTATACGAACTATTAGTTGTTTCTCCTGACCAACCGGTGTTGCAACCCGCCGGATAACGTCCGTTTTGAGCCTTGTAACTTTCTACTGCCAGTTGCAACTCTTTAAGGTTTGTCATTCTCACTCGGTCACGGGATTGCGCTCGACTATCAGCAAAGCTGTAATAGACTACTGAAGTCAAAATCCCAATGATGGCAATCACCACCAATAACTCCACCAGAGTAAAGGCCCGGTGATTATTTTTCTTGTTTGTAAACATATTATTACCCATAATTTAGTGACACCAAATCTTATTAGTATTGTTAAGAACTTCGGCTTCCGTGGCTCCAGAAGCATAGCCGCCCCAGACAGCATAACTATTATTAAAACGTTCCACCCCCTCTCCACAAACGGTATTACCGAGCACATTCACGGCGGGGCAACCCGGAGCACAACTAGCAAAGGGGTGACTTTGCTTGACTGTTTCTGATTCGACTAATCGACTAGCCATGATTTTATAAGAGGTCAAGTCGGCGTTCACCAAATAGAGATAGCCCGAGCCACTAGTGACCGAACCGTCCGTTCTAAACCGATTTTCAACTGGCAAAACACTCAAAAACTCACCAATTCCCTTAATGTATTCGTTGCTACCGTCCGTACACCTATACAAACTACTGGTTTGGCCAGCCGACCACTTGTCCGTGCCTCGGCAACCCTCTGGATATCGGCCGTATTTATTGCGATATTGCTCGACCGCTACCTGAATCTTTTGAAGATTCGCCTGACGCTCTTGGTCACGTGATTGCTGATAATATTTTGAGCCCGCAAAAGACGCTACTCCGGCCAAGATACCAATAATAGCAATCACTACCAGCAGCTCTATTAGAGTAAAACCCGAGTTCCTTTTCGCAGCTAGGTATGACATAGCAGAATTATAGCACCATCCTCACTGTGGCTCTATCCTCTTGTTAGTAATTACTCTACCAGCCCTTGTTTGCCAATGCCTTTAATGCCGCTTCTTGTTCTGCCTCTTGTTTAGAGCGTCCCTTCCCCTTACCAATCAATTCCTTTTTTAAAAAGACCCCGACCGTGAACACCCGATCGTGATCGGGACCAACTTGTGATAGCAGATTATAAGTCGGCGTTACTGACACTGCATCTTGAGCTAACTCCTGGAAGCGACTCTTAGGATCTTGCCACAAACGCTTAGCAACAATCTCCTCAGCTTTGATAAAAATATGCTTAGCAACGAATTCCTTAGCTCGTTCATAGCCTTGGTCTAAGTAAATTGCACCAATTAGCGCTTCAAAAGCATCCGCCAGGATGTATTGCCTGGCCCGCCCCTCATCTTTACTTTCCCCTTTTGACATTAGTAAAAAATCGTTGACTCCAAGTGCGCTGCTGGTGGTCGACAAAGACACCGTATTTACCAACGCCGAACGAATAGCGGTGAGCTCCCCCTCAGGCTTATCTAAATATTTTTTAAAGAGATAGTCGGTTACTACCAGCTCCAAAACAGCATCACCTAAAAACTCCAAGCGCTCATTATGTTCCCAGGTAGTATTCCGATGCTCATTCAAATAAGATCGATGGGTAACTGCTGACAGCAGCAGACCAATATCGCTAAACTTAACCCCCAATAATGCTTCTAGTTTTTCTAAATCAGTGTTTACCTCTTCGTTGTTATAAACAGTCATAATGCTTAATCTTTATTCTGAGCAGACCTCGGTTTTATTTACTGCCGCGACTGACCAGTACCGTTACCGCTTTTGTGACAATTGGTAAAATATCTTCATAAAAATTCAACTCGAGAATATCAGAAACTTTAAACCACCGTGCGTCGTCAAGACCACCTTTTTGCTCCAGAATCAAATCTTGGTACGGGGCCGAGGCGAGAAAATAGTGTACTTGTTTACGAATTTTTCCTTCTTCCGGATGACTAGCGACGTATTCATTATCACCCAAAGTTTGCTCCACGACAATCTCAAGTCCAAGTTCTTCCTTAATCGCTCGCTTAACGCCCTCCTCAACTGTCTCTCCCTCTTTTACTCCCCCTTTTGATAAAGTCCAGCGACCAAAAATATCGTGGACCAAGGCGAGAAAGATTGCTCCGTCCACCTCGGAATAAACCACCGCTCCCGTGAGGTGCTGGATGGGCATTTGGTCAAAGGGGACATTTTTACGCTGACCGCGCTTACTTCTCTCCTCTTTACCGGGCTCACCAATTTCTTTATAAACCGCACCCAACACGCCGTTCACAAACCGGCTACTATTGTCGCCACCAAACTGCTTTGCCAGTTCAATAGCTTCATTAATGGCCACTTTAGCAGGGACCTCATTACGATCAGAGAACAGTAACTCAAACAACCCCAGACGGAGAATATTGCGATCTATTGGTGCAATACGTTCAATTGGCCACTCTGGTGCCGCCTTAGTAATCACCAAATCCAACTCGGTCTGTTTACCTAAAACACCATCTAAAAGCTTAGACATAAACGGAAGATCCGTTTTGTTACTGGCGAACTCCTCAACATTACGCTCCAGGACTTCGTGCACTGTCTTTCGTTCGAGAGCGTTGGTATCCCACTCAAATAAAGACTGCAGAACGATACTACGTGAAAGATGTCGGTTGGCCATAACAAAAATGTACTAAACTACTACTGTTTTCCAGTATAATGCAACTTCGGACTAAAACAAGGCTTATCCCCACAGCAGCCTTTAAAAAACGCTCCTCAAAATGAGGGCGATTTTTTAGCTTAGTTCTCTTCAGTCACTGGAGCAGTGTCGTCAAAAGCACCTTTGAGAGCTTCTTTCTTAGCGGCGATGCGCTCATCGCGAGCAGCTTTTTTAGCCGCTAAATCCATCACCTGTCGCCCCTTATAGAAACCACAATGTAAGCACATGTGGTGTGGACGAAAATCGCCACCACAGTTCTGACAAACCGCTATCTGAGGATTTTTCAACGCGTGGTGACTCCGGCGGTTGCCCGTATGACTCCGCGTATGTCGCATTCGTATAACCATAGTGCGGAAACTATAGCAAATCAGTAGAAAATTGCAAGCGACTATCGCCAAGCTTTTAATATGACTATGAGGTCTCAAAAAATAAAAACCGCCCGAGATAAACCCGAGCGGCCAAAGATCAAAGTGGTGGAGTGCTTATCGTCGCCACATTTCAGACCAGACATTCATGCTCAGTCCCCAGAAATAGGCCTGAAGCTTGAGACCCTGATAAAAGGGGTTCATCTCCAGCTGTCTTTGCAGCACGCTTCGATTATGTTGAATCACACCATCTCTCCTTGTTGAACATTCTGCTTCTAGCCATTAACATATAACTAGCCAGAAGCGTTACAGTAACCCATTTATGATATTTTGGCAATAGCTGACACGATGCTCCGACGACAGCCCGTGACGAAGGATTAATTCTTGATGATTTTTAGTGCCATAGCCTTTATGCTGCGGAAAATTATAAACCTGGTAAGCCGCTTGCTGACCGAGCAGTGTCATATAGTGATCGCGTGTTACTTTGGCAATAATTGAAGCTAGGCCAATCGTTGGCTCAAGGGCATCACCCTTAATAATAGTCTCTTGGTGAACGCAGAAGGACGGGGCGCGAAGCGCCCCGTCTAATTTCACCATCACCTGCGGCCAATCCAGACCCATCCCCAACTGCGAAAGCTGGTTTTCTAAATCTTGTAAGCCAACCAGTATTGCTTGGTTGAGAGCAGGCACAATACCAAGCTTATCAATATCACCAGCACTGCTTTGTTGCACACTAATAAAAAGCTGTCCTTTCTCAGCCAGATTGGTCGCACACACCCGCACTGCTTCTCGCCGCTTTTCACTCAACTGCTTACTATCGCCCACGCCAGCAATTAAAGACCAGTCAAAATTAGTCGGCACCAAGACCAACCCTACCGCTACCGGTCCAGCCAGCGGTCCTCGGCCCGCCTCGTCAATTCCTAACTCCCAAATAAATTCAGTGGCCGTCCCAGTCTCCACTTTTTGTTTGCATTTTTCAGTCTCATTAATTGCCATATGTCAGTCCCAGTCTAACATTATTTATCCCCGTCAGACATTTTTTGAAAATGTTATACTGGCACCACTATGCAGAAACTCACCGCCGAATTCGTCCACCTTCACGTCCATTCCCACTACTCGCTCCTGAACGCTCTCCCTACTCCTAAGGAGCTAGCCAAAGCGGCCAAAGCCGACGGTCAAGACGCTCTTGCTATCACCGATGCTGGTGCCCTCTACGGTGCAATCGATTTTTATAAAGCCTGTTTGGCTGAAGATATCAAGCCGATTATCGGCCTAGACGCTTTTTTGGCTCCGCGTAGCCGTTTTGATAAAGAAGGACTGATAGACAAGCCGCGCTCTCGACTCGTTCTTCTCGCCAAGAACTTTCACGGCTACCAAAACCTAATCAAGCTAGTCACCGAATCTCACCAAGAAGGTTTTTATTACCGCCCACGTTTAGATAACGAACTAATACAAAAATACTCTGAGGGCCTAATTTGTATAGTTCCCTCCTTTGCCGGCACACCTGCCCAAGCGCTCAAAGATGGCGACCATGACAAAGCTTCTCAGGAACTGAGTTGGTACAAAGATCTATTTGGCGAAGATTGCTACGTGGAAATTACTCACCACCCAGAAATGTACGGCCACGATGAGAACCAGGAGCGGCTCATTGCCTTAGCCAAAGAATTAGATGTGCCGCTAGTAGCTGCTCATGACGTCTATTATCTGGAAACCAAAGACCGTTTAGCGAGAGAAACCATGATCAAAATCCAGAGCGGCGGCATAGTCGACACCAATTCCGATCACGACTTAGAAGAAGATTTTTCTTTCATCACCCAAGCCCGTGCCAAAAAAACCTTCGCCAACACTCCGGAAGCTTTGGCCAATTCTGTTAAAATTGCTGAAGCCTGTAATGTGGAAATTGAAATTGGTACTCATTGGTACTTCCCCGACTATATTATCGAGAGTGGCAAAGAACCAGACGATGAGCTACGTGACCTCGCTTACGCTGGTGTGCCCTGGCGCGCACTGTCGCTTGATGACGAGGAGACGAAAACCCGCTTAGATTATGAGCTTGAAGTGATTAAAAACAAAGGCTACGCTAAGTACTTTTTGGTGGTGGGAGACTTACTCCGTGAAGCTCGCGAGCGCGGTATCTTGACCACCATTCGAGGTTCCGTAGCCGGCTCTCTCACTACTTACGTCCTCGGAATTACTAATGTGGACCCCTTAGAGTACCAGCTTCCTTTTGAGCGTTTTTTAAACCCACAGCGTCCGTCCGCTCCTGATATCGATATGGACTTTGCTGATAACCGTCGCGACGAAATTATTGAGTACGCCAAGGAAAAATACGGCGCGGATAAAGTGGCGCAAATTTGTACCTTTGGAACCATGGCGGCACGCGCGGCGGCACGCGACGTCACCCGCGCTCTTGGCTATTCTTACAACACTGGTGACCGTATCGCCAAGCTAATTCCTATCGGCAGCCAAGGCTTCCCGATGACCATCAGCCGAGCCTTAGAAATTGAACCTGAACTGAAAAAACTCTATAAAGAAGATTCGGAATGTAAAGAAATTATTGATTTAGCCAAACAAATCGAGGGCCGCGTACGACACCTTGGAGTACACGCAGCCGGAGTGGTAATCTCTCCCATTCCGTTAAACGACATTACCCCCGTTCAGCCTGATTCCAAAACTGGCAAGCTAATTACTCAGTACGAAGCCAAATCCGTTGGTGAAGATGGTGTTGGCCTCCTGAAGTTTGACTTCCTCGGCATCAAAAACCTCTCCATTTTGGCCGACGCTGTGAAGCGCGTAAAAGCTATTCGTGGTGAAGAGGTAGATATTGAAAATATTCCTCTTGATGACGAAAAAACTTTTGCCATTCTCGCCGCCGGAGAAACTATGGGGCTTTTCCAACTTAATGGTTCAGGCATGACCGCTTTTTTGAAGCAGCTTCAGCCCAGCACTATCCACGACATCAACGCCATGGTGGCACTCTATCGTCCCGGACCAATGGAATCAATTCCACAATATATCGAACGTAAGCACAAACCGTCTTTGGTTAAATATCTTGATCCGCGTCTGGAGCCTATTCTTGAGCGTTCCTACGGTGTGATCACCTACCAGGATGACGTGATGACCATAGCTCGTGAACTAGCTGGATACTCTTGGCTGGAGGCCGATGCTCTGCGTAAAGCTATGGGTAAGAAAATTCCTGAAGTAATGGCTGCCGAAAAAGAAAAACTCATGACTGGTTTTGCCGAGTTTGGTAAATTATCCACTAAAGTTTCTGACGAGTTATGGCACCTGATTGAGCCATTTGCTGCTTACGGATTTAACAAGGCTCATGCCGCTAGCTATGGACGAGTGGCTTATCAAACCGCCTACATGAAGGCTAATTATCCAGTGGAATATATGTCGGCAGTACTCACTGGAGACTCTGGCGACACCGAAAAAATCAACGACATCATCGCTGAATGTAATCGTATCGGTATTGAGGTACTGCCACCCGACATCAACGAATCCTTCGCCGACTTTTCTGTGGTGCCTGGTACCGAGACTATCCGCTTCGGTCTCACCACCATTAAAAACTTCAGCACCAGCGTGGCAGAAATTATCGTAGCCGAACGTAAGCAAGGTGGGCGCTTCACTTCTTTAACCAATTTCCTTTCCCGGGTCAGTAATCGTAGTCTGAATAAAAAATCTCTCGAAGCCTTAATAATGGTTGGTGGTTTTGATGAGTTTGGTGAGCGCGGACAGCTACTAGCAAACTTAGAAATGCTGCTCGAATACAATCGTCATCAGGTAGCAGCCAAAGAGTCGGCTCAGGATTCCCTGTTTGGCGACACCGGCGGCAGTGACGCCAACGAACTCACCCTTA
Organism: uncultured Patescibacteria group bacterium; assembly: GCA_934699595.1. Lineage (GTDB taxonomy): Bacteria > Patescibacteriota > Minisyncoccia > Phycocordibacterales > UBA918 > OLB19. Next base: position 229,839 of record CAKUWT010000001.1, read on the forward strand.
TCACCAACGAACCCGCCACTACTACCGAGCGACTAAACTGGGAAAAGGAATTGCTGGGCGTGTACGTGTCTGGACATCCTTTGGATAAGTATCAAGAACAGCTGGAGAAGCGCCCGCGCATCGCCACCCTGGTGGAGGATAAGCGCCAAGGTATCCCGGTAGTTACCGCTGGTATGATCACTGGTAATAAAGAATTTCTGACCAAAAAAGGTGACCGCATGGCCTTTGTGCAACTGGGAGACAAAACACACCACATCGAGATGGTGGCTTTCCCTACCGTTTACGCCGAGCAAAAAGAACTCCTCCAGCCCGGCACTTGTGTCGCCATCAAAGGCAAACTTAGCCTCCGCAATGATGAAACTAGTATTATTGTGGACCGAGTTAAGAAGTTATAACCCTCCAACAACGATTGACCAGGTAGTCAAAAGTCTATTGATTACCTGGTCTAATTGACAACCCCTTTAAGAAACTCTAAGATAAGTCTATTGAAGTGAAGACTGCGCTAGCCACCAACTGGCGGCCTCAGCTGAGGCGAGGTTCCTTCTCCTTATTCTCTTCAAAAAATTAAGAGCGGTCGTGTTTTAGCAAAAGCGCAAACACGATCCGAAAGCTCGGTGGAACCGCGACCTAAGCAAAAAAATGAAAAGCTAGGAACGCCCGGGCAGAAAAATGACTGCGTCATTTTTCTGCCCGGGCTTTTCTGTTATCGGCCACCTTAACAATTTTTATAAATTACAAATACAAAAATATGGACACCCACCTAGAACACGCCCGCCACACCCTCGCCCACCTGCTCGCCAAAGCTGTGATTGATAACTATCCTCACGCCAAGCTCACACTTGGTCCTGCCATTGAACACGGTTTTTATTACGACATTGATTTTGGGGACGGCGCTACGCCAAATAACGACGATTTGAAAAACTTACAAAAAGGCATGAAGAAAAATCTCAACACCTGGACCGAGTGGCGACACGAAGAAGTCACCCCCGAACAAGCGCGAGATATTTTTGCGGGCAACAAGTACAAGCTAGAACTGATAGAAGAAATTGTCGCTCGTGGCGAAGCTATCACTCTCTACACCGTCGGTGAGGGCAAAAGCGAGTTTACTGATCTCTGCCGCGGTGGTCATAGCGAGAATCCAGCAGCGGATATCCCTGCTGATAGTTTTAGGTTAGATAAAGTAGCCGGGGCCTACTGGCGTGGTGATGAGAAAAACCCGATGCTCACCCGTATTTACGGCCTGGCTTTTGAGGACAAAGCTGGACTAGATGCTTATGAAGCTCAGCTTGCCGAAGCCAAAAAACGTGACCACCGCAAGCTAGGCAAGGAGCTCGACCTGTTCACCTTCTCCGAACTAGTAGGTCCGGGCTTGCCCCTCTGGACTCCTAAAGGCACAATGATTCGCCACTTGCTTGATCAATATATCTGGCAACTGCGTGAAGCCCGCGGCTATGAGCGTGTCACCATTCCTCATATCACTAAAAAAGATTTGTACGAAACTTCTGGTCACTGGCAAAAATTTGCCGACGAACTGTTCCGAGTCAACTCACGAGAAGGCAAAGACTACGCCTTAAAACCTATGAACTGTCCGCACCACACCCAGATTTTTGATCGGCACCCGCACAGCTACCGCGATATGCCACAACGCTACGCCGAGACCACCATGGTCTATCGCGATGAGCAATCTGGCGAACTGGGCGGTCTCACTCGTGTATTGTCTATCACCCAAGACGACGCTCACGTCTTCTGTCGCCACAACCAGATTAAACAAGAGATTGATATCGTCTGGGACATCATCAGCACTTTCTACACCACTTTCAATTTCCGAGAAATGCGCGTCCGACTTTCACTACACGATCCAGAACAAATGGAGAAATATCTTGGCGATGCTGCCGTTTGGCAAACCGCTGAAACAGCCCTTCGCGAGATTGCTGAGAGTCACGAAGCTGATTATTTTGAGGCCGTGGGTGAAGCCGCTCTCTACGGCCCTAAGCTAGACTTTATGGCCAAAGACTCACTGGGTCGTGAGCACCAAGTAGCCACTATTCAACTAGACATGAATTTACCTGAGCGTTTTGACCTCACCTGCATCAATGAAGCTGGCGAAAAGGAGCGCATCGCCATGATTCACTGCGCCATTATGGGCTCGATTGAGCGCTTCTCAGCCGTCCTGATCGAACATCTTGGTGGCAACTTCCCACTCTGGCTAGCGCCAGTGCAACTAGCCATTATTCCTGTTAGTGACTCTCACCACGCTTATGCTGAAGAGATTTACCACGCTTTAAAACAAACAGGACTCAGAGTCGAATTGGACGACAGTAAGGACTCTATGGGAAAAAAGATTCGTCAAGCCAAACAACAACGCCTTCCTTACTTCATCGTTGTTGGCGATAAGGAAGTCGAAAACCAAACTGTCACCCTTGAAAGCCGCTCTGGAGAAAGCCAGGAAATCTCTCTTGATCAACTCGCTAACCACCTACTGACCGAAGTAGAGATTAAGAAGCTGTAATTACCACAAATTAAAAACTGCCAGAGCTGTCCATAAGACAGTACTGGTAGTTTTTATTATCATTATGTTAGAAACAAAAATTCATTACTTACCGGGATACTTTTCCAACTTACCGCCACAGTCATAAAAGTTACTGGTCAGTGGTTCACAATACCCCCTCTCGATTTTTTCTTCAAACTGCATTACTTCTTCCCTAATATCACTAGGATAATCAAAGAGTCGTTTTTTCTTCTGCAAGTCTTTAAGCTCGTCTTCTAACTCAATCTTCTCATATGGAGACAAAATCATCTGTTCGTATATACAGCCGCCGCCGGGAGGCATTTCGTAGTAACAGAATTTACGCCTTGCCTCAGCATCGTTATGAGCAGATAATCTGGTTTGAATCTCTTTAATTCTAGTATCAATATTATCAAGTTCTGCCTTGGCTCGTCTTTCTTTAACAAGCTGCTCTCTTTCTTTCTCAGCTTTCTCTTTTTCTAACTGCTTACGTTTTTCTTCCTCCTTGCGCGCTTCCCGCTCCTGTTCTCGCTGCGCCCGAATAGGAGCACGCTCGTCTTCCTTCAATAAAATCTCTAGCTTGGCTTGGAGTATCTTTACTTGTTCTAATAGCTGAGTAATTAATTGTAAGCGAACTTGTTCACTAACAACTGACTGGGCAAAAGATACCGTAGGCATCAAAACAAACATCACACACAAACCCGCAATTACTTTTTTCATAACCCCAAAAATAATTAAACTTTATAAGTAAACTTATACAGGAAAGTTATCATATATATATACATATATCAATCAACTAGAAGCTATAGTGGTTTAATTAGCGGTGTTTTTACGGAAGTGGAGCTGGGTGAGAGACGGAAAAAGCCGGTCGCCCCTTTAGGGGCGCCCGGCTTTTTGTTATTCGTCCTTCTTAATTACGAACTGGGCTTAGGCCAAAGCCTTCACTGCTTTCATGATGGCCATTTTCACCGCCTCCTCTTCAGTATTGTAAGTACCGTCAAGAGCGCCGGTCAAAGCTTTGATAGCATCCTGTAAAGCGTCCGGACTTAGGTTGGCAGTTTCGCGAGCGAGTAGATTAGAGATAGTTACATCCTCACCAGTCTTGGCGCGATAAGCAGCGTCCAAGTCAGCCGCAGCGTCAGCCAAAGCAATCATTGGTCGGTGACCGATCAGCTGGTAAGCGTTTACCACGTCACCGGTCACAATCGCTTCCGCTAGAGAGCCAGCACCAATTTCTAAATTGGTCGCGCTTGGCATGGCTGGAGTCAAACAAGCCGCACACTGCTTAGCCATTCGCTCCTCATTCAAGATAATCCAACCATCTTCAGTAGGATAATCTCCTTTTACATTTTCAAGAATAGTATCAAGGATTTCCATCCGGTTCTTGCCTTCAGTAAAGTTGACAAAGCTACGCATTGCATCGCTTGAGAGTAAGACATGAGCATCATTTGCACGATCTTCAATGGCCTTAGCTACTTCAGCAGCGACTCCGGCCACTACTGGAGCGATTGGCTCCACGTTAGCATAGCCTACTACTGGTGCATTTACGTTAGTTGGTAGATTAGTTGGCGTAGCTGAAGCTTTGTGGAAGTCCGGCTTTTGGTAATCATTTACCATCAGAGAAGGCATTACCGGTACTGCCGGGGTAGCGCTGAGCACAGCGGCAGTAGCCAGCTCTTCCTTACGTCCAATGGTAAAGAAGTAAGCCAAGTAACCTGCCCAAGCAGCCAACAACATGTAGAAGAGTGTGGTCAAGACTGGTCCAGCTTCAAAGCCAGTGTACGGTACTTCCTCAAGAGAGATACCACCGATAATTGGCTGCTGGTCGCGGTCCTCCAAAACTGTTAGACCTCCGACTACCACATCCACCACACACTCTTTCTTACGACTACCATTATCGGCAATCAAGGTGTAAGTAGTGTTTTTGGTTGGCTTCACCACCAAGTCACTTTCGAACAAGTCGTCATCGCGTCGGTCAGTAGCGCTAATCAAGGTCTTGCCATGATTATCTTTTAGGGTCATACGACTAGCGTGACTGACATTCCAAGATAGTTTAACAGTTTGACCAGCACTAATCTTGCGACTAGATACCTCAAGTTCACAGCGAGGGATTGCGTAGCCGCCGCCACCACCTCCAGTTGAAGTCTTGACATTCACAGTCACTGGACAATCAATTGTGTTCTTGCCGTCAGAAGCGGTCAAAGTGTAGGTAGTACTATTGTCTGGTGAAACAGTGACGGTACCACTCTTAGCAGTTGACTTAATATTTTGATCAAACTTAACGGTCTTAATCTTGCTAGAAGTGTTCCAGGTAAGTTTAGCGCTTTCACCACGATTGATAGAACTAGAATTGGTGTTAAAGGTCACATCAGCGGCACAACTAATCGGGGTTGGTTCTGGGGTTGGCTTTTCAGCCACCAAAACTTTTGCCTGGCAAGTTACCTCTTTTCCTTTATTATCTTTAGCGGTCAAAACAAAGTTAGTAGTTTTGGTAACGTTAAAGTCACGGTAGCCAGTTAGAGATACTTTGCCAATACCATTATTGATTGATACCTCAGTGGCGTCCTTAGTCTTCCACTCCAAAGTCACTTTGCCACCACTGTAAGGGAGACTAGTTGGTGAAGCGACAAAGCTTTCACAAACTGGAATAGTCTCAGCTGGCGGTTCTGGATTGGTTACCTCCACAGTAACGTAACAAGAATGATTCTGATTATTAGCTCCATGAGCAGTTAGGGTGTAGGTAGTTTTAGCTTGAGGCTTAACCTTAACTGAACCAGCTTTAGCTACTTCACCAACACCGTTGTTGATAGTAACTCGGGTAGCGTCCTTGGTTGTCCAAGACAAAGTGGTCTCGCCTCCCTTCTTGATAGTTAATGGATTAGCGGTAAAAGTAGTACACGTTGGCACAGGTGTAGGTTTTGGAGCTTCATTAACGGTAATGGTGGCCTGACAATTCTCTTGCTTACCATCCTTATTCTTCACAGTGAAGCTGTAAGTATGAGTAGCTACTGGAGAAACCACCTTACTGCCACTTAAGGATACCTGTTCGCCACCTAAGGTAGCCGAGGTACCATTCTTAGAAGTCCAAGTTAGGGTAGTGCTCTCGCCACGAGTAATGGTGGTCGGATTAAGTTTTAGGGTACAAGTTGGCAACGGCGCCACCGGCACCACGCAAGCCACGACAACGGTTTGAGTACAAGTGTTCTTGCCGTCAGCCGTTTTAGCGACCAACTTAAAGGTGGTGTCAGTATTAACTACGTAAGATTTACTACCACTCTTAGCCACTTGCTCGCCGTTAATGGTGACAGAGTCTAGGTTTTTGGTAACCCAAGTTAGAGTTACTTTTTCACCCTTATTAACCTTGGTCACATTAGCAGTTAAGTCACAAGTACGAACAAGTGGTGGCTCAGTAACCAGTACCTGAGTAACACAGGTGCTGTTCTTGCCAAAACCATTGGAGACAGTCATTTTGTAAGTGGTACTCACTTGTGGTGACACTGTCTTACTTCCAGACAAACCTACGCTACCAACTCCACCATCGATAGTGGCAGTTCTAGCGTCCGTAGTCTTCCAAGTTAGAGTAGCACTCTCACCCTTCTTGATTGAAAACGGGCTGGCAGACAGTGTACAGGTTGGTAGGCGTGAACTGCTTTCACCACTACTACCTTCGTTGCCACCGCCGCCACCGCTAGAGGAGCCACCACCGCAACAGCCACCGGATTCTGAGCTACCGAAAGCCGAGACGGTTTCCAACATAGTGTTAGCTCCTGAAAAATACGAAATCACTCCGAAAGAAAACACTAACAGAGCAACGACGACAAGAATTTTATTGAATACGTTTGTCATAATAATATCGTTAATAAATAATTTTATTAAACCTCAATATTCTTACCTACACCTTTGTACATAAGAATAATAAAGGTGGGAACGAGCAAAGGTTTTGCTCGTTCCCGATTGGTCAGAGACCAAGAGCGGCACAGGCCGCTTTCCCCAGCATGCAAGCTGGGTCTGAAGCAGGAATCCGCTTCAAACGCCGCAGCGTCGCTGTATCAGCAGACGACCAGACCGAACGGTTGTGGTCGTCGCAGAGGGTGACCTCTCCCTGAACCTGGGTGCTGGTCATGCAGATCTCCCGCACGTATCCGTGCGAAGTACGAGTCCAGGCCGACGACTGCGTTCTCCAGGAGGTAATCACCCTCCCGGTGACCTCTTCGCCTTCCGCCACTCGCCCTTGAGCGAGCACGAGGGCGCCCGGTTTGGGTGCCAGTACGGTCAGGCAGACCATATTTGAAGGCGTGACCGCCTTCTGGCCAACATAGTCAGGCATACCTGCCCGCAGGCGTTGGGTGTCGCAAGCGTCACCAATGGTGACGCTACCACGACAGTCAGCCGCCGAAGCTTCACCGGCCGGCAGCAGCCAGCTGGCGAAAGCGAGGGCCACGGTCGCCACGACGATTTTCAGATTGGTCATAGCGACCCCCTTTCAAAAAACAAACCCATTCCATTATGGGTGGATTTTGTCGGACAACTGTCCGACAAAATCCACCCACCACCAAGTTTTAGATCAAGGTCTAAAACTTGGTGACAGTTGATTCTTTAATATTTTGTGAAGCGAACAAGAGAACTGGAGGCACAAACCTCACTAATTACCTACTATGTTATCATAGTTAGCCTGTTTTGTCAAGGAAAATAATCCTAACGCAGACCGACTACATCCTTAGAATGACTAGCTAACGGACTCTCAGAAACCAGTATCGCCTCCAACATATAACGGTCGTCTTTTGAGCCGAAGCTATTACAAGTCGCCAAAGTTAGACGCTTTTCTGAACCCCCCATCGGCACCGTCACTTCAGAAGCCTTAGCCATATAGACTCGCTCTACACGGTAAACATACTCTGTGTCCTCGGAACGTAAACGCACAGTATCTCCCCAATCCAATTTCTGAATACCGTTAAAGGCTTGAAAATTCTTATTAAGAACCTTTGGTAAGTAGCTAGAGTGGCCAAGAATAAAGATATTACCGTTTTCGTTTAAAACAGCTGAGTCGGGGTGACGCACCGTGCCGTGCAGTAAGGCCTCATCCAAATCAGCAATATTGCGCGAATCCGGATTGGCGATCGTTACGGTTTTATCTAGAGCATCAAAGATAATCTCCTCGGGAAACGGACTCAAGTTAACCTCTGGTTCAGATATCACTGGCTCCGGTTCATTTTTTATCTCTACTTTCTCCTCTGCGGAAGTAACCGGCTCTGGGTAAAAATCCAGAACGTAAAGGACGGCATATGTGAGAGTAAAAATTAGAAAGTAGATCATCAAAAATGACCACTTGTTCTGAAGAATCTTTTTGATCACAGTTTTAAACATAACAGTAAAATAATTTATTACCCACAAAGATAGCATGTTTTATAACATTTGTCAACAAGACAAATGACAATTTTGTCAATGCTACTGTTGTTGACTTTACAGCTCATTTATGGTAATGTCTCCTCATTATGAAAAAGACATCAGTATTGCCACCCCTACCAGACGACGTGGTGACAGAAAAAAAGATCAGTGTTCTTAGTATTATAGGTTTTATTTGTATCCTAGTTGTAATTGCTTGGCTGGGAGTTAAAGCAGTCCAGTACACTCCTAAGGCTGTCGACTCACTCGCTTCATTAGTCGACAGTGGTAAAAAAGAACTCACCGACGCCACTGGCAAACTAACAGTCCAGAGTGACAACAACATCATTAATAATCAGGAAATCATCACTCTTAACTGGCAAAACAGTAACTTAGCTGGTACCTACACTTTTAGTTATGAATGTTTGACTGGCGTCACTATCGAAACTCGTGACAATAATGGTTTCCGCACTTTTGAGTGTGACACTTACTACAACGTGGGTAATACTGACAATCTAAAGCTGATTATAACCTCCGACGTAAATCGCTTCGCCGACGTCAACTACACTATCGCCTTCTTACCTGATACCGCTAAGGAAGTTACTGATACTTTTACCGGCACGTTTACTGTAGTCAACGCTAATATCGATGTCCTAGTTGACAATAGCAACGACGAAACTGATCTTGATGATGATAATACCGAGGTCCTCCAGCCTGAGACAGGAGTAGCTACCAGTACCCCAACTACTCCAAAACCACCGGTGAAAGTGGTCAAAAAATACACTTATGTCGTCCCCACCTCAGATCCTAAGGGCTACACTGATTTAGTGACCAAACCGCTCGGTGTCGGTTACATTTCTGGCAATACTTTTATTAAGACAGGTAGCTACTACAAAAATGAAGCTGGGGCCATTCAGTTTGAGGTAAAAAATACCGGCACCAAAACTTCTAACGCTTGGAATTATGAAGTGGCGCTTCCTAGCGGCGGCACATACCAATCAAAGAGCCAAGTCGTACTGAAGCCAAATGAGCGTGCAGTTATTACCATCGGCTTCGTTGCTCCAGATGAAACCGGTACCACTCCATACAGTGTGCAGATAAAAACTGCCTCGGATATTAACACTGCCAACAATTTCTTTTTATCAGCGGTATTAGTGCGCTAGGGGGTTCTCTATTCTTAAGGACTAAAATAAAGACCGGCGAGACTGTAGTCTCGCCGGTCTTTATTTTGGTCGGTTTTTTAATAAATCTTCCCATCATCTGACCGTCAATTCCCTAAATATCCAAATTAGCCATCCGGGCATTGCTTTGGATAAAGGATTTGCGTCCACTGACGTCTGTCCCCATTAAAATATCAAAGACCCGATCAGCTCGCTCGCCATCCTCAATCGTTACCTGTTTCAAAACACGATGCTCTGGACTCATGGTGGTCTCCCACAATTCTTCGGGATTCATTTCACCCAGACCTTTGTATCGCTGAATAATCACCCGATTATTTTTCTTAGCGGCCACTACTTCAGCTTCTTCCACCTCCTCTTCCCCGTCATCGGTTTCGGCGATATCCTCCTCAATACCCATTCCCTTTAGAATCTCCACCTTCTCATCATCAGTGTAAGCATAGTGAATCTCCTTACCTTTCTGGATTTTATACAGTGGCGGTTGAGCAATATAAACGTAGCCACCCTCAATCAACGGTTTGAAGTACCGATAAAGCAACGTCAGTAGAAGGGTGCGGATATGTGCACCATCAACATCGGCATCGGTCGCCAAGATAATTTTGTGATAGCGCAACTTCTCAATATCGAACACATCACCAATAGCGGTACCAAGGGCGATTACCAGGTTTTTAACCTGTTCAGAAGCCAGCATCTTATCGATACGTGCTCTCTCCACGTTGAGAATTTTACCTCGCAGCGGTAAAATAGCTTGGGTACGACGGTCGCGCCCCATCTTGGCGCTCCCTCCTGCAGAATCACCCTCCACTACAAACAGCTCTGACTCACTCGCTTTCTTAGTCTGACAGTCGGCCAGCTTTCCTGGTAACGACATTCCCTCCAGTGCCCCTTTTCGTAACACACTATCCTTAGCGGCCTTGGCCGCTTTCCGCGCCTTCACAGCGATAATTACTTTATTGATAATGGCCTTAGCGTCGTCTGGGTTCTCTTCCAAAAAGGTGGCGAACGCTTCGCCAAAGATAGACTCTACTGCTCCACGAGCCTCTACTGAACCAAGTTTAGCTTTAGTCTGCCCCTCAAACTGAATCTCTGGCATCATCACCGAAACCACTACGGTAATTCCCTCCAAGACATCATCTCCAGTAAAACTCGGGTCTTTATCTTTGACCGAGAAGAAATTATTCTTCTTAGCGTAGTTGTTGAGGGTTCTAGTGAGAGCAGTTTTGAAACCAGTAATGTGCGTACCATGTTCGGGATTATAGATATTATTAGCAAAGGCCGAGATACGAGCTGAGATGTCGTCAACATACTGCAACGCCACCTCCACTCCCATCACTGCTCCTTCCATATCTTTCTTCTCCACATAGAAGATATTCTTATGGACTGGTTTTTGATAATGATTATTAAAAGCCACCATGGAGCGCAGTCCCCCCTCAAAGTAGAAACTGCTAACTGGCACTTGCGGATGCTCATCAAGAAGATATTGCTTACCCAAATAATCAAGTTTCTTTAACTCGACTTCACTAGCTTCGCGGGCATCCAGTACGCTGATTAGTGCCCCTTTCACCAGGTAAGCCTGCTGACGCATGTGGTTAACAATGCGCTTATAATCAAAATTAATCTCCTTGAAGATTTCTAGGTCCGCTTGGAACGTGATAATCGTACCCTGCTTTTTTGAAGGGCCAACTTTTTTAATCTTACTCTTAGCTTTACCAATATTATATTCCTGAATAAAGTAACCACCATCACGATGGATCTCTGCTACCAAGTGCGTCGACAGCGCATTTACTACAGACACACCCACCCCATGCAAACCACCCGATACTTTGTAGCTACTGTCATCACCACCAAATTTTCCACCCGCGTGTAGCGTAGTCAAAATTGTCTCCAGGGCTGAGAGCTTAGTTTTCTTGTGAATATCAACCGGGATACCGCGACCATTATCAGCTACGCGAATGTAGTTATTCGGAAGCAAAGTAACTTCAATCCGGTCAGCAAAACCACCCATTGCCTCATCACGGGAATTATCAAACACCTCCCATATCAAGTGATGAAGTCCATCAGGGCCGGTGGTCCCAATATACATTCCTGGTCGTTTACGAACTGGTTCCAGACCTTCCAAAACAGAGATCGAGGAAGCGTCATAACCGTGTGGTTTTTTCTTTTCAGCCATATTTCGTATGAATAAAATCTGTTAAATTAGTCGCTTAAAGCCCGTCTATTATAGCAGATTTGCCACCTTTCGGGAAAGGATAAAACAGCGGTAGAACTAGCCCAGGAGCTAGTTCTACCGCCGTTTTTCCTGGGCTTCACTTCATCACGAGCTTACAAATAATTAACGCGTCTCAAAACCTGCAGCTGCCACCGCCTGATAAACGTCCTCCATCCAACCATTTACCTCAGCGTCAGTCAGGGTACGGTCTGCAGCCTGAAAGACTAAACGAAAGGCGTAAGACACCTTACCCTCTTTAGCAAACTCATCCACCAGAGTCGTCCTTACTCGCTCCTTTCCAGCCACCGATTCAATAAGTCCTACCACCGTCTCCGGATCAGTGTCGGCCGTCGCCCACAATGAAATATCTCGTGACACGGCCGGATAAGTAGAAAAACTTCGATAAGTAACCGTTTCTGTCTTGGTAACTTCCCTATAAGCTTTTGCTGTCGGTAGTGTTGTAATCAGTTTATCAAGTGAGAATTCTACCAAACCATTCTCTGGCCGCCAATCAAGCTTTACACCCAGTACCATCTCCAGGGCCAGCCGAGCTTCCGCCAACAGAGGATCGTCTACCTTAGCTTTGTAAGCTGTACCAGTCTGAACGGCGAGACCAACCTGAAAATCCTCCGTTTCGGGGTAAAAAACCGTCCCTATTTCAAATATTTTGATAGCAGTCAGTCCGAGCAAATCTCGCTGAGGAATATTGCGCTGCCTGGCCTCCTCCAGATTCTTGAGCAAGCTACTGCGCAGGTACCCCTTGTCACTTGCCAGCGCGTTTAAGACTTGCACTTGATCGTGATCTCGGAAAGAGCTGGTATAAACTTCACTAAAACCCAGACCAACTAGAGCTTGCCTGATCTGTTCAGCGTAATAAAAACGTTGATTAATACCTGATGGAGTTGCAACAGCGGGCGGAATAGCCTCGATATGATCTAGTCCATAAATACGACCAAACTCCTCGATTAAGTCCTCTGCGATTACTAAATCATCTCGCTCCCAGGGCGGCACAATCGTGACGGACTGGTCTTGATACTCGCTTTGGTAACCAAAGCGATCAAACACTTCTCGAACTGTTTCCAAAGTCACCTCTAGTCCTAGCACCCGGTTAATTTTTTCCACACTAACAGTGACAGGAGCACGCTTGATCGGACGAGTCTCGCCAGCAACTGCATAACCCTCCAGTTCCCCACCAGTAATTTCGGTAATCAGTTGTACTGCTGCCTGCAAACCAACAACTGCCAAATCTTTTACCACCCCATTCTCATAGCGCTTAGCAGCGTCGGTCGGGATGCGATGACGCTTAGCAGTGTGCCTGGTGGCTGCGCGGTCAAAATGAGCCGCTTCTAAAATAATGGTCGTAGTTTCTTCTGTCGTACCGGTCTCCAGACCCCCCTTAACACCCCCAAGAGCCAGCACTGCTCCCGTAGACTGGTCAGCAATAACAGTGTCCGACTCTACCAAAGATCGCTCCTCGCCAGTTAAGCTAGTAAACTTCTCTGCTGCTCTGGCGGGACGCACTAAGAGACCTTTTTTTTCACCACCTAATTTATTAGCATCAAAAGCATGTAAGGGTTGACCTAAGCCGTACATGATGTAGTTGGTAATGTCTACGATATTATTAATTGGTCGCTGTCCAATGGTATGTAAAAAAGTTTGTAACCAGTCTGGAGACGGGGCGACTTTAATATTTTTTAGTACCGCCACTGAGTAGTAGTCGCAATTGGTTGTCTCTGTTGCAACAGTGACTAATTTTGACATCGGAATCAAATCCGCCGGTACTGGGTGCGCTGCCAAAGGATCGTTTACCAACGCACGATTTAGGATTACCGCCAACTCTCTCGCTACCCCGCGATGTGACAAAAGCCAGGCTGACTTGTCTGGCATGACGTCCAAATCTAAAACGGTATCCTCGCCCACTGCTGCCACCGTCTCTACTTCTAGAGAATGCTTATTTAACAACTCTGCCAACTCCGCGGGAGCAGGTAACGGTTCAGTAAAAAAAGTTTGTAACCACTGGTAAGAGACTAACATAGTTGAAATTAAAACTGATTAACAACACGCAAATCACCATTATAGAGTAGTCGAATATCATCAATGCCATATTTCAAAACTGCCAAACGATCAATCCCCATTCCAAAGGCAAAGCCCTGGTATTTTTCTGGATCAATATTTCCTGCGCGCAACACATTAGGATGTACCATTCCCGCTCCCATCACCTCAATCCACCGACCGGATAATTTATTTTGTGGGTTTGCTGCCAAACGCATATCCACCTCCACCCCGGGCTCCACAAACGGAAAAAAGCTGGTACGGAAACGCACGTCTGCAACCTCCCCAAAAAAATGAGAGAAGAAATATTCTAATACCCCCTTCAGGTGTGCAAGAGAAGCGGTCTCATCCACACACAGGCCCTCAATTTGGAAGAACTGCGCCTCATGAGTAGCGTCAGTTGCCTCATTACGAAAAACCTTACCCGGGCAAATCATCCGCAGGGGTGGCTCGTGTTCCTGCATATAATGTACCTGCACAGGTGAAGTATGGGAACGCAAAACCCGGTTCTTATCTCCCGCCAAATAAAAAGTATCTTGCATATCGCGAGACGGATGATCTTTTGGAGTATTTAGATAATCAAAATTATAAACAATTTCTTCACGCTCGGGACCTTCAGCAAACACGTAACCGATGCTAGCAAAGATATTGTTGATTTCAGTGATCATCTGTGAAATAGGGTGATGATGACCGATATTTTTTTTGTTCATAGCTGTCATTAGTTTGGCTCGATTAAGGTGGTGAGTAATTCAAGAAAGTTATCTTGATCTTCAATATAAATTCGTCCGTTAGCAACCACCACAGCGTCTGCCGTGTCTGGATAAATCTTTTGAGAATTCTGCCAAGCCCGATTATCGATCTCGGTTACAAACACCCCATCTTCGCGATGAATGACAACCAGACCACTGTTGTTTGGGAAGAAATCAAAGCTATAAATATTTTGATGTTCCGTACTGAGGGTGACTTGAGTATGACACTCCCGTCCAAGTACAGTTTGCACCGTTTCAATTAGACCCTCCGCTTCCGGAAGGAGTGAATCCAAACCTTGATCGACACCACTTTTTTTAACCTCCTTGGTAACCTCCTCTTTTATTGGAGTAGTTGTGCGGACACAAAAATAATACGGGATGTCACGCAAAGGGCCGACATACTGCGCCGATATCTCATTAGGTCCCGTTTCTAGTAGACGGATATTGGCCATTTGTTTGGTGGTAGTAGCTACAGTGCCGGTGGCGGTGGTGCTACTTCTTTCCAAAATTTTTGGACTACGTTCTCCCGCAAACTGAAAAGTGTTACTAACCCCCTCAGACAATCTTTGTAACAGGCTTTGTCTTTCCACCGTCGCTGACGCCATCAATTTTGATACAAACTCATACTCGCTATTAAACACCAAGGTACTAGTCGCGGTCGTGGTGGCACTGACTAAGGGTACCGTGGTTGAAGCAAACTGAAAAGGTAAATCTTTAACTGAAGTTTTAAAATAAATTGCCGCTCCGGCCGAGTTGTAATATTCGGTAATTGGTCGCACTTGAGGCTGCTCCGGCATTAAAAAAGCTTCCGCTTCAGTGACAAAGTGAGGATAAATAGTTAGTTCTTTTACCCAGGTTTGCAAACCAGGAGATTGCACATGGATCCGATTCTCACCAGGACTTAAATTTTGAATGTAGTAAGCTCGGCGCAACAAGCGGTTTGTCTTAACCTGGGTTTCATTAATATAAATATCACCCCTGTCGCCAAGAATACCCAGATAGATCCCTCCCGTCGAGGTAATTACAGCATCAGGATCTAAAATATTGTAACGGTAACCAGCTGCATAAAAAATAAAAGCTGGTACTGCCAACAAAAAAATAGCGACCAAAATTAGGAACAGCCCCCGGCGCTGATAGCGAGGCAAAGGATTAACGATTTCATTAGGCTCTTGATTCTTCATACAAAGACTAAACTATTCTACCGCGTTTTGGGCGTAACCCAAAAGCCCATATATTTACCAAGCATCAATCTAGTTTGTGAGTCCAGTCCCGGAAGAGCACTGAAAACGATCATCGTTACTGGCACCAAAATCCATTGTAACGCTAGTATCAAATAATGAATCCGGCTAGTTTCTTTTGGGCGCTCCGGAATCATACTGAGTGAAATGATGGAAGAGATTACTAATCCGAACATGGCCAGAGTCAGAAGGTCGCGGACAATAATGGGCAAACTGTATGACAAAACAGTTTGGTGGAAGGCTTGTCCTCCCAAGAAAATCGGTGCCCAACCCAAGATGAACAACATGATTGGATTAGTGACTAAAGACCAGTAGCCCTCAGCTTGTTGAAAAAGTATTTTTACTTTTTGGCGACGGGGGATGTTTTTATGTTGAGTGAAATGATAGGCAATGTAAACAAAATTTTCCACACCGTAAGTCCAACGTCTGTGCTGCTTATAAATCTGCTTGACTGTTTGCCAAAATTTTGGAGCCGCGTTGGTATCCATAGAGACCGGATAAGATAACGGGACAACATCATACTCACCGTCATTAGCTAACAGTAAGTTCCAGTAAATCCGCGAATCTTCACTGACCATATTGGGTTGCCAGTACCCAACTTCGTAAAGGGCCTTAAAAGACACTGCGTGTGAAGAAAAGGTGGCCATTCTTTCAGGGCGCTCCTGCTGCACCATTTCCCAAAAGGTAGAGCTCATAGCTACTACGCGCGCGATAGCTGGTGCTTGCCACATATTATTATTAAAGACCGGTACTGGTTGAAAAGAACTCTTCAGAGGACGCTTAGCAGTCATAAAGTGCCAAATCAGACAATTAAAATATTCTGGGTACAGGACAGTATCAATATCAAAAATTGACACTAGGGTGTGGTTGTAGCGAATTCCGTTTTTATCCAGAATTTTTACCCGCACTTCTTCCGCGGCGTAGGCAGCATTCGAACCCTTCCCTGCCATCTCTCCAGGAGTATCAGCTGGGTGCACCGTGATCAGAAAGGAGCCGAACTGCTCTCCCCACTTAGCTTTCATCTTTTCAGCTAGATCCAACGCCTCTTGCCCAGCCCGGGCTTCAGCTGCCAGCACCACGATGATATTTTTTTTGTCATAATTAACAGCCGCAATTGAAGACAGGGTCGCTTCTATCACTACTTCCGGCTCTTTATAAAAGGGTAAAATAACCACATGATAAATATGGTCAAAAGTAAAGCGTTCAATCAGGCCCCCCCAGTCCAACTGCATATGACGACGAATCCGTTTCCAATTGTAACGCAGATGATAGGAAAGGAAGGCAGTTTTTAAAACCCAATAAAGAGCAAAAGCAATAATAAAATATGCCGCCACAAACGGCGCATATACTGAGAGCAAAATTACACCGATCAGAGTCAACCAAGAGGCAGCACCGGGAAGAATCTCCAGCAAACGATAAAAGCGCCTGGCCTTCCCTGTCAAATCAGTTGCTCGACCGACATGGAAATCGTCACGACGAGCATAAGGCAAAAGATGATCTTTATTATTCATGTCTATACTGGACGTATTAAAGCCTGATTCACTATGTTAGTTAAGAGTAATACTAAGAGACTAAGAGCCACCTGTCAGAGTCGAACTGACGACCTACGGGTTACAAATCCGTTGCTCTACCAACTGAGCTAAGGTGGCTCCCAGCCTCCTAGTAATGAGGGTATGAATCATTAGTCAAAAAGTAATTGACTCACGACAGTTTGCCACAAAAATCTTTATTTCTCAACCCTCATACTGGGTTTAATGATCCTGTAGACTTTTTCTCTTGAGGTGTCTTTTTTCCCGATCCGTTAGCTGACTGTTTTCTTTATGTACTGCTAAATGATCTAGCTTACTGGTGGGATTAATAATCTCAGCTTGACGTTTCTCCCTGCGGAGATTTTTCACACGTTCACGATTATTTTCCATTCGCTTTTCCAGCAAAAAATAAAAGTGCGCGACAAATCGTAGGCAAGATTTTAAGACGGTGTGTAAGCCGTAATAAAGATTGAGAATAATCTGGTAACGACTGACATGACGGATTTTTTTTAGTAAGTATTTGTGAACACTAGCAAAAGAATTATCCAGCCCTGTCCGGAGTCCCCCTAAAAATAATCGCCGTCCGCGCCGCTCTTCGACATTGGTCAAAACTCCCCACACCACCAAAAGGCTACTACTTATTAAAAGTACCAGTAGAGCCATAAGGAATTACTTAACTGAGAGACGTGAGATTTGGGCAATTGAGACATTCTCACCGAACTTCTGGACTGCGCCTGATACCATCTCGGCAATAGTAATTTCTGGATTACGAATGAAGTCTTGCTCCATCAGTACCTGCTCCTTAAAATAGGCATCAATCTTACCAGCCAGAATCTTCTCTTGCATTTCAGCTGGCTTATCTTGTACCTCAGTTTGAAACACTTCCTTTGCCTTTGCTAACGCTACAGCATCAATATCTTCCTTTTTGACGTACTTCGGACTTGTAGCGGCAACCTGCATCGCAATCTCTTTTGCCAACACCACAAACTCTTCATTTTTAGAGACAAAGTCCGTCTCACAAGCCAAAAGTACCATAGCCGCTACTTCATTGGTGTTATGCACGTAAGTACCAACTGTACCAGCACCCAGTTCGCGGTCGGCTTTTTTATCAGCTGCCTCACTACGTCGCTTCTTGAGAATAATCAATGCCTTGTCCATGTCGCCGTTAGCTTCTTCAAGCGCTTTCTTGCACTGCATCACCGAAATACCAGTTTGGTCACGTAGGGCTTTAATTTGGGTTGAGGTAATTTCCATAATAAAAATAACTTAATCTCTTAAATAAACTTAATTCAGACACTCGAAACGAGCGCCGCGCAACCAACTACTTGCTTGCGTCGCGAGCTGGGGTACGGAAGTTTCGTGAGGCGCCGTTGCCACCGCGATAACCACCGCGACCAGTACTAGCAACTGGCTTTGGCACGTAAGTGGCAGCCCCTTCCTTATAGGCATCCACTAGTTCGGTCAAAACTAAAGCTACGCTGGCCTGTAAAGAATCGTTAACTACTACCGGATAGGTTACTTCACCGAGGTCACAGTCAGAACTCATAACAGCCACCACTGGAATATTCAGCTGCTTGGCCTCTGCTACCGCAATGGATTCGTAACGTGGATCAATCACAACCAGCATGTCTGGTGTCTTGTCGGCACCACGAATACCACCAAAATTTAACTGCAGTTTGTTAATTTCTCGATTTAAAAGTACTCCTTCTTTTTTAGTATACTTGCGCTCCATCTCACCAGACTCTTTTTCAGACAACAAGTGTTCCAGACGGTTAAGGCGTTGTTTAATTTCAGCGAAGTTAGTTAGTAGCCCTCCAATCCACCGATTAATCACATAAGGCAATTCAGCCTCCAGAGCGGCGGTGTGCACTAAGTGAGAAATCTCATCCTTAGTACCGACTAGTAGGACCTTTTTACCGTTAGCCCCTGCTTCTTTTACGGCAGCCTTGGCTGACTCTAGCAAACCAGCAGTCTTCTCTAAATCAAAGATATCCACGCCTTCACGCATGGTAAATAAATATGGGGTCACGGTCGGATGACGACGACTTTTACGAAAGCCAAAATGTGCCCCCGCTTGGAAGAGGCGCTTCACTAATGAATTATCTGAATTTGTTGACATAAAATTAATAAATAAACGCTAAAGAAAATAAACAAACTTCGGTTTATAAGTGCGGGCATCATAACACAGACCCCTTAGCGACGCAACCAAAAGATTAAGTAGACTTAAGGTTTTTTACCATCAGACCCTCCCAGGTCCGCGGCTTGATGCAGAGCCTCCACAATCGGCTCTAGCTTCCCCGCCCCGAGAATCCCCTCAATATCATGCCAAGACTCTTTAATACGATGGTCAGTAATGCGGTTTTGCGGGTAATTATAAGTGCGAATTTTCTCCGAACGGTCACCAGTACCGATCTGGTCACGTCTTTCACTAGCGTGTTTTTTTGCTTCCTCTTCCTCTTGTAGAGCTTCCAAGCGAGCGATCAAAAGCGTCATGGCTTTCTCTCGATTCTTTAGCTGTGAACGTTCCGACTGGCTGCGCACATCAATCCCGGTAGGTTTATGCACTAAACGCACCGCGGTTTCCACCTTGTTTACATTCTGTCCCCCAGCTCCTCCAGAGCGGGAAAACTCCATTTCGATATCAGCCGGATTTATCTCTACTGTCGTTTTTTTCCGCAGCGGCAAGACCGCCACCGAAGCGGTGGAAGTATGAATACGTCCAGCTTTCTCAGTCACTGGCACTCGCTGCACCCGATGAACTCCGGTCTCATAACGAAAGTCATCGTAGACTTGCGGCGAGACGATCTCAAACGCCGCCTCTTTGTAGCCACCCATTGTCCCTAAAGACTCATGATCAGTGATTACTCGCCAGCCATGGAGAGTGGCGTAGGTACGGTACATGTTGGCGAGCTCGGCTGCGAACAAGGCCGCTTCATCTCCCCCAGCTCCCGCCCGCACCTCAAGAATTACTCCATAGGGCTTGGCCTCCTCTTCCTTATCTTTCTCAAGAATACCTGTCATATTCTCATAAATTTCTTGTCGCTGTTTATCCAACTCTAACAAATCTGTCTTAGCTAATTCAGCCATTTCCGGATCATTCTCTGCTAATAAAGCTGTCTCCTCACGTTGTGCAGTTAGGGAATCAAACTGTGAAGCAATAAACTGTGTCTTCACATTCTCTCGAAAAATTTTTAATTGTTCTTCATCAAAATCCATAGTAAGTATTTTTATTATAGAGCAAAGTCAGGCAAATAAAAAATACACCCTATAGTGATGGGTGTATTTTTTATTGTCGATCCTTATTTCTTATTGCGCCCTGTAGCTTGTTTGGCACGAGCCTTGAAGCGCTCTACCCGTCCAGCAGTGTCCATTACCTTCTCCTGTCCAGTATAAAAAGGATGTGAGGCACTAGAAACACTCACCTCCGCCAAAGGATACTCTTGTCCGTCAGTCCATTTATCAGTAGCCTCTGTCTGAATAGTCGAGCTGATCAAAAACCGAGCGCCAGAAGAGTTGTCTTGAAAGATTACTGGGCGGAAGTTTTTAGGATGAATATCAGTTTTCATAATAATTAATTATTTTAGTCCTCGTACTATACCAATTAAATATTCTTTTGCAAGCTAAAAGATTAGATATCTAAAAATCTTTCTCACTGAGGTGCACCAGACAGATCTAGGGTTCCGGACTATTTTGTAAAAATGTCTAACCAGCGCCTAAGACCTTGATCTGTCCCTCAAACTTAGCCTTTCTCTGCATCACGCCATCACCATAGAAAGCGTTAGCCGGGTTACTGGCTCCACCCCAACCTGCATAATAACGTAGCGCCGCCAAGCGGTCGCCGGCATAGGTGCCGTCAGCCCCATTATCTCTCAGCAGAAGTGCCGTAGCAATGAAGGCGTCCTGGTTGTTGAAGGGGTTTGATGGACCACCAGTACCATTCGCCGCTCGGATACGGTCTTGAGCTTGGCTATAAACCCAGCCGTTGCCATTGTTGACGATTCCGCCGTAAATCGCCCAGGTAGATGGAATAAATTGTGAAGGTCCCATTGCTCCTCCCCAACCGACGGGTGAACCTCCTTGAATTAAGGGGCAGGACACCTGTTGTGTACTAGCGTTAAAACCGAGAATGCTCGCTACGGCTAAGAAAACTGGCGCATCACGATCGGGATGCATGACCGGGCGACCACCCCGAACGTCATTGTAAACACAGCTACCTAAATGAGAACCCAGATTGGTCTCTTGCTCCAAAATACCGAGAATTAAAGCAGGACTAACGCCAGTATGAGAGCCGGCATAATTAGCCAGCCGCACCGCTTCCGGCAGCGGAATTCCACCTCCGCCTCCGAGCAGCTGGAAGAGTGCGTTACGCAATTCGGCAGCAGTTTCCTGCTGCGCATTCAGTAGCTGCTGATAGACCTCTTCTTGACCCTTAGTCTCTTTAAGAATTTGATCCTTTTGCGCCTTTCGGCTATTGATTTCCTCTCGCTGCATTTCCTGCACGCGGCGCATTTCCGCCTCAGTCATCTGTTTATCTGTCAGCTGATCTTGCTCATTGGCAGTACTAAGACGAATCTGATGCAGCGTGGCCATGGAGTCGTTAAGAGATTTTTTAATAGCATCAAACTTAGCAAATTCACTAAAAAACTCCGAGAGTTTGTTTTTGCTCAGCAGCACCTCTACCATCGTGTAGTCATCTAGCGCGTTTGATTTACGAATCAAATCTGCTAATGATTGCTGTTGACGCTTCATTCGCTCATCAAGGATTTCGATAATTTCGGCCCGCTCCTCAATCTGGTCGCCCAATTGCGCAATAGCAATGTTACGAGCCTGAATACCTAATTGCGCCGCCTTAATTTCACCATCAATAATACTGACATCACGTTCAAGGGAGCGCCGTTCAATTTGCTTATCTTCAACCAATCGTTGCTGTACCAAAATCTGTCTTTCCACCACCTGTAGCTCTGCCTGCAGTCGCGCCCGCCTTTCAGCATCGGTCTCCGCCTGAACAAAACTGGGAATAAAAAAAGGTAACAACAGTACCGCAATTAAAAATCTCCGCATATGTTCACTAGTATAACAAATTCAAAAAGAAAAAGCCGCCACCCATATGTGGGTGGCGGCTACTACAAGACTCATATTTTAGTAGTGCTCAAACCAGATTTTATGAGGCTTCCTCAGCTTTACCCTTAGCCTCCACTTCGATCGCAGACATATCTACTTCAGTATTAACCTCTTCTTCCGGCTCCTCTTCACGAGCCTCAGAAACAATCGCGATCACTTCTTCTGCCGCAGTCTCGATAGTTACCCCCTCCATCGCCTTTAGATCAGCCACAGTAATTCTTTGACCTGGCTCAACCAACACCGACAAATCGACTACGATCTCAGACGGTAACTTACTAGGACGACAAGTAACCTCTACTTCGTAAAGAATCTGACTTACCATGTTGCCAAGTTTTTCTGCCGGAGCTTCACCAACAAACTCTAGTGGCACATCTACAGTAATTTCCTTACCACGCTCGATGGCATAGAAATCAACGTGTGTGATCTCATTCTTGACTGGGTGAAAGGTCAGCTCATGCACCAATACCTCAATCGGGCTTTCCAATCCCTCCAGACTAATAATGGTTGACTCGCCCACCTCCTTGAAAAGTTTGGTAAAAGCGTTACGGTCTACTGATAAAGAAATGCTTTCCTGTTTAGGACCATAAACTACCGCTGGAATGTTATTTTCCGCGGCTTTAGTTCTCTTGGTCACAGCTAATGAAACTGACATATGCCTAAAACATTAACATATTTACTCTAAAAAACCAAGATGTGAGTAGTTTTTAAATCCTTCCTCAATATCTCTAGTCCACAGGCCAAACTCCCTCCTTCATTATTTATTAGTATACTTGAAAATATGCCAGAACAATTTGATTTTGTCGCCGTGGGCGACATCGTAACTGATGCATTTATTAAACTTAATATTGATTCCGCCGATGTGAGTCAGGACTGGGATACTGGTCGTCTCACTTTACACATTCCCTTTGGCAGCAAGCTACCCTTTGACGATGTCACTGTGGTGGACGCCGTTGGCAACAGTCCCAACGCCGCCGTCTCGGCTCATCGCCTCGGTCTTAAGTCCGCTTTAGTAACCAATCTCGGACATGACCAGGTTGGCAAAGATAATTTAGAAAAACTGCGCTACGAGGGCGTGGACACCACTTATGTCAAAGTGCACGAGGGTAAAAAAAGTAATTACCACTACGTATTACGTTACGGTCCTGAGCGCACCATTCTCATTAAGCATGAAACTTTCCCTTACAGCCTCCCTAACTTTGTGGTTCCGCCACGCTTTATCTACTTCTCTTCCATTGGCGAAGAGGCGGTAGATTTTCACGACGAGGTAGCCGCTTACGCCAAAGCCCATCCTGAAACCAGGTTGGTTTTTCAACCTGGCAGTTTCCAGATCAAACTGGGCTACGAACGACTAAAAGATTTATACGCTGTTACTGATATTTTCTTCTGTAACAAAGAAGAGGCCCAGGAAATTCTTGGCACCGATGAGAAGGACATACCAACGATGATTCGTCGCTTCAAAGAGCTTGGTGTTAATATTCCTGTCATTACTGATGGTGCAGAAGGTGCCTATGTGGTGGATGAGCAAGACCAGGCTTGGCACATGCCGATGTATCCTGATCCAGCGCCTCCGGTAGACCGAACCGGAGCGGGCGACTCCTTCTCTTCTACTTTTGTATGTGCAATTGCTCTTGGTAAAACACCAGCAGAAGCTTTGACTTGGGGGCCAGTGAATTCGATGTCAGTGGTTCAACACATTGGTGCCCAAGAAGGTCTTTTGACTCGAGAAAAACTAGAAGAGCATCTTGCTAACCGACCAGAAGAATATAAAGAAAGAGCTATTTAATTAGCAACTACTTAGAAAAAGACACCGCTTAAGAAAACCCCGGCCGCCTCTCACGAGGCGGCCGGGGTTTTCTCTCTCCTTTTTTTCTTTTACATACCAAAACTAAGAGCCTTACCACTCAGCTAAACTCCCATATCAGCTCTGGTCAAAAAATCTAGCTCAGACTGCCCTACTCGGTTAGTTTATACACTCTCTCCTCCCCACCACTCAAGCGGTATTTTAAAGTATAATTATCTAACCACTCCAGCTCCGGATTAGTCCAAGTGGCGTCGTCGTTTTGGTCTACCAAGATAGTCTCGTTAGTGATTAGGTTGTGCAAATAGAGCTCTGGTAGTTCACCTTGAGCTTGTCTTTCTTCATGAATCACTTCGTCCATATCGGACACTCCGGTCCAGAAGGACCCAGGAATCACAGGGATCCAACCCAAAGCCTGGTTGAGCGGGTAACCTCCGAGAACTCCCTCAGGAGCACTGTACAATTCATAACTCCAGTTATTAGTGTCCACTCGCACCCAAGCGTCTGGGTATGCTCCTTGAAAAATCATGACCCAGAGATAATTATCATCTTCCCAGTCTTCCGACATAAATTCACCGGCAATAAATTCATCACGAGATTGGAGATCGTCCATCGTGATTAATAACTTATCTTCTAGAGTTTCTAAATCCTTGATGACAAAACCATGGGGTGGATTTGTGCTCCCGCCGTAGCCCTGACTGAGGAGGAGATACTGTTCGTGGGGAGAGATACGGAAGTCATTTTGAAACACCGTAACCAAGTCCTCCCTCCTGCCGGTCGATGTACCAGATAGTTTTATAATTTCATCCTTGTTACCAACATAATCAACTTTAACTAGAGTCGACTCATAATTCTTCAGTGGTGAACTTTTTTCGTAATCATAGTTCTTTGATTGAGTAAAATAAGTGCCACACTTTCGACTTTCATAAGGATGATAGTGTTTGATTTGGGTAATTGGTTCAGTAAAAGAACGGGTCACTACGCCTGAGGAATTTTTTATGTTTATTTCTAGCGAATCAGCTGTGCTCACACCAGGAAGTCTACTGTACTCAACCGTCTCACCTTCCTGCAGACACCCGCGGTTTGTCACATCAAGATTGACCCCCTTAATAGCATGAATAGACGACTCTGTATCTGAGTGTGTCTTGAACCCTAATGACCAAGCAACAGCCAGAGAGACCACCGAAAGTACAATAACTACCAAAATCAGTAAACACTTAGCTGATAGCAAACACTGATTAAAACTGCTTAAGTTCATAATTATTTAATTAAGATTAGCTCCAATAAAGATTTCATTCTTAATAACAACTCTAATAACTGTCTGTAAAGATCCATAATATCCGGCAAAACCTCAACGTCTGGTCGGGAAAGACTAACAATATTTTTCTCAGAAGAGGTTTTATAATGGTTACCAGGGTCTTGCACAGTGTCTATTTTCTCCATAATTATTTTTTCAAACTGATCCTCATCTATCGTATAGGAGTAAGTATCGATAACTCCAGTTGCTGTAGTGCCCCTAATCAAGTCCTCAGTGCTTCGATTATTAGAATCAAAAATACTCGTATCTAAACTATAAGCACCTTCCCCAGTACCAATAACTTCCAAATAGTATCTACCTGGGAGCAATCCCTGTATATACATAATTTTAGAAACATCCGTATCAGGCATCGTCGTATTATCAAGATCTGCATAAAAAGGTTTGTCTCCTAAATAATAAACCCCTCCCGGAATCTCCCTAAACTCCTCGCCAGTGCGAGGATCCCTGCCTAGACGCCTGCCCTTACTGTCCGTTAACAATAATTCTGCAGGTGAACCCAAAACATGCTGTACCGTAATCGGCCACTCACCTGACAAATACTCTTCACCACGCTTAAATAAGCGCAATCCGTCAAAACCGCCCTCATAATTCCTGACATCTATGGCACTACTATCAGCTAGGGTTCTAGTCCGATACCAGAGCGGGTCACGAACAGTATACTCACCCTCACCTACCTTGCTATCAATCACAAAAAAATGAGTGGCATTCACCCCTCCGCGTGGGCGCCCGTATGCAGAGCGAGCAATGGCAGGCATCGGTTCCCCGGACTGCAGAGTATTGTCTAGTATTGAATAATCTTCTAATGTTGGTTGGGAAACTTTTGTAATAATTGAATTATGAGCATCATTGTATTTTATACGCCCTTTAGAGTATCTATCAACCACAGACCAGATCACTAAATTATCTTTAGTGTAGCCGTCATTACTCAGAAGCCAAGCATCTAAATTGAGAGGGTTGACACTCTTGCCATCGGATCCAGTATCGATCCCCTCATAACGCAGCAACATGACCAGTGAGGTGATCGCGCAGCCGCACTGTGCAATTGATCTGCCGCAACCACCTTTACTAATATCAAAATCCCGTCCGCCAGCATAATCCTTGTTGGACCACTCCTCTTCAGCCACCCTCAAAGGAAACTCACTACTCACCTGAGTAAACAATGGCACTACCTTTACCTTAAAATCTGCATTTCCATTACCAAACTTCACCCAGGCAGAAGCTCCACCATCCTCATCAACTGTTCGGGCTCGCCAAACAAAACTGTCCTCATTACCGCCCGGTTCATACTGATCCGCTTTCGGAATTAGATTATCAAAGGTGACACTAGCTACCCCATCACCAGTAAACCAGTCTGAATATTTTGTCTCCAAACCATCAAAGCCACTACCTAATTTCTTCACCTCAACCTCCAACCGAAGTGCCCGCCCCTCAACACCACCAACCTTCGCCTTTAGTACTACACTGTTACTAGACAAAAGACCGCCGGCAACTATCTCACTTTTCCCAAACTGTCTAAACTGCCCTAAATTAGTCGGGCTGCTTGTCTCAGTTATAAAATTGCCAAGCGGTTGTTTTCTAGCCAAAACATCAACCAGGTCTTCATTTATTTGGTAAGTTGCATCACACCATCCATCTCCGTCAGCATCAACACACCCCTCATGATCTTCATCAAAAGATTCCCAATAATTACCACCTTCTGGACTTGGTAATGAAAATAACGCATTTATTCCCGAACCACCCTCAACAATAGTACTATTAAAAAAGTTATTCTGGGTAAAAATTATCGACCTTTCGTTATCCGCAAGAACACGACTTGGGAACCCTAACACTTGTCCCACTTTATTAAATAATGATCCGATCCAGTCACCTAACCACCCTCTCATAGAGACAGTCGGCCCATCAACGTAAGCATTGGGTAAATGCGCAGCCGTTTCTGCACTATTAAAAGTATTGCCCTTGATCAAATGTTGTTCGGCATTACTGCCTGATTGTATTTTTAGACCAACTCCATAATCGGTTCTAATTAAATTATTCAAGACTTTAATATTCTGCGAATCAATTAGCGAGACCCCTTCCCTGGTAATCTTATTCTTAGAAAGAATACTATCTTTAGCCCAATCAAACTCAACCCCATCCTCAATAATGTTCTGATCAATCAGAATCCCCTCCACCCAAGCGGCAAAAATTGCTCGCGGCCCTTTAACAATATTATTTTTAATAGTACTTTCAGTGACCTCATTTAAATCTATTCCTATCGCGCCTGCCTGAAGATAACTGTCGCTAGCCTCACTGTAATTAGTCCCATTAAAATAAATACCTCCCGGACCAGTTGTTTTAACATTCCTGATGATAACGCCATCGACTTCACGCACCTCAATAGCAATTCGATCAGCGTTAATCATATAACCATTTCCATCCAAAGTAAGGCCCTATGATAGAATTACCAAATCACCATCAAAATCCCCGGTAAGGAAACATGTCTTACTTAACTCCTCCCAGGCACCAATTTCTTTGCAACTGTATTCTGAGGCGTAAAGAAAATTAGTAGACGCTGCAATCACGTTTTCGTTAGGAATAAACAGAAAGACCAACAGAAAAATTCCTAAAAGGTAACCTGGATTATTTTTTATTCTACCAAAAATAGACACCATGATTCATACCTACTCAAAAGGAGCCGTGCTTTAAATTATACTACACACAAGTACCCAACTCCTCTCTTATTAAGTAAACTAACCAAATGAAGAAAACCCCGGCCGCCTCTCACGAGGCGGCCGGGGTTTTCAGAAAAAATTGAAAGTTTTAAAACCTCAAAATACTAACCAATTTCATTCAAAACCTTGCTGATAATTGTCTCCTGATCGAGTCCGTATTCTTTGTACAACTCTTCCGGTTCACCTGATTGTCCAAACTCATCATTCACACCAACGCGGATAATTTTAGTCGGATAGGTTTCTGAGAGATGTTCGGCGACCGCACCACCCAAACCACCAGCCCGCTGATGTTCTTCTACCGTCATAATAAAACTATGTTCTTTAGCAAGATCAGTAATAGCATTGGTATCTAGTGGCTTAATGGTTGGCATATGCAAGACACTGGCACCAACCCCTTGCTCTTCCAACTCTTTAGCTACTGCTAAAGCGGTGTGTAGGAGCGTACCGGTAACAATAATTCCTACACTCGCTCCTGCAGTAACTTCTTTTTGATACAACACTTCCCCACGACCAACATTAAAGGGTGACTCTGGCGTAGTTACGACCGGAGTATCATTCCGAGCTAACCGAATATAAACTGGACCAACATGTTCTGCGGCCCACAATACCGCCTTCCTGGCTTCATGGATATCAGCAGGAGCAATCACAGTCAGGTTTGGAATCACTCTGGTAATTGCCAAATCTTCAATCGCTTGATGAGTAGCTCCGTCTGACCCTACCGACACCCCTGCGTGCGCACCAATAATTTTCACATTGCTGTCATTGTAACAAACGGTTGTACGAATTTGTTCCCAGTTTCGCCCGGGGGAGAACATCGCATATGAAGCTATAAACGGAATCTTTCCCATCGCCGCCATCCCCGCCGCTTGTGACGCCATGTTTTGCTCAGTAATTCCTACCTGCACAAACCGCTCAGGAAACTCCTTGGCAAAAGCTTCCGTCCGTGTCGATTCAGTCAGGTCGGCTGCGAGAGCGATTACCTGAGGATTATTTTTTCCCGCCAATACCAAACCCTCACCATAGCCGTTGCGGTTTGGTTTCATTTCTACCTCAGAGGTCAGAATGCGGGGGTCAAGATGCTTAGCCAACATAATTAACAAACGTTATCTTTACTAATAATTCCGTTAAGGGTGCGGAGTTTCTCTAGAGCCACCCGTGCCTGCTCGCCCTTAGGAACCCGATCATCAGGACCCTTGCCTGGCGGATTGCCATGCCAGCGAAAATCTCGCTCAAACACGTCAACGCCCTTAGAGGGAATAGTATGCGCGATAATTACTGACGGCTGACTATAGACATTTTGTGCCTTGCCAATAGCATCGGCGATGGCTTTCATATTATGTCCATCCACCTCCTGTACATCAAAATTAAAGGCGGTGAACTTATCGGCAAGAGGCTCAAGGGGCATGGTTTCTTCAGTAAAACCATCAATCTGAATACCATTTCGATCCATAATCACAATCAGATTATTGAGCCGCTCTTTGCCAGCGACCAACATAGCTTCCCAAATTTGCCCTTCGTTGATTTCGCCGTCACCTATTAAACAGTAGAAAGTTTTGGCCGAATAAGGATTGTCCATCTTTTCGGCCAACGCCATACCGACCGCTTGCGATAGTCCAGATCCCAGCGGACCGGAAGAGGTTTCCAAGCCTGGCAAGACTTGACGATGCGGGTGTCCTTGAAGACGACTGCCGAATTTTCGCAAAGTTAACAATTCTTCCACTGGAAAATAACCAGCGTGCGCCATGGTGGCGTACAAAACTGGAGCAATGTGTCCGTTAGATAGAACTAAGCGGTCACGATCTGGCCAATCTGGATTCTCCGGGTCATGACGCAGGGCGGAGAAATATAGCACCGTGAAAACATCAGCCATGTCGAGTGATCCCGCGGTATGACCACTGCCAGCTTCATACAACATCTCGATAATACTTTGCCTAATCTCGTTGGCTTTTAATTCTAATTTTTGTGCCTCCGCACTACTCAGGTAATTGTACATAATTGCTCACATTATACCGCAAAGTAAAAAGTGCAGGCGCTGGTTATTACCAGCGCCTGCACTTTTTACGCTATGTTTCGGCCAAAACCCCTACTCTTCTCCCTTAGCCAGTTTAGTCAGTTCCAGATAAGCCGCTTCCCGCTTATCCTCTGGCAGACCCATCAGCGCCGAACCGACAATTAAACGATCTGCTCCAGCCGCCATCACCTGCGGGATTGTCTCCAGGTTCATGGAGCCGTCAATTGATTGCGGCAGTTCTGAAAAAGCTTCTCGCACCTGTTTCATTCTAGTAAAAACCCGTTCATCAAACTTAGCACCCTGTGCCCCAATAGTAGCAATACCCATAATCTGCACGTAGTCCGCCAAGGCCAAATATGGTTTCAACACTGAGAAATCGGTATCGTTCAAAGCCGCGACCCCAATACTGACATTCGTCACCTCACGAAAAGTAGTCAGCTCTGCTAAATTAGTCGTTTCCACATGAAAGACCAGCATGTCCACGCCCGCTTCCAGCCACTTGGCAGCCGCCTCAAAAGGTTTTTTAGTCATCAGATCCACCTCCAAAGAAAACTGGGCCAAATCGGTATAGACTTCGCTCGGAGTGCCAACTGGCTGGTAGGGCCAGGAAAAGTTCTTAACAAACTCACCGTCAGTAACATCAATGTGTAATTCAGGAGCAAAATACAAACCAGACACCTCCTGGCGGAGTGACTCCGCGCTAGTGGGAATAATCGCAGGAACAATGGGAGAACTGATATTAAACATAAATAAACAAACTAACTAAAACTGATCAAGTTGCTGATTGCGACGAACATACTTCTCCTCCTGACCAAACGGCGCCTTGAGCCACAGCCAGGCGGATTTTTTGACCTCGTCCAGACTCAAGAATCGCGCCCCAAGAGCTAGGATATTCGCATTATTGTGCGCTCGTGACAGCATGATAATTTCATCTGGCCCGCCATAATAAACAGTCGCGCGAATACCCTGGAAGCGATTGGCCGCCATGGCTTCACCCTGTCCTGATCCTCCCAAAATAATCGCACAGCTATTCTCTAAATCGGCCTGCACGGCCTTAGCCGCTTTAGCCATAAACTCCGGAAAATCGTCCTCTGGATCAAAATCACCAGGACCCAGATCCACCACCTCATTACCTTGAGTAATCAACCAGTCACGCAGAGCTTCCTTGTGGGCAAAGCCAGCATGATCGGCGGCCAAATAAATTTTTTTCTTAGCTAAATTCATGATGCATTTATTAGTCGAATTGTTCTTAGTATAGCATTACAGATAAGACTTCTTGCGACCAGTCCTTGATATTATAAAAAAGAAAAAGACGCTACCGAGTTGGTAGCGTCTCGTTGAAGTTGGCTGGGCAAAAGCTTTGCTTTCGCCCAGCGGGTGAAGTCGGCCTAGGCCTTCTTCTTTTTCGAGCCAGGGGAGTTTCCCCCGCCACTCGCTCCGCGCATGGCAGCCCCACGAGCGCGATCCGCTTCGGACCGCTGCACACGCCGGATGCGCGAGACCGTTTTCTTGGCCTTGCTCTCGGGCGACTCCGCCACCCGAACGTTCCCTGGGAACATCTCCGTGAGGCGCCGCTCGTGCTGCGCCTCACGCGCGGCCTGGAGTGCTGCGGAGCGCTCCACCCAGAACTCGTTCCAGGTGCCGTGAAAAACGACGATCCGGCCGTCCGAGCTGTTCACCAGCCGCCAGACGTGCGTCCAGCCACGACCCTGCAGGGGCGGCAACATCACGCAGTCGTAATGACTGGCCTTGTCGCACAGCTCGCTCATCACGGCCGTAACGGCCGACTCGTTTTCCCGCACGTCCCGCAGGTCAAAGAAAGCACTCTTGGTGATGTAGAAAACTTTCATCTCTTCTCTCCTCAAGTTTCCAGAAACCGCTGGTATCCCGGCGCTGACCTCCCTGTCAGCAGAACAATGGGAATTAACCTCTTTGCCAATCCCTTAGTAATTTTTAAATTATTAACAACTTAAAAATTAGTAAGGAATGGCGACCGAATTAAAAATCCAGTCGCCACATTTTTCTCTAGACCGCAGTATCTAACTGCGGTCAATCTCGTAGGGCGACTCGCCCACGGAGTGAACTCCGCCCCGGGGTCCGATCCAGTAGGTGGCACCCACCCGCCGGGTCAGCACCCTGAAGGTCTTCAGAGGCCCCCCCAGCTCCCGCAGTGAGTTCTCATCGGTGTCCTTCTGCCCCTCGGCAGCCATGGTCACGTCGGTCATTTTTTGACCCTCTCATTAAACAGCGTCACTTCATCAATCCGCAGACGCTAACGCGGGAAAGTTTTTGCAGGATTGCAGGTTACTTTCAAACCCAAAGTATTGTATCAAAAAACTTTTTATCTGACCTCCAGGTTATCACACTTCTACATATTTGTCAAATAAGATACCTTTGTTGGTGACCCAGCAATTAGAGTTTTTCGTCTTTTCCTTAGCTTATCTTGCATCCTACTTGGCTCTGAGACGGGTTCCGTTTTTGGGTATTTTGTTTATCTTTTTTTAGTGATGGTGTTCAAAATGCACCAACGCCTCCTTTTCCGCATTAATTTTCTCTGCCGAAACTTCTCCCCGCTTTACCCTCATCAACATCCAGGTGGCCACCAAGGTGGTAAACGGCACCGCCAAAATCAAACCAATGCTACCGAGCATCGTGCGTACAATCTCGGTGGCAAAAATTTCTCGGTTTAATGTCTGTGCAATCCCCATGGTGTCATCCACTCCAGTATGGGCAAACTGCAGATACAACAGCAACAGTGGCAAAGATACCCCCACGTAAGCAATCGCTAAAGTATTCACCAATGCCCCAATGTGTTCTCGACCAATTCTAATAGCATGAGCAAAGATAGTTCGTCTCGGTAAATGCGGCGCGACCTTGTGTAGCTCCTCCACTGAGATTGCCTGACTAATTGCCGCATCATACAACACACCCAGAAGACCGATCAAAATCCCGCTCAATAATAGACCGACAAAATCGATTGATCCGCCCGTGCTGAAGTTAAGGTGCACCGCTTCCTCGGCGGAGAAGCCACTCAACTTGGTTAGGTACACCGCCAACCAGGCCAACAGTCCGGTAAAAGTGACCGTAGTGATCATTCCCACCACGGCGGCAGTGGTAGTCTTATTAAAACCATGAGTAACATAAGAACCAAGGATAATAATTACCGACGCCACCCCGAGACTGATTAGAATCGGCGAATAGCCAGCCAGAATCCCGGGCAACAGTACGTAGATAATTACTAATAAACTGCCTGCCAAACTCACTAGGCCGCGCGCCCCTTGCCAGCCGCCAAAGACCAAGGTGACTAACACAAACAGAGCTACGAAAAATAGCACCCAAGGCAGACGATACTGTTCTCCCACCGAGTACAAAGTTTCACCACTCTCGCCGCGGACAATGGTACGTAGATAGAATTTCTCGCCTGGACGCAAATTAAAGTAGTCGTTCTCAACGGTCACTATCTTTCCCTTCTCTATACCGCTCAAAATCTCAACCTTGATATGTTGGATGTTAGTGTAAGTACCTGTTCCTGGCACCAATTCCAGCTTTTGACTCTCCACTTCCAGTACCTGAGCTTTAGGAAGCGTTACTCGGTCACTAATCAATTCTTGAGCACCGCTGGTGATCGGAAGTAATAAAGTACTCAGCCAGAGACAGACTAAAGTAATTTTAAAAAGGTTAGACCTTTTGATCTTAAAAACAGCCAACATGAATGCTAGATTATAACATCATATGCTTTTCTAAACGAGCACCCTCCCCACACCCTTAAGTTTA
Organism: uncultured Patescibacteria group bacterium; assembly: GCA_934699595.1. Taxonomy (GTDB): domain Bacteria; phylum Patescibacteriota; class Minisyncoccia; order Phycocordibacterales; family UBA918; genus OLB19. The sequence continues at coordinate 263,415 of CAKUWT010000001.1, forward strand.
ATCAGTCAAATAAAAAAGCGAGCTAACCCAAGTCTGGCTAGCTCACTATATTGCTCACTAAACAATCCCTTAAAAATCTTTGATGAGCTGACGAAAATAAAGGATCAGAATAAAAAAAGCATCGAGTATGGCCAGGTAAGAAATAACGTAATCTACTCGACCGCCCTGATAATATTTGTAGGCCGCAAAATCCAAGAGACTGGTCACCAGTAAAAAAACCAGCACCAGCCATACTGTCCGCACCCAAAAGCTGGCTTTCATCTTCTTCCCTTCCTGATTTAAAACCCACTGCTTCTATATTGGAGTCTAAGGAAATAAAATCAGAATGTCAAACCACCTGTTTTCTACCGAATAATTTACCTTCGAGACTTTATCGGTTTTAAGTCACATTAATTAGTGCAAATCATGCAACCTACTTCTTTAACTCTGCCACCTCCTTTACAAACCCCTCTGGATCACCCAGCGCTTTCCCGGCCAACAATACGTGCTCTACTAGAGTGTGTGTATATCCCATTTCATTATCATACCAAGCCAACACCTTTACTAGATTATTATCAGCTACTTGTGTAAAAGACAGGTCAGCAATGGCGCCGTAGCGAGCACCAATAATATCAGTCGACACCAAAGGATCATTAGTGACCGCAAAAATATGTTGCCAGCGATTAGTCTTGGCTGCCGCTGCCAGAATCTGATTAACTTCCTCGACCGAGGTCTCCCGACTAGCTAGAAACGTGACATCAACAATCGAACCAGACACGACCGGTACTCGCAACGCCATTCCGTTAAACTTACCCACCAACTCTGGGTGTGCCTTGGTGGTAGCGATGGCGGCTCCAGTCGTAGAGGGCACAATGTTGATGGCCGCCGCCCGACCAGCGCGCATATTTTTCTTATTGGGGCCATCTACCAAACCTTGTGAGGAAGTGTAGCCATGCACCGTATTAAGCAGTGCCTTCTCAACCCCGACTGTTTCTTTCAAAATCGCAATTAGGGGATTGGCAGCGTTGGTGGTACACGAGGCATTGGTGGTAATAACCGCTTCTTTTAAATCGGCTTCGTTGACCCCGAGTAAGACCGTGGCGCCCGCTACTCCCGCGTCTTCTGGGGCATCTTTGGCGGGTGCAGTTAAGACAACACGCTTAGCACCAGCGTCTAAATGTGCTTTTGAGGCGGCGTAAGTAGTAAAGAAACCCGTGGCCTCAACCACAATATCAACATCAAGCTTGGCCCAAGGCAAATCTCCTGGCTCACGCTCTTGAAGAAACTGGATAGTTCTTCCGTCCACCAAAAGCATACCGTCTTTGACCTCTACCTGAAACGGCGCTCGACCGTAGACGGAATCATACTGTAATAAATAGGCCAAAGTGTCTAAATCTGTCAAGTCATTAATCGCCACAACCTCTAAATCAGGGCGACTGGCTGCCAGACGTAAAAACGCTCTCCCGATGCGACCAAAACCATTAATTGCTACTTTTGTGGACATAAAACTTTTTCAAATATCATTAACTAACTTTTCCTATTATAAGGAGTTTCTAATAAATAGCCTGCTGGTTATCCCCTAAGTAATCTCAAGACTACCTTCCTCATCTTCTTCATCCTCATCACGCCACCACAATAGTAACCACCAGAAAAGCAGTGCCAACAAGAAGAATATCCCGAGCGTAGCTAAACCTCTTAGCCATTGCTCTTTCAGCCACGTCCAGCCACCCAGGTAACTGGTCGGCTGTCGTACTTCACTAAAGTGCAACTCCGCAGTGACTGTCTCCACCACTCGACGACTGTAATCATAAAGCGCCACTTTTACCTCGTAACGGGCAGTACTGAGAACTGCCGGCAAATAAGCTTCGTAGCGACCCCCCTCCTCATTGAGACTTAATAAGTAGGTAGTACGCTCAGACTTATTCTTATCACCCAGCGTTAATAAGATAGTTTTAATACCGGTTGGTAAATCGGTTTTATTGATATAAAACAAATACGGGCTGTGTGTCTTGAGGGCAACTGGCGACTCTACCAAAGAGCTGGTGGCATGGTTTTGTGCCACCCTAATCAGCGGCGGGAATAAATACCCTTCCGCACTTCCGCCTGGAAGACTACCACCGGTATCTGGTTTACTACCACCCGTATCAGGAGTCTTACCCGGATCAGTCGTCTGGCCGCCAGCCCGACTGACGACGGCGAGCGCTCCGGAGGAGCGCTCGCCCAACTCATTATAAAAAAACAACGTGTAATAAACTGTCTCGTGCTGCTTTAAGGCTTTGAGGTCGAGAAAATGGTTGCCATAACCCTCGTAAATTACCAACCCCTCACTCTCATTTTGTGGGTAGAAAAAATTACTTCGTAGCAACTGCACCCGATAATTATAGGGATTATCCCAAACTAACTTCACATCCAGGTTGGCCTGCGGCGTCGCCACAAAATAATTTGGATTCACTGGCGAGGAGATACCTGTATCTCCAGTAGTATAGAAATACCCTCTCTCCAATTCTACCGTCCGCCCATTCACGTCTACAACCGTAAGAATGTAGTAATACAGACTCTGCGCCACCAAGCCATCTAAATTAACTCGGTTCTCAGTTAAATATAACGAGTTAGCCACTGAAAAATCATCGGCGTTACTGGTCAGTCCGTAGGTAAACTGGTAACGCACTGGCAAATTAGTCACAAAATCAACCGTAGCTGTCGTCACCTTAGCCGCAACCGACACGTTACCCCGTAGCTCAACCGGCACTAAAGACAAACTCCCGCCACCTTCAGGGACAACTGGCGGTAGCGGGATAGCTGGTGTCAACACCGTCGCGGGTAGCGACACTGGGCTGTAGTTACCAGCAGCGTCAAAAGCGACTACGGTGTAACTATAAGTGGTCTCTGGCAGCACGGTAGTATCATGAAAAACGGCGTTAGTAGTCGTAGCCACCGCTACCCCATCACGGTAGACCACGTAGCCCGCTACTCCCACATTATCTACGGACGGCTGCCAAGAAACCTGCACCTGCTGATAGCTCAAAGCGGTAGCCGTCACGTTATTCGGCACCGACGGCGCACTGGTATCCGCTCCAATAATCTGTTGCTGAATAATGAAAGACTCACTAGAGGCGGCCATTCCCAAAAATGGTAGCAAGCAGAGACCGATTAGAGTGAGGATAGTTTTTTTCATACTTATAACGGCAATGCGGTTATGGTGGTAGTGGCCGTGTAGAAACCAGTAGGAACGTCGCTACCGGCCGGTACGTTCACCCGATACTGTAGCGTACTAGTGGCGCCCGCCGGATGGTTACTAGCCGCGTGAGTAGCAATGGTTCTCGGGGTAGTGCTCAAACCCACCCAGCAATGCAGGCTGGTACTACTACCCCCGCTCTGATTACAACTAGAACCATTATCTAAAAAAACCTGACTCACTTCTGTCCCCCAGACTGAGTAACCGAAGTTAGGACCGGCGGCCGCTAGGAAATTATAGTCTGGACTAGCCCCCGCTGGCACGTAGTCAGGAATGCTGTCAGTGGCGCCTTGCAGAGCCGGTGTGGCGCTACTTTCGTAGGTAGCGTAATAGCCCGCAGGACTATTAGTAGTTACTCTGACGGTGGTATTACCTTGACTTGAACCCCCCGTCACCCCAGGAATAGCCGCGTCCATCAACACGTCCGCCACGAGACTAATACCCAAGTACGTTCCGCTGTCGAGCTGTTGGTAGCCCGCATGCAAATCGAAATTGCTGCTATACGAATAGCCAGTACCAACACCTCCGACCGTATCCTCCAGACGGTAATTAGCCGAAGAACCAAACCGTCCACCACTGTTTAAGCTATCCCAAATCATTTTGAAGTTGGTACTCATCATCGGACCGCCGCCAGCCGGCGCGGCTTCGGGAGCTGCTAACGAGTAGAAGGTGGCGGTATTACTCTGGTTACTATACTCAGAAGCAATCCAAGCTGCTGATCTATCTATGTTAGAAATACGAGCCTCCGTAGCCAGACCCACAAAACCCAGGGAGGTGCTTCTAGAAAAAAGATTCCGTACATATCTAGGAGTGTAACCGTCAGTAGTAACCGATGAGCCTATTAATGAGTTGTCACGATAGTTTTTTAAGGTTACATTTGTAGATACAAGTTCGTGTACTAACGTATACAAATACCAGACTCCGTTACTACCTTGTAAGCTATTAGTTTCTCTGTAAATATCAGAATTAGAACCATTGAAATAGCTCTGTCGAAGGTTGCTGTTATCAAATCTAAAGGCTGAGTAAGCGTTACCATCGAGAGTAAATAAAGATTTATAATTAGCATGAGCTGTTGACTGCATGGCCAAAATACTTACCGTCAATCCTCCAGCTGGGGTATAAGCTGGAATATTTACCCCTCCAGTAGTACCGATAGCTAACCCCTTACCGAGAACTGTACTGGTCCCTTGAGTCACTCCAGCACCGATGGTACCGTGCAAACCGTTCTTAGTACTATCTTTGACAGCGCCGGAGGTTTCTTGAAGATGGTACACCAACACATAATCATCATCCCAAACATTTTCACTACCGTAAGCAGAGTCGGCAGCTGGTTCAGTTGCTGCCGCATTACCGTAATAAAGATAAAATGTGGTATCAGTACCACTAGAGAGGCTTGGCGCTTGAAAATGAACTTCCCCAGCTTCATTGCCGCCATCAACCCATACCACCTCGCGCGGCACTAAAGACACCCCATCGGACTCAGTGATCCGAATATCACCACCGTCAGCTCGCACCGTACTGAAAAAACTACTTGGTAAATCAGATAAATCCAAATAGACAGGAAAATTACTCAACCCGCCAGCCACCTCATTATGATTGATAGTGATTTCTATTCGATGTGTCCAATCTTCATCAAACCAGGGTGTGTCGGCAGCAGTAATTTGCACCCAAAATAATCCCATTAGTGCAGAGACGGCGATACCAGTAAGCAGACTGAGAAGTAGATTTAAATCTATGTTAAAAGTTCTGATTGATTGCCACATTGTTAGACCTTACGCTTAAACTCAAACCGAGTAAAGATGAAGCGCAACATAAATAAGAAGATAAAGATTCCCACAAACACACCTGCGATAATCTTCCACGGCAGTACCCAGAAGACAAACTGTCTAGTATCAATCTGGTTATCGTAACCACGATTTATCTGCACCTCGGCCACATAACGACCAAACAAGGCCGGTCGTTCCCAAGCCACCTGACGATTTCGTAAAGAGTTTGGCATCACATACCAGGGATCCAGCTCAAAATAACCCACCTCTTCACCTAGGATATTTTTAATGGTTAAGATCCCGTAGGGGCTGTAGTGTGTGTTACCAGTATTATCGTGAACAATCTGAAAATTGATCGGTCCTTGAGTAAAGAATTTTTTGTTCCCTAAAGTAGCAAAATCTTGCAGGGAACCGCTACGAATATTCTCTCCTGGAGTAGCAATGAAAAACAGAGTTGCAATTCTCGTCACCACTACTGAGCTAGGCGCCTGCTCAATATTGCTATCATCTGGGTCAGACACCACCGATACCAGAAGACTACCGTAACGTCCACCTGGACTCATATCGGCGGGCAAACAAACTGTAACTGGAATCTGGATCCGCTCACCGTGCTGCAAAGTGAATTCCCGAGTAGGGACTGAAATTAAATCCTTCAGGGTATAAGGACCAACTTCGTCCCCCAACAGGCTGATCGTCTTATCACCTTCAGTGCTAGCAGTAATATCTTCGGTGGTAATACTAAAAGTCTTAGCTCGCCCCATACGGTTAGAAATCAGGAGCGACTTCTGCCCCTCAAAGACCTTACACTCTCCGGGGATAATTTCAGCGTCGTAGCGACCTGGCCCCACCACAAAATCATTAAAGACTTGATCGGAAATCTTTTTAATGATCAGTCCGGACGTACCAGCGTCGACCGTCATATCTGGCTCGGCAATCACCTCGGCTTCAGGCATCATCTCAGCATCAGCTTCTCTCAACTCTTCAGCGACAGCAGTATCGACCTCCTCTTCAGCGGTCACTACTGGAGAAATCCAACCTAGACCGCCAACTAAGAAAATCGCTGTCAGGAGAGGCAGAATTAGGTGATATTTCATAAAGATTAACTCAAACTAGGAGGCCCGCAGAACTACGGATTATTGGCTACAGTTAGGGTGGCAGTGGCGGTGTAAAAACCGGTCGGTAAAGCTGGACTTGGGTTGGCATCTACCCCCACATGGAAACCGATAGTTGTCTCCGCCCCCAGCGCTGGAGTAGCATTAGGTCGATTAACAATTGTCTCTGCCATGGTAGCGTCGGCAGTGCCGTACCAACAACTGTCGGAAGTGACGAGATTACCAGTTCCACAGACTGAGCCGCTATCACGGAATTTAGCCGCAACGTCCGTAGCCACATCACTAGCATCGATGTTATACGCAAAGCCGGCACTATTGGTCGGCATTACAAAACTATAGTCCGGAGTCCCGGCGACGGCTGGGACATAATTAGGAATGGTGTTAGCTAGAGTATGGTGCTTCATCGCCACCGCGTTAGAAAAGGCAATGGTCATATTGTATCCAGTCGCGTTGTTACTGGTGACCCTAACATCAGTGTAGCCACTGGCACTACCTCCTGTCATACCAGCAATGGAACTACTCATGGTCACGTTGGTTGGCGGCGTAGTGATTGAAATCTCACCAGTAATTTCTTGAGTAACAGTAAAGCTTGCCGTGGTAGCAGCCTTGGTTACCATTGGCTCAAAAGCGAAGTAACTAATCAACAGCAAAGACGATACTAGCCCAGCACTTAATAAGCTCTGTCCTGCCATACTGATAACTTGATATCCTTTCATATTTTTTTATAATCTATTAACCTATTAATCCTACTTTACCATCTTCAACCACAATATTCCGTCGTTAACTGTGCATATTAATTTCTCTTGCAAGCTACATATTTAGGTTATTAATTATGGACTTACACACCAATCCTCAGTACTACTGCTGGCAGTCATAACAATAATCTAATCATTTTCGAGAGCTGTCTCCGGATCTTCTACTGGCAGATCTTCCGGTTCAGACCCTCCCCCATCCCCATCCTGACTTGTACTGCCTCCACCAGCGTCTGACGGGTCAGTTGGTGGGCTATCCGGTGTAGTAGTACCTGTACCCCCTACCGGCGGATTCTCCGTCCCGGATGGAGAGGTAAGCCCACCACCATTAGTGGCAGTGCCGCCACTGCTACTTTGACCGCCATTACCATTATTATTATCTAGCAGCTGCTGCAGCTTCTCCTTATTGATACATAGTCCATCAAGACATAGCTCTTCTGTTTCTACTGTCTTAGCTCGTAACAGACCAAAGACTCCCTCTTTGAAATCTGAGAAAACACTAACCATCTTACTCCACAAACTTTCCTCATGAACCTCTCCGAGCAACCCGGCAGTGCTGGTGGCCGTTGATGTACCAATACCCAACAAAACATCCAGGACTACCTGCTGTTCCTTAGTAGCGTTTACCAAGGCTGCTAAAATCGGTCGATCAGATAAAGTGAGGAATCCTCGCGGGTCTTCTCCCACCGCTTCGGGAATAAACCGCATAACGTTCTGCGCACTAAAACCAATATTGATATCGGTCTGATTCAGCCCACTCTCCGGCTTCCACTGATAGACAATCGGCTCTAGGCCTCTAATTGCCGCCAAGCCGTCAATATAGTGTCCTTCTGGATACTCCCGATCTGGATACAACTCACTATCAGTAACAAGATTTTTAAGACGTAAATCTGAAGATACTGAGACGTTACCACTACTATCAGTTTGTAGAGTACCAGCTCCAAAATTGGCTAGTCGCACCGTACCGGTGGTATGGAGTTGGGCTGTCGGTGTGGTGGTGCCAATGCCCATGTTGCCGTTCTTTAGCACCGTCAACGCATTGGCACGACTAGCATTACTACTACCAATTCCAATTTCAAAAATAGAGTCTGTGGGAACCCAGCTACTTAGGTCACCGCCACCGACATTATAACGACCAAGAGCTAAACTGTAACTACTAGAGGCAGTAGTTTTATACCCGAAAGAGGCTGAAAAATCTCCGGCAGCCAAAGTATCAGAACCAAAAGCGGCGGCGGCGTAACCGGAAGCCTTGTTGTAATTACCCAAAGCGATACTAGCGTACCCTGAAGCAACTGAATATCTTCCACCCGCAAGAGAGTTTTCATTTTCAGCTTTTGAAGACTCTCCAAAAGCAGTGCTGCTATACCCCGAGGCTTCAGACCACATCCCAAAGGCCGCACTATTGCCTGCTGTGGCCAGGGTTCCTTGACCAAAAGCAACACTTTGATGCCCAACATTAACATCATCCCAACTCGTACCTTCTGCCAGACCAGCCCGCAGGGCCATTTTGTTAGCATCAAAGAACATTCGACCGCCACTGCCAGTATAGGTTATGCCCTGATTAGCCATAGCACCACTTGCGGTTACCAAAAATGAACGCATCTGAACATGTAGCCCCGCATTAGGTGCATTAATACCGACGCCGACGTTACCCTTCAAAATAGTTTTGGTAATACTATCGTTACCTAGTGTGACTGAATTAGAACCATTACCGAGCGCATGGTTACCGATGACGATTTCGTTTTCGTTACCATCGGCGGCAGCACGAGTCATACTACCGAGGTAAAGAGAGCTAGAAGCAGCCTGATTCTCCCCAACACCGATATCATAATGCTTTCCTGCCTGGTAACCTAAAGCCACCGAGTTTGAACCCTTATTAGCGAAGAGTGCTTCGGAACCAATAGCTACGTTATAAGAACCACCGCTGTTTGACTGGAGGGCTCCGGTACCTAGGGCGAAGTTATAAGATCCAGTAGTATTATAGAAGGATGCATTACTACCCAAGGCAAAGTTATAAGAACCGGTAGTATTTTTTTGCAGGGCTGATGATCCAATAGCGGTATTAAACTGCCCTGTAGTATTAGCAAGAAGAGAGGCGTGCCCAATAGCCACACTGTGACGACCAGTTGTATTCGAATTGAGGGCCTGGCGACCAATGGCCGTATTAGCAAATCCGCTAGTATTGGCAGCTAACGAGCCGGCACCAATAGCGGTGTTCTCACGACCACGTGTAACTGAAGTTAGGGCCCCTATTCCAACCGCGGTGTTATCCCGACCATCTAATACTGGATCAGTGATCGATAGGTTTCCACCCCCATTCCCAATAAACATCGAGCCGGGGAAGACTGTCTGATCCGGCAGATACATCATCTGTGTCCCAGCAATATAGATTTTGTCTGAAGAGGAAGCGAGGGCGAGATTACCAGCGATGGTCAGCTTCTCACTTGGCGTAGTGGTGCCGATGCCGATGTTACCCTTCAGAATAGTTTTAGTAATTAAGTCATTACCCAGAGTGACGGAGTGTGAACCATTACCGAGCGCATGGTTACCGATGACGATTTCGTTTTCGTTACCACCAGCCGAGGCTCGTGTATAGGCCCCCAGGTAAATAGAGCTACTAGCATTATCATTACCCCAATCACCATATGTTGCAGTATCTCTACCAGCTGTTCGACCGATACCAATATTATAAGAACCGCCAGACATAAGACCTGTCAATGATTCACGGCCGATAGCCACGTTGTGAGACCCGACCTCCTGATACATCAATGCTTCATAACCGACAGCAACGTTACTGTCACCGGTCTCATTCAAAAGTAGAGAGTAAGAACCAAGGGCGGTGTTATTACTACCGGTGATGTTAGAAACCAGAGCCTGAAAACCAAAGGCGTCATTTGAACGCCCAGTAGTATTATAGTAAAGCGCATCAGAACCAACAGCCGTGTTAAAGTAACCAGTAGTGTTGTAATAAAGCGCATCAGAACCGAGGGCGGTGTTGGCATTGCCAGTGGTCGTCGACGCAAGAGCACCGATACCAATTCCAGTATTGTAGCGACCATCAGTACCTGAGACACGACTCAATTTCTGTCCCCCGTCACCAATAAACAGCGACCCGGTGAAAGCCGTCTGATCCGGTAGATACATCATCTGTGTCCCAGCAATATAGATTTTGTCTGAAGAGGAAGCGAGAGCGAGGTTGCCAGCGATGGTGAGTCGCTCGCTTGGCGTAGTAGTACCGATGCCAACATTACCGGCGGTATAGTGGATATTGGAACCGGTCTGAGACCAAAGAGAGGCGCCGCCGCCGCCAGCCAGAGTGACCCACTCGGTGCCAGTACCAGTAGAGGTCAACACCTGTCCGGCCGTACCAGCAGCGTTGGCGGAATCTTTCAGAGCGCCAGTGAGGCGAAGGTTACCGGCAACGGTGAGTTTTTCGGTAGGGGTGGTGGTGCCAAGGCCGATGTTGCCTTTGAGAATGGTTTTGGTGATGCTGTCGTTACCAAGAGTGACAGAGTTGGAGCCGTTGCCTACCGCACTGTCGCCAATTACAATCTCATTTGTGACGTTATTAGCACCAGCCCGGGTAAGAGCTCCGAGGTAGATGGACTCATCAGCTCTGGTAAGGTAAAGGCCTGAAGGACCGTAGCGAACGCCTGCTCTGTCCCCTATAGCTACATTATAAAGTCCGTTAATGTTTGCACTCATAGCCTGCCGACCAATACCTACACTGCCGAACCCATCATAATCTTCAAGAGCGCTGTTACCAACTGCCACACTGCCTCCCGCACTAATCCCTTTTTCAAGAGCTCCATTACCAACCGCGACATTTTCACCACCACCCTCATTATCACCTAGTGCATAGTTACCAACTGCCACGCTGTCGAAATCTCCTGCCCTCATAGCATTCTCACCAATAGCCACAGTATTATAACTCCAGGTTGAGCTGGCGAGAGCCCCAATACCAACTGCTGTATTATTATAACCATCTTCCAGACTATGAAGCGCGTTGTAACCTATAGCGGTGTTGTCACTAGCGTAATGAGCGCCTATATAATCACTATCGATAGAAGCGAGGGCTCCAAGACCGATCCCCATATTATGGTAACCGGCTCCCAGCGGATTTCGTCCCCCGTCACCAATAAATAACGAGCCTGCAAACTGAGTTTGGTCTGGAAGGTACATCATTTGAGTGCCACCGATATAAATCTTATCGGAAGAGGAGGCGAGAGCGAGATTACCAGCGATGGTGAGTTTCTCACTCGGTGTAGAAGTACCAATCGCCACATTACCCGTATTAAAGAAGATATTTGCACCAGATTGAGACCAGAGGGAGCTTCCACCGCCGCCAGCGAGAGTGATCCATTCGGTGCCAGTAACGGTTGAGGAGAGGACTTGTCCTGAGGTACCGACGTTGCCGAGACTGTCTAGGATTGCACCAGTGGCAAAAAGATTACCATTAACATGCAACTTTTCTGTTGGAGTATCAGTACCGATACCGACATTACCATTGTTGAGAATGGTAAATACACTGGTTAATCCACTAAAAAACTCTGCTATTTTACCACTTCCTTTCTGAACAAGTGAGAATAAAGTATTAGTAGAAGTAGCAGTCACCCCACCTTCTAAATCATTCCTGAGTAAAGAAGTTGAAGCAACGCCTCCAACTGTATTAGCGTCATTAGCCTTAAAAGCAGCCGGAACTGCTCCAAGAATTTTTCTTGGCACCATTTCTCCATCACCTTCAATATCAACCCCTAAGTACAAAGTTTGGTCAAAATCTAAGCTATTCAAGGGAACTAACGACCCGAGCATGACTGAAAATAACCCCCCTAAGACTGGGACTTTATCACCCCCAGTGTAGCTCTCAGTCCAGATCGCTACACCACCAGTATTTTGAGTGTAGAGCTTAAAAACCATTTCATAATCACCATCAGCCACAGACTCACCTAAGCTATTCAATAGTCGACCTTGGTAATTTATTTCCTGGTTAAACTGAGCGGCAGCGGGTGAGATAAAGAGGGTCAGTATTCCTAAGCAAAAAATACCAGATAGAACTAGTTTCAGTACTGAAGTTTTTTTCTGTTTAGACTTTACACGCATGTTTTATTTCATTCGGTAAAGGAATTACCTTCGTTACTATCCGTCACTGACTCCATTTCGATGATATTTCTCGAGTATGACCAATCGTCATTCACCACCGGCACTCTGACAAAAGTGAGTGGAGCGACTTCGGGATGATCGCGCAAATATATTTCTCCTCGCAAATTATCCAGCATCCGCACCGACACCTCATCAGAAAAAGCCGCCTCTAAATACCACTCCTCGCTCTGGCGACCGACCGCCCCAGGCAACAACAAAGCCCCCTCGTCAGCGGCCATCGGCGTAACACTTCGACTAGTTTTAACAAGTCGAGAAGACTTCGACGAAGTAACCTCAAACTCTGATGGGTCAGTGAGGGATGCTGATGCGACGACAGCGACAGCGCTTTGATCACCGCCAAAACCAAGACCGGCCAAAGCCAAATTATCCAGTCCGGTTGAGAAGGCGTAAACGGTGCTGCCTACTAACAACCCCGCCATCACAATCAAAACCGACTGCCACAATGCCAGCGACTCCGAGCTCAGCAGTTGACGATTCCGATTAGCGACCTGCAAAGACTGCTGTTGCTTTAGTGCTAACGCCTGCTTTCTTTCAGCACTCAATCTGTCATGGCGCACCCGTTCTTCTAAGCGACTATTCTCAAAAAAATTTATTAGTGACTGAGGATTGATCAACCATTGTCCATCCACTCTTGTGGCGATGATTTTGCGTTCGCGTGCCAACTTCGCAATATAATCCTTGCTATAGGAAACGAGTGGCTGCGCCTCTTTGATAGAAATTAATTCTGGAGTGATGTGAGAATTATGAGTATTCATGAACAAAACAAATTCGAGCTTTTCTTACTCTCTATAGTAGACCATCAGAAGTGCTTACCTAAGCAATCAACTGTGAATAAATCACTGGTAGTTCATCAGAAATAGCTAGATAATACTTGCCAGACCTCTCCGGGATTAAAAATTATGACACTGTGATTATTTACTAAATCAGTAGTAATTTTTAAACCTAAAGTAAAAGACCCCAGATACAACAGCACGAGTAAAATCATGACTCCTAAAGAAAGCCGTACCCCTCGTCTTGTAGACCGCTTATTTTCATTTACGACCTTAGGAGTGAACTCACACTTCTTGTTCTTAGAAGAGGCAATATGGTCACCTCCTGACAAAGCCTTGGTTTCGCTATTCTTTGCTGACTGTTTGCTGGTCTTGGTAGTAATCCTAGAGACTTTAATTCTTTTAGCTACCTGAGGACGTGAAGGGATTTTACTTTTCAAGACTAACACCTCTTCAACCTGCGCGGTCCCAGTTTCTCCAGTATTCAAACCCTCAACATTATTATGGATTTTGATCCGACCCTTTTTAGTAATTTTCTTTTTAGGTTCGAGTTTGCTGATTTCAAGATCTCTCTTCCTATTAAAACTAGTTGGCTGGCCTTCTGTCATCGACGACAGCTCAATCTCGCCTGGACGATCCTTCTCGTCGACTGCTAAAACTCGCCAATTATCCTCACCGTTAGCAAATAACGGGTTCCTATCTACATCCAACTCGCTATTGTCTGGGAAGTACTTAATCTCAGGCAAATCACTAAATCTCTCAGTTATCGCAGTGCTTTCAACTGCAGGTTCGGGAACAGGACCAGGTTTAACGACCTCGTTTTGGGGGGAATTAAAATTTCTCGGATAAACCAGAATCTTATCTGTGTGATTATTCGATACTGGTCTTGGCGAGATACTATCTTCAGCTGATCTTTCTGGTCCTACGCTCAGTTTTACTGCACTAGTTGCTGCAGTTTTGGCCTCGGGTGGTGTCATCTCGGATTCGGAAGTTCCGATCCCCTCTTTATAATCAGCTAACGATTGCTCCTCAACGTACCATGAGCGACCAATCAACTTAGCTCTGATCTTTTTGGCTCGTGCAAGTTGACCGAGATAGTCAGTGGTGTAGCCATACTTTTTTGCCAAGATGGTAGTTTTGCGAAAAGTTACCCCTTTGATAGTTACCTCGTCCATACGAGTACATTATAACAGCCCTGATAATTATCTCAGGGCTGTTACAACCTCATCTGTTAATATCTCGGGTAAAAATGTGGTGCTACTGGCTAATAGTAGCTTTAATTAACTCAACCGCAACTGCTGGGTTAGCGGCACCTCTAGTCTTTTTCATTATCTGACCAATCAAGAATTGAAGTGCGGCTTCCTTGCCTCCAAGATATTCCTCCACTACCGCTTCATGCTCACTCAACACCTCTTTAACAGTTGCCACTAGGTCATCAGTACTGGCACTGCTACCCAGATTCTCCTTAGCAATCACCTCTGATAAATCAGTATCGGCGGCGGCAAACCTTGTTAATAAATCTTTGGCCACTCGTGAAGTAATCTCAGCCTTCTTAACCAAGATTATCAGGTCCAGGAAGTGTGACGCGCTTAAGCGCTTAGCTACTTTGGAAGGCTGCTCACCTGTCCACAGTGGGAGCAAATCAGTCAGTAGGTAGTTGGCTGCTGTTTGTAACAACTCCCCATCATCAGTTAAGCTTATCAGTTCTCGGAAAAATGTGTCCGCAATCTCGTCTTGTAAAATAGTTTCAATCTGTTGAGCTTTCAAACCGATTTGGCTATATTTTACGCGTTTTTCTGAGGGTAGCCTAGGCATCTCGGCCAGCAGAACTTCCCGAGTAAAGTCTGGGAACTCACTAATTTTTAGCTTTGGTATATCTGGATCAGGAAAATAGCGGTAATCATCCGCCGTCTCCTTTGTCCGCTGTGAAAAGGTCTTAGCTTTTGCCTCATCCCAGCCCCTGGTTTCAGGAGCAACCTGACCACCCTTTTCTAAAAGTTCAGTTTGTCTCACAATCTCAAAGTTGATAGCCTGCTCTACTACTTTAAATGAGTTGAGATTTTTTACCTCAACTTTAGTACCCAATTGTCCAGAATTACTGACAGAAATATTAGCCTCCACTCTCATCTCCCCTTTTTCCATATTAGCATCAGAGATGCCGATAGTACGCAGGAGTAGCTGCAACTCTTTGGCAAAATTAACTGCGGTTTCAGCATCATGAATGACCGGCTCAGTCACCAGCTCCATCAGTGGCACTCCGCCACGATTGAAATCTACCAAACTTCCCTCCCCTTTATCGTGCTGACTACGAGCAGTATCTTCTTCAATGTGGACCCTGGTTAAATCGACACCTGCTAGGCGTCCTCCGGAAACGAGCGGGTACTCCCCTTGACTCAACTGATAAGCTTTGGGAATGTCTGGATAAAAATAATGTTTTCGATCGAACTCAGAATAGTCTGCCAAGTTACCTTCGACCGCTACTCCCAGTTTGAGGACGCTCCGAATAGCAGCTCGGTTAGGTACTGGCACCGTACCAGGATGTGCCATACAAACAGGACAAATAAACGCATTCGCTTCGCCGCCATGCGGGCGGTTTTCGCAACCGCAAAACATTTTACTTCTAGTTTTTAACTCGGCATGCACCTCCAAACCGATCGTAGCTTTGTACATTAAGTAACTGGTTAAGGACTGGTAAATAACATCTCTATATTACTGCTTTCTTAAGTGGGCGACAAGTGTGTCTTGCAGCTCTTTGACTGATTTATCATCAATAATCGAGACAAAAAACACACGATTCTCAAATTTGTCAATAGCTTTCTTAACCTCATCAATTTTATCCTTATTTACAAGGTCGGTTTTGGTAAATATAATCCACTCCTCTTTTTTAATTAAATCTTCGTGGTAGGCGGCCAACTCATCTCGAATGGTATAATACTCTTTTATAGGGTCCTCATGCTCTAGAGAAACCAGATGCAGAAGCATCTTAGTACGAGTAACATGACGAAGGAAAGTGTGTCCTAAGCCTTTACCAGTAGCAGCACCCTCAATTAACCCTGGAATATCTGCCAGGACAAAACCATAAAGATCGCCGAGATGTGGCACCAGTGTAGTAAAGGGATAATCCCCTACCCGGCTCTTGGCATTAGTAAAAATATTTAATAAAGACGACTTACCGGCATTCGGTAAACCAATCAGTCCCACATCTACCACCAAGGTGAGCTCGATAAGGAACTCGGCATCTTCGCCAATTTGGCCGGGGACAAATTCTTCAGGACGCTGGTTTGTGGAGCTCTTAAAATGTTCATTACCATAACCACCACGACCACCTTTTAGCATCAGTTTCTTTTCGCCAGCAGCAAAGAACTCTGTCTGTTCTTTAGTTGTCTGATTGGTCACTACTGATCCCACCGGGACTTTGATCACGATATCCTCTGCCCCTTTTCCATGCAAACTATCCTTGCCACCAGCGTCTCCGTTTTTGGCAATAAATTCTGGATTGTGAGAATACTTAGACAGTAGGGTTAGATTGGACACGGCTTCCATATAAACATCACCACCACGACCACCGTTTCCTCCGGAAGGACCGGCGAGTGGTTTAAACTTATCGTGGCGCCACCGCACCACGCCAGTACCCCCATCGCCAGCCTTAGCATAAATATTTAATTGATCTACAAACATAGCTCATTGATACCATTTTTAAGACAGACTGTAAAATAGGCGTCGCCACCTAAACTCACTGAAGGCGGGCTTTTTTAGAGGCTAACTTCACTGAAAATAGAGGTCGGGAAAGATAACTCCGCCACTCCCCTTGGCCCTAACGACTTTGGTTAAATCGTGACTTCCCGTAGCCTCATCAGATTAAGGAGTCCAAAGGAATCGCTTCACATGATTGCTAAAAATCTACTAGCTTCTCCGACTTAGCTATATTTTCATAGTTAGTGCAGCAGAACCCCCTGTCTGAATTAGAGGAATTTTCTAATCGCAGCGTTGGCAAACGAGAAAATAAATGACCCAAGTAGAGCCGCCCAAAAACTGGCGATATGAAACCCGGAGACAAACGAAGCCACAAAGTAAAATAAGGCGGCATTAATCACAAACCCAAACAGGCCAAGGGTCAGGATATTTAATGGCAGAGTCAGGATGAACAGCAGCGGCTTAATGAACACATTTAGCAGGCTTAAAATTACTGCCACGATAATCCCTATATAGAGGCTATCAACCGTAATACCGATCTTAAAATTAGAAATCGATAATAATATGAGAGCAGAAAGAAATAGTCGAAGAATAAACATGCTTATTTTTTACTAGAATCCCATCATAACATTTTAAAACCCTCACTTGAAGTGAGGGTTTTAAAATATCTGCTAAATTATATTCTTATCTACTCCACCAACCACCAACCCGTACCAAGAAAAGCTTCTGCTTTTTTATATTTCATAGTTTTGGTATCGGTACCGTTAGTAATGGTGACAGTTTCGTTTCGTCCAGGAGTTACTGTCGCCAACCGCTGCTTCTTGCCCTCTCCCTCACCACTATTGCCAGTACCAACTGTCTGCGCCTGTTCGGCCTGCTTCTGCAATTCCTTATCTCCTTGTGCCACTACTTGTGGCTGAATCTGTGGCAGGATATCTACCAGACGTTGCAGAATAGTATCTTGCAATTCCTTAAAAAGTCGCACCCCTTCGGCACGATACTCCACCAACGGATCACGTTGTCCGTAGGCTCTCAGAGACACACTGGCGCGAGTATGATCCATCACTTCTAGATGCTCAACCCAAATTGAGTCAATAGTCTGCAAGGCTAAGCGTGTAAATAGTTCCCAAAACTCTTCTTCACCAAATTCAGCAACTTTGGCCTCCACTACCTCAGTCACCTCTGGATGCGCCTCAGTCATGTCGCTAAGGATTGTTTCTGCTTCCTCCCTATCACCCACCAGTAATTTATGACGGCGGTCGTAAATTACTAAGCGCTGCTGGTTCAAGACATCATCATAAGCCAGTACCTGCTTACGAGAATCGAAATGGAAGCCTTCAATTCTTGTCTGGGCTCCTTCGAGTTGTCGGGTAATCATTTTCATTTCTAGCGGCTGATCTTCGGGTACCCGCAGGGTTTTCATAATAGACTGCACTCGCTCACCACCAAAGACACGCATCAATGAGTCCTCCATAGAAACAAAGAACTGCGTGACCCCTGGGTCCCCTTGTCGCCCAGAACGACCTCGAAGCTGGTTATCGATACGCCGGGCTTCGTGTCGCTCGGTACCGAGCACAAACAGCCCTCCCAGCTCACGCACCTCCTCTTCCTCCTCTTTAGTAGCATTAGGGCCACCAAGTTTAATATCCACTCCACGACCGGCCATATTGGTCGCCAAAGTCACTGCCCCTTTCTTACCAGCGGCGGCAATAATTTCTCCTTCAGACTCATGATTCTTAGCGTTAAGTACCTGGTGTTTAATACCGGCTTTAGTCAGAGCCGCTGCTAAGCGCTCATTGGTTTCAATTGAGGCTGTACCAATCAGAATCGGCTGCCCCGTAGCATGCACCTCCGCCACTCGTTTGATAATGGCCGCGAATTTACCTTTCTCATTTTGGAAGATAAAGTCGTTCAAATCAGAGCGCTTAATTTCACGATTGGTTGGTACCGGGATTACTTCCAGTTTATAAACAGTATAAAACTCCTCCAGTGAGGTCATGGCTGTACCAGTCATACCGGATAGCTTGTCGTACATGCGGAAGAAGTTTTGATAAGTAATGGAAGCGTAAGTACGTGACTCTTGCTGAATCTGCACACCCTCCTTAGCTTCCATGGCTTGATGTAGGCCGTCAGACCAACGACGCCCTGGCTGCATACGACCAGTGAACTCATCCACAATCACCACCTCACCATCTCGCACAACATATTCTTTATCAAGATGATACAAAGCCTTAGCTTTTACTGCCGTCTCTAAGTGGTGTACATAACGAATTCCTTTTTCAGTATAAATATTATCGATACCTAAGATCCGTTCCGCTTCTTCAATTCCGGCATCGTTCAAGTCAGCACTACGATGTTTTTCGTCCACCACATAATGCTCATCCTTCTTGAGTTGACGGGCAATATTAGCAAACACTTCGTAAAGATTCTCAGAATCACTGGCTGGTGCAGAAATAATTAACGGAGTCCTTGCTTCATCGATAAGGATAGAGTCGATCTCATCCACCACAGCGTAGTGTAGTCCACGCTGACGTAGTTTGTTTTTATCAAATTCAATATTGTCACGCAGATAATCAAAGCCATATTCACTATTAGTGCCGTAAGTCACATCAGCGGCGTAAGCTTCTTGTCGAGTGCAGGGACGCAAAAATTCATAGACGACCTTATAAGAACCGGTCTCGTCCCGCTCTTCATCAGCACCGGTTAGCTCCTGCTTATCGATATGATTCTCATCATATAAATATGAACCGCTCTGATTAATCACCCCCACACTCAAACCAAGAGCGTGATAGATCTGTCCCATCCACACGGCATCGCGGCGGGCCAGATAATCGTTAACGGTGACGATATGCACCCCCTTTCCCTCAAGAGCGTTAAGTGCCGCCGGTAAAGTCCCTACCAAGGTCTTACCTTCACCGGTCCGCATTTCGGTAATCTTTCCCTCATGTAGAATAACTCCACCAATAAGCTGCACATCATAATGACGGATATTGAGAGTGCGTTTAGCCGCCTCTCGAGTGTAGGCAAAGGAGTCAACCAGAATATCATCCACTGTCTCACCGGCCGCTAGACGGTCCTTCAAGGCTAGATTAGCAGTTTTCAGCTCAGTATCAGTTAATTTAGCCACCTCCTCCTCTTTATTGTTAATTACAGCTACCAGAGGCCTGATACGTTTCAGCTCCTTTTCATAGCTAGGTCCAAAAAATTTATCTAAAAATGACATAGTGCTTAGTATATAGGTTTTTAGCCATAATTACAAAACACCAACGGCAGGCTGCCTATGGTGTTTTGTTTTCCTCTTTCTAGCTTAAACTTACTTCTTGCGTCGAGGAGCGGACTTTTTGACTGCCTTTTTGGTAGACTTTTTAGCAGCAACCTTTTTCTTCGGTGCAGCTTTTTTGGCAACCTTCTTAGCAACTTTCTTTACGGCTTTAACTGTCTTTTTGACAGGAGCTTTCTTAGTTACTTTCTTGGTTGCCTTTTTAGCTACCTTGGCTGCCTTGCGAACTACTTTAGAAGTTGTCTTCTTGGTAGCTTTTTTCGCGGTCTTCTTTTTAGCTGTGGGCATAAAACAAAAAATGTTTGAACGAATAAAATCGACCGCACGACTTTCTCCTCTAAAGAACTGTAAGCCATTGAGAAATGTCTGCTGCTACTATTATGAACTGTAATAAACTTTACGACAATTTGATTTAAAAAAATTATGGGGATAATTTTTTCATTTAAAATTATTTATAAAAAATTTCTGCAAAAAAGTTTTGTAGAAAAAATTTACAAAACTTTTTTGTAGAAATTTTTCTCACTAAGAGACTCACCAACTACGCACCTCTCTTTCGATAACCACACCAGTCGCTGCCGCCACTTTTGCCGTAATACTCTTGGCAAAACTCTCGACCTCAGTCGTCGTGGCACCTGGGTAAGTTACTAAAATGAGTGGCTGTTGTTCGTAGAGCGCTACCTGTCCCTCACGATAACCTTTCAAACCCAACACTTTATCCAACAAATAAGCTAAAGAAATTTTACACTGTCCCGTAGCTGAGTCGGGATAAACTGGCAACCCCGGATATTTCTCCACTAAGTTAGCAGCTACCTTTGGGCTAATTAATGGATTCTTAAAAAATGAACCAGCAGTGCCAACCTCCCCATCAAGTGGTGGAAATTTTCCGCGACGAATCTCTTGCACCGCTCGACGAACATCGACCAAGGTTAATTCCTGATCATCGGGCTGATTAGCAAAGTACCGCTGCAAATCTTGGTATTGCAAATTAATGTGCGGCTGCGCGTCAAGAGCAAAAGTAACTGCCGTCACCACTAAGTCACTACCTTCAGGATGTTTAAAAACTGAGTCGCGGTAAGCAAACTGACAATCAGCATTGGTGAGGATGCGAAACACTTCGTTAGCAAAATCCCACACTTCTACCTCCACAATCAGATCTGCCACCTCCACGCCATAGGCACCAACATTTTGCACCGGAGTGGCGCCCACTGTGCCCGGGATACTAGAAAGACTCTCCATCCCGCCCCAACCTTGCTCTACCGTATAGGCCACTAAATCATCTAGATTTTCACCAGCTGCTGCAGTCAGAATAATCTTGTCCCCCTTTTCCTGACTGTCGATACCCTGCAGGCTCATATGTAAAACCATGCCCGGAAAACCCGCATCCGCTACCAAGACGTTTGTGCCACCGCCCAGCACTCGCCAAGTTAGCTTGCGCTCCTTGATAAACTTAGTCGCTGAGAGCAAGTCTTCCCGTTCGGCAACGGTAAAGAACTCAGACGCCACACCACCTAGGCGCAAGCTAGTAAGATCACTTAGTCGTTTTCCCGGCTCAGTCTGCATAGCAAAAACGTCATTACTGATTACAACCCTCTTCCAGTTCGCGATCATTCTTAAGATTTGTCAGCGGGCACTGTAGGTCGGTAGCTAGATCAGGATGCTGACTGATGATATTTTCTAGTGACTGTATCGCTTGATCGCGGTGACGAAACTGATCGTACAAGCCGACAAGTTGAAGCTGGTGCTGTAAGTTATTTGGATCGGACTTAATTAAATGCTGCATAATATCAAGAGCAATCATTTCTGAACCAGCTCGGACCGCAGTTTGCAGTACGTAGTTACTAATCATCAACTCTTCCTTAATCTTCCCTGTCGCCTGTTGGTAAAAATCTTCAGCTTCCACCACCTCACCTGAAGCTAGTAATATGCCTACATAATATGGTGCAGCGTAGAAGTTGTCATGGTTAAAATCATAGGCCTCAGTAAAATATTTTCGGGCCGAGACAATATCATTATTTTCCAAAGCAGTCACTCCTTGCAGCAGTGCCATGTTAAATTTACGAGGCGACAAACGTCTCGCCTCGTCCGCAAAGTCTTTAGCTATTTCCGGGCGTCCAGTATCTAAATAATAAGAAGTGGCTAAATAATTAATCCGAGCGTTGTCTGGCACTCGCTGCAACAAATCGTCCAAAGCTCTGTCAGTCTGCTCAATATATTGTGCCCTCATCTCAGCTCCTACCTCTGGGGTCATAAAGGCTTTTGCCTTTTGTAACATCTGCTCTACCACTTCCTGATTGGCAAAAGTGTTATAAGATAATGCGTTAGCAAAATGATCTAACTGCGCTTCTGGACTCTTAACGCGCAGCGCCAAGACCAGCTCATTAGCGGTTTGGTACGGCTGGTACACTACCTGCTGGAAACTGAATAGCAACAGGAGTACTACCCCAGGCAACACCAGCCATCGTCCATATTCTACTGGTAACACTTTCCCCGGCAGCAGTCTAACCTCTTTGGTGACGGTGCCATGCAGTAGGGCAAGGAAAATCGCCAGAAAGATGTAGCTAATTAAATTATCAAACACAACCAGATTATGAGTGATATATCCCACCAAAAGACCGAACAGCACCGCTCGCTCAAATACATTCAAGCCCACATCCCGACGCCGAAGCGGTTGCACCACCAAGTAATAAAAAATGGAACCAAGTAATACCAAGTAAGTTACCAACGCCGTCACCCCACCCGCAATCAACCAGTCAAAGACAAAGTTGTGCGTGCGGTCAAACCAAGTTTCTTGGGCATATAAATCGGGATTATAATGAGTGTCAAAAACATAATTAAAATTGCCCATCCCCCAACCTAAGACTGGTCGCTCAGCAACCCCTTCACCAGCAATTCGCCAAATAATTCCCCGAATGGCTAAATCATTGCTTAAGTTAATATTGGCAACACGAGCTAAGTTGGGCGACTCCTGGATAAAAGACTGATGGCGAAGTGAGTAGAAACCACCAAAGATAACTAGTACAAAAAGTACCGCCCCCGCCGCTATCCGCCGATGAGCGGGATTATTCCTAGCTAAAAGTGCTAGATATCCCACCGTGGCAAATCCTCCCGTCGCCAAACCCAAAACTGTTCCCCGCGTGCCGGTTTGTAATAAAGTATAAGTAAACAACAATATTAAAAAACCATAAATGATTTGTTGCCAACGCACCTTGGTCCGCACCAATAGCAACAAGCTATAGAAAATATGAAAAAGCATATAAACCGCCATATAGGCGGCGTTGCCCAAAGTGCCGTCAATACGGCGTCCAGCGGCCAAGTCAGTATCCGCAATACCCTTCAGAGCCACAAATGCGGCAACCGCGAGTGAAAGATTAAGAAAATAACCCCACAGTTTCTGATTACCCCGCAGTACCGAACTCATGACCACAAACAAAAGAAAAACGTGCGCCAGCGTCACCCAACCGTCCATCCGCTCAAAGTTACTCCAAAAAGCTACCAAAGGATTTTTAGCATTAAAGCTAGCCGCCAGCAGAGTCAGGAGGAACACCCCGAAGCTGCCGATTACGTACGACCACCGCGGCCGTACTGCCGGCTCATAGCACAGCCACATCACCCAGGCTGCCGTCATTATCTCCACCAGTGTGTAAAAGGCTAAACTTTTACCAGTAATATAGGGAAAAAATAATTGAGTAGTGACTACTAAAGCTAAAACTGGTACGAGGAAAATCGTTCCGTATACGACATATTTGGCAAAATCTTTCATAGAATGCCTCCACTATATCATTATTTGGTGGGAGTAAACACGGCTTTGGACAAAAGACCAGTTTCGATACTATTGCGATAAATCTCTTTGTAAGTTTCCGGATCTTCGTACAAGCGCTCCTCCACTACCGCTAAGGCACCCTCTTTGATAACTCGGCGTAGTGGTACATCATTGAGAAATTGAGTAAGCGCTTCAGCAAGATCGTTCACTTCCACACTGTCTGTAATCAGAGCCGACTCCTCATTCACAAACAAATCATTCCTGAGAGTGTTCGGAGTGATGAGAAGCGGTACTCCAGCCGCTGCCCCCTTTAGAACCAGTTCATCCGCATCCGCCGTGGTATCGGTTACAAGCAACACGTCAGCAGTTTTCAAATAACTAGCCAGATCGTCTACTCGTTTTTCAAAAACAACCTGTTGACTCACCCCCAGCAACTCGGCACGCTTGATAAACTCTGGCCGAGCACTGCCGTCACCTACAACCACCAAACCCACCCGCGGATTCCGCAACACAAATCGTGAAGCATCGAGCGCACGGTGCAAAGTACTCTGCGGCCCCAGCTCTCCCACATACAAAATAATGAACACAAACTGTCGGTACTTCTCTTTAATGTTCAACAAGACCGGTGCGTCCGTCCAGGCGCGATAATTAGCATAGCGAGGCAGAGTGAGAATATCTTCCAGATTAGGAAAGCGCTGCTCAATCATCAGCTGCAACTGCCGACTACCCGTACGAACACTACTGGCTGCCGGCAAGTACTTTTTGGCTAGTTTTTGTCGCTTAACATTATCACGGCTCGCCGCCAACCATTTAGCGTCAGTAAAATCCTCCAGCACATGCACCTGAAGTGGGCGACCAAATTCTTCAGCAAGGAGAGCTCCTGTCTCGGCACTTTCAAACGGATCTCGCGCTACTATCAAGTCCGGCCGGAAACCGTCAGCGAACTGCAGCTCCTGTCTCACCAGCTGCACAGCAGCCTTCGGAGTCTGCCACCAGTGCTTAGCGGTGGCTACATACACCCAGACATTATCAGCCACGCGTAATACTGGATTCTGGCTACGGATACCTGGTCGTAAAATTACAATATGTACCTCATCAAACACATCCGCTAAGTTCAAAAAACCGTCAAGGCTCTGGGTAGTCTGATTTAGCAAACTATCATCACGAGAGATAAATAAAATACGCACCGTATCGCGTCGCGACTCAATATTTAGTAACGAATCCGCAAAGCGCGCCTCATTGACCGGCACCTCTCGCGGTAATTTCTCTGCATCCTCCGCAGCAATGACATTCTGCAAATAATCCCGACTCCGGTCGGTACTATCTGATTGCGAAAGGTCAAGCTTCTTATTATTCATAAACTACCTCTTAGTATAACCCGTTACTTCCTGGGTCGCACCGATCTAATTAGGAAAAAGTTAGTTCAGATTAATCGAATTAAAAATCATCATAATGGCCTCTACCAACTTACCGCCGTCGTGACGAATGAAACTACGCCTCACCTGGTCACCACTACTAGTGATAATTTTTTCATTAGTGAGAAAATCACCTCGAAAAATAGCGGTGTGGCGGTTTCCCCCCACCCCCCGCTGACTACGGGTGCAAAAGACGACTGGATAATCACCCTCTATCTGATATCTCATTAGCAAGTCCTCCGGCAGTGGCTCGTCGTTGACTAGGCAGTAATCAAGTGGGCGACCGAGTTGGTTTTGTAAATAATCCAAATAATCACAGACCGTCATTCCTTCGGTCTGTCCCCAACGATTCATCAAGTTAGCAATGTACATCAACTTACCCTCGGGATTCAGACTCTCCGCAAAGCCAGTGACGGCACAGTTTGCCATCAAGCTAGTAAAAAAATCCCCGGGACCAAACACCACTAAATCAGCGGCGGCCAAGGCCGCCGCTGCCGCCGGGTTGATTTGTCCAGCTGGCTCTAAATCTAAAGCGACGATACAGTGCCCAGTTCGATCTTCATGAGGCTCATCAATCAAGTGCTCACCAAGTACTGTCACCCCATCATCATAAGTTGCCAGCAGATTAACATCATCAGTAGTGACCGGGATCACTCGCCCCGCAATCCGCAGAATATCCGCCGCAGCGGCAATCGCCTCCTCTTCACTACCTAAAATATCCGTCAAGGCTGTTAGAAGTAAGTTACCAAAGTTGTGCCCATTTAAGCCCTCTCCTTTAGCAAAACGATACAAAAATAATTCTCGCAGTACGTCAGCATGCTCCCCTCTCTCACTCGCCAGTGCTACCAGAGCGTTCCGTACATCACCCACCGGCAAGTAGCCGAACTCATCCCGCAACCGGCCAGTGGAGCCGCCAGAATCCGCCATGGTGACAACAGCACTAATTTCCAACTGATCGCGATGCTTTTTCAACGCTCGTAACAAAGCATGGATTCCTGTCCCCCCGCCCACAACGACAATATTTTTCTTTTGCTGTATCTGCATAATCTAGCTTTTAAAATTGGCCCTTAGTATAGCCCGACCTCTTCTAAAATACCAAAAACGCCCTAGGGTATCACCTCCTAGTAATTTTGCTATAATACGACAGTAAACTCTGCCATAAGAAGATGTCTATTCCCATTTTTGTTATCAACCTCAAGCGCAGTCCGGAACGGCGAGCTTTCATGGAAAAACAGCTTCAAGAATTAGGATTGAGTAGTGAGTTCCTCGTCGCCACTGATGGCCGAGAGCTTACCTCTACCAAAGTGGAGGAACTTTACGACCAAACCGCTTCCTTAAAATATCTTAAGCAACCACTCTCCACCAACGAAGTGGCTTGTGCCGATTCTCACCTGCGTATTTATGAGGAAATTATCAAAAGAAACCTACCCTACGCTTTGATACTGGAAGACGACGGGCTGCTTGATTCCAGAATTAAAGACGTTTTGCATGACAAATTCTTAAAGTCTAGTGATTTTGATTGGCTGCAAATCGGTTACAGCAGCGGCTGGCATTTTTTTACCACCTGGTGGCAAAGTAGCTGGTTGCAGATAAGTCGCCGCCCGCTATTCTTTGCCTATTTCCTTGCCAAGCTACCCTATATATTTCCCCTTAGTCTTTATGAAGAATTACGAAACCGCCTTGATCAAAACCAACCCCAGATAAGAATATTTGCCCGGCCGCTTTATTTAACTAATGCCTACATCGTCACTAAGGCTGGTGCCGAAAAATTAGTTGCCTGCGGTCGTCCGATTCGCTTCGCCGCCGACATGCTGCCCAATAAAGCTCGCCTCCAGTCACCTCACTTTAAAATGCGTGGTTTAGTACCTTCTTTAGTGAAGCCTAGTCATTCTTTCCCTTCCGATATCTGGTCTAAGCCAAACTGATTCCCAGCGGTCACAACCCTGGATAAATCGCCTGCTCCAACCTCTCCGCTGTATAGGTCGCCTCAATCCCCCTCCCGATATCTAAAGTTTGTACTCCCAGCTGACTGAGTTCGTAAGCCAGCACTTTACTCGCTGGACCAAGAGCCGCTAACACCACCACTTCTTTGATACCTATTTTATTCGCCACAACTAGCACGAGCTCTTTTATCTCAGCATACACAGACATGGCTTCCGCCTCAGGCGTCTCAATAAAAGTGACGGCCGTAAAAGGAAAAGTTTGATTATTTTTTAGCCGGTCGATATTTTGTCGATTAGTAGCAATAATCAACTGCTTAGTCTTTAAATAGCTTTCTAAGTACTTAGCGATATGACCAGGATAATAGAAAAAATGAGCATCAAAATAGGTGGCTTTTTTGTTGAAGTAGAGCTGCCAATAAACCTTAGTTGGCAACCAGCAATGCAGCAGGTTATCTTGTCGCAGCTGCCTATTAGATTTACTGAGTGGCAACTCCGCCAGTCCGAGCACGTAGTTAGCGGAATCAGCATAACCACTAACCATTCGCTGCAAAGTCACTGACAAATGCTGATCATATTTCTGGTAACCAATACCACCTCCATTCATAATGTAAATCTCACCATCGCCAAGACGGATTAAAGACTTGCCTTGTCTTAAAAGATTTTCTAGCTCGGTTAGTTCATGATATTTAATCCTCGGTACATAGTTAGGATTAAAAAAATTTAAACTGTAAACCACTAAAAAGGCAGGGTTACGAGTCAAATGAAATAGAAAGAATCGGATTCCTCTGTTTAGATACGACATAAGATTACAAGTTTAAATAATCGCTTTTCTGTTTGGTGAAAAAATAATTTGAAGCAGTGTTTACAAAATGCTGACTTTGATAAACTCGCTTTTCCCGCTCGTCGATTGCATAGACATAGTAAGTATCTGATAGCAACTTAATAAAATTAGAAAAAGTTTCTTCATCCAACAATTCGGCGGTAAAAGAAATATTATATTTCTTCATAGTTTCTTGCATACCAACAAAGACCCTATCTTCAGCACCCTCGACATCAATTTTACAAAGTATTTTTGTATTCACGTTAAGATTATGACTAGCCACAACCTCATCAATAGTGACCATCTCGCAAACCAACTCTGTAGCTTCGTCCGGTTTTGAAAACTTACGACTAAACTCTTTATTTACAGAAGCGACATCCACCCAACCCGATCGAGGGATATAAAGTGTCTCTTGACCAATCTTCTCTCCAACCAATTTACCACTGACTATAATATTACCAAAATCATTGAGAGTAATATTTTCCTCTAACATCTCCCTCACTTTGGGTACCGGTTCAAAGGCCAGCACCTCGGCTTCTTTGTTGGTAGCAGCAATCAAGGTATAGACACCAATATTAGCGCCGACGTCTAGTATTACGTCCGCTTCCTTAATCAGCTGCGACCAAAGTCTCAGTTGTGTCGGTTCCCAAACGCCAAAAATACCATACCAAAAAATATAAATCTCAATAAAATTATTGTGTGACTGTAGTTTAATTTCTTGACCATTGATAGAAAAATCTACAACCCCTTGATAATTTAATTTTTCCGCAAAGTGTAAGTAAGGAAACCTAAAGCCGATTGTCCGCAGCAGCCGCTGAACCCAAGCTGGTTTTAATGGGTAATGAACAACATCAAAGATGATGATAAAAAATTTTTTAATTTTGGGATTCATATTTCAATATCGGGGACAGGCACTAACGACAAACAATGTCTTGCTGCTCGAGATCACTGGATAAAATTTGCTCAACACTCAACTCTTCGTTGGTCTTGGAATCATAAAAACGATAACCTAATGCGGTCAAAAAGCTAATCAAGTCCTTGGCCTTACCTTGGTAATCAGCCTCATAAATAGAGGGACTAAACTCCATCACAATGACAGGATGAAATTTTTCTAATAAGTGTCGGCCACCACGGAGCGCCTCCAGCTCTCTGCCTTCCACGTCGATCTTGACCACATCTAACCTACCGAATTGCTCTTGGTAACTATCTAAAGTGGTCACGGCCACTGGTATTTTAGCGGCCACCCTTTCTTCACTCAGGACAGAGCCTAACCTAGAAGCGCCGATATTGCCGTCGATAATAGATATTTCTGTCTTCTCATTGTGGTCTCCTAAAGCGTAATTCTCAATCTGCACATTGTCTAAATTATTAAGTTTCAGACTGGATCGCAGCTGAGTAACCAACCATGGAATCGGCTCAAATGCCCACACCTGACCTTTTTCATTTAAATAACTAGCCGCGAACAAAGTATGGTAGCCAATGTTAGCACCAATATCTAAGAAGGTTCCCTCTCTGGGTAAATATCTTTTAATCACGCGACTGATATGTGGCTCCCAGCCACCCTCGTGATAAATCACATAATCTACCCCGGCATTGGCAAAGGGTTCAAGATTGATTTGGTACCGAACATCCTCAACCAGCATTTCTTTAACGCGATACTTTTTATTTTTAGTAGAAAAGAAACTTTTGACCCGTAATTTTTTACGGTAATTTTTTAACCAACGCAAGACTGGTTTCGGCAGGATACTTTTTATAAAATTATTTATTTTTACAGACATATTTTAAACTCGATACTTTCTTAACACCCACCAGGCCACCAAGTTCATAATTAACGTTCGCGCCCCCAAAGCATACACCAAACCCCACACTCCCCAAAGCGGGATAAACAGCAGGTATAAACCGCACACCAGGAGCGGTTCTGCCATACTATAAATATACAACTCTTTGACTTTCTTTTTGGCGGTAAAAATACTCCACACCACCACGTGTGGATTCACTGCAAAAGCAAACATCAAAGCCCCGGACATTAAATAAGCTCCCGCATAAACTGGCAAAAACCAAGCAAAGATAAATTTAGCTAGCAGTAAATATACAGTACTCAGAAGCAGGGTAAGGACAAGCATTAACCAAAAAATCTTCTTTACCACGACCATCGTTTGCTCATTCTCCGTCTGGACAATTCTCGGGAAAAAAGTACCTCCCGCCGCCGAGACCAAGCGACTCACTTCTTGCGGCAGCACACTCGCAATCCAAAAAGTAGCTAAGGCCGCCGGACCAAAGAAAAAGAACAAGATGAACTTGTCTAGCTGTGAGGTTACTGCCGCAATTAGACTCATGCTGGTTAAGTGTTTGGCGTAGACAAACATGTGTTTATCTATTGGGGCGTTGACGGGCACTTGCCGTTTGGTGCAATAGTATAAAAATAATCTGACCACCAAACTAGCTACCAGATAGGTGATGACTAAAGCTAGAAAGGTAGGCCAAAAGAAAGCGGTGATAATGAGAGCTCCAGCCAACACGGTTCGTTCTAAGACTAAGGCTTGGGCATAATTCTTAAACCGCGACACCCCGGTTAAATACGAGCCATATAGACCACTAGCTTCAAGCCACGGGATTAATGCTCCACACACCAATAACGCTTTGGCCAAATCGTTATTTGTCTGAACAAAGTAAAAATACCCAGCCGAGCCCCAACAAATTACCGTAGCAATCAGGCCATATTTTACTTTTACGGCAAATGCCACAGAGTAACTGCCCTCCTGACCGGCCGCGGTCGCCTGCTGCAAGGCACTGGATATACCACCGAGAGCAAAGACCGACACCGTTGCCAGGAGTGATAAAACAAACCGGTAATTACCCACCACCTCCTCCGTAACCCAGTTGGCAAGCGCTAAGGTGCTAAACAAGGTTACTACCGATACCAATACCTGTCCGCCCACTGTCCATAAGGAGTAGCTCCATTCTGGCTTGGAACGCAGGATAACCAACTGTGTTTTCAGATTGTCTTTGGTAAGAAGTTTTTTTAGCGAGAGCATATCAGTCGGACTAATTAGTCTAGTTTAGCAGACTCATCAGTAAAAAGATTGGTGAACTTATCACTCAAGGCAGTGACGGAAAAGTGTCGTACGATTTGCTGTCGTGCCGCCTGCCCCATCACGGTTAATCGAGCAGAGTCGTAACACTGTCGCAACTTACCTTCCAGATCTGCCACATTTCCAGTGGTGAAAATAAAACCAGTCACATTTTCTTCAACATAGACATTCGCCCCCACCGTGTCGCTGGTAATGGTCGGCAGGCCACACGCCATCGCCTCCGGCACCACCATGCCCACTGCTTCGTTATAGCTGGGCAAAACCAAAACATCATAGTCTTGATAGAGCGCTGGTAATTCCGCCTGACTGACCGCTGGCAAGAAGCTCACCATAGACTCTAATCTCCTCTCTTTAATCAAACCAACGATACGATCCTGTCCAGCCTTGTCACGACTCAGCAAGGCTAAGTGAAATAATTTACCCTGATCTCTTAATCTAACCAACGCGTCCAGTAAATCGACATGTTTTTTATAGGCAGCATACCGAGCGTTCATGACCAAACGCAAGACCTTGTCGGTTTTTCCTTTGCTGTTAACAGCTGGTTGAAACAGCCCGGTATCGATTGGTGCAGGCATAATTTCCACAACCTTGGTCGGTAACTCTCTTTGCCAAAAATGCTCTCCAGCCTCAGTAGGAACAATGATTTTTGTTAGGTACCGCTCACGCTTCTGCAAATAGTACAAAAAAATTCTAAAGACTAACTTCGAGAAATAATTATGCGGCAACCGTTTCGATTCTGAAAGCAAGTACAATTTGGTCGCCGGGTTTTTTTGCAGATACTTGATCACCTGCCAGAAATACCAGTGATAGAAATCAGACACCACAATCACCTCCGGTTTTTCTTTAACTAAAATCTTCCCGAGCGCTGGGAGATAAACCGGCACGGTAATTTCCTTTTGCAAAACTTTATTAAATAACCAATCTAAGCCTACTGTAAAGAATTTTGTTTTATAAGTCGTCACCCCCACCAAGGACTTACACTTCAAACCAATCTCAATCACTGTTACTGAGTTACCTCTAGCCAGCTTAGTAACTAAGCTGTCGTACAGATGATAACGATTGATAAAGACAATCTTTTTCATAATGATTTTATTTTTTCCATAGCAAAACGAAAAATGTGACCAGTATCCCAGGCCAGGTAATTCCTTTTACTAAGATGTTCTACTATAACACCTGAAGTACAGCCTAAAGAAATCATAAAAAAGGTTTCTTTAGGTACGAGTAATTCCTTGGCAATTAAATTATCAATCTGATTAATTATTTCCGACTTTCTCTGAAAAGCATTATGTTTACCGCACTCCAAAAAAATTGTCCTGATACCGATTTTAACGTCACCTAACTTTCCTATTCCCCCAGTCATAATCACTACCGTTTTATGCTTAAGAAAATCACTTAATTTTTGCCAATCCAGATCTGGGTTGATGTGGGGCAAAAAAATTGACCAATCTCCATATAATACGTCTTGATGGTTAATCTTACCCAGAATCATTCTGGCCTCGGTATGCATGCTGGAAATAATTTCTGGCTCTAAATTTAACCCCTCTCTATAAGCCAAATGCCGCTTAGGTGGAATAGCAATCAAAATTTTTTTATTCCTCGAGGTAAGCTGTCTAAGCAAAGTCTTTTTTAATTTAGCCGCGTAGCGCTGCGACCAATCTGAATCTGGTGGATAAATACCAGCTCCAGTCATCATACCAAATTCACCATCACCAAACCTGATCATCGAACTCTCACTCTCTATTAGGTAGGTCAAGGTCTCATTAGCGGTTAACTGCTTAATATTCTTAATGTTTTCAACGTACTGAAAAGAGGATTGCTTATAAATAAAATACCGCTTTAACCAAAACCAAATATAAGCTGGATTTGTGGAGAACTGCTTTAATCGTACCAGAGGAAATTTTTTGTAGTGGAGTTCCATATTATTCATGCTCAATTAAGGTGTCGATCAAAGCTAATAAAGGAGTAGCTTGTTTTTCTACCGAGAAGAACTGGGCTCGTTCTCTCATTTTAGTTTTACTAAAAGTATTATTTTTAACTTTATTCAGAGCAATGCTGAAGTGTTGGTAAAAATTATCTTTACCATTCTCAGTGAAAGACGTCAGCAGATAGCCATAATTATTTCGATATGGATATACCAAAACTTTGTCTCTAGTTACATTCATGATTTCTCTCGGGCCATAGGGAACATCAGTCGCAACTAACGGCACCTCTCTAGCCATAGCCTCCAATAAAGAAAGACCGAAGGATTCACTAGGGGCCAGCGATAAGTAGGCTACGGCTCTATCTAAATAAGGTCGCACATTATCAATCGCACCAAGAAAAACTATTCTCTCCCCTAATCCAGAAGCTTTAACCTTCTCTTGTAAATCCTTTTCTAAACTACCAGAACCCAGTATTAATAAAGTGCCACTATTTTCTTTAGCATAGCGAATAAAATTACTAACCAAAATATCTACCCCTTTGATTCTTTCTAATCTTGAAGCGGTAACAAAGACTGGTTCTTGATATTCACCCGAGACAGGGTTCCTTATCGCCGTTAGGTACGCAGGTGGAATAGAATTATAGACCAGAATTGACCGACCTTTTTCTATCTTCAATTCGCTCTCTAGCTCATCCTTAATACCTTGTGAGACACTGATAAAACCATCAGCTTTCCGATAGAGCAACTTTATCAGAGTATAATACATCTTGCCTGAGACATTGAGATTCTCATGCACGTACACAATTACTGGGATTTTAATCAATCCTAATTTTTTACCAAGCAAAACTAGAACAGCGATACCTTGAGCAGAAACGATTAAGACCTCTGACTTCGTCTTAGAGACGAAGTTCCTTAACTTCATTATTCTAGCAACAGATTTGATTGCCTTATGAAGAAGACCTCGGCTCTGACCCTCTTTTAGAGTACTGACATTTTGCCAAAATTTTTGCTCGGCGGGAATTTCTCCGTATAGCACAAAAGCATTTACCACTAACTCATTATCATTAAGAAAACTTGATACTTCAGGCACCACTTTCTCGATTCCCCCCACTCCCTCTAATTTTGGTTGTACAAAAAGTATTTTTTTCATACTTCTAATTTTTCTTTAACCAACTTTTTACTTTCCTAATCACACCTATCAAACCCACCCGACGCAAGACCTTCCGTAGACGGCGATATGGTACCCAGCTCTCCGCCCAGTGATTTTTTGTGTAAGCCAAAGATAGTTTTTCTGGTAGACATCGTTCGCCGTCGTCACAAGGGTTGAAATAGCGGTAATCAAAAACTTTCACCTCGGGGAAATTCTTGGTAGCCAGAACCTCAGTCACAATCATTGGTGAAGTACGCACAGTGTCTTTAGTAACTCCCCGTTCATATTCTGCCAACATGGCCTTAATGGCCGGGTGTTGCGACACCGCGCCGATCACTCCCGCGGCCGTCACGCCATCTTTAGTTTGTCCAAAAAAAGCTCGACTGGAAAGTAATGGTGATAGACTCTTTAAAACTTCGGTATCAGTATCCAAATAAATTCCACCATATTCTGCCAAGGCCCAAAAGCGGACGTAATCGGAGACGAACGCCCAGCGCTTTTTAGCATACATCGCTCGCACGTAAGGATGATTTATCACCTCACTAGGAATAGTCTCCTCATTCCACAACCTTAATTCGTAGTCTGGCAAAAACTGTCGCCAGCTGGCCACACACCGTTCGGCTAGCGGCGTAAGCGGCTGACCACCCACCCAGACGTAGTGAATGATTTTAGGGATCAAAACTTTTTCCTGCTTATTTTCAATAGTCATTGTTATTTTTGATACACCTGCCAAGTATCCTCCACCATCTCCGTCAGGGTTTTCTTTGGCTGCCAGCCCAGCTCATTCTTGGCTTTAGTGGCATCAGCCACCACGGTATCTGGGTCGCCAGCGCGGCGAGGTGCTTCGTGAGTAATCACTACCTCCCCTGTCACCAAACTAAAAGTATTAACTAAATCCAGTACTGAATAGCCAGTGCCAGTACCCAGGTTGTAGGTATCACTCTTCTCACTCTCTAGTGCCAGTAAGTGAGCCTCAGCCAAATCCGCCAAGTGAATGTAGTCACGCACACCAGTACCATCTTTAGTAGTGTAATCATTGCCAAAGACCAGGAAGGGTAACTGCTCCTCTACACTCTTGGCCAAAATCGGAAAAACGTTTTGGGCGTTGTCCTCGCGATAACTTAAGCCCGCATCTCCCGCCACGTTAAAGTAGCGCAAGGTAGTGAACTGCCTGATTTTACCTAGCCTGGCATAGGTCTGAATAGCTTCTTCGGTCATTAACTTGGTGAGACCGTACACACTCATAGGTGAAAGTGGTGAAGCTTCAGTGAGTGAGTCACCAAGAGGACTGGAGGCATACACGGCTGCCGTGGAGGAAAAAACTAGCTGCGGCACCGAAGCAGCTGACATCGCTTCTAATAAATTAAGCGAACCAACTACGTTATTATAAAAATATTGAGCCGGATCAGCTTCACTTTCGCCCACGGCTTTTTTGGCAGCGAAGTGCATGACGGCGTCAAAATGATGCTCGGCAAAAACTTTTTGCAGACAGACACGGTCGGTGAGGTCGCCAGTGATAACCTCAGCGCCAGCCGATACCTTATCTCGCTGACCAGTAGAAAAATTATCCAGCACCACCGCCTGATGCCCGGCCGCTATCAAAGCCTGCACGCACGCCGAGCCAATGTATCCTGCCCCACCAGTCACCAACACTTTTTTGTTCATAAGTTCAGCCTATTCTAGCAAACTTTTAACTTGAATAAGTTATATTTGACAGTCCTATATTTTTATCTTCTAGAAGATAAAAGCGCCCGTCTGGTGCTATGGTAGCTACCAGAAGCAACTCTCTATGAGGAGGAGGAAGAAATGAAACGTAGATATTTTCTTACTGGTCTCGGCGCAATCGTCTGCCTGCCTGAGGTTGCTGCGGCGGGACGGTACGTCCTCAGCCGCGACCGGAGCGGAAACTGGCCACAGGGCGACAGGAAGACACACTTATCAGTGTCGACTTCAACACCGCCATGCTGACCATCGTCCGCAACGGACAGCTCCTGCATAGCACCAGGGTAGTGCTACCTCACAGTGCGCAGGCCTATCGTTTGCCGGTGCATGGCGTGGTGCAACAAGCCATCTGGAAACCATCTTGGACACCAACCGCTGCCACTCGAAAGGCCCAGCCGCGCCTGAAGGCATATTACCGTGGGGGCGAATCCGGGAACGCTATGGGTGACATCAAGTTGGTCATCCAGTACGAAGCCGGGAGTAACATTCCCAGCACCGTACGGATTCATGGAGCGGCGGCAGAGGTCGATCTGGGGACCAGGAAATCGCGTGGCTGTATCCGAGTACAGAACTCGTTCGCTCCCACGCTGCTGCAAGCAGTCAACGAGGGCCAGCGGCTGGGGGTGGTGAGGACATATTTCTACAACTGAGAGCGGCGGTTAGCCGCTCTCAAGAGGGCGAACGCTAATTCGCCCTCTTTTTAATTCCTCATCACTTGCTAGCACTTGTTATATCAACTCTTTTTGATCACGACAACTTCCAACCTCTACAGACTAATCAGCAAAAAAGCTCTTGGTGTCATCCTTGTAGACATCTGATTCTAATACTTCTCTATCGTCATTCTCTTTTCGAGACACCACAAAGATTCCTCCAATAACCAGTACCAGCAAGCCGCCAAGAGCCCAGTAACTCCAAGCAGTATCTCGCCTAGCAATCTCTTCTTCATCTCTCTCCAGGTCCTCTGCTTGCAGCCAAATCTCTTCTTGGCCAACTGTCTCTAATTTGACTGGTACCACCTCCTCATCACCGGCAAATGAGAATCTTTTGCCGTCTGCCATTGGTGACGCTGCCTGATTGCTAACACTGCCCACCGGCGCCTTGGCGACGCTCGCCACTAGTGCCGCTGGGTTGGTCTCTTTAGCGGTAGCAGTAATCTGCTTGCCAGTATTATCCCGCAACCAAATAGCATCGCGATTACTCAATCCCAAAATCACCGCCGGTAAAGTAATGGAACCATGCGCGGTCATGATGGTGTCACGCGGAAAAGTAAAAACTTTCCGCGGGGTGACAATTTGGTAGTTACTAATATCGACCTCGTAGGCAGTATCATTAAAAATGGTCAGCCGACCGTCGACCTGCAGTTGCCAAGAAAGTTTAACTGGCAATACTAGGATTTCATGACGCGCGGCCGCTTCGTAATCAGCATATTTAGCTCGCAGGGTAACAATGTATTTACCGGGTTCGGTGAAAGTGTGAGTAACTTTTTCCAATCCGTCAAGAACAGCGAAGCCATCCCCAAAATTCCAGGTATAGCGCATCGATTGTAGGATGGTATTTGGCATGCCGCCGATCTCTCGCCGCAGTGTAATCGTCTGTCCCACGTACGCCGCCTCACTGACAACAATTTCTAGACTAAGCTCGTTGGCGGGTAAGGTCACATTTGGGATAATCTTTTTTACCAGCTCAGCTGGCTTGATAGTCGTTGTTGTCTTAGAGCCAGAGTTGCCGCCAGCACCACTTTCTTTTGGCACACACTGCGACGGTGGTCCTAAGTCTGGATTAATATTGGCTTGTCCCGGAGTGGCGACCGCAGTCATCCAGCTGGTACTGGTACGCTGAGCGGTAGTTTTAGCCTTGTTGTCGCCACCAATCAAACACCAATCTTTACCGCCCACCACCCTATCCACCTCATTATCTTCCGCATCAAACATGACAACGGTGGCACCAGTATCCACCATAGCACCGGTGTAATCATCAGTCCTTTTTAAGACCAAATATTGACCACCTGAGATCTCTCCCTTCAAGGACTTAGCGCCAACTGAAATAGTTTCGTCATCCTGCCCTGTTTTTATAAAGCCAATTTTCCAACCTTCCAGACTAACAGTTTGATCCCCGTCATTATAAAGCTCCAACCACTCCTTAGTGCTAGCACCCTCCTCACCCATCCATGCTACTTCAGTAATAGTCACCGCCGCCTGGCCAAACTGAGGACAGAGAAAACTAAATAAAATCACGTTTCCTACTACCCACCGTTGCATAGTACTTTAGATAGTCTCAGGATTTTGTCCACTAAGGATTTTCCGTACTGCCTGTTGAGACGGTGCCTTCGACTGTCTGGCTTCGCTATTACGCTTCGCTACTTCGAGAGCCTCGAGAGCCTTTTCTGCTTCCTCCAGTAAAACCTCTAGCTTGGCCATACTGGCATGGTCAGTCATGGCTAAGTTGGTTGCTAAGCTAGCACCAGCGTCACGAGAGCCAGTTTTAGATCTGTTCTTTTCAACTTTCGTAACTCTCTCTGATTGTTTAGAGTTCTGAGCCTCACTATCATCCCCAACCTCATTCTTGGTCTCATTACTTTTTTCGGTGGCCTGAAGCACAGCCAGCGCAGCCTGTAATGATTTGCTCTCAGCCGCTTTTTTAGTAGGTGCACCAGGATTGCTTTTGCGCTGCTCGTCGGCAGTGAGCTGTCGCAAGATATTTTTTAAATCATCCGATTCGCGAGGCGACTCTGGTCGCTTTGTCTCCGAACGAGAATTGTCTCGCTTAGCAGAATTACGCCACTCCGCTGATGGTTTTTTTGAATCCATGCCACTATCTTCACGAGCGGTGCGATTATTTTGCGGAGTCGTCGCTCTCTCATCACGAGCCGCACTACTTCGCTCATTTTTTTGTGGCCGCTCATTTCGTTGACTTAAACGTGTGTCTTTGTCTTGCGAATTCC
The DNA here is from genome assembly GCA_934699595.1 of uncultured Patescibacteria group bacterium. GTDB lineage: Bacteria > Patescibacteriota > Minisyncoccia > Phycocordibacterales > UBA918 > OLB19. The sequence continues at coordinate 301,926 of CAKUWT010000001.1, forward strand.
CTGCTCGTGACGACTCCTCACGAGCTCCACTTTCTCGTGGACGATTATCCGGACGTCTCTTCTCGTCTGGTCGTTTATTATTACTCTTCTCTGGACGTTCTGGATTATGCAGCAAATTTACCAATTCTTCCACGTACGCTCGTGGTCGGGTGTAATTTTTCCGACTTGCCAAAATCGCCATCTGCTTATAAGAAATGCTCGGTGGCGACAGTGGCGGCAAAGTAGTGGCAGAAAATGGCGCTGAACCAATCCCGTCAATCATTAACGACAAATAAATCTGCGCAAAGCCGAGGTTGATTAAATCGGCCGCCAGGAAAGTGGGAGTAAAAACTGTCTCCAGCACTTCCGCATCAAAAGGACCAACCCTAAAAGCAATGGTGGTACCAACGTTACCAAACACCGCATCCCGTACCTCCTCTTCCATCTGCTCAATGTACTGGTGAGCGATGATGAGATTCAGGTGATACTTCCGTGCCTCAGACAAAATGTCGGCAAAAGTAGCGTTAGCAAACGACTGAAACTCATCCACGTAAAAATAGAAGTTGGGCATCTTCCGCATCTGTTCGACAGACAAATCAGCCCGACTCATAGCGGCTAGATAAATACGAGTGGTGAGCATCGAGCCCAGTAAGTTAGCGTTAGTTTCCCCGATCAAACCTTTGGACAGATTCATAATGAGAATCTTTTTATTATCCATGATGTCACGAATATCGAAGCTTGATTTCGGCTGTCCGATAATGTTGCGGATCAAGGGGTTGCCAGTAAACTGACCAATCTTGTTTTGGATAGCAGGCAGCGCTTCAGCAGCAAAGCGATCAGTGTAGTTAGCAAACTCATCCACCCAAAAAGATTTTACTGCGGGATCGGTAATGTAATCCACTACTTCCTGTCGATATTTTTTATCAGTAAAGAGTCGATTGACAGAAAGCAGAGTAGTATCGGGATACTCAATCAATGCCAACAGCGCATTGGTAAGAATGTACTCCATTCGCGCACTCCAAGCATCGACCCAAATCTTTTTGAAGGTAGACATAAGTCCTGAGACCACCAGATGGCGCTTGTCTGGACCAACGTCTTCCATAACGTTAAAAGAAATCGGATTGTTTAAATCAAAAGGCGCAAAGTAAATCACATCATTCACTCGCTCTTCCGGAATATACTCCAGCAAAGTCTCAGCGGCACTACCGTGCGGATCAATAAAAGCCATCCCTTCGCCATTTTGAATATCCTGTGCCGCCATGTTTTCTAACAAGGTCGACTTACCCATACCCGTCTTGCCGATGACATACATGTGTCGCTGACGATCCTTAGCCTTAATTCCAAATGAGACGGGTTGTCCGCGGGCGTCGGTCTTCGCAAAATAAGTGATTTTTTCTGGATCAAAGGCCATAACTTAGAATCTATTATAGCAAACACTTTATCTTTATACGGGAGAGGTGGCGGGAAAGATACCAATATTTTTACTGATTTAGGATATCCTGTTCAGACTTCTTTTTAGAAAAATAAATCAGAAGAAAAGCAAAATAATAAATTAACACTACCGCCATTAGATACCAGTACTGATAATCAGAATCATAGTAATTACGATCACTCCTACTGAAAACCTTAAACACAAAGCTGCCATAAAGCATTATCAGCGGTGAAGAATAGACGGTAAATTTATAAAGATACAAATAAATTACGTCTCCTAAGCGAAAAGACAATAGGAGCGGGATTAGCAAAATCAGTAATAGTAAAGCTACCTCTGACAGCCCTATAATAAAATAGTCACAATTATAGCCCGACGGGTCAATTATTGGACATAAACCTGTCACAGATATCACCACACTGGGCACCTGCAGAAATATAGCAACTAAAAACCAAATAAATGCCTTTCTCTTTAACCTTTTAACTAACAGAGGTTTCTCAATAGGCCCGTCTTCTACTTTTATTTTACCGCGCTTAATCCCGTAAGCAGTATAAATGATAACTCCTAATGAAATAAGTATATATGCCAAGCAAGCAAACAGGGCAAAAATCATTTTGTAATTTATTCCCAACCAATCAGTCTCCACTACCGTAATTGCATAATAGATATAAATTAATAGCAGCGGTATAGCCACTGAAGCAAATTTAAACCATCTGAGAAAAACTAACTTATCAAATGGTAAAGTTAATAAGAGTGGCAGACTTAATAGGGTAAAGCTTAGTATGAGAGTGTAAGCATTCTCAAATGTTACGTAACACCGAAAACTATAAGTGTTGTTTGTTGAGCACAGATTACCCACTTCATAAAAGTACATAAAAATAACTACGGGCACGCAAGTAAGAAAAATCATCAAAAATGTCCACTTGCTAAATAACTTACTCATATCAAATTAATTACCTATTAATTAGCCTAGGCCTCAGATCTGATCATATTATTACTTGGCTTTAATATTTTAAAATAAGGATTATTTAGTCTTATTTTTCCTAGAATTATAAGCTGTGTGCACAGCTACCGCCAAAAAAGCTATAAAGTATGCCAGATAAATAAAAGGCAGGAAGGCACTTAAAATATTATATCCTGAAAAATAACCTCCACCAATACTCAAAGCGACGGTTGTATAAGTAAAAATAATGGGAACAGTCACTAGTGTGAAAAAAGAGCAATTATCAAAAAATTTCCTACTAGAAAAAATAGACATGACACTAAGCGGTAAAACCAAGAAAAAACTCCCCAACAATGACCAGGCTATGCTGTTGAGAAATTTATAATTATAGACTTCTCCCAAATAACCAAACCCAATGAAACAGACCAAAAATGTAAAGTTTATTAAAAATACATTTTTTCTATTTAAAAAATTATTCATACCAAATTAATTACCTATTAATAACCTCAATTTCAATTCCAATAGTTGAACAATCAGTTTTAATAGTTCGAGGTATTGGGAGTTTGCTTCTATTTCCATTTTACGATCCTCAAAGTGGGTGATATATCCAACAGCTGAGGACCCGGAACTTACTGCCGGCCCCTTACCACCTTCCTCAAACAACGGTAGAGAAACTGGTCCAAGAAGTGATAGAGCGAGTTCTAGATCAGTAGCACCGTCACCATCATAATCAATAATTAAATCACCAGCTGCGGTAAGGCTACCATCGGGAAAATCCATACGAGCAAGTGTATCAGGATTGCTAGGAATACCCGAGAAAACACTGTAGTTAATTTGCGTATCCGCTTCGTATTCTTCTATTTCTAAGGTAAAAGAACCCTCATCGTAACCCGTTAAATAAATTGTGGGATTTGCCTCTTTTGGTAAAGACAGCATCTGCACCTCACCGAAGCGCTCATACCAGGCTCCAGGAATTTGAGAAACGTTTTGACCTATCTCATTACCACTCTCATCCACAGCTGAGAGATGTAGGGGCGAATGCAATATAAACTGTAGGCGGTTATCTTTATCGATTACTGGTTGAGCGCCATAGATATACTGAGGTAACGGTGAATTATATTCAAAGATAATATTTTTAAAGATAAAATCATTTAACTGTCTTAGGTCAAGAAGATTATGATGACCTTTCCTCAACAAGTCAGGGAGTTCAATTCCAAGAAATCTATTGTAACTATCCAAATCCACCCACCACCTACTCACACCTTCACCGTCACCAATAGCCAAAGCGCTCGGCGCCACCACTGTTCCATCACCGTCGTAGACAATTCTTGGTTTGTACGACAGGACTTCTGAGGAACAAATTTTAGTAAAGAAATTAACAACTTTTGTAACAAGTTCCCTACAGTCTTCAATGCCCTTATAATCAATACCCGCCAAAGTAGCTTCGCCCACGCCAGCAATTTGATGTATCTCTATTTCTGGAGGTGGCTCCCAGGCACCTATTTTATTTTGGGCAACTTGAGCGGCCTTAATCAATACTGAATTACCAACTACTGGTAATTTTAAGTTCGAGCTAGGGGGCTGAGTGCGTCCCTCTGTACCCACCAAAAAATCATGCAGCTCATTAGGAGTAATCGCATAGCCAAATTTATCAATAAAAGCTTGAGTAGCGAGACGATCATCAAAAGTTACATAGGGAGTGTAAATACTACTGCCAACACTACCGTAATAATTAGCGAACGGTAATAACTGATACATCCCTGGCATATTGCGAGCAATGTCTCTCGCCCTCTCATCTTTTAATGTGCCTAAAATACCGACCTCATACCCATGCAATAAAGCACCAATAGTTTTAGGTGTCCCCAGCTGTGGTGTCCCTACCATTACTAATTTATCTACCAAATCTGCCGCCTCACTACCAAGCTCACTCAATAAATACTTGGCTAATAATCCCCCTTTAGAGTGAGCCACTATTGAAACCTTCCCCGTTGGTGATGAAGCCGCTAAATCACGTAAATTATTTTCAATACTGCCGTCACTTAAAATATCTGAAAAGGAAAGCCGCCAATCGTAAGGCATCGCCAGATAATCAGTAATCTTACTATTGTTTTTATAATTTTCTAAATCTGCCAAAAAAGATTTGTAAATGTCCACATTAAGCAACCCGTGAAAAGTATCAACAACCTCCTTGGCAGTAATACTATTTAGACTTTGTCCTACTTCGTTCAGGTATAGTCTTTGGACATGAGAATCCCCACCCTCCCAACGCTGAATTTCTCCTTCAAATAAACGGCTGCCCATAAACCCCGGCAAGAAAAGTACATTTGATACTAAGTCTGAGTTCTCAGTTACAGTAAATGTAATGGACCGAGTATGAATTGGTTCAGCCTCGTCTGCATAAGCTATAGGGAATAACTGGGTAAAAAGATTAAGGAAACGATTAGATTTATTGAGAGTTAGGTAACCCTCATAAGAAACTAGAGTATAAGTACCTGTAATAAACTCAGGTAGAGGCTCACCCTCCACTAATACATTTTGGTAGCTACCTCCTTCATGTCTAAATACCTCTATGTCTAGGTAATTGTAATCAAAATCAGGCGCTATTTTGTAATTGACATACTCACTTAGCCCACCAACAGGAACTTGGATAATAGCCCCCTGAGTAACTGTTTGTCCATTCAAAGTAATCTGGTGTGGGTAATGTGCATCATTAACTACCTCGACATTAAATGGATTGTTACAATCGAATACCGGAGTTGTGACTGGCCCCTGCACATAGGAACCGCCATGAACCCAGCTCCAAAAATCTGAACTAATGTTTCCACAGCCGGACTGAGCTCCTGCTAACTGCACCGACAGTAGAAGAACTACTAGCAGAGAGCTTGTTAGCTTAATGAGACTTAAAATTCTATTCATAATATTATAAGCGACAATAAATCTCTTTTTAAAACCAAGCGGCGGGCACCGAAGGTGTCCGCCGCTTAATCCCCCTATCTCCCGAAACGTTCCTCCGCGTAACGCAGTAAATCTTTCACATCTTGATTGCGGTGTTTGGAGTTGAGAATCACCACCGCCACTACTCGACTCTGGTCACCCACCCTTAAAGTATGGAGAGAGACTGAAGTTTGCCCGGCGGCCGTAGTCTCTCCGATCTTACCTCCAAGGAAGTTTTCCAACGACTCTACTTTATTAAAGTTCAGCAACTTACCAAACTCACCGCTAGTGTAGATGGTTGGCAAATCTTGGTTGGCGGTTAAGTCTAAGATAAACCGGCGATGTTTGTAGATATATTGAGTCAGCTGAAATAGGTCTCGGACCGAAGATACATTACCATCACCAAGCCCAGACGGATCCACAAAATGGGTGTCGCTCATTCCCAAGCGCTCAGCCATTTCATTCATTTTTTTGATAAAATCTTCTCTGCCGAGCTGGGCCGCGATCACTTCTGCTGATTCGTTTGACGATTCAATTAAAAGCAGCTGCATCAAACTAAACATTGACACTCGAGAACGATCGCCCAACCGGGGCACTAAGGATTGCACGAAGGTGGGCTGGGAGACCGTTACGGAACTGTCGAGGTTAATATACTCTGAAGCAATCAAAGCAGTCATCAGTTTAGTCAGTGAAGCAATTGGTACTGCGGCGTCTAGATCACTACTAGCGAGAATGGTATTACTCTCAACATCGGCGATTAAGTAATGTGGGGTTTCGAGAGAAGGAATTTTCGGCTGATAAACAAAGGCGTCTGCCGGTGCCGCTTCTTCATGTACCAAAACTGGGGTGTTGATTGCTACTTGTTTATACAGAGCTTTAGCGTCGGCATCACTTAGGCGGATGCACCCCCCCTGATAATCATCGGCCACTTTTTCTCCTGGAGACACCTCTGGCGTACCGTGAATCATGAAATTACCTTGAAAGCCCAGACTCCAAGGTTGGTAAATCTGACTAAAGTTAGAAAAATTACGCTCCTTTTTTGACTCCACCTGGTACAAGCCTGCTGGGGTCTCACACCAAGAGCTGATTGGAGCTTTAGTGAGGATCGGATACTGCACAGAGATATTGCCACCCTCGTAATAACGCAGGCGCATTTTAGCCAAATCCACCTCTAAAAAAGTCCGACCCGCGTTGATAAAGCTGTCTCGCGTTTCGTTAAAAAAGTACGGCTCGGCAAAGATACCCTGAATACCGTAATTTAACGGGGTTTGCTCACCGGTATAGGGGTTTTCAATCACTAATGGAGTATCAGCTTTAGCTGTCAGCCACTCACTACCAATGGCTGCCAGCATCCCTCCGCTAGGTAGCGAGAGCGGTGTGAAGCTTAAAATGACCGCCAACATTAATCCTGGAATCAAAAATAGTAGCGGCGTTAGTGCCGCTAGTTTTAAGCTGGCTGCTTTATTATCTAAAGAGACTGACTGTGGTGAAAAACGCTTTGGTAGCGAAATTAAGCGACCCTGATCAACCGTGGTCTCACTATCACTCTGATAACTCACCGCCTGAAAGCGTTTAGAGCCTTTCTCGCTACTGTCCATGCTCCTTATCATACCGTATTTATTAATTTTTTTCCGAGACTTTTGTACAGGTGACTTGTGTATAAAACTGAGCCTAATAAACAAAAAAGACGCCGGGGAGCCCTGGCGTCTTGGTTTTTGACTGTTTACAAAAACAGGCTAAGAAGTGGCTAGAGGTCGACAACAATCCCCCGTCGGCTCAGCTCCTTTCGAGCTGCCACCACAAATTCGTGCTGATTCACGAATTTACGATGCCGATTTCGATTCAGATAATTGGATAATCGCACATACAAATCCTCATCGGTACACTGACATAAGCAATTCCTGGCCGAATCGATCAGCTCTGATTTTTCCTGGCGGTCCTTATGAAGTTCAAGCATCTTCCTCTCCCTCTGCTAAGCATGTCAAGAACACATTGGTTCCATATATTTTTATAGCACAAAAGATAACCTCTGCCTAGTAACTGATTACTCCCTACTCCACTTCGTAGACGCCTGGTGCTTTTAGGGCAGCTTTGGTGTAGCGATTACCAGGATCCCAAATCATCCAATCCATTACGCCCGCGTCGTAACTAGCCTGGATTTGGGTACGCACTTCAGCTGGACCATAAATACCGCCGTAGTTAAAATCCTGAATCCAGGTACGAAGTTTACGATGATCGTAGCCAGGCTTCTCATATATGGCCGGAGTCGAGGTACCTACTCGCTGATAGGCAAAACTCTCTAAAGCAGTAGTGGTGGCTTTAGTCCTAGTCAGGGCAGCGCTCATAGAGTGTTCAACAATCCGGTACGGAATAGTGTTGGGATTATCCACCCCCAAGAAACCGCGTGGATAATGAGACGGATACACCATTGGCGCCACCGCATCGAAGTATGGCAACGCCCGTTCAAGAACCTGTCCAATTGATAGATCATCATGATTAGTGGCAGTCATACCAAACAAATCCACCGAGGTGTACGGGGTGGCCAATTCACGACCGGTATTTTCGTGTCGATAAGCGGTAAACTTCTCCGGCTTAGATAACTCTTCATGTAGATAACGGAAAAAAGCCTCCAGATTAGCCTGCTTATCGCCCGGCCACTCCGACTGCTCTGTGTAGGTAAAGGCGATATCTGTCATATTACCGTCAGAAGGATAGCGAACGTAGTCGTAGTTCAGTTCATCAAAACCGACGTTGTAGGCATCTACACTCAAGCTGACAACTTTCTCCCAGTAGGGCTTAGCCGCTACATCAATAAAGGCCAAGCCTTTATGGTCGCGCCAAACTGTCTGTCGATCACTTTGCTTCACGGCTAGCTCCGGATGCTTATTAGTGAAGAAGGGATCTTGAAAGACAGTCACACGACCAATCACATAGATTCCCAGCTTGTGTAAACTAGCGATGAATTCGCGCATGTCGCGTGCGCCACACTCAGCCGCCTGCCAGGCTCCTTCCCACTCAGGATTCTCAGGCGCAAAAGAAATATGTCCAGAGTAGTCTTTGATATCAATTACGATACTATTAACCTCAGTTGAAGTTACTAAATCCACCACCTGCTGCCGAAAGGTAGGCGTACCTACCACACAAGCGGTCATATAGACTGCCTTCACCTGCTTTGGTAATGGTTGATGTGCTACTACCGTGCGCTCATCTGTCTGATTATCCCGGTCTAATTCTCTCTGACTAGACTCTGTCAAGGCAGTGGCTTCATCAGTTTGTAAAGAGGCTGATTCATAGGTCACCTTGTTACCGAGCCCACCACCCCACCAGCCGTAAGCTACTAGAGCAAAGCCAAAGGCCGCCATCATCGCTAACCCTAAAATACCATAACGCTGTTTCATAACTATCCCTCTTTAGCAGTGAACAAATCACCAGTAGTCTCCATAAAAGTATCCTCCTCAGAATACTTTCTGATTTCAGCTAAGTATTGCTGACGTCTAATCAAGTAACCGCACAGCGCGAGCAGACCGCCTAAGCTAACAGTGGCATACAATTTCCACGGAGCTGGTATGCCGAGAAACGGCAATACTACTAATAAAAGTCCACTTAAAAAAACTACTGTACCTTTTGTCATTATTAAAGCAGTATAACTTAATTCACCCTCGAGAACAAAAACCAACCTGGATAATTAAAGAATTCATGAGCTTAATGCTGGAGGCACCACCAACACAAACTCCCCTTTTTGCTTCACTGGGGTTGTGGTCAGAGCAGCTAATAAGTCCGCTGGCGTGCCTGTCAATACCTCTTCGTGTAGCTTGGTTAACTCACGCATCAAGAGCAGCGGCCGGAGAGCTAGCTCAGGCACGGCAGCCATCTCTGTCAACATTTTGACGATGCGGTGTGTGGACTCAAAAAAAATCACTGGCCTCGAGTAGCTGGTCAACTCCTTCAAAAAAGTCTGCCGCCCTTTTTTAAGAGGGGCGAAACCCAAGAAAGTAAACTGATTCCCTACTAGCCCCGCCAAGGAAAAGGCGGCCGTAACGGCAGAAGCTCCGGGCACCACCTCTACTCGCAGCCCCTGCTCGCGCGCCGCCTGCACCAGGAGTACGCCAGGGTCGCTGACTCCGGGAGTGCCAGCGTCTGAGACTAGTGCCAAATTTTTCCCAGCGGCTAAATCAGCCAGAATATTATCCGCCACTAGCTGGCTGGCATGTGCATCATATCGCCGCAGCGACTGTTTAATTTCATAGTGGGCCAGCAATTTCCCTGTCACCCGCGTATCCTCACAAAGCACATAATCAACCTCACCCAAGATACGCAACGCTCGCAAAGTAATGTCTTCCAAATTACCAATCGGGGTGGCTACTAAATATAAAATTCCTGTTTCCATAGCTAATTTTGATATTGGTTTAAGCATAGCAGGTTCAGCGTAAATAAAAAGAAAAATCGGCACTCTCCAAGAGAGCGCCGATCAAGGTGAGCCTGATTCAGTACGAGGTCCGCTGGCTGACGCGCCGCTTATAGAAACGCACCAAGCGATCCTGCCACGTTAAAGGCAGGGCGGCATTGATGAATTTGAGGGGCTCCATCGCCAGGGCGAAGAGCGGGATTGGGTCCCGCACCTTCGCGTATTTTAACGACTTCGCAAAGCGTCCACCGATATGGCGATGGACGAGGAACCAGACTCGCGGTATATGCCACGAGAAAGCTCGCACCCGGATTCTCACCGGGTGCAATTTGCCCGATCTCCCCCTCGCCGCCAGTTCCTGATACCTCTCGTTCAGATACTCCTCGAAGGTGAGGAGTTCACCGATAGTGTTGAATCGCCGGGACGACAGGACAACGACCTCGGTACGAGGCACTCCTACCTCGTACAAGTACTCAGCCATCAATTCGGCCAAGGTCTGTCTGAGTCGCGGCAAATCAGGATTATACCCTGCGGCCACCACCAGTCTTCGACCAGTGCTGCCACGTTCGAACGCCGCCTCATCGAGTAGTCTCTTGGTTCGCAGACCAAGCTCCCCCTCCTTGGTCATATCATTCCCGAGTATCAGTTCATATTCGTAAGGAACCAGAAACATCCCTCATCTCCCTAAAATCTGGGGTTGTTTGACTGCTTTAAAAAATACTACGGTTTACAATTTTGTCAAGTTGGTAGCTACTTTGGTGATCGGCCCTGCCCCCATTACCAAAATTACATTGTCGTCACCTGCTTCTTCACGGAGGGTTTTGGTTAGACTTTCTAGATCAGAGACGGACTGAGCTGAAGTGCCTGTGTCGACAACAGCAGCTGCCAATTGTTCACTACTAATCTCTCCTAAATCCTCCTCACGGGCGGCATAAATCGGTGCCAGATAAACCCGGTCTGCTTTGGCTAGCGCTTCCACAAAATCGGCAAATAGCTCTCTGGTACGAGAAAAAGTATGGGGTTGAAAAGCCACTACTATTTGCCGCTCTGGATACAGCTCTCTCGCCGCCAGAATGGTAGCGGTAATTTCGGTTGGATGATGACCGTAGTCGTCGTAAACCGGCACCCCGCCCACTCCCCCAGTCAACTCACCCTTATATTCAAAACGGCGCCAAGTGCCACTAAAGTTTTCTAACGCGGTGCTGGCAATAGTTTCAGGAATACCGATAGTAACTGCGGTGGCTTTGGCCGCCGCCGCATTCTGGCGGTTATGCATCCCTGGCTGCTTTAATGCTAGCTGCAGGTCTAGATATTCCTCATAATCAATCACTGTCGCTTTAGCTGCCGTCAGCACCGGTGCCACTTGAGGGTTTTTCGTTGGCGCAATAATAAAGCCTGTTTCTGACACCTTAGCAACCAGTTCTGCAAAGGCAGCCTGTACATCAGCTAGGTCATGATAGTAGTCAACATGTTCAAACTCCAGGTTGGTAATCACTAACACATCCGGCTCAAGGTGAAGAAAATCTCGCTTGTATTCGCAAGCCTCTACTACCGCATACTTACTTTTGCCTGGCCGATAATTACTTCCAGTTTCAGTCCGCAAACTACCCACAATGGCAGTCGGGTCGTAATCGGCTTCTTCAAGAATGTCGGTCAACATGGCGGTAGTAGTAGTTTTACCATGACTACCAGCGACGGCTACTAGATAGTAGTCATTAAAAGCGAGAGCCAGGCCAGAAAAATAATTCACCATCGGCACCCGCAAAGCCTTAGCCGCGACCATCTCTTCCTGATCCGCACTCATGGCCTCAGTGTAAATAACTAGTTCAATATCATCAGTAATATTTGTTGCTATCTGGCTAGGAAAAATATGAACACCGAGCTTTCTTAGATCTTCAGTAATTTGTGACTCGCTGCGGTCACTCCCCGATACTACCTTACCTTCGTGAGCCAAATGTCGAGCCAGGGCACTCATGCCAATACCGCCCACACCTATCATATGAATACGTTTTATAGCAGACAAATCTAGTCGGTTTGTTGTTGCGGAAACTGAAGTTCTTGACGTTTGCATAGATTTTAATATTATCAGATATAGATTGATCTGTCATAAAAAATGGAGCCGTAGCCATGGAGACGATCCTGACGCTAAAAACACTGAACTGGAAGCTCTCCGTTTTCGGACAAGCGCTTCAAGCTGAGAACAGCAGTGAGGAAGACTACCGAATTATGTTGGCCCTACAGCCAGATCACTGCCAGAAAGCCGTGATTACTCAGCGAGGCGTCCCCTTACCCTACGGGGTCGTAGATCATGCTGATGAAAATGGTCTCGTCAGAGCTCAGGGTCTCTGGCTAAAGCGATCTGGTAGCAGTGTCGCCATAGCCACCAGAGACTGTGGCGTAACGATTTTTTCTGGCACCCACGATCAGCCTGTCGCCCTCGTACATACCGGGCGAGACCAACTACTGCGAACTCCGGACATCAGAACTGAGTGCCGCGCCTCGGTCATTCAGAGTGCAACGAGCTGGTTCAGAAACCGCTTCCCCATTGCCGATCTGGAAGCTTACAGCATTGGCCATATCCACGCTGGGGATTTTCCGCACAGCACTCATCCTCGAAAAGAACAAATCCAAAATGAGTTAGCAGGTTGGACTCAAGACAATTCCGATTTGACAATAGTCAAAAATCAGGAACAGCTGACCATCTGCCTGCAGACCCTGATTAAGGTACAGCTGCGTCACTATAAAGTCCTGGAAAAAAATATCCAAAGCGATGACTGTCTGGATCCTTTCCGTGATCCACGACTAGGCTCCACCCGAGCCAAACGCCCAGGAAGTAATGTTTTTGTCCTTGAGCGACTCTAGCGTCGCTCGAGGAGATAACCACAGACCCGCTCTTCGAGCGGGTCTTCCTTTTTAGAGACTAACCAAAGCAAGGCTACTCCACATCCAAGCTGTCCCTGACCAGCTGCAAAAATTCATCATTCCGTTCATACTCATTTTTATATTGAGAAAATGAGGCAAAACCTGGAGAAAATAAAATTGTATCTCCAATTACCGCTATCTGTAGTGCCGCTTGGTAAGCCGTGCGCAAATCAGCCAGAACCGCCACCGGAATCTGGTTATCATGTAAATAACCAAGTAACTCCTCAGTGCCACTACCAGGAATTAGGAACACTTGGCGACAAGTTTGACCAATCTCATAAGCCAACTCAGCAGCTGATAATCCTTTTGAGGCCCCGCCAGCGATTAAAATCAATCCCTGATCCTTGTCCTTACTAGCCAAGGCTTTAAGCGCCATAATGGTGGCAGTGGGGGTAGTGGCGTTATTGTCGTTGAAAATCTTTACCCCTTGTCGGGTAGTAACTTGCTGTAAGCGTCCTTCTACTCCAGAAAAACTGGCTAGAGCTGGAAAAATTTCTTCCCTTGTAAGCCCTAAGGCCTCTAAGGCAGCGGTGGCCAACGCGGCATTAAAACGATTATGTACTCCAGGCATGACGAGCTCCAGCTCTACAGGCAAGAGCGAATCATCTACCAAAACTACCTCCTGTCCCAGAGTTAGCTCTGGACAATATTGCTTAATCAGATCAAAAACAGCAGTTGTAGTGACTAAAGTACTGAACTCATCTTGATAGCGGAAAATATTAGCCTTGTCTAAAAAATATCTCTCTAAAGCCTTCGCTTCTGAAAAACCACCCTTCTGATAATAGTCAAGATGATCAGACATAAAGTTGGTAAAAACCGCTACTTGAGGAGACATTTTAGCCCAACCCCAGCCCTGTAACTGCCAAGAATCTAACTCCATGACCGCAAGTGAATCCTCATGAACCTCTTTGAGCAGCTGTAAATTTGAGATGCCGCGAATATTTCCACCTCGAATCACTTCTTCACTAGTCACCATTTCAATTACGTGACTAATCATAGCAGTCACGGTACTTTTTCCGCGAGTACCAGTAATACCCACGACAGGGGTTTGTGAAATTGAGGCAAACAATGCGGCGCTTTGATAGAGGGGCACATCCATCCTTCTTGCCACCTCTAAATATTCAGAATTCAATGGCACACCAGCCGCTACCAGAATCAGGTCTCGGTTTTGAAAATCCTCCCGCCGGTGTTCACCAAGAACTAGCTTTACGTCCGGGTAACGCTCTAAAACCTTCACAGAAGTGGCTAGAGCAGCCGCATCTTTTAAATCAGTCACAATTACTTCAGTCGCTCCGGATTCGGCAATATAAGCCGCGTCGCCCACCCCTCGCCCCAGCAGTCCGAGACCCATCACTGTCACTCGCTTATCTCGAAAAAAGTCAGTTTCCATATACCCAGTATCATAAACATAAAGACTTGGAAAAGCTAGTACAATGTTACAATAAAGATCTTATGAATCAAAAGCGTGCTCTGGAGCAATATCGAGTTTTTCCTTTCTTGGCCTGGTTTGCGATTATTATCGCCTCTTTATCTCTTGGTCACTTGCTTATCTCTCTGAACCACTCACTAGCAGATCTGGATCATCGGACTAGTCACTTGGAACAAATTATTCAATCCCACCAACTAGATCTTTAGTACCCTCTATGTTTCTTACTAAACCATGGCGCCACGACCGTCTTTAGAGCGGTTTAATGCTATTTCTACTAACGGCCGTTTTTATCTTCTTTTTATGGCAACTGGCACACAGTATTACTCCAGGTTCTCGAGCAGAATCTTTTGTTCATGATTACGGCTATTTAGCAATTTTTTTAATCAGCTTCTTATCTGGGTTAAATTTTATCATCCCTCTGCCCACAATGGCATTTACTCCCATTTTTCTTGCTGGAGGAATTTCTCCCTTGAAGATAATTATTTTCTTAAGTGCCGGAACCATATTAGCTAACCTGATTGCTTATTATCTCGGTCGCTTTGGTAAGAAATATGCCGACAATCATTATCCTACTTGGCAAAAACGAATAAACCACTTTGTTATAAAATACACAAACTTCCTTCCTTGGATATTATTAATCACGGCTTCGTTTATACCTATTTCCGAAAAATTCTACCTGATTCCTCTCGGCCTCACTAAAATCTCAGCTTGGAAAATTTTACCTCCAGTTATTATTGGCAATATTGTTTACCACACTCTGACTACAACCATAATTAGTTTACTCTTTCTTCATTATAGTTAGTGCCACAAAACCCAAACCGATACCTCCAGCTAAAAACAAGCGGGTAATAAATCCCACGCCTGCGCTGTGCCCAGCGCAGGCTATACCTAAGAATCACTATAGTGCCTTACTGGATACGTGGTTAAAAAACAAAATCCCGTTCTTAGTGCGCGCTCTAGGGGTCGAACCTAGGACCTTTCGAGTATCAGTCGAATGCTCTAGCCAACTGAGCTAAGCGCGCACTAAGCACAGGATTAATGTGTCCGCGCATTATAACAAATAATAAAAAAGTTACCAGGTTTTTGATTAGGACACATAACATCCTTATAAGATTACTCAGACCAAGCTATTTTTCAAACAAAAATCTTGTCAGGGTTACTTAAAATATTCCGGCTCTCATTCACTTTTTATTTATTCACAGTGTGCAGAAATATCCTTCAAGATAATTTTTTACGCTAGAATAGACTTAACTGTTTATCATTTTGTACGTATCTATATTATGTCTAAGTTCTTACTCACTCTCCTACTGCTTTTTCCAGGAATATCTCTAGCCCAATCCGGAGTCACCTCTCTACAAAACATTCTGACTAATCTTACTGTTTTTATTAATAACTTGTTACTGCCTACGGTATTAGCAATCGCTTTTTTAATCTTTGTCATTAATGTCTTTCGCTACTTTGTAGTACAAAGCCACACTGAGGAGGGGCAAAAAAAAGCACGGGCTTTGGCTCTCTGGAGTGTGCTAGCCTTCGTAGCTGTCCTTCTTTTCTGGGGATTAACTAGCTTAATTGTTTCCGGTATCGGACTTACTGATAAATGTATCGATGGTTATGACCGCACTCTTTCAGACTATATAGCCAGGACCCCACTCTGCAGTTCTGTCCCCCCTAAACCAAAACCAACTCCTCCAGTTCCTCCAACCCCTCCGACCCCACCAACTCCTCCTACCCCACCTACCACGCCTGACCCAGGTGGAATAGGTAGTGGTGGAACTCCATCTGACACAACGGTTACCATTGCCACCGTCAGGGATAAAACCAAGACTTATTTTGATTCAGTCATGAGCGCCACTTTTGGTCACAACACCAACGCCGTAGCAAGTGCCCTACTCGCGGACCTCTACACAGCTCCAAGCAGCCTTACCAGCAACCACGATCGGTCAGTGGCTGCCTACCGACTACAACAACTTGGCGTACTATCAAACAAAGAGTTTAATGATTATCTCGCTGCTTTAAATGCTGAAGAAGTTGCTAAAGGATCAATTGTTCGTTTTACGCCAACTACTGCTAAAGCTGCAGCCATCACCTCCCCCAACGCTGCTCTTAAAGTCAACGCCGACCGCACTTTTACCGCCATGGCTGATATCGGCATTGGTAAAGAGGATTTGGAAATACTCACCGCCCTCAGAGACTCTCCACTGAAGACCACCGAGAAGATACAGGAGTTTGATTGGATCTATAATTCAGGAACCAGACTTGATGGCACCTGGATACCCGCCGATCACGATCCAAACGGAAAAGTTAGGAAAGATTACGTAGCCGATACCAATGCCGCCGCCTTTTTCGCCGGCAGCACAGACTTTATAGAATAAAATTATTTACTTATCAGGAAGCCTGACTCAGAAGTACAATTAGACTACGCTCAGCAAAAAATCTCCCTGTCAGGGACCAAATAAAATGACCTATCGCAAGATAGGTCATTTTATTTGGTTCTTTTTGTTATAAAAAATCTCATACTATTCAAACTCATCACGGCAACAAACTCTCTTTTGTCTTATCCTTTTTGGCCTGGTCTTTCCCAGGAGTCTGATACCACTTCAGAGTGTTCTGTATCTTCTACTCATTATCTGCTCAATTGAGGCAGATAATATCGACCAATTAGCCGTTTGTGATTTGGGTCACCCCTCCTCAACGACGTGTCCAATTGGAATTAATCCACGACCAGCTTCCGCTAGCCGTGCCTTGTTACGACTTAGTCCTTGTTATCGAGCTTACCGTCGGACCACACGAGGTGGCACTTCGGGCACTCCCGACTCCCCTGACTTGACGGGCGGTGAGTACAAGGCTCGGGAACGTATTCACCGTGGCGTTCTGATCCACGATTACTAGCGATTCCGACTTCATGGGGTCGAATTGCAGACCCCAATCCGAACTGGGGATGCTTTTATAAGGATTTGCTCCACCTTGCGGTATTGCGTCCCGTTGTAGCACCCATTGTATCACGAGAGCAGCCCAAGGCATCTAGGGACATGCTGACCTGGCGTCATCCTCACCTTCCTCTCCCGTGAGGGAGCAGTCTCGCCTGACACTTGTAACAGGCAACGAGGGTTGCGTTCGTTTCCCCACTTAAGGGAACAGCTCAAGCCACGAACTGACGACGGCCATGCATCACCTGCTATACACCCTCGAAGGCTTCCTAGGTTTCCCTAGGCGTGCAGTATAGTTTCTAGCCTTGGTAAGGTTTTTCGCTTATCGACGAATTAAGCCTCATGATCCACCGCTTGTGCGAGCCCCCGTCTATTCCTTTGAGTTTTAAGCTTGCGCTCGTACTACCCAGGCGGTCTGTTTAACGCGTTAGCTTCGCCTCTGGGAGGGTCGATACTCCCAAAAGCCAACAGACAACGTTTAGGGCATGGACTACGCGGGTATCTAATCCGCTTCGCTACCCATGCTTTCGTGCCTCAGCGTCAAGAAAGCGCCAGCAAGCTGCCTTCGCATTTGGTATTCCCCATGATATCAACGGATTTCACCCCTACACCATGAGTTCTGCTTGCCTCTCACTTCTTCTAGTTATACCGTTTCGAATGCAGCTGTAAGGTTGAGCCCTACAATTTAACACTCGACTAATATAACCGCCTACGCACCCTTTACGCCCAGTAAATCCGGATAATGCTTGGGGCCTCTGTATTACCGCTCCTGCTGGCACAGAGTTGGGAGCCCCTTATTCATGAGGTAATGTCAATAAACTTCTTCCCTCATAAAAGGTGTTTACGTCCCTGAGGACTTCATCCACCACGCGGCGTCGCTCCGTCAGACTTTCGTCCATTGCGGAAGATTCTCGACTGCAGCCTCCCGTAGGAGTATGGACCGTGTCGCAGTTCCATCGGTGGGGGTCAGGCTCTCACCTCCCCTAGCCGTCGTAGCCTTGGTAAGCCGTTACCTTACCAACAAGCTGATAGCCCGCAGGCCGTTCCCAAAGCGATAAATCTTTACTCCGAAGAGACTATCAAGTATTGTTCCGACTTTCGCCGGATTATCCCTGACTTTGGGGTACGTACCTACGTGTTCCTACCTCGTCTGCCGCGGGTCTAAACCCGCTCGACTTGCATGCCTCATCCACGCCGCCAGCATTCATCCTGAGCTAGGATCAAACTCTAATTAAAGACAGGTACTGAAAAAGTAAACTTTTTCGTGTATCTGCGTTTCTGAGCATATGGTGTATCTGTACTGATTGATACTCCGCTCGAAGAAACATTTTTCCAATTAAGGATAAGACAAAAGAAAGAACCAAAAGAAATTTTAGTTTTCTTTTGCCTATGTGCTGTGATGCATACTACATCATTTTACTTTTAACAAAATAAAAAAGATGTCGTACATCATATCTAATCTGCATTAGATATGTTTAGTATGAAATTTTCAAATAACAGCCATTCTCTTTTGAGTATTTCCTGGTCATAAATAAGGCAAATAAATAGAGCAACGAAGTCTCGTTCCCCTTTCTCCTCGACCAGTCAACAATCAAACGAACAGTGGGAGCATTATACAGAGTCTGAAAAATAATGCAAGCTTTTTAACTTACTCACCGACTTGAAAAAGTCTAGCTACGCAACCGAGACCGCGAACTATCAAAACACCCTGTTTTTGGTGGGGGTTTCTATACAGAAACCCCCACCAAAAACCATCAAAAAACCCGCTCTGACAAATCAGGCGGGTGGATTAATTAGGCGGAGCTAAAGTACAGACAACTGATCGCTGAGGAATACCATCATGGATACCCTCCCGCCAGTAGTCGTCAATAACTCTCCTAAGAAACCTTCTTCAAGGGTGACCCAGTCACTCACTAACGGTCAAGCCGCAGTGGTGCGAGTCCTCCAGGAAGTTAACCCGGCAAAGATCAGAACTGAGCGCTAGCACGAAGCTAGGCTCGCTCGATCAAGTCGGGACTAGGTCGAAGACTGACAGTGTCAGCCCCCACCCTTAGTAAGGTCGACTAGATTTAATCGAACTGACAAAGGGTGGATGAACAAAGTAGAAAGGAAATGGTTTGGAGTGGGCAACCAGAATCAATGGTTGCCCACTCCTTCCTTACGCCGCCGCAGAAGTCGGCCTGGCCGGAGCCATAACCCCAGTCAGGCGACCATCGCTCCAGGCACGGGCAATCACCCTGTTCAAACTCATCGCTTTGATGGCTTGGGTCTGATCAAGGATACCAACCAGTTTCAACTGGCCAGCTTCCGTGGCCGTGGCCTTGAGCCAGAACTCCTCTCCAGCCACCGTAAAGTGGAGGAAGGATTCCTTGCCAGGCTCTTGGAGCATCGCCTCGACCACTTCAGGATTCAAGTAGGTGATATTCACCCGCTCTTCCTGTGTGGCCGCATTAAGTTCTTCGCGGATTCCTCGCGCGTAGCGGCGAGTTGTCCGCGAATAAGCCTTGGCTGTGTCGGCTGCTTCCATTGCCTGTCCAGCTTTATCATCAGCTGTGTCGGCAGTGGTCTTCGCCGTCATTGCCGCCGCTTGCGCGCTGGCAACTAGGTCGCTCATCCTTGTGAACGCTTCGGTCTGGTCGCCGATTTTCTTCTGGAGATCTTTTTGTGTGAGGAAGACGATAATCGTCCCCACCAAGGCCAGCAGAGCCAGAATCGCAGCTCCTAATGCCCACCAGAGAGACTTGCCAGCAGTGGTCGCAGCGTCAGTCGCTTTGGCGTCAGCCACCGCCACGTCGGTCTTCAGCTGACCGACATCGGCCTCAACAGCATCAAGCCGAAGCTCAATGCCCGCCAAGTGCGCAGCGATATCAGCCATGGTCGCCCGATTCTCGCGAATCTGCTCCACGACCTCCGCAGTCGGCACGCCGAGGTTTTCCAACCCCGCCGTCACCAACCTCTCCACCTCACCGCGAGTCATGGACTCGGTCGGTGCGACGGTGATCTTGGGGAAGGTCTCCTTCACCAGAGCAATCACTTGCTCTGGTGTGAGCATGGTCGACTCGACCTTGCTCGCCCAGTCCTCGAACGCGGCTTGAAGCTCGGAAGCTTCCGTAGCCGCGATCGCCGGCTCAGGGGTTCCTGCCTTCGCTGGCAGAACCATTCCTTCTGTCGTCGGGAAAAAGTAACTTTTCCCCTTCATCAGATAGTAATGGCTCTCCTGCGAGGGCTGCTTCGGAAACAATTCCCTGTTCCCGAAAAAGACTGCTTTCATGCAGTCAACAGTGACTGCTTTCGCCAGACCGGCTGGCCTGACAAAGTCAAGGTAGCAGCCATTCCAGAGCGAGTCGCGCCCCGTCATGGCTGTCCGACTTTCCCACACCTTCACCATTGGCAAGTAGGGCGAGGTAACCTCGATTTTCTTGCCAGTGGAAGTGAAGGTAGTTTGGTACGCCCAGGTGGGTGCACCAAATCCTATCCCTAGGATGAAGACGGTCACCAAGGTGGCCGCCCGCTTCAGAATATGTCGCATAGCGACCTCCCTTTTTTCAGGTTATTTTTATCAGGCGGTCTGGCGACCGCCTGATAATCACTGCATCAGCACGCATGTCGGACAACCACTCAAAGTCGAATTGACCTGGGTGGCATTGCTCGAACTTGAGCCGGCAGCGGCGTTGGAGTTACCTCCTTGTCCACCCTGGCCACCTTGTCCGCCTTGACCACCAGACGCTTTGACTGTTGTCTCGGAGCTGTTCTGGTTGGCGTTTTCGTTGGACGCCCCCGCGACAGCGGTGGCGCCCTCAATCGCGATCTGCGTACCACAATTACCTTTGCACCGTCCGGCCAATGCGCCAGCGGTTTGGATAGCCGCAGCACCCATGCCGCTCGTCATTCCGACGACGACTTGACCAGCCACCGTCGGTCCGATTTGGACTTCGCCAGCGGTCTGCACCACCCGGCCGTCAGCCGTGCGGGCGTACATGCCTGCCACCGTTGCCTGTCCGTTGATGCTGTTTGAGCCACTGGCGACAGCCAGGTATTGGCCGTCCGGCATCAACGTGATGTCTGGGGCCTTCGGTTTTTCCATCGTCCCCTGCGGTCCACAGGCGGCGAGAAACAAAGTTGCCACCAAGGACAACCTTACCAGAACTTTCTGTTTCATTTTTTGTTCCTTTCTGGATGAGCTGGTTTCAGCGGATACCGAAGCCCTGGCCCGAGGTGCCAAAGCCGCTTTGGTGTCTTGTGGAGTACGTCTGCCCGAGGACAGTCACCCCCGGAATATACACGCCGCATAGGTAGAGACCATTCGTCACTACCGATGGCGTGCTGTGATACTCAGTCCAGCTCCGCGACGCCGGTTTCATCGGCGGCGGTGCTGGAGTGATCACTTTCCAGACCAAGTTCAAACAACCAAGCGACACGGCGGTCACCCAGCTACCGTCCGGTCTTTCGACCTGGATCAGCTGCTCTTTGTTGTAACACCTCCGAGAGAACCAGCTGATCGTGCCATCCGCACGAAGACCGCTGGTCTCGATAGTGTCGCCATTGCAAGCAACGGTGCGCAGCTTTCCCTGCTGGGAAAGCTGCTGAAAAACAGCCTCCGTATTCGGAATGCCAGCAGCCATCGCCAACTGCTTCCGCACGGCCGCATAGGCAGCATTGGAAGCAAAGTAGTGGCGAGGATTGGCCACTAATTCGTTAAGAGTCGGCGGTGTTCCGCCTTTACCCAGATAGTATTCCGTTTTTGCAAACGGAGCCAGAGTGGCAGCGCTGGCAAAAGTTGCCAGCGTCAAAGTCATCGCCGCGACCAACGCGGTGATGATTGCTCCCGCGCGGGCGCGCGACGAAGTCAACATTTTTATTTCCTTTCTTGTCAAGGAACAGTCGGAACTGTCCTCTTGGTTAAACCTCAGCCGTTTCCTAGTTTGCACCACAGAGACGGCTGGGGTAGTTCCCTTTTCCTAGCGAGAACCGTAGCATACTTTAAAGAAAAAATCAAGTCTGGAGACACCATTCTGGTAATTAAAAAAGCTCACCGAAAAATAAAACTGGCGAGCAACAAAAAACCCCGCCGAAGTGAAAAGTCACATTCATACGGGGTTATCTTTTTCTCTCGACCAGCGAGAGGAATTCTTGGGGAGTAACTATCTACCTTAGACAGCCGCTCGGGTGATGGATGTGGCTCGTGGACACACTCATCGTGGATAGGTGTGGGAAGGCGACAAGTCGCCCTCCCACCAAAAGCTCATTTGGTCGAAAAATCGAGCTTGGAACCGAAGGTGAACTCGCCCATGGCGGCCGAGCCCGACTGTGCAGTCACACCACCCGTGCCGACGCTCTTCGCGTAGGTATTGCCCTTCGCCAACTGGTTGGCGTCAAAGCCGGAGAAGAGCACCTGGTCGCCACACCCGGCGCCGCAGTTCGGGTCGACCTTGATCGACCCGCCGCCCCAGGCGTTGTAGGAATCCACGGTGGAGGATTCCACCACTCCTTCCTTGTCGCCGAAAGCAAAGCCTTGGCCTTGGACCTGTCCGGTCCAATTCATCTTGAGGTCCATCTGCAGCACCGGCTGTTGCGGGGTCTGCTGCTGCCCACCACTGCAGCCCCAGCAGCCCGCGGCCGCAAAGCCGGCAGTGCCGAGAGTCAGGGCGGCGGTCGCGATCGCGATCTTAAAGAACTTGTTCATGGCGGTTTTCCTTTTCAAAACCGGTTGAGATTTTGGAGCCGAAGCTCCAGTGAACGCTCTGCCAAAAACGGCAGACGTCCGAGGAAAGGGGTGACCACTCGCAAAAATGATCCGCACGCCTTATCCGTTCTCAACAGAACTGCCCACGAGTATACAGACATCCACAAGTTTGTCAAGAGCTCCCGTCTGTATTACCAAGCAAACCTTCAAAAAGAAACCTCGGCCTCATCATGAGGGCTAGTATCAACAAAAAAGCTGGACGTTGCTTGGTTCTTTAAACCAAGCAACGTCCAGCTAGTAAACTCCCTCATATCTCAGCATCCGGTCGAGTTTTTTTAGATATTGGTGGGGCCGGATACTTTTCAAAAGAACAAGAAAAACTCCCAGTGATTATTTCTTCCTTGGTACAGGTAATCATGTAATCCTTCTGTCCCACCACAATATCATAGTGAGCATTGGGATAAATATCACCATAGAGAATCACCCTTGATGAGCTCTGAAGTTCAAACAACAATTCTTGAATGGATAACTGAACACGGAGGTTAAAGTTCTCTTTAGCCAACTTATCAGTGAAGCTGTTCAAAAAACGAACTTCCTCACTGCGGGCTCGGTAACTATTTTCTATTGAGATTAAGCTCGTCGTAACCACGGCGGCACTGACACCAGTGCACGACCAGTCTGAGAATTTTTCCAGTCTTACGCATCGTCGCTTCCCTCCTCACCTTACTCAGATTACTAGAAGTCTTCTATGTAAAAACCCGGGCAAGAATCCTTGCCCGGGTTGGTGATTCGCGAAGCGAATCCTGTCTTACTTGCTGATGACACCAGCGCCGGCCTGAGCGCCCGCGATCGCGGTCGTATCCTGAACGGCAATGGCGACCGCGCCGCCGCTGTCGCCGGCACCATAGACCTTGGTGACCCCGAACTGGGCCATAGGCTCGGTGTGCCCGGCATACACGATCTGCGAAGTCCCGCAGGCCTTGATCAACCCTTGGTTGGCCAGGGAAAGATCGCGGTTGTCGCCGGTCGGCGACGTCGCCGGATTCTCCGACACCAGGATATAGCCAGGGGCGAACAGTCCGCCGCCGCGCGCGACTTTCGTCGCTCCGCAGCGGAACTCCGTGTCCTCGGCGACCACCTTGCCGCCGGCCAGCCTGGTGCCGGCCGGCAGCGGGATCACCTTCTCGAAGGTGTCCACCCCAGTCACAATACCGGGTGCCGTCGTCGGCACAGTGCCACAGGCGCCGAGGCCCATGATCGTGGCGGCGGTGATGATCAAACCAAATTTGCCGTGTACCTTCATCTTCACTTCTCCCGTTTCAAAGAAGATTGACAACTTCCCGCAGACACACCATTGTCTCTGCCAGTTTGTCAATTCTGCGCCTGAGGTTAGCAAACAATTATTGTTTTGTCAAGAGGAGCATAGAAGCGAGTGGCTGGGACTTTACCTTAACTGCTACTCACCGTTAAAAATAACCGCCGCCGACAAAGTCGGTGGCGGTTATTTTCACTAACTCAAATATAAAAATAGCCCCCGCATTTGCATGCGAGGGCTGAGGGTCACTGACAGTTTTTGCCAACAACCGATGCTTGAGCCCGTTACCGGGGGGGGCCGTAGCCGCCGGTGGACGGCTCGATGATGCCGCCGGCGTTGACATAGCCGGAGTTCGTCCCATTTTCCTGGGTCATGACACGGGCCGGGGCCCTGATGCCGAAACTCGCGGCCGCCGCCTTGCCACGGGTGCCGCTGGCAGCATCCGAGAAGGAAACGACTTGGCCCTGGCTGGCGCCGTTCGGCCCCGTGATCAGGATGTCGGCGGATGCGTTGCCCTCGAGCTGTTTGTAGCTTTCGCTCTCGGCCTTGGTGAGGTCACCCTTGGCCAGCCCGACGTTGTTGGTGTTCGTGAACCCGTCGTACCAGCCGGAGGCCTGCAGCGAGGTCACGTTCAGCCGGGGATGCTTGATCCCGCCAGCAAAGACGGGGGCAGCGACGAGAGACATGATCGCAGTGGTGATGGCAATCGTTTTGGCTTTGTTGAACATCGTCAACTCCTTGTAAAAAGATCTCCCTAACACCCCCTTGGTGCTGGGGCGTTCCTCTGTGGAACAGCAGACGTAAGTTAACACAAGTAGAAAAAAATACAATATTGACAATATGCCAAAAATATATACTAATTTAAGAGCCCCATCCCCTTCTTTAGCCGGGACCTTTTGATCCTTCTGATCCTCTTCCCCAGCGACCACCCGAGACCAACAAAATCTGTTACAATGGTAGCCGTATGTCTTCAGAAAAACCAGAAACTATCGTGATGTCAGTCGGCGGCTCGCTGATTGTGCCCGACCAAATCGACACCGGCTTCCTTACCAATCTTAAAAATTTTATTAATGAGCAACTAGCGACGAGTCATCGTCGTTTTATTATTATTGCCGGCGGCGGCCGTACCGCTAGACGCTATCAGGATGCGGCCGCGGCTGTTTCGGAGCTGGCTCGCGACGACCTTGATTGGCTAGGCATTCATGCTACCCAGCTGAATGGCCACCTCTTGCGCACCGTAATGCGGGAGCACGCCTACCCGATCATGATTAATAACCCTGACGATATTCTTGACGTTCCCGCTCGAGAACGGCTCATCATCGCCGCTGGCTATCGACCCGGTTGTTCGACTGATTTGCGCGCTATTCAAATTGCCGAACGCACTCATGCCAAGAAAATCGTCAACTTGTCCAACACCGATTACGTCTACGACAGCGACCCCCGCACCAATCCAGAGGCAAAAAGAATTGAGACCACCACCTGGCCGGAGTTCCGCAAGTTGATTCCTGAGGAGTGGGACCCAGGACTATCAGTCCCCTTCGATCCAATTGCGGCTAAGGCCGCAGAACGCCTACACCTAGAGGTCGCCCATATCAATGGAACCAACCTCTCGGAGCTAAGTCTCTACCTTAATGATCAAAACTTTGTGGGAACCAGAATTACTTCTTAGGTTTGCCGAGAGTAAAAATCACCCATTTTGGCAGCAGCCAAAATGGGTGATTTTTCTTATTTCTTTCTAGCACACAAACTTCTGTACTGTATTCCTAATTTTGCTTAGTAATTCCCAGCTTCGCCATCACCGCATCCGTCTCTCGCTGCAGATCTTTAATGCTTCTGGTATTAAAAACCGTATAATCAGCCGCTGCCATAACGGCTCCTTTCTGCATCCCATGCGGGTCTGGATCATTCTTTTCTAATTCTTCATGAGCCAAGAATTCGTCATAAGTTACTTGGTCGGAAGAAGATTGGCGTCTTCTGATGCGCTCATAACGCACCCGTGGGTCAGCGTCTACCGCCAACAAGATACCGCTCTCAGCCCGTAAAGCTTCCACCTCCGCCAGCGCTCTAATCGACTCAATAATTATCCGAGACTGTTTATTTATCGATGCTTTATTAAGTGCCGTAGTAACGATGACAGCATTACCGTACTTGGCTCTCATCTCGTTAGCTACTGTCCGCATCGTACTGCGATCGGGGGTCAGACCTTGTCGAGTAATTTCTTCCAAAATTAATTCCCGAGAAGAATGGTGTA
This sequence comes from uncultured Patescibacteria group bacterium, assembly GCA_934699595.1. Lineage (GTDB taxonomy): Bacteria > Patescibacteriota > Minisyncoccia > Phycocordibacterales > UBA918 > OLB19. The sequence continues at coordinate 328,143 of CAKUWT010000001.1, forward strand.
CGAAGCCGTAGGTTTCAACAAGGTACTTCACCAAAGTCCCCTTGCCAGCCCCGTCCGTTCCTGTTACTCCAAAAATAATCACTTGTCTGACTTTGGTTTAATTAGTTCTTTGTGACACCCTTTTTCTGAGACCATTGGTAATATTCTACCAAAAGTGGTGCTGCCACAAACAGTGACGAGTAAGCACCAGCCGCTACTCCAACAAATAGTACCAGGGCAAAGATTTGGGTGACACTGCCGCCAAAGAAGTAGAGACACGCCAAAGCAATCATGGTAGTCATCGAAGTATTGATAGAGCGAGCTACTGACTGTGAGACTGCTTGGCCGACAACATCCTCAAATGGTGTGGTTAATTCATGGGTAACCTCTTCTTTAGTCACGCCACCACTATCCTTCACACGGATCTTTTTCTCCACACGATGTAATTGCAAATTTTCTCGCACTCGGTCAAAAACTACAATCGTGTCATTCACTGAATATCCCAGCACCGCCAAGATCGCAGTAATAAAGAGCACATCAACCTCCAGCCCCAGCAGGTGTCCGAGCAAGCTCATCATTGCCGCTGGCAGCAACACGTCGTGCGCTAAAGATACTAAAGTAATACCACCAAAAACCCAAGAGCTTACCGGTCGGCCCACACCCATAAAAGCGTAAGCAATGTACAAAATAATAATCAACGCCACTGCACCCATCGCCCAGTAAGACTTCTGGGCTAGTTCCGAACCAATTGACGGCCCAATAGAGGTAAAGCGCTCAACTTCACCGTCACCAAGGCTGGTGACTGATGCTTCCAGCTGAGTACGCTCAGCATCATTCAGGTGACGAGTGCTAATCTGCACCGCCTGTCGCCCGGAAGCCGTCTCGCCAGCCCGACGCAGCGAGAAGGCGCCATAGTCCAGCTTGCCCACCTCGCTTTCTAATTCATGATTGTCTGGAGCGGTCACGTAGCTCACCTCCAACATTGATCCTCCGGTAAACTCAATCCCCGGCTTCAATCCGTAACGCATCAACACCACGATGGCGAACAGTGAAATTAGTCCTGAGAGGATGAGAAATAAATTTTTGTGTTTAACTGCAAACATAAGACTATTTGTGTGTTATTCCTGCTCCTAATAACCATGACAGCAACCCGCCATCTGCTCGCTTCCGTTCCGGCAAAGTCATCATTAAAGTTCTGGTTAGAGTGATAGCGGTAAACATCGACACCAGCACCCCAAGACCAAACACTAAGGCAAACCCTTTTACCATGGCTGTACCAAACCAGAACAGGACAATAGCAGTCAGAATACTGGTAAGGTTACCGTCGCGAATCGCGCTCCAGGCTCGAGAGAAACCTTCGCGAGCCGCTTCACGACTATTTTTACCAGCTCGAAACTCTTCTTTAAAGCGCTCAAAAATGAGTACGTTCGCGTCCACCGCCATACCAAGCGACAGAATCAACCCAGCTAGACCGGCCGCGGTAATGGTGACCGGAATATACTGAAACAGAGCTAAAGTAATCACGGCATACACTACCAACATCAAGGAAGCCAAGACCCCTAACAGGCGATACCAGAAAACCATAAACAGTGACACCATCGCTAAACCAATCATGGCCGCCATCATACCCTTGGTTAGAATCTCGGTACCTAAAGTAGCACCAATGGTTTGAGTACTGACCAAATCAATCGGTACCGGTAAAGCACCCAAGTTGAGGCTTTGCGCCAATTCTTTAGCCTCGGTCGGAGTAAAGCCACCAGAAATCATGGCCGTGCCACCAGTAATAGCCTCGTTAATATTTGGTGCTGACAACACCTCGCCATCGAGGAAGATGGCTAGTTGCCGGCCAATATTGGCTCGAGTAATTTCAGCAAACAAATCTCCGCCCTCTTTATTAAACTTAATTGACACCACCGGTTCACCGGCCATTCCTTGTCCAGAGCTGGTAAATTCCAAGGCGGCGCTTTCCAAATAGCGTCCAGTGAGGCCGGTATCAACGTATGGGTTAGGCAAATTAAGCTGGGAAAAATCTAACTGCCCATCTTCATTTAGGGTCACAGCCTGAGTATCAATCTTTTGCAGAGCGGCGGCCGCTTCTGGATCTACCAGCTTAAATTCCAACAACGGTGTACGACCGATTTCAGCCACCGCTTCGTCGACGTCAGTAATACCTGGCAACTCCACCACTAAACGATACGTGCCCTCGCTCGCCACAAAACTGGCTTGCTCCACTCGCACCACTGGCTCAGACACACCAAAGACATTGATTCGGGTTTCGATAACACTGCGAAGCGTGTTCATCAACTCTGGCACATCTTTCTCGGGTACCCCTGAGGTATCAGCTTCGTAAGTAAGCTGACTACCACCGGCCAGATCAAGTCCGAGTCGAAAAGGGTGTGCAGAATCAACCCCAACAGCATTTTGATAAACTAACCAGCCCAGTGCCAGCGGTATAATCAGCACCAACAAGGCCTTGATAAAATCTAGTGGTGTACGACCTTTATGAGTGGTTTTTGTATTGTTCATAATTATTCAGTCACTAATAACAGCGGTAATATCAGATTATATACCACAAATCCTTACTTTTTCCTATGCTCCAAAGCTAGTTGCAACACATTTTTTAACAAAATGGAAATAGTCAGAGGCCCAATACCGCCCGGCACAGGAGTGAATAAACTAGTTACAAAGGCCGCTTCGGCATCCAAATCACCACGCAAACTCCCTTGACTATCTGAGGTACCAGCATCAAACACCACCACCCCCGGCTTCAGATCCGAAGCCTGCAACAAGCCTGGCACGCCAGCACCAGAGATAATAATATCAGCCGCTCTGATGTCCCCATCTTTATCCTTACTATCACGATCAATAACGGTGAGTTCACCACCTTGACTAGTCACGTATCGGGCCGCTGGTTCGCCCACTAACCGTCCCCGACCAATCACTACTACTTTTTTGTCAGTAAAACTGACCTGATACGCCCGGCTAATTAAATCAATTGCTCCGACCACCGGTGGTAAAATTTGTGCCACTGGAGTCTGTCCCGACAACACATCAGCGTCGTGACTGGCGGGCACGGTCTTTAAAATAGTATCACTGTCAAATCGTACTGGCAGTGGCAGCTGCACAATGACCGCATCACAATTGGGCAAGCTCTCAGTTATCACCCGCTGTACCGCGGTGGTATCCCGACAAGCGGCGACGTCGACCACCTCAACAACAATCCCCGCTTCTAGGGCTCGTAGTTTTTTGTAGTAGACAAATTTTTCAGTAGCCTCATCAGGCTCCGCTAGAATGACCACCAGCTTAGGTGCTGGTGTTAAATCCCTAGCTTCCTGAGCGACAGCTAGCAACAACTCCGCTGCTAATTTTTTTCCGTCGACAGCAATCATGATACTTGATGACTCTTATCTTCAGTCGGTGTCTCCTCCGCAATTTTTACTGGCCGAGCTTTCTTTAAGTCATCTGCTAAATATTTTTCGTAGCGACCGTCTGTGTAAGACAATGCTTCCTGACTAGAATACTGGCAAGTATAAACGGTGGCCAATTTATCACCGCTTATCACGAGTGGGTAGGAATAGAAGCGCCAACTTCCCGGCGCTGTCGGTACCTTACCTCGTGTACCATGCCAAAAAATAAAGAAAGCTAAGCGAACCATCCATGGGTAAATCGGCAGGACTTTTTTACCTACCGCCGCTGCCATATCAGCCGCTGAAACTGGCTCACCAGTAGGAGTGATATTAAAAATCTGATACTTTTGACTGAAGTTTTCAAACACAAACATACTGATAATATCCACCACGTCGTCCTCGTGAATAAACTGACGCACCCAGTGTGCCGTCGCGGGCATAAAAGCTGTTAATGCAGTAACCAAGCGGAAAACTCCGCCGCCTTTCAGATTACCCTGCAGTGCTGTTTGTAAACCAAAGCGATCTCGCAAATAGCGCCCCCGAGGTCCGGTTATGGCGGCTGGACGCACAACGAATATTTGTGGCGTATGCGTATTAGCCATTTCAGCCGCCGTAAATTTAGCAAGCAAATTCTCTTCCACTTGCTTTTTCTCTTCCGCATACAAATACTCATCATCGCGAAAATCTTCCTGCTCAGTAAAAGCGTGCTCTAAAGTGTTGTCTTTTCTGGCACTGTAGGCTGAAGCAGTCGAGAAGTAAATTAATTTACGCACACTGCTAAGCTGAAAGGCGAAATCAAACACCCGCTCCGAGCCATCCACATTCCAGCGCCATTGCTCATCCTCACGCCCGTACATCGTACGAATTTGCCAGGCGGTATGAATGACAGTATCTGGTTCGTACTGAGCTGCCTCCTCCTGCCAACCATCGTCAGCAACGTTGGATTTTAAGTAAATTACTTTCTCTAGGTTTTTGGTACTTTCTCCCTGTGACTCTTTATCGATGGCAATAATCTGCTTCACATCTTCTCGAGCCGCCAGCTGTTCCACCAACATCTCCCCTACGTAACCAGCGCCACCGGTTATTAAAATAGTCCTGCCCATAAATAATCTTGCTCCAAAATTGAAAAGTAAAGCTAATAATCACCCTTAATTACCCGCCAGTATAACACTAATCTGTAACCGTTGCGGCATTATTTTTTAACCCTCAACCGCCAGGTCGTACCCCCGAGTCGTACCAAAATAGTCTTGATAGTCTTGATTGCGATGGTCATATCGAGGAAAAAGGACCGGTTTTTAATATAATAAAGATCATAAGCTAGCCTCATTCTGGTTTCAGCAATTGACTGAGGACTAATATTTTCTCCCATGTAGCGCTGATTGACTTGAGCCCAGCCTGTCACTCCCGGCTTAACTAAATTACGAATGTAATAATACGGAATATTTGCGGCCGCTCGCTCCGCCAGACCCACGATGTCATTGCGAGGGCCAATCAGCGACATCTGTCCTCGCAAAATCGCCAGCACTTGTGGCAGCTCATCAACAGATAACTTGCGTAAAAGCGCCCCAACTTGCGTCACCCGATTACCGCTCTTACCATCCTCAGTGGTCCAGGTTGCACTCGCGCTCTGATTTTTCTCCATAGTACGGAGTTTGTAAACTCGCAGAGGCAGGTTGTATCTCCCCAGTCGTTCCTGATAAATAAACAGTGGTCCCCTACCCTCCAAACGAACTGCCACGTAAATAAAAGGTAGTAGTAGCAATAGCAATACTCCCAGCGCCAAACTAACCACAATATCAAAGACTCTTTTACCAAACTCATAAAGTGGGTTTCGCATCTGGGAAATGTTGTCCAAAAACCAGCTGTATTTCAGCGAAGATAGCGGCACTCGATCAAAAATATCTTCATAGACTTGATAAAAATCAACGAAGGTAATTTTATGATCTAAAAACGCCAGTTGAAACACTTTAGGTAAAATATTTTCTAAGTAGGTCGCGTAGGGATTAGCAACAATAATCTCAATACGATCGCGTTTGATAATCTCCAGAAGCTTCTGTTCAAAATCTGGACATTTTGCTGCGGTACTTTTATCAACCAGACGCACAAAGCGGTAGTTGTAACGATCGTTATTATTAACCTCATCAGCCAACTCAATTGCCTCCACTCCATCCGCCAACAGAATTGCCCGTCTGGTCGTCTTGCTAGAAAAAAAGCTGAACAAATACAGCCGCCAGACGGTTAGAAAAATTGTCGATACCAGTAGGTAAATAACTAAATTTGTCTTGGGAGTAATGCCGAGTGGAAAAGTAGCAAAAATCAATAACGCCACCCCGGCATTAACAATCTGAATACTGATAATCCTCCCTAGCAACAGCGACTTGAGGATGTTAGTGTGTTTATCGTAAAGTCCGCCCAGATAAAAAAGACCGATCCAAATAATTGTGAGGAGCAAAAAAGGATTGAGATGAAGCTCAATCAAATCCCGATTCGGCCAGGACAAATACCGCACTCCTAAAGTAACCCATAAAGCGGAAATAAATAGCAGAACATCTCCGACCACCAATAATAATAATTCCCGACGTCTTTCTCCCATAAGTAATTACTCCTAAGCATAACCTGTTTAAGGTAGTAAAATCAACCTTATTTTTTAACTCTATTCCGCTGCTCTGGCACTAGAGAAAAACTACTTTATAAGCTATGCTTGGTAAATAAACCGTCTCTACATTATGACTATCAAACTCAAAACTGTACTCTTAGTAATTACCAAAGGCAATGACGGTGGCGCCCAAAAATATGTCTACGATTTGGCCACCAATCTGGACCGGTCTGAGTTTCGAGTAATGGTGGCAGTTGGCGAAACTGGTGTCCTAGTTGACAAACTCAAGAATGCTGGTATTTCAGTTTACCTACTTCCCGACCTCAGTAACTCACTGTCCCTGAAAAAAAATTGGCAGGCTGGTCTAGAGCTCCGTCGTCTAGTAAAGAGTATTCAGCCAGATATTATTCACCTCAATAGCTCAGTAGCCGGGGTGATCGGTACCATTGTTGGCCGCCTCACACGTACCCCCAAAATAATTTTTACCGCTCACGGCTTTGCCTTTAATGAAGACCGTCCGTTTTGGCAAAAACTTTGCTTTCGCTATCTCTATTGGCAAACCATGGTGCTCTCGACCTGGTCAATTCTGGTCGCCACTCCCCTGATCAAGCAAGTTTCTACTCTTGGTATTAAGCACAAGCTAAAAGTAATCAGACCCGGGCGCAACTTGGGGGCTGTCTTTTCTCGTGAAGAAGCTCGTGCCACCTTGACCAATTTTTACCCCGTATTAGCACCCTACCAAACAGACACCTGGCTAGTCTGCCTCGCCGAACTCCATCCTATTAAAGGCCACCGTTATTTACTTGAGGCCTTTCGAGAACTAGCTCCAACCTTTCCCCGGGCTCGACTCTGCCTAATTGGTGCCGGACAAGAAGCCGAACGTCTAGCCGATACTGTCGAGGAATACTCTCTGAGTAACCAGGTCCTTCTCCTTGGTCATCTCACGGAAGCGGCTCGCTTTTTAAAAGCTTTCGACATCTTGATTCTACCCTCTATTTCTGAGGCACACCCATATGTCCTACTGGAAGCCGGGCTTTCTGGATTACCGGTCATCGCTACCGATGTAGGTGGCGTTACCGATATTGTGACCAATCAAAAAACCGGACTCCTGGTGCCGCCCCGGGATCCGACAGACTTACAAAAGGCCTTAGCCACGCTGCTGACAGACACCTCCCTGGCGAAGACTTACGGTACTTCACTAAAAGAGTCGTTGTCTGCCCGCACAGTAGAGTCGATGGTTAGCCAAACCGCCGCCCTTTACCGTCGCTAAACTTAATTACCAGCCTTTAGTCAAACGGGAGGTTTTTAGCGGTCACCCGAGTGTGAGCATAACGACTCATCGCCATCACCATACCCAGAGCAAAAAACTCCATCACTAAATGCGAGCCGCCATAACTCAAGAAGGGAATGGTAGTACCAGTGACGGGAAGAACACCAATATTAATCCCCACATGAATGATGAACTGAGTAATCAACAGAATAGCTACCCCAGCAATAAACAAAGTCTCGAAATTGCTAGCGGCCAAAACTGCATGTCGGAGGAGTCGCCAAATCAAAACTAGAAAAATACCGAACAACGTGAACGAGCCCACTAAGCCCCACTCCTCCGCGAAGGCGGCAAATATAAAATCTGTTTCCGGATACGGTAAATACAACAACTTTGACTGAGTGCCATAGCCCACCCCTTTTCCTAACAACTGGCCCGAACCCACCGCCACAATAGACTGGTAGGCGTTATAACCGTCACCCTGAATATCTGAAAGTGGATCAAGAAAAGTATAAATACGGGTTTTTTGATAATCTGCTAGACCAAAGTTCCAAGCCAAAACCGCTGCCACCAAACATATTGCCCCAAATGACAAAAAATGCTTCACACGTATACCTGCTACCAAAACCATGCACAACCAGATAAAGAAGACAATAATGGCAGTACCCAAGTCTGGTTGTAAATACAACAGAACAAAATAAATCGCGGCATAAATACCCGAAGCAAAAATATGTCGCAGGCTGCCAATCTGCTCGTGTCGTTTAGCAAAATATTTAGCTAAGACAATTACCAGCACCAGCCGTGCTAGATCTGATGGCTGAAAAGCAAAGAAAGCAAAGTGTAAACGTTGAGTAGCCCCTAAAGTCTCCGAACCAAAAATCGGAATCAGCAACAACAAAAAAATACTAGCTAAGAAAATATAGAAGGTGCTGTTCCCTACCCGCAAGAAACGATAGTCGGGAATCATGGCTACAAAAAAAGCAGCGATGGCAACCCCCAGCCATATTAGCTGCTTTTCAAAATAGTGATTATCCCCCTGAAAGGAGTACATTGTCATCAGCCCGAGAGTCGTCAGTAAAACCGCGGCTCCAAACATGAGCCAATCAAATGACTGCCAAAAATTACGCCAGCGCTCAATCATAATCTAATATCCGGCCGGAAACACAACTTTGGGCTTGGCCAAAATATCAATCCGAGCTGGACCGTCCTCACAAATATCTCTGGCGATTTCTGAATAAACACGTTCTAAATCTGTGATAGTAGGTGCCAGATACGACTTCTTAGCATCCGTAGCGAGGTCTTTGATTAACTTCGTGTCCCGATCGATACTATGCTCATCATTAGCAATAAAAAAGTCCCCGAAGCCAATAGTGTAGACTATAATCTCTTGGTCTTTAGCTTCTTGCGCCTTTTCTCGAGCATAGTTAGCTGCATACTCCACATCACGCTCCCCTTGCGAATTTAACGGACGAGTAACATCACCATCAGTCACCAGCACCAACACTTTTCTGGCGTCATCACGATGGCGAACACTCAAAAGCTCGTTCTTGGCGGCCGTAAAAGCAGCGCCCATATTAGTGTACTGGACACCGTCGGTACCCATCTTGGTCTGATTAATTGCCTGTAGTACTTTGTTGCGATCTCCACTGAGCAACTGCTCCAACGGACTGGAAGGAGTGGTGGCATAGGACAAAAAGCCAACCTGATCACTATCTCGCAGCTGGCGCACAAAAGCCATAGCCGCTTTCTTGGCACTTTCGAGTGGCTCCGGCGGATTACCGCCGTCAGCCGCCATCGATCCCGAACGATCCAACAGCACCATTACATCGGTCGGAATCTCGCAGCTACGAACTGTCTTAGCGATCGGTCTCGGCCAAGTAAAAGTCACGTCGGCTTGAGTTTGAGGTAAAAAGTTTTCAATAACAGTATACGAGGAAGTTAGTGCGGTTCCTTGAGAATCAAAGATAGTAGCAACCACCTCGACATCTTCTGCTCCGCGGACGCTATCGTTTTCTAAACGCGCAGAGAGGGACGGTCTCGCGTCTGCATTATGTAAACTAAAGTCTACGACTTTAAACTGACTTCGAATTTCTAACACTGGCAACCAATTCTCTACTGGTTTCAATTCCACAGTAGTTTTAGTAGGAACCCGGCTTCCAGTATCAATACGACCCTCAAAAATAGGAGTACGGCTGTTAGGATACAGCGGTACCGAGCCAGATCGCTCTGTAATCAAGCCCTCATCATCATGAAGTTGTAATTTATATTCTTGCTTGGGAGTGCCGGCAATTTTATCTTTGTTACTGATATAGGCCACGGCGTTATACTGCCCCTCAACGACCGGAAAACTATTCACCCAATCCACCTCCGGAGGCTGCACAGCAAAGGCACAGATACGAGCACAGGCACCACCGCAGTCGATACCGAGCTCGTCACCATTTTGCACACCATCAAAACAGGCAGCTGGCGTGTAAAAAGCTAAGAAATAAACTCCTATTACGAGAAAAGATAGGGTGGTGAGATAATAAAATCCGTATTCCAAACGACGTCTGAACGCCCACCATCGCCAAGCTGATTTCATCTTTGCCATAAAGTGTCCCTATTGTAACAAATAAAACTGAAGACGTAATTACGCTTAACGTATAAATCTCACAGTGTAACCACTTGCAATAAGGCGCAATAACTCAGCCCTCCTAAATGCCGTTACTCAGCCTTTTAATAAACTTGACTTTAGCGGGACAAAATAGTTAACTTATAATAGTCTGTACATGAATGGAGTCTGCAAGTGAATTCGCCCTCGGTCAAGAATACTGACTTGCTGTTGAACAAGAGCAATCTTTTAATTGCCATCGGTAGAGAGTTTAAAAATACACCATTTACCCCAGAATCACTCCTCGACCGACTGAACAACTGTTCGGCATACTACTTCCAGAGCGGTGCCTCAAGACAGTTCACCAGTCGCGACTTCCTGACCCAGGTCTTGCCCCTACTACTTGCCCTAGAAACCAGAGGTCTTGTCGAGAAAATCGACCCCGAGAACTATCGCGTTTCTCAAAGCGGTCTGGCGGCCCTCCGGTCAGTTTCCGAATACTGAGTCAAAACCTCGAGCCTGGCTCCAACTTTTTTAGACAGAAAAAAGTTGGAGCCTTTTAAATAACCCTTATTAACCCTGCCCAAACTGAGCTCATACAGAAGTAAAAATATAGATAAAACCACCCTAATTAGGGGTGGTTTATCTTAATCTTCAAAACTTTAAGTTGGCGCCTACCTACTCTTCCCCAATTAAGGGGGCGTACAGTCTGGGGGACTGTAGAGCCGGCGATGTATAACAAAAGACCACCTTGGTGGTGGTCTTTTGTCTATCTTCAAAACTTTAAGTTGGCGCCTACCTACTCTTCCCCAATTAAGGAGTACCATCGGCGATGGAGGGCTTAACTGCCGTGTTCGGAATGGGAACGGGTGTACCCCCTCCGCTGAAGCACCAACTTAAAGCTTTCAAGAAGCTTTCGTTATTTGTGTTTAAATAACGGAAAGTGGTCGGGAGGTGGTTTAGCATGTTGTTGCTACCTGCCTCCCTGTGGATTTGTCCAGGAATCCCATCTAGCTCTGCCCGGGGGGGGACACGAACTATACAGACAGGTCCGTAAAGGACTCACCACTTTCCGTTATTCAAACCTGCATATTCTCAAGGTAAACTTTTTTCACACTCCTACAAAATTGTCTCTACCAGGAATCCAATGTGGATTTCTAGCTTTACTGAGAGGGTGAGAAATTGTTCAAAGAGCGAGGCGTGAGACAAAAATTTTTGAAGCGGGACCTAAATGTCCAGCGACTAAAATTTTTGCCGTAGCAACAAAGCTATTTGACAATTTATCTCCTCTCAGGCCATGTACAATATTCCTTGCAGGAAATAACGTCCTATTAGTACACCTCCGCTCCGTATGTTACCACACTTCCACGTAGTGCCTATCAACCTGATCATCTCTCAGGGGACTTAATGAAACCTAATCTTAAAGTTGGCTTCCCGCTTAGATGCTTTCAGCGGTTATCCATTCCGAACATAGCTACTCGGCGGTGCCACGGGCGTGACAGCCGACAGACCAGAGGTTCGTTCATCCCGGTCCTCTCGTACTAGGGACAACTCTCTTCAAGTTTCGACGCCTGCAGTAGATAGTAACCAACCTGTCTCACGCATCCCAGGTCCCGTATTACTACGGGGATTGGACTATATGTTCTCCATTTCAGGAGGTTGACGTTTAGTCTCTACGGGGTCAATATCGTGTTTTTCGTCGTTTAGAGTAATTCAATTCTCTGAAGTAATCAATTTTCTTCAACATTTTAGTAAAATCCTGCTGAGAACTCAGCTTCTTCTTATCTTCTAAAATCTCAAGCAGTAAATCTGCTTGGAGTCTCTTAAGGAATAAGAAAGGTTTTACTTTGTCAAGAAAATCAACAAGCTCAGCCTGTTTATTGATTGTAAATTCATACATCTCATCATTTCTTATGCGCAATCTACCGTAACCGATCCTTTCCATCAACTTTGAAAAGTTGGTATCGGTCGCCTTCTGAAAAAAGGCAACGTAAGGTGCAATTTGGTAACCATATCGATAACTCGAATTTGGTTTTGCGCGCACATAGATACTTCCGTCTCCATCTAAGAGACCCGCTAAGTATGCGTAGAAATTTTCTTGATTTGTCGACATAACACTGACTTCCCTCGGTATTATCCTATTTTAACTTAGGACTCCACCGATATAGTCAACTTCTCTCCACAATATTTCTATTGTGGGCCGCCGTGAATGATGTCTTTTTGAATACTTTTTGGTTAAACCAGTATTCACCTCGGGTTTAGATTGGTCGAGCACCTTTTATAACTAAACAGCTACAAAGGTTTCTTTGTCCTTTAAACATTATTAAATAATGGAAAAAGGTGCTCGACGGTCTAAACCCAGCTCGCGTGACTTTTTAATCGGCGAACAGCCGAACCCTTGGGACCTGCTCCAGCCCCAGGATAAGTCGAGCCGACATCGAGGTGCCGAACCGTGCCGTCGCTATGGACGCTTAGGCACGACTAGCCTGTTATCCCCAGGGTAACTTTTATCGGGTAATCTCCGGCAGCATCTAAAGCCCACCGTCGGTTCACTATGCTCCACTTTCGTGTCTGTTTGACTCCTAAGTCTTACAGTCAAGCTGGTTTATGCCATTACACTATCAGCACGGTTTCCATTCGCGCCTAACCAACCTTGAGACCCCTCCGTTACTTTTTAGGAGGGTAGCGCCCCACTAAAACTGCCTGCCACACACTGTCCCTGCCAGGTTTTTCCTAAGCGGGTTAGAGACTACCGAATTAAAGAGAGGTATTTCACTGGCGACTCCACGGTACCCGAAAGCCCGCTTCAAAGTCTCCCTCCTATGCTGCGCATTAAGTCAATAGCCCCAATATGAAGCTACAGTAAAGCTCCTGGGGTCTTTCCGTCTAACTGCAGGTAACCGGCATCTTTACCGGTATTGTATTTTCACCGAGCTAGTCCTCGAGACAGTTTCCCAGTCGTTACGCCATTCGTGCAGGTCGGAACTTACCCGACAAGGAAATACGCTCTATTTTTCCTTCTCCTAAACATCTTGCAAGCAAGATATTTAGACATTTCACAATAGGACTCTATCTTAGCCCACGAACCTAAATAAATTTAGTCGTTACGGGCCAGCAACATTTGGTCTCTTGTTGGTTGCTGTTGGACAAACTGCACCTTTCAGTACAGTAGGTAACTATGGCTAGGCTATTTAACCTATAATCGTTCCAGTCCTGGAACGTACTTTCAAGAAAAATACGCTCCACCTTAGAACGATTATAGTTATCGCTGACATTTACCGGGGCTTATACAGCCCAGCAAAGCAATCCGAAGATCACTTCACCATCCGTATTTAACCTTCCGGCATAGGTCAGGCGTCACCCCCTATACATCCTCTTACGAGTTCGCAGGGAGCTGTGTTTTTGTTAAACAGTCGCCAGGAAATCTTTCGCTGCGGCCTTTCTATCGCTAGAAAGGCAGGCCTTATCCCTAAGTTACGGCCGCTTTTTTGCCGAGTTCCTTGAGGACCAATCACTCGTTCGCCTTAGTCTTCTCGACCCTACCACCTGTGTCGGTTTGCGGTACGGAACCATCACGTTTATGCTTAGAAGTTTTTCTTGGAAGCGTGCTCCCTGACATCGGATCGGCCGAAGCCTCACCTTTAGACTGAACTCGGAGTATTGCTAGACGGATTTGCCTATCTAGCCTCCTCGAACCTCCAACGGCAATCCAGTAAGCCGCGTCAGGTACAACCCTCCGTCCCTCCATCGCAACGTAACAGTGTGCAGGAATATTAACCTGCTATCCATCGAGTCCCCCTTTCGGGATTCCCTTAGGACCGACTAACCCTTCGCTGATCAACATAGCGAAGGAAACCTTGGTATTTCGGCGGGCAGGGGTCTCACCTGCCTTGCGGTTACTTGTGCCGGCATTCTCACTTCTGTACGCTCCAGATGAGGTCTCCCTCACCATTCATCGCAGAACAGAACGCTCTCCTACCACTCGTACACTTCATTGAGGATTCAATCATAAACTGATTGAAAAAAGGAAAACTGTTGAGGGAATTCCTTTAAGGAGCTCCTTAGCACCCCAGTGTAACTGGCCACTCGAGTTTATCTAGAAAACTCTCTTGGATATTATTATATGTGCTTACCTGTGAAGATCAGGAGAGGTCTCGCGAACCTGGTCCTGCATCAACTGGGTGTTTCCCTCAACAATCTCAGAGACTAGCTCTGAAGTATTCCTCAATGAAGTGTACGAATTCGCAGTTTCGGTAATATGCTTGAGCCCCGATCATCTTCGGCGCAAGGACTCTCGATCAGTGAGCTGTTACGCTATCTTTAAAGGATGGCTGCTTCTAAGCCAACCTCCTGACTGTTTGTGAATCCTCACCTCCTCGTTTGCACTGAGCATATATTTAGGGACCTTAACTGGCGATCTGGGCTGTTTCCCTTTTGACCAATGGAGCTTCTCCCCCATAGTCTAACTGCCGAGCTATAACCAACTGGTATTCGGAGTTTGATAAGAGTAACGAGATTTCTCCCTGTTTACCCTTTCCAGTGCTCTACCCCCAGTGGGATCACTCGACGCCAACCCAAAAGCTGTTTCGGAGAGAACCAGCTATTACGGAAATCGATAAGCTTTTCACTCCTTACCACAAGTCATCCCCGCGTGTTGCACGGCGCGTGGGTTCGGGCCTCCACGACCTTTTACAGTCGCTTCACCCTGCTCATGGCAAGCTCTTTCCGCTTCGGGTCGTACCCCTACCCTCGAATTGTAAACAATTCATTCGCACTATTCATGCTCGCTTTCACTATGCCTCCGTGGGGTTACCACTTAAACAAAGGATAAAGGTACACTCGCCGGCTCATTCTTCAATAGGCACGCCGTCACCCGGATAAATCCAGGCTCCGACTCCTTGTAGGTGTATGGTTTCAGATCTATTTCACTCCCCTCTCCGGGGTTCTTTTCACCTTTCCCTCACGGTACTAGTTCACTATCGGTTTTTAAGGATATTTAGCCTTACCAGTTAGTACTGGTGGATTCATTCAAGCTATTCATGTCTCGAACTACTCAGGAGCAAAAACCAAGGAGATGTATAAATTTCAAATACAGGACTATTACCTTCTGTGGTCGAACTTTCCAGATCGTTTTTCTATCTATACATTTTGTAACTCCTCGCAACTAAATGCTGTCTTTGTCCTACAACCCCATTATTGTAAACAACAATGGTTTGGGCTCTTCCCGTTTCGCTCGCCGCTATTCAGGGAATCGCGAGAACCTTCTTCCTGAACATAATGGCGCTCGCGCACCAATGTTCAGAATAAATCCTGAACATGATGCCAAGCATCTGTTCAGAAAGAAAATTCTCTTTATTGCTTTCTTTTCCTATAGGTACTGAGATGTTTCACTTCCCTACGTTCGCTCTCTCATACAAGAGTACCTGCCGATGGCAGGTGGGTTTCCCCATTCGGAAATTTCCGGGTCAAAAGTTATTTGGCACCTCGCCGAAACTTATCGCAGCCATATCACGTCCTTCATCGCTCCTTAAAACCTAGGCATCCGCCATACACCCTTACATTCCTGCAAGGAATGCTGTACACCGCTGTACAATTTTATTTGAGTGTTTGTGATCATGAGACCCTACAATAAAATCTCATGACCCTTCTTTTGTGTGCTGGGGACGAAAAGACCCGTATCGGATAATTGATACTTTATTGGGTCAAACCCAACACACATTTTTACCTGCCACATATTTTAATAAATTAAAATATGTGGATGCCAGTGTGCGTCGAACACACTGGACTTGTCGAACCACCCCTTATCAAAGGTGGTTCTGAGAATATGCAGTTTTCAAATAACTGCGTACTATTCATTGAAATCTTAGAAAGAAAAATCCGCGTTCTCGCGGCACAAAAAACGAAAGTTATCTGAGCGCGCTGCGTTACTTTTTTCCCAATCCCATAAGTACGTGAGTGCTAGTATATACAAACGAAAATATTTGTCAAATATTCAGACAGGCTGGAGGAATCGTCTTCACTCAAGTTATAAAGTGACGGAAAATAGCAAAATTTTCTGAATAAAACTCAGCCAAATTTACTATTGACATTTTATGTATATATTATATTATCTGAATTTAGAAGAGACCTGATGTTCGGGACTCAAGGACCTTGAAAGTGGAGATAAATAAAATGTGGAATATCAAGGCTGTCACCATCGCCGCGACACTCCTACTGCTTCCGACAGTTGGCTCTGCTGGGAGTCTTTATGAGGACGCTCCGGTCTTTCCTCTTACCCCCTTGGGGTGTGAAGGATTTTTTTACGACGCGCCCGGATTCCCTACCAACAAAACGCACCCTATCACAATGACAGACCGTCCAGGAGTTCGCTACGCGCCCTTTGAAAGCACAACTGATGTGCGCTTCTTGAAGGAAGGACCTGCGGACGAGATAACCGGTGTTGAAATCCACTTTAACAAAAGTGGCAGTTACTCCATCGGCCTGGAGGGTTTTGGGAGGTATGCTCAATCAAAGGGCTTCCCTCCTGAAGAAGATATCCCGTACGTCTTCCTGAAGAATCAAAGCCTGCCATTCGTCGACCTCCTTACCCAACTCGGGGATCGGGCGACGATCTACGGCTTCATGGGCCCGGACTTCATCGTCTGGGGACTACAAGACGTTAAGAGGGATGGTCGTACCCAAAAATGCACCTGGTATCGCACGAACTTCATCGATATAAACTTCTTCGACAAGATCGAGAATCGTCCCTACCTCGGCTCTTGACTGACTGGACCCGACGCCTTATTGGTGCCGGGTCCTCTTTTATTAAAACTATCACTCGACAACCTATAACACTTGGCCCGGCGACACTCCCATGTGGTGAATTTTTCTTTAGAACAAACTACCCCGCGAACCAAAGGTTCGCGGGGTAGTTTGTTTCATTTTCACCCCTAATCAAGTTGGATGAGTTACTTACGAATGTTCAGCACTTAATTCTTTCGCAAAGAGTCCAGATAGCGGGCCGCCGTCTCTTTCCCTCCCAAACCAAACGCTAAACCTATCGCTAACGAGATAGCAAATACCAAACCACCGAAGAACATCTGCACTAGTTCAGAGGCAATCTGTAGTTGATTAAGGGCTGCGAGGACAGTGAAGATAATAACTACCACCCGAGCAAACTTCGCCAGTATTTCCGGTGAGGAAAACTTAGCAGTCCGCGCCGTACCCACTACCACATCATGAACTACTTGAGCCAGAGTGATACCAATAAAGAGAATCGCTGTCGCTACAATTACGCGCGGCAAGTACCAGATGATCTCGTACAAAAAAGCCGAAGCCTGGTTAAGACCGACAACGTCCAACGCCACAATAAAGAAGACGGTCAGTACAAACCACTTCACTAGCGTTCCAAATACCTTACCGACATTAAGAGTGTAGCCAGAGCGCTCCACCAAAGGAGTTACGCCAGCTGATTGCAAAAGATTATTGACTGGAAAACTATTAATAATTTTTTGTACTATCCCTCGTAGAATTGAGGCGATGATATAGCCAGCTAGAATAATTAGTAGGGCTATTAATAGCTTCGGCAAAAAGTTCATTGCGTACGCACCCAGTGACATAAAAGTGCTATCGAGTGAACCATACCATTCGTATTGATACATAAATAAAATTAGATTAATACTAGCAAATAATTATTCGTTTGATACCAGAGCGATTTTACAATAATCACTCCACCACATTAACCATCTTAACATGTTCTGATTGGCTGTTTTCCAAATCCCCACCACCAATACCAAATTAAAACTGGGAACGAAAACTATCTTCAGCGTCAATTCTGTCTAAAATCAAATGATGACGTCCATCAAACAGTTCCCGTACCAATCGATCGTGCAGACCAATACGGTAAAACAATTCCTCACTAGTCATTAACACAAAGCGGATCTCCATGCCAATCTCCCCCTCTAAGTTACGAATAGCAGTTTCCATTTTTTTCTGATCTACTTTTTTCATCGTGATAAACAGGTCTAACTCATGTTCAAAATCATGAATCAACGCTCCAGCGGTAGCTACAAAGTCTAAGGTACCAGCCTTACGCAGATGACGCAGGATATTCTTATCATCTATTGGCGCAGTATCGTATAAAAAAGTTTGCAGGGCCCTTGCGTGGATAAATTTTTTGTCTAGGGCATAACCTAAAACTTTCATTTTTTTAGTTTGCCCTTCCACCGGCACAAAGATATTTTTCTTGGTAATGACACCGGCTTTTTCTAAGTCATCAACTTCAGTGCGGGCAGTGCGGCGCACCAGACGGGCTCGCCGAGAAATATCGTCAAAGGTAAACTCTTTGTTAGGATTAAATAAAAAGAAACGCAATAATTTTACACGGGCAGGACTGCCAAACAGAATTGCTAACGGATCAGACATAACGGGGACATTATAGCACTGAAACTAAATTCTCTAAAGAAATCTTAGAAGTAAAAAATAGAAACCAAAATTGACAAGACTAGTCTTTATTAAAAACCCACGATTCTTAATAAAGTCAAGATAGTTAACTAAACCACTCTAGACTTGTGATAAAAAAATGAGCGCCTTCCCGGGGGAAAGCGCTCCTTCTGTCAGTAAGCAAGGTCTTCTTGACCTTGCTTATAGCATTCGAGAATCCGTTTGAGATTCCGCCGATGCTGGGACATCGCGAGGGCCAAACTCGCCATGACTTCGGCAGACAGACTGGCAGACGGCGTCGTGAGCAGCTCCTCAAACCAGCTCATCTCGACCTGCTGCGAATCCTCTGGTGCTGGGTGAACGGCACCCGAAGCCAGGTTAATGCGGCTAGCAAAAGCCCGCCGTATCAAGGCCACCCCGACCACCAACTCCTCCCGGAAGGATATGTCTTCCGAATCACTCCCGACACCCTCACTCCAGAGAGTGGCGATGAACCTCAGTTCCGCCTGATACCAAACTAGTATCAGGTCAAGTCTGGCCTGCTGGGTGACAGTGGTGAAAAGCTTCTCCACCAGCCGGGTAACGGCCTCCACCCTCTCCGGATTCTTAAAAAGAACCGTCATTCCCCCCCCTCTTGGTTAGGTGACCACAATTAAGGTCTCCACAAATAATCTTAGTGGAAGCTACTTAAAATAGCAACCGCCACCCCTCATTATGACGGGGTGGCGATGATGAACAGTAGCAGGTAAATGACCTGGTCTGGTCGACTAAAACTCCGCAACACCTCCACACCGATGAGAGGCACTGCTGAACTAGGTCGACTCAACTCATACAGAAAGTAACTGCCGCCAGCGAGATACAGACTGATGATTATCAAACAGATTGGTGGTGGTTTCTGAAAGAACTTTCGCCAGTTGCACATGACTTCCTCCCTCTCTCATCTAATTGAAGCTTATTAGCTCTGCGGTAAATGTCAACTTTACCAAAACAAACTTTGAAGGTTTTTTGCCAAATTAAAAACGCCTGCGCTGGGGCGCGGGCGTTCTTATTTTGGACTAAAAAACTTACTTCAAAGTTACCTTAGCTCCAGCTTCCTCTAGCTTGGCTTTCAAGCTTTCGGCATCCTCCTTCTTCATTCCTTCCTTCAGTACGTCAGGAGCACCATCGACTAGCTCCTTAGCTTCCTTCAAGCCCAGGCCAAGTGCTTCTTTAACAGCCTTGATAACAGCAATCTTCTGGCCACCTACTTCGGTCAACTCCACAGCAAATTCGCTTTGCTCCTCGCCACCACCGTCACCTGCTCCCGGAGCAGCCACGGCTACTGCTTGAGCAGACACACCAAAGTGTGCCTCTAGCACCTTCACAAATGAGTGCAGTTCGAGCACAGTCATTTTCTCTACCTTCTCTACTAACTCCTTAAACTCTGCTGGTACTTCAGCCTTTACCTCCTCCTTAGCTTCCTCCACTGGAGCTGCTGTAGCTTCCTCAACTACCGCCGTCTCTACTACTTCTGGAGTAGTGTTATTTTCTTCAGACATAATAATTATCTATTTAGTAAATTTAATAAAATCTTCTTTCTGAGCCTTGCTTACGCTTCTTTTTGTTCAGCGATTTGTGCTAATGCCACTGCCAATCCTTGGATTGGTGAGTTAATTACATTCACAAACATACCACGCAAAGTATCAATACCAGGGATAGAGGCAATCTCTACCATCTCATGCTGATTTTTGAATACTCCCTGAAAGATACCACCCACAATAGACACTTGGTCTTTATGCTGCTTAGCAAAAGCCTGGATAGACTGAGCTGGAGCCATCGGATCGGCACTATAGGCAATCGCTATCTCGCCATCCAAAGTAGGCCACTCACCTTCGTAGCCAGTTCCAAAAGCTCGCTTCAGCAAATTCTTTTTTGCCACATAGTACCCCACGCCGTCTTCACGCAGAGAGCGTCGCATCTCCGTTCCCTCAGTCACTGGTAGACGTTCAAAGTGTACGAATACCACCGTTTCTGAATTCTTTTTTACCTCATCTAACTTGGTGAGGATTTCCTCTTTTTTGGTTCTAGTAATAGCCACAAAAAATATTGGAATTACTTCTTTGATAAATTATCAGACCAAGGTCAGTAGCGTCATAGATATTTTTCTACTGACAAAGGCTCGACCCCAACCGCTGTCTCTCACTGATACCAGCGCGAGACTGAGTAATGGACCTCGGTCGGTTAATGAATGGCGATTCATTACTTAAAAGAGAACGCTTCTCTTACCAACTGTCTTTAGTCTGACGTCGGTCATTATAGCAGAAAACGGACAAAAGAAAAGAGGCGGCTGCCGGACTGGCTGCCACCTCTGATACCAAGTCATAGTCTCAGACCCGAAAATCTACTCGTGGAGAGACTTCCAAAATCTGTCTTGGCTTCATGGGCAAGTCGGGGCGGTCATGGTGAGTCACCACTACCGTGATAAGACGGCGACGACGCTCAGTCCCAACTCCTGGAGGATAGGTACTAAAGCGTTCTCGTCCAGAGAGGAAATCTTTTCCGGCCGCCCGAAGCTTCGCCTGCAAGTCTTCCCCCTCTTGCCAATCGACATACCCGCCACCTAAGCGGTGGTCAAGGTACTCCACCTCCAGCCCCGCTGAGGTGACCGCCGTGCAGTCACAGATTTTGTCGAAATAAATACGGTACCTCATCTTGTCCCTCCATTTACTTCCCAGATTCTCTGCTTTGATTATTCCTCAAACTAAGGGATTTGTCAATTTTTTGGCGAGCGTCTACCTGTTCCAGCAACTAGACGACCCTAGTTTTTTTAAAACGGTTTTGTATACTAAAGAACGGCAGTCCGATATCATCGACAGTTATCAAAAAGTAATGTCGCTGACAATAAAGTCAAAATCTGCCAAGTAAAAAGTTTAATCGGGGTATAGTATAGTGGTAGTATCTGCCCATGGGGTGGGTAAGGCATCGGTTCGATTCCGGTTACCCCGACTAGTAGAGCTAACCTAAAACACAACCGCCACTTGGCTTCTGCCAAGTGGCGGTTGTGCTCTCCAAAAAATAATTAGCAAAAACTACCTCCCCGCCAGTCTCTTCCACAGATATTTTACTACCAAAATTAGGTACGGGATTAAAACAAACAGCACGGTGACCGCAATAAGAATCAGAGCACCGATAGCTAGAGAAAATTGGGAATCAGTAGGAATGGGAGAAAAACCGATCTGCTGCCGATTCGCCGTAAGAGTCAGAACAATATAAAGTGGTATATACCAAATTCCAAAATATTTCCACCACTGCTTATAGGTTACTGTTCGCACCAGCAGCAAGAGTGCTTGAGATATTAGTATAGCTACAGACAAGGCGTATACATAACTTAAATTTGAACCGACTCGAAGTGGGTACAAAGAAATATTATTCTTCTCTGGCAAAAGATATCTTATAAAAAGAAAGAACAAAAGTACGATAATAAAAATTACGTATTTATTAAGAACTGATTGGATAGTATTTTCTAGTAATTTTTTCATAATAAAGTATTTAGTTTCTAATTGATTCAAATTTTAATATAAATAATCATTAAATCACCCTACTCTCTTCCGCCACAAATACTTTACTACAAAAATTAAGTGTGGGATTAGGACAAACATCGATGTGACCGCAATAAGAATCAGAGCACCGATAGCCAGAGAGAATTGGGGATCAGTAGGAATGGGAGAAAAACCAATCTGCTGTCTATTCGCCGTAAGAGTCAGGAAAATATAAAGTGGTACATACCAGGCTCCAAAATACCTCCACCACTGCTTATAGGTTACTGTTCGCACCAGTAACAAGAGTGCTTGGGATATTAGTATAGCTACTGATAGAGCGTATACATAATCCAAGGTGGTTCCTACCCGCAGTGGGTAAAGGGAGAGTACGTTTCCTTCCGGAAGTAGCCATTTTATCAAAAGGAAGAACAAGAGTGTAATAATAAAGATCATATATTTATTAAGAGCCGATTGGATGGTATGTTCTAGTAATTTTTTCATAAAATTTATTTATTGCACGATTAAATAAGCCTAGCTTCCAATAAAAGTTTTAGCTGTAGTAACAACTCAAAAAGCTGTTTATATAACTCTATTAGATTGTCTGATTCCAGATCACTTTCAGCTACCAGAGGCAAATACCCTCCTCCTGAATTACGCGAGGTCGGTTCTTCAAGCAGATCACTCATAACAGACAAATCGTTCCAACTGTATACCTCGTCAATAATGCTATCTCCATCAAAATCAGTTGCAATATCAGAAAACTGCTCTGTTGAAGAATAAGATAAAAATGCCTGTGTATTACTAGAAACTGGAGTGTAGCCTAAAATATTAACCAACTCCTGAAATCCGTCGTTAAGTGTATGAGCGGTGAGGGCATAATAACCATCATCGGTACCCTGAAGAGCCACCTCATAATTACCATTGTCCGGTATTAGAAGGTACTTACTCTCACCTAATTCTAAATAGCGGGAACCAGGAATATCCTCAAGGATATTCCCCTCACTAATACCAGCCGTCCTGCCTTCCTCATCAGTAACGATAATCTCTACTGGAGAATGAGCGCCCAGTAGCAGCTGTGGCTGTTTTAAAACTAATGGAACCGTCGGCAATTCTGAATCACCTTTAAAAAGATGGTCAAGAATTTCTATGACCCCATCACTGGACATCATACTTGAGTGATTAACTTCATCCGGAGCAAGATCAACGGTGAAACTATTCTTACTACCTAAATACCCCGTAGCCGACTTAACCGCCACAGTTCCATCTCCCCAAACATCAAAATACGGAATTACTTTGAGAGCGGCTAAATCTCCATTACTATCTGAACAAATTAATAGAGCTACTAGTGGATTACACGGTAGCCTGGTGTAATAAAGTCCAGACAAGGTCGGTAGGTCTCTACCCGCAATTTCATAAACCTCGACCTCATCCGGAAAGATAAAGTCTTCCAGTAAGACCTGATCAGGGCCAGCTTGGTTTAATAATCCAATATTAACGTTAGTTGGTCGATTAAGGCTGACACTCTCGCTTGGAGATGGGCGAGAAGTGTTATTTAAAAAAGCTTCTAGTATGGTTCGGTTGTCTATAGCCGTATTACCGACATAACTATTAGTTAGCTCCGATCCGTCGGTCTTGATTAGGGCTGGGAATTGATAAGTAGCAAAATATTTCTGACTTGGTAGTAAACTATACGCTACCGGAAAATTTCTCACCGCTTCTCGGTTGACACTTCTGCTAGAAAGCAAGTTCTTTAGCCAGTTACTCTCGTAACCATGTAACAACTTAGCCAAAGTTTCTGAAGCGCCATACTGTGGCGTACCCACCATAATAAAATTATCAACCTTACTTTTGAGACTCTCACCATATTCAGCAAACAGGGCCTTGCCCAGCAAGCCGCCATTAGAATGACCGACGATAGTAACCTTGCCAGTTTTTGAAGAAGCCGCCAGTCTCTCTATTTCATCTACCAAATACTTAGTTTCATTCTGATACTGAGTACCATTTTTCACGATGCTCGAGACATCATAACGCCAGTCGTAAGCATAGATACCGAAATCATTAATAAACTTTTCAGTATTTTTATACGTATCCAATTTATTGATAAAGGTGTCGTAAATATCAACCACGGAGTAGGCTTTACGTAAAACATCATTTGTCTTGGTATAAATATTATTTAAACTCTGACCAGTTTCATCCATCATTAATTGTCTTACGTCAGTATTACCAAATGGTAGCCAGCGTTCAAACTCTTTTCCTTGCACGCCTTCATAAAGATAACTCCCTTGTATTCCCGGAATGAATAAAATATTGGAACCTCCAACCTCTTTCTCCTCCCTAACTACAAACGTGACTCCGTAAAGCATATTCCCCCAATCAGCGTGTGCGGTCGGGATGATAGCGTTTTTTAACCAATTCCAGTAGGGGTGACGGTAATTAACTACCACTCTTTGGTCGATTAAAAGTGTGTAAACTCCGGGAGTAAAAACATAGCGGTCAAGGTCATCAGTGGCTACCTCATAAAAATCATCACCTCGGTGATGAAATAACCTAAAGTATCGCCATTGAAAAAAGTCTGGATCGGTAACAAAAAAGTAACTAGTATTAGTGTCTAGGAAAATCTCTGAATCAGCCTCTAAGATTTGATCGTTTAGGAAAACTGCATGGGGTAGATCCCATCCCTCATTATCGAGAAAAAAAGGATTAGCGCAATCACTTTCAAGACCTTGGTATTCATTTTTACTAGAGTTAAATGTATAGACAGTACAAGCTTGAGCGGTTGGAGCAAAAAGAAAGAAGATTAATGAGAGGAGGGTTAAAATAAGTAATTTAATACCGAAAAATCTAGTCGGCTGAAAAACTCTGTTAACTGTTTTAGGAATACCGCTAGTTATTATCATAATTATTACAATGGAAAATTTTCTAAACTAATTAAGTCTCTAGGTTCTTTAACTTTCAATTAAACTGCCTGGGATTTGGCACTGATGACTACTACTAGGAGCAAGACCACCGCAATCACAGTAATAAAATTTAGGACAAAATTAAGAAAATCTTTGTTGAACATAATGAAGAATAAGTGTAGTGATTATAACACGGTGTTTTGTGGCGCGGCGAAGTCTGTCGCCCGGGCAAAGTTTTTTAAATAAAAAACTTTGCCCGGGCCTCCGCCAACTTCCACGGGCCCCTTCTCCTCTTAGGCAAAAAATAATAACTGCCCCAAAAAGAATAGATAAACAACTACCAAGATATAGCCCTCCTTGCGCTCAATTCGGCTTTTTGTTTGTGAAGCAATTAAGAAAAAGACGGCGGCAATTACCAAAAACACCCGCGACATGACCGGCAGCTCCAAGCTTTCGTTCGCAATCGGGCTAATCATGGCCACCACCCCCAGCACAAAAGTGGCCGGGATAATCACTACCCCCATTAAGTTACCTACAATCATATCCGTCTCGCCCCGCTTGGCGGCCAGGGCCGTAAAATATAATTCCGGCAAAGCTCCACCAAAACCAATCACCAACATCCCGACCAGCAGCAGCGACATCCCAATTTCGTTGGCCAAATAAGTGCCGCCATAGACGATTGTCTGAGCGGCGATACCGACCAGCACCACCCCAAATAACACCTCCCCGCCCGCTATCAAAGCTTCTTGCGGCGAAGACTCCTCCCGCAAAGAGATGGTCGCCCGCTGTCTCGGGTTACTCTTTCGTAGTAACCAGTAGACATAAATAGCAAAAAATAACACCAGAATTAACCCATCGCTCCGAGAGATACCACCGTCAGAAATTAGTAGTAATGGCAAGATAGCTGCCACTCCCGTAAAGAAAGTCGTATTTTGAATCATCTCGCTCTCCAGCGGCAAGTGTTTTTTGGGGGCAAGAAAAATACCCAAAGCTGCCACCAAGGTGAGAGAGATCATATTGTTGCCCATAATATCGCCGAAGGATAACTCTGGAATTCCTTGTAGAGCAGCGGAAATACCAACAAATAAATTGGGTAGAGTAGCGGCCAGAGCCAACAGGAAGAACGCCACCACAAATTCAGTGAGTCGGTAGTGCTGGCTGATTTTCACCAAGCCGGTCATAATCAGCTCCCCCGCGATGTACAACAACATGCCAGCCAAGAGAAAGATAATTATTGGTGATAACCAGATCATAAACTAAAATAGCAGCATAGACTTTATAGAGCAGATTGACCAAACCCTATTTAAAACCTGCCTATATTGTAGCAGTCTACTGAAGACCAATCGAGAACTATCAACTACCTTACCTGCGGATATGTAAAGGGCGGCGGGTTCCCCGCCGCCCTTGGTCGCCAGTCAAAATTAAAAAAAGCCGCCGGGTTTAGCCCGGCGGCTTTTGCCTCAATCGAGAGGATTGCTTCACCTTCCTTTATGTTCACGTGCCCAAATGAGCCCGAGCTTCCGCATCAACTGCTCCCGCTCCAGAGCAGCGGCCTCGACCAGCTCCTTAGTCACCATCCTCTCAGAGGGCAAGGTTTGCACCTGCTCCCCGAAGTCGGCAGTCCCTTGCCGATACTCCGCCACCGCCTTCTTGGCTGCCGGAGAAAGACCTGCGACCGTCGAGTCACTTACCATGGCCTGGTAAAAATATTTCTCAGCCTCGAACCAGCCATGCAGACCGTTCTTGACACCAGCCTCAAATTCAGTCTGGCGGTCCTCGGCAAAGATATTACAGCTGGAGATTAGCTGTACCACCCACGGTTTCGTAACTTCCCGCCTTTGCTTTCGTTTTTTGGTGGGGGCTTTGGGGGAAGTGATTTTCTTCGTCCTGACAGCATCCATCATGTCCATAGTCTCTTTCCTCTGTTTAAATTTCTATCCACCTCTAGTGTGCAGTAAAATATTACTTTGTCAATCTAGGTGTGGCTGCCGACCTTAATTAAAAGCCCGGCACCAAAGGTGCCGGGCTGTCGCCCCTCTAGGGCTCATCTGCGTATTACTGAGGAGCAATCAATCAACACAGAAATGATATTCCCAGATTTTTTTCAACTCCTCTCTGGCCTGCAAGCGGGCTGCCACAAGCCTCACCACCAGCTGGTCGAGATCGAGGGCGCTCCGTATACCAGTTGGCAACTTCCAGGCTGATTCGACATTATTGTCAAACGCCGACGACATTCCTCTCGCCGCCTCAGTAACGTGTTCCAAAATCCAGTTATGCAGGGCGAAAGGCAGATCCTCATAGTACAGTCCGAACACCCGGTCATATTCCACAGTGTCCAAGAAGCGACTCCAATCAAAATGGTGTTGCGCGAGGATAAAACCCCCTTCTCTCAGCCACTGATTGTAAATGTCTGAATAGGATTCCGTTTGACCACACAAGCTGTAGAGTCGAGATAGTTCTTCAGAAAAATGCACCAGGCGATGATACGCCTTAGTGAATTCCTTCACCTCCTGTGGAGTAAGTACCTTAGGCATCCCTCTTCTCCTTTTCCTTTTATCAGTAACAAAGACGACACTATTCCTCCAAGGTTATATCACATTTAGTGCGCAAAGGGTATTCTTCATTTACATAGGACGTTCCTACGGGAAAAAAGAAAATGAAAAAACCACTCTCTTGCGAGAGTGGTTTTTTCTTTTCCTTAATTAACCTTTTGAGGGGTTAGGTTGGGGAACAATCGGCTAAACTAGTCGAACTAGTTAGTACCAACGAAGACGTTAGCTGACTGGTAGGTTGAACCACCAAGAGTCAAAGTCTTGCCAGTGTTTGAAGCACCAAGTCCGTAAGCGATACTGTCAAGAGTAGCCTTAACGAAACCGGTGTTGGTGCCGTTGCCGGTAATAGCTACCGTCACAGTCACGGTACGAGTCTGACCATCGTAGATGACGTAGTCGGTACCATCCTTATCAGCGTCAGAGCTAATAGCAACAGTTGAAGCTGCGCCAGTAGGCAAGGTAGTAGTAGAAGTGACTACAGAAGCAACATCGTCCTTAATACGCACCTCGTCACCATGAGCGGAGACCTTAACTTTGAAGTTAATGAAAGCGTTCTGGTTACTGTTGCTGGTAGTAATACTGTCTAAGCTAGCTGAAAGACCGTCAACCACCAAGTTATGGGTTTCGTTGAAGGTTACCGTCTTAGCCTGTGGGTCGTAATTGATATCTTCATAATTGAAGGTAACATTTCGCACCTCAACTCCAGTCGTAGTTGCTAGAGCCGATCCCTTTACGATATCAGCCTTAACAGTCAGGTTAGCAACGTCGCCGCTTCGTACACGGAAGCTGAGATCGTCAACAGTGGTAGTAGCTGTAGCACCGGTGAGGGTAACCAAAGCATTACCTAGTTCAGTTGAACCATCGAAGACACGAACACGAGTTACAGTATTCTTCACATCAGTACCGCCGATGTTTTTCAACTCGACATCAACTGAACGAATAGTAACGTCGTTATCCTTAGCCTTAAGGCGAGCGATGGCTAGAGTCTCGTTGCGAGTCTCTGAATTGTCCTCAAGGATGATGGTGTTTGAACGTGGGCTGTCAACAGCGACAGAACCTTCCAAACTACCGAAGCTAGAGTTTGAACCACTAACGGTAGCAGTTAGACCACCACTGACACCATCAGTAGAAGTGATACCAGCAGCATCGGTGTAACGGATAGCGTCAGCAGCCATAGTCACCACGACTCCAGTACCATTGTAGTAACTGTATCGAGTAGAACTCATAGTGTCAGACACAACTAGCTCAAGAGCGACAGTTGCCTTAGAACCCTTGCGGATTACAGTCTTGCTGTCTGAGAAGCGAGCACGGTAGTCAGAACCAGCAGTCACTTCGGTGAAGTCTGAGCTCTTTGAAAGAGATCCAACTTCCTTGCCGTCAACCAATAGGTTTACTTCGTCGAAGTACAACCATGGTCGAGTGTCAAATGAGAAGTCAACACGGTTAAGCTCAATGTCGCCATCACGAACATCAAGTTCTACCTCGATAACCTTATCAGCCTTGGCTAGGTCAACAGAGATAGCACCAGAAGTAACTGACTTTACAATCACATCAGCCTCACCTCCCTTCAATGCGACATCACCACCAGTTGAACCTTCACCGGTTGATGAAGTGTTCAAAGCGTTAGCCTTGGCGCGTGAAGATGGACCAAAGTAGCCGGTTGGATTTACCAAACCACCTGGGGTTAGGATGTCAGCACGGTATTTAACTTGGAACTTTGAAACAGCCGCTGCAGTCGCAGGACCGTAGTATGAAGTTTCATTTCCTAGAGAACCAGCACCGGTAGCTGCCACACGAGTGTCAGCATCTTGGTTCAAGAACTTTTGTAGTTCTAGAACGTCAGCACCAGTTGATCCAAGACGTAGGTCTCGAGTCCACTGGAAACCAGTAGTGGTAGTAGTACCAGTGGTACCACCAGCTTGTAGAGCAGCGATTTGCGCTAGCAAGCTATTGATCATTGCTTGTAGCTCTTCAGCAGTCTGAGCCTGTGCAGGCATAGCTACTGAAAAGAACATAGCGGCTGCTACAGCAAGACCGACGGTCTTAGTAGCAAATTCTTTTGTAATAGTCATAAATTTGTTTTATTAAGGGCGGACAATAATTAACTAATAATTAGTATTGTCTCGCGATTAATGTGCCCCATTAGCGAGGCGATTGTTTAATACTAATAATATGAATTAATTCATATTCGGAAAGTGAGTGGTTAAACTCCTTTCCGTAATATCACTAACCCTTTGCAGTCCGGCAGGGTGTATTACTTCCTAGTCGGTGCAAGGGGGGTTAGCTGCGAGAGGACAGGGCGAGGCGGTGAGGCGGGAGGGCGGGGCGCCGTAATGAGTGGCTTTTGCAAAAGCCAGAGTCTAGTGGCGCCCCGCCGACAGGAACAGGTCAGGCGGGAAATATGAATATCATTCAGGGATCTAATACTTACTAAAAAGTATCAGATCAAGTGAGTGAAAATATTAAGTTTTCAAAGAACAAACGCAGTAGAAGATTTATGACTAATCGGTCAGCTTAAAGCGTAGTGACATAAATGGTGCTTGGTTTTCGTAAAAAATTTTATGAAAACGCACAGAGCCAATCACGCACGCGATTAAGCTTTTAGGGATGAAAAACTCCATCACCAAAATCAATCTTCAGTGCTACCAGAACAGTATACAGAATACTCTGCAGACAATGAGTAGCTGGTGTGGAAAGCCGCAACGACCGACCGAAGCTAGTTCAGAGGTCGAGAACAGACTAATATCAGCACGAGCATCCTCAGGTTCTGCCCCGTAGCATACGCTACGGGGGGCAAAAAATCAATGTACTTTACAAGGTTTTATCCTTCTCTGGTCTAGTTAATAAAGACGAGGGGCACCAGGTTGGCTTACGGTGAAAACTAGCAGAGAATGGTTTTAGTGGTTTGGCAAGTAAGGCGTTAACTACCTTCAGTAGGAAGAAAAACGGAAGTAAACGACTGAAGGTACAGTATACAAATTTCCTAACACATAAACGACACCTACGGCGAGTACCTCCTGTCTTATACTTAATGTAAATTTAATTTTAGTAAGAATAACTTTCGATGTCTTTAATACGAAATAAATTTAAACAGAGTGTCACCGACTTTGATTAAAGGACACTGGTACGCCAACCCATTAAAGCTTACTGAGAGGTAATCCAATTTACCAGCAACAACTTCCGAAGTCTCTAAGACGTTAGTGAGTACTTAGACCAACGTCTTTCACCATGTCTTTGAACCTCTCCTTTTTCTATAAGACTGTTCAAGTCTCTTTGAATAGTTTTGCTGCTAACATCCGTGATAATATCAGACAAGTCCTTAATGGTAGCTTCCGGCTTGGCTTCAAGGACAGTCTTGATGCGAGTCAAACGGTCAGACAATTCACTATACACCAAGACAGCATCGCTGCTCAAATCTCCCGCAGGAATATTAGGGCGCGAGCGTCGGCGAGTGGTTTCTTTCGGGGAGGTTTTAGCCTTCTTAGTTTCGGCGAGGGCTTGTTTGGTTTCTAGCGGCAGGTCTTCGGCCGCCAAGTAGCGACTACCGAGGTAACGAAGTAGGGACTCTATCTCAGTGGTGATAGTAAGGGCAACGTCAGCTGTCATGGTGCGGGCGGCGGTCGCTAAGCGCACCGAGCTTTCTAAAGCTAACAGACTGGCGACCAGTGTCCCCAACTCCTCTGCCGCTCGCGACTCTACCAACTCCAGACTAGCAATAATTTCTTGATGTACAGACATGGCCCGCTTCTCCAAAAGAGAAACTTGTGTCTCTGTCTTGTTGTCTCTTTCTATAAAAGACAGAATATAGAAAACTGCCGACACAATACGTTCGGTTCTTTTAAAAACTATTTGGTAGTAGTCCTCATTGCTATAAAGCCTTCGCGTAGCTATGAGACCATTATTAAAAATGTCCTTGTCCATATAGATTACTTAATGTCTTTATAAAATGTCTGATAGTATCCTTTCACTTTCTTTGTCTTTTATTCCCTCTCTTTAGAGACATCATCTATCCTTACTATAAAGACATTACGACAGTGGCGCAAGCTTGCCTTCTGCTGCTTTCTGTCTTTTATTTTCAAGGTTTAATCTCCGTCAACACCGTTTAGTGACCAGGCTTTATGCTATGATGTCACTGTATACAAGGCTTTAATCTTCACAAAAGGCTTTTTAATTTAGTGGTAATTTATTTGGGAAAACAGACATGGCAAAAAAGGGCAGTAAGAAGGACGTATCGGATTCTTGGTTGGACGAATTAAGTCCACGCGCTAGGCAAGCTATTGCTGGAGTGTTGATGGCCGTGCTGGGTATTTTTTTCCTAGCAGCCTTGTTTGACTTTGGTGGTATCGCCGGACGCTACACCGAAATGAGTCTAGACTGGCTGTTTGGCATGGGTCGCTATGTGTCGCCAATCATTTGTTTCTTTTACGTATACGCACTGTTTAGCGCTCGCGAAACAGGTCATATTAGCCTAGCGAAAATTATCGGTATTGCACTTTTGTTTGTTGGCATTCTGGGTAGCTTGGAACTGTACCGGGAAGGATTTGGTGGCATGGTGGGACTGGCAGTAGTCTGGCCGATGTCTTTCTTGTTAGACCGGATTATTACTGGAGTCCTGTTGGCGGCGATAATAATGATTGCCTTAGTGATGACTTTCAACACTGGTCTACACCTGCCTGAGTGGCTCCGCTTCCGTCGTGAAGAGGAAGACGACTGGGAAGATGACTTGTCAGTAGCTCCTTTGACCAAAGAGGAGCGAGAGAAAGTCGCTGTTCCAGAACCAGACCAAGAAGCGGACCTGGAGCCTGCCACCACCTCTTCTTTTAGCCGCATACTGAGCAAGAAACCAACTGCTGAAAAAGAGACGGCTACATCTTCGGGGGAATTCTTGGTATCTACCTTTAGTGGCCCGTACGCGCCACCATCTCTAAAGCTACTAAAGAAAGACGCGGGCAAACCACAGACCGGTGACGTAAAAGCTAATTCTAATAATATTAAACGCACCCTAAAAGAATTCGGCATCAACGCCGAAATGGACGCGGTGGAAATCGGCCCCACCATCACCCGCTACTCACTGAAGCCGGCGCAGGGCGTGCGCATCTCTCGGATTGTTGGCTTACAGCGAGAGCTAGAGCTCAACCTAGCTTCGGGCACAATTCGAATTGAGGCGCCAATTCCGGGCAAATCACTGGTGGGAATTGAAGTACCAAACACCACCACCGCCATCGTTGGTTTGGCTTCCCTCTTACAAACCAAAAAGTTTACCGACTCACCACACCCCTTACTGGTAGCTCTCGGTAAAGACGTGACCGGCAACGCTCACTTTGCCAATGTGGCGCGGATGCCGCACGCTTTGATCGCTGGTACTACCGGATCAGGAAAGTCCGTAACTATTCACAACTTGATTGTATCCCTCCTTTTCCGTAATTCACCCGAACAACTACGCTTACTGATGGTTGACCCGAAGCGAGTGGAGCTAACTCTGTACGACGGTATCCCGCATCTACTGGCGGAAGTGATTACTGAAGCGAAGAAGGCCTTGATGGCGCTCAAATGGGCGGTAAAAGAAATGGAACGACGGTACGATGTCCTGGCTAGTGAAAAAATGCAAAACCTGGATGCCTACCACAAAAAAATCTATCAGCCAGCTAAAGAAGCTTGGCAACAAGCGGGTAGTCTGGAGGAAGAAGAGTCTGGTCTACCAGAGCCGCTGCCATACATAGTGATAGTGATTGATGAGTTAGCGGATTTGATGCACGCTTACCCGAAAGAATTGGAGGCCTGTATCGTGCGCCTAGCCCAGATGAGTCGTGCGGTGGGTATTCACCTCATTCTTGCTACCCAACGACCGTCGGTCAACGTGATTACTGGAACCATTAAAGCAAACGTCCCGACGCGTCTCGCTCTACATGTGGCCTCACAAATTGACTCCCGCACTATTTTGGACGAAAGTGGTGCAGAGAAATTACTCGGTAAGGGTGACATGCTCTTTTTATCTAGCGATTCTCCGAAGGCGCTACGCATCCAATCCGCCAATGTTACTGAAGAAGAGATTAAGAACGTGGTAAAATATCTCAAGGCCCAGTCGGGAGCGCATAATTTAGACTCAATCGACCTGGAGGAGAAAGCCGGTGGTACTGGCGACAGCTTCTTGGGAATGATTACCGGCGCTGACGATGAGGGTGATGATCTTTACGAAGACGCGCGCATGGCCGTCATTGAAGCCGGACGGGCTTCTACTTCTTACTTACAACGAAAGTTGCGAGTGGGTTACTCACGAGCAGCGCGTTTGATGGATATGCTAGAGGACAACGGCGTGATTGGTGCTCAGGACGGTTCGAAGCCAAGAGAGATTTTGGAGACCGGCGAGCGTAGCGAGCCGGAGTATGATGCCGAAAGCCTGCCAGAAGACGACGGCGATGATCCACTTTAATCATTTTAACTAATTTTCTTTTTACCCATGCCTGTTGATGCTTCTAGACCCCCGCTGCAAAAACTAGTGCGCCGAGTTTTCTTCGGCCTGATTGGCTTAGCAATTATCGGCTACACCATTTTCCAGGCACGCTTTCTGTTGGCCGGGCCGCAATTAGCACTAACCGCTCCGTTAGATACGGTGCAAAACAGCCGCTCTGTCACTATTGTTGGACAAGCACACAACATCAATCACATTACGCTGAATGACCGACAGATCTTTACTAATGAGTACGGCGAATTTAATGAAGATTTAATCCTAGAAAACGGTTATACTATAGCGACGCTGGCGGCAACGGATCGGTACGGTCGCGAGACTAAAGTCAGCCTACCGTTTGTTTATCAACCTGCCCCACCCGTGACTATCAACACTAAATAATCATTCTATTCTATGGCGAA
The DNA here is from genome assembly GCA_934699595.1 of uncultured Patescibacteria group bacterium. Lineage (GTDB taxonomy): Bacteria > Patescibacteriota > Minisyncoccia > Phycocordibacterales > UBA918 > OLB19. The sequence goes on from CAKUWT010000001.1 coordinate 362,237, forward strand.
AGAAACTAAACCCACTGCAAAGAAGGCTGCTAGTAAAGCGGCTGCTAAAACCGCGACCAAGACTGCACCCAAGAAGGAGACGGCCGCTGAGAAAAAAGAGCATAACTTGGCAGACATTGCGGAGACTCTACGGAGCTTAAAAACTAAGTTTGGTGATGAGGCGATTATGACTCTAGATGAGGAGAAGCATGTGGATGTGGATGTGGTACATACTGGCTCGATTGGTTTAGACGATGCTTTGGGAATTGGCGGCTATCCTCGGGGGCGGATTATTGAGATCTACGGCCCGGAGTCTTCTGGTAAGACTACTCTCGCTCTGCACGCGGTAGCGGAAGCACAGGCTGAGGGTGGTATTTGTGCCTTTATTGATGCGGAGCATGCGCTTGACCCAGTTTACGCTGGCAACCTAGGCGTCAAGCTTGAGGAGTTACTCATTTCTCAACCAGATAATGGCGAACAGGCACTGGAGATCGTGGAGAGTTTGGTACGATCAGGAAAGATTGATGTGATTGTGGTTGACTCAGTCGCGGCCTTGACTCCTCGTGACGAAATTGAGGGTGAGATGGGGGCGCATCACGTAGGTAAACAAGCCCGACTGATGAGTCAGGCGTTACGTAAACTGACCGGAATTGTTGCCAAGAGTAAGACGGTGGTGATTTTCATCAACCAGATCCGGATGCAAGTGGGAGTATTCTTCGGCAATCCAGAAACTACTCCCGGTGGAAAAGCGCTAAAATTTTATACTTCTGTACGTTTAGATATTCGTCGTATTGCACAAATTAAAAAGGGTGAAGAGGTGGTTGGCGGTAGGCACCGGGTAAAGGTGGTAAAAAACAAAGTAGCCGCTCCTTTCCGCACTACCGAGTTTGATCTCATTTATAACGAAGGAATTTCTCTTGAGGGTGAGCTGTTGGCTTTGGGAGAAAAATACAAAATGATTTCCAAGGCTGGCTCTTCTTACAGCTACCTCCCTCCTGGTGGTGACGAGTCCACGATTGTGAAGCTTGGCCGGGGCTACGACGCCGCCCGGACTTTCCTCCGTGAGGATAAGAAACTAAGTGCTGAGATACTGAAAAATATCCGCAAGGAGTTGGAAATAGAGAAGAAATAGTTAATAAGCCAAATAAAATATTTCAAGCCCGCCAGTTGCGACTGGCGGGCTTGTTTTCACAAAAAAATCCCTTATTTACTACAAACTTTCTAAATACGAAAGCCGCAGCAAATTATCTCTTACGACCACAAGGTTGTGCTCAACTATAAAGAACGCCAGTCATACCGATCATCACCCCATCCTCTTCAGCATCATCAGGCCATCCGGCCGAGAGGGCCTCCCAGTCGCCGGCTTCGTTTTGTGTGATACCGAAGACAGAAACCTCGGCGCCGTTGTCTGGATAAAGCAGGCCTCGCCAAACTCCAGAATGCATCGGCAGGATCACGACACAAAACTCATGGCCCATCTCCACCTCAACCAGTAAATACCAGCGCCCCTCAGGGGTCACTTCCTCACCAATCACGACTCCCCTTACTTCCGTATTCTCCGGGCAAGACATTTTCTCCTCCTCTCCAGCATTATAAACAATCCAATTAGAAGAATAGGTTGTTTAGTAGTAGATGTCAAAATGATTATTATTTACACACAAATCAGACCAATGTGTCCCAAGTTCGCTACCTGCACATTATTACCATACTCACCTCATAAGACCGACTTATATAAAATATTGAATAAAGGCTCATTTAGTGGTAAAGTTTACTCCGATTTACTGGAGGTTTTCTTCCCTCTCGTTTACGACAAGATAATCCTCCGCGTAATAGGTATATTTAGTTAATTTTTTAGTCATGGCCATTCTTTCTTATAATGAAATTACTCCGAAAAAAGTCATTCTTTTCAATGATGAGCCACATCTAGTGCTGTCTTATCATGTCTTTCGTAAACAGCAGCGCAAACCAGTCAACATCACAAAGTTGAAAAATCTCAAAAGTGGCCGCACAGTGGAAAATACCTTTCATGTCAATGAAACGGCCGAAGAGGCTGATATGGAAACCCGTGAAGTGACTTTCATTTTCCGCAAGGGTCAAGAATACTGGTTTCATACAGCCGGCAAGCCTTCCGAGCGGTTTATGCTAGATAAAGATCTGGTGGGTGATCAGGGTAAGTTTTTAAAAGACCGAAGTGATATTCAAGCCTTGGTTTTTAACGATGAAGTAATCGGTCTCCGTTTCCCCATTAAGGTGGAGTTGAAAGTTACTGAAGCAATGGATGCGGTTAAGGGAAATACTTCTTCGGGAGCACAAAAAGAAGTCACCCTTGAGACGGGGGCGACGGTGATGGTGCCAATGTTTATCAGTGAGGGTGACGTTGTGGGGATCAATACAGAAACTGGTCTATACTCAGAACGAATTGAAAAGGCGTAGATAGGTTAAATCCAGATAAAAATAACGAGCCAAAGTATCTCGAGATACTTTGGCTCGTTATTTTTATTCAGTTTATTAATCTGGTAATAACAAAAATGCAAAAGCCTGGGCGATGGAAAATTTTCCATTTTCCGCCCAGGCTCAATGACCAGTCACCATGTTACGACCTGCGCCAAACATAGATCATGGTGGCAAAAGTAACCGTCACCCCAGTACCAATGCCAGTGACCCCTGCAAGGGTCACCGAACCGGTGCCGAGATAGGTGACGCCGCCAACCATATAGGCAGCGATAGTACCCAGTACTAGATATGATAGAGACATAACGAGCTCCTCCCTTCTTCTCTTGCCATTATAACATAAAATGAATAAATAATCAATTAAACACTGCCAGGTTGGCAGCCGTGCACTTTGGCTTTAGCCAAAAAATCAAAACGGGCCCGCTAGTAGTTTGCGAGCCCGTCTATATCTCTTAAAGATCTGTCAGTGACCCCAGACTGATTGACACCAACCAATACGTCGGTCCCGCGCAAAGGATAAAAGCCCCAACACTGACACTGACAGAGTCCGCCAACCACCAGATTATAACGGCCAGCAACACCAGTACTACCGTCGCAATCAAGATAATTTTTAAAGACCGCCACCATTTCTTCATCTCTCCCTCCTGTGCCTCCTATTTAAAGATACCACGGCTCGGGATACTCAAGTAAAATAATACACCCCGATAACCAAAATTACCGGAGTGTAAGCTATGCGATTAAAATTCGCCATCCAGCCAGGCAGAGATGATTGCCGAAAGAAACACTATTAAAATCGCCCCCGCAACAAACACTACTGCCACCAAATGACCCCAGGAATACTGCACCAGCACGTATAACAGTAGCAGCTCAGCGACCATCCCTACTAAATCCAGATTTTTCAACAATTCTAACCTCTTTTTGAAACACTAATCTACTTTTTTAGACGAGCAGAAGTGACAGAACTTACAAGAAAAAGACAACATCCTGGGATGTTGTCTTTTTCTTGTAAGTTCTGTTTTCAAAAACTAGTGCTGAATATAAGGAATCAACGCCATAAAGCGGGCCCGCTTCACTGATTGCGCTAGCTCTCGCTGCGCCTTGGCGGTTAGGCCAGTGCGACGGCGATTATTGATGCGAGCGTGTGGGTTCAAGTAGTTACTAAGACGAGTAATGTCTTTGTAATCAACAAACTCCAGAGTCGCTTTTTTGTGTAGGTTATGAGTTTCTGACATGTTATTTAGTAGAATAATATTTTAGTAATAAGGGTGAAATAATTAGAATGGAATGTCTTCTGGATTAATCTCATCTTCTGGGTAATCCGGCAAGGCTGGAGCATTAGCGTCATCAGCAGAAGTACTGGCAGTTGAGCTACTGGAGTTGTACCCAGAACTGGATCCGTCACCTCCGGTCCGTGGGCCGAACTGCACCCGATCGGCGACCACCTCGGTGCGATAATGTTTCTGTCCATCTTTTTCCCACGAACGAGTTTGCATACGGCCCTCGACAAAAGCGCCACTACCCTTCTTCAAGAACTTAGCAACGTTCTCAGCCGTTTTACCAAAAACCACAATGTTGTGATAATCGGCAGCCTCTTGACGATTGCCATCGCGATCATTGAAGACGCGATTAGTGGCCAATGAGAATGAACACACACTCATTCCACTCGGTAGAGCTTTTAGTTCTGGATCACGAGTAAGGTTCCCGTAAATGAGAGCTTTGTTAAGATACATAAAATAAAAGTTTGGTTAGTAATAAATAACTTCCCTTAGTCTTTATCTTCAGTATCCTCTGTACTGACACTTTCGTCAACTTCAGTATCCTCTATCTCGGCTTCTATTTCTGCCTCCTCTTCACCACTTTCAGAAATCAGCTCATCGACATCAATATTCTTAGGCGCCCGATCAGCAATGGCAGCATGGAAATTGAATGGGTTAGCCTCCTCGGTAGCACTGAGACGAATAATCAAGTAGCGAAGTAAATTCTTGTCGGTCTTAAGGGATTCTTCTAGTTTAGCAATCACTGTAGCCGTAGCTTGAAATCGAACCCAACCAAAGTAAGCAGTATCAAAATGACGGTACTTACCCTCAAGATACTTTTCGATTTCGTAAGCTAGCTCAAAACGAGCGGCAGCTTCCTCAGCGGTGATTTCGCCACCAATCTTAGTAATATACCCTTTAAGGGTATCGACAACTTCAGACACTTCCCCCTCAGCTACCGTTGGAAGTACGTGGAAAGCGAGTTCGTAAGCGAATTTTTCGTTCACCTCATTCTCAGCTTCGGTAACTGGCATATTGTTATCTGTCATAATTTTAATTTTAGCTAGATATGAAAACTACTCTCCACACCTAACCAGTCTATTAACTGCCAAAACATACCATTATTTGCGGTTTTTTTCAAGCTGCCCTCGGGCTGGTCAGAGCTATTTTGTTAGAGAATATGTTAAAATAACAACAATCTACTAGTATGAAAGTTTTCAGCCGACGCAATCTGTTTTTTACTCTGATCGCAGCTTTACTAATTTCTAATCTAGTTTGGGGATGGCAGCTTTTCAAGAACAAGAAAACTCATCACATTTTATCTAATGAACTAGCTTCCAGCACCACGGCCCTAGAAAGTCTCCAAGAAGAAAACGGCCGCCTTGTCAAGGACCTAGAGATGTCTGGTGAGCAACTCAACGATCGTCAAATAGCCCTGGAGGCGGAACAGGAGCGGAACGCTAACTTCGAAAACCAGATTAGAAAAATTTCCGGCACTGTCGGTACTTTGGATAAGCTTGCCAAAACCGATAAGGAGTTGCTACAAAAATATTCCCGCGTGTATTTCTTAAATGAGAATTACTCTCCCCAGAATATTAAGCAAATTGATAAAGACTATGTTCTACCCGGTCGGGCTGACCAATATTTCCAAGGTGACGCTCTCAAGTATCTTTACCAAATGCTCGACGCTGCTCATGAGGACGGCGTTGATCTCTATGTACTGTCGGCCTACCGTTCTTTTGACTCCCAGCAAGAATTAAAAGGTCGCTACACCCAAATTTATGGCAGTGGCGCCAACGCCTTCTCGGCCGATCAAGGTTATAGCGAGCACCAACTCGGCACCACCGTTGATATTGTCGACCCAGCTAATAGCGATCTAACCACCGCTTTTGCGCAGACCGAGGCTTACAAATGGCTCCAAGACAACGCTTACCGTTACGGCTTCGTGTTGTCTTATCCAGAAAACAACAGCTACTACATGTACGAGCCGTGGCACTGGCGGTTTGTGGGGCGAGATTTAGCCCATGATCTACACAGAGCTGACGCTAACTTCTACGACTGGGACCAGCGGAAGATTGATGGGTATTTGGTGAATTTGTTTGATTAGATTTGACGCAATGGATTTGGTAAGGTGAGGTAAAGCGACGGGCGGCTCCTTCGGAGCCGCCCGTCGCTTTACCAACTTCTATCCTTTTCTTCAATCAAGACGGTACAGTCTCTGAGCGTTTGCCAACAGAGTTTCCTGGACGGTTTCCAGTGGCAAGGATTTAATCTCAGCAATTTTTTTATACACCTCAATCACCATCCACGGCTCACACCGCTGCCCTCGGTAAGGCTTGGGCGCTACGTAGGGGGCGTCAGTTTCGGCATGAATTTTATCCAGAGGTAAATCCTTGATCAGCTTAGCGTACTCAGCAGCAAAAGTAATCACTCCAGTAAAAGACACTGTGAAATCAAGCGCGATAAATGCCTCGGCTTGGGCCAAAGTACCAGCAAAAAAGTGAGCATTCCCGGCGACAGACAAACGTCCCGCAGTCTTTTCGGCCCGCAAGATTTCCAAGGCATCATCATAAGCGTTCCGTCCGGAACTATCCTTACCATTTCGCAAGTGCAACATCAAAGGTTTTTGCACCTCTTCGGCTAGTGCAATTTGCGCGAGAAAAACAGCGCGCTGAGTCTCGTAAGTAGTATCAGGATAATGAAAATAATCAAAACCACACTCACCTATCCCGACCACCAGCTCATCGCGAGCAAGGTCTAAGTACCATTCGTAAGCAAGCTCTGGCTCGGGTGGCAGTGGATCGTCCGGATCACTAAAAATATTCAAAGGATGTAGACCAACGATAGCACGCAGTTGCTCTGGATAAGAGTGCGCCAAAGCCACCGCACGCTCACTAGTAGACTGGCAAGTACCGACATTAAACGCTCCCACCGATAGCTCACTCATTTTTATCAATACCTCCTCAGCGTCGTCATCAAATTGGCGCAAATTAAGATGTGTGTGCGTATCAAGAAATTGCAATTTGTCTAACATGATCACTCTAAAGTAACACAAAATACATCACTCTCCCACCAAAATAAATAAATTATTTTTATGTTATCATCAGGACGGAGAGAGTTCCTCCTCCAGAAGTGAAGGAAACCAAATGTTCTTTGCTCACCCGACTGACGCTCACTTTTACGTCCTGACCCAACAGCGGTTTCGCTGGTGGCGCCGGCGAACCAATAGCCTAGCACGGAATCGTCGCCGACAGCGGCGGCGCTAGGGTTGCCAGGGTGCGACTACGTAAAATGAAAAGGCGCTAGCTCTGCTAGCGCTTTTAACTTTTCCTAATCAATAAAATCGATACTCTCAAGAAAAACACCTTCTCGAAAGCCTCCTCTCTTTTGACCCTTAGCGGTTTGTACCTCCTCAATAGTTGACAAGTCTAAATCAAAATGAAAAGCCACGGCAGCAATCACTTCCAATAAATCAGCTAGCTCCGTCTGTAAGTTATCTCGGTCTCCAGTCTTCAGAGCAGCAATGACTTCGTCGAGCTCTTCTTGTAATTTGTCCGGTAATAATTTAATAATCTCGGCGGTAGATAGGGTGGCGATTTGGTAGTCAGAAATTAGACCTTGCTCTAAGTCGGCTTGATAGATTTGAGGCATCTTGTCGCGGACTAATTTCTGATAAATCTTTTTCATATTATTTATGCGCAAGGTTTTAACCAAGACGGCTGAAAAGATTTTCTGGCTTCTGATTAGCACGGACAGCTTGGCGGATAACAGCACTGGTCTCAGGCATAAACGGCAAGAGTAAGCGCCCGATATGTAGCACGTCTTCCCGCAAGTCTCGCAGGATATCCTTAGCGACTTCCGGGTCGGTCTTAATTAGCTTAAAGGGTTCAGTTTCCGCAATAATAGCGTCGGCATTACCTATTAGTGCCCAAATATGATCCAAGACTTGTTGCAAGTTGTAAGTCTCGGGCAAATCAAGAGTGGTGGGATCAAGGGGTGGAAAATCTTCCAACTCTAAATAAGTTTCAGACATTTTTAGGACCCTAGACACTAAGTTGCCGAGACCATTAACCAAACCAGCGGTATACCACTCGTCTAACTTTTCCCAGGTAATATCCGAATCATCAAACGGATGCACGTGCCGCAACAATAGATAGCGGGTAGCTTCAGTACCGTAGCGACCCACCAAGTCATACGGCGCAATGACGTTTCCCAACGACTTGCTCATTTTGTGTCCACCACTATTGATGAAGCCGTGGTAGATAATTTTATCAGTGGCGGGCAGTCCGGCACTTTTGAGCATGGCTTGCCAAAGAATTGACTGAAAGCGCAGCTGGTCCTTACCAGCTATCTGAACAGTCTCACCCTCTACCCAAAACTGCTGATACTTTCCTTCCTGATCATCCGGCCAGCCAAGAGTACTGATGTAGTTGGTTAGAGCATCAAACCAGACATACATCACCTGATCCTCATCATCTGGCACTGGAATCCCCCAATCTAAACGGCTCTTATCACGAGAGATACTAATGTCTTCCAAACCTTTCTGTACAAAAGTGAGCAGTTCTAAACGACGCCAATCTGGCACAGTAGCCACTTCGTTACTAAGATAGTCAATCAAGTAATCCTGGTATTTAGACAAGCGGAAAAAATAATTCTCCTCTGCCACCTCCTCACAAACCTTCAGATGAATTGGACAAACAAAATCTGTCAACAGTTCATCATCTTGGTAAAACATTTCACAACCGACACAGTAGCGTCCGGTATAGGCTTTTTTGTAAATATCTCCAGCAGCAGTGGAGCGCCGCCAAATTTCTTGTGCGGCTTGTTGATGAACTGGGTCGGTGGTGCGAATAAAATTATCCGGAGCCAGGTTAAGAGCGGTGATTAACTTTTGAAATTCTCCAGCATAATAATCGACGTACTCCTGACGATCTTGACCAGCAGCGTCGGCCTGTTCGGCAATTTTTTGCCCATGCTCATCAACGCCGATATTAAAGAAAACCTCATGCCCCATTAGGCGCCAATAACGAGTGAGAACGTCACCAATAATATACTCCAGAGCATGACCGATGTGCGGCGCAGCATTGACATACGGCAGGGTAGTAGTGAGATATCGAGCTGATTTTCTAGACATATTGGTAACTCTAGCACTCTTTATTTAAATATTAAAGCGGCGCCCCTTTGGGGCGCCGCTGATAGCTTAAGTGCTACAAACAAAGGAAAGCCTACTTTAGGAAAGAAACCAAGTCAGAAATGGCCACTCTCTCCTGCTCACCAGTATCTCGGTGACGAACCGTGACAGTATTTAGAAACTCAGGCTTTTCCCCCAAAGTATCGAAGTCAATCACAATACAATATGGTGTACCAATTTCGTCTTGACGACGGTAGCGCTTCCCCACATTACCATGGTCATCAAAAGTGACGTTGCCGAATTCTTGTTTGAGCAACAAAAAAACCTCACGAGCTTTCGCTACCAGCTCTGGCTTGTTCTTAAGTAACGGTGAGACCGCTACCCGATATGGGGCCAAGTAGATGGGTAATTTCAAATAAGTGCGGGTTTCTCCATTCATTTCGTCTTCAGTGTAAGCGGCACACAGAACAGCGGTGAATAACCGCCCCACACCAAACGAAGGCTCTAGTACATGTGGAGTAATTTTGGTACCATCGGTCTCAATATACTCAAGAGCTTGTCCACTGTGGTTGGTGTGAGCCCGTAAATCAAAATCGGTGCGGTAAGCAAAACCAGCCAACTCATCAAAGCCTTTGCCTGGATAGTTGTACTCAAAGTCGATGGTGCGCTTACTGTAATGCGCCAACTCTTCTGCCGGCACTTCAAGTTCCTGAATATCTGTACGCGCTAAACCGACATGGTCAAACCAGGTCCAAATAAGTTGCCGCCATTCTTCAAACTGGGTTTGCCATTCCGACTCGCGGATAAAATACTCGATTTCCATCTGTTCAAATTCACGCACTCGAAAGAGCCACTCTCGGGGAGCAATCTCGTTACGAAAAGCTTTGCCTATTTGCGCAATACCAAACGGTAACTTGGGTGACATACTGTCAACGACATTTTTAAAGTTGACGAAAATACCCTGAGCTGTCTCCGGACGAAGATAAACCTGACTGTCTGGTCCTGCAGTGGCTCCGATAGTGGTCGAAAACATCATATTAAACGTACGGGCGGATGAAAGCTCGTTACCTTTTGGACTTTTTAGTTGGTGCGAAGCGATGGCAGCATCGATCTCTGTCAGAGACATTCCCTCTGCCGCGATATTGTTATCTTCCAGTAGGTGGTCGGCGCGGTAGCGCTCACCTGTCACCAAATCTTCAACCAGCGGATCAACAAACCCAGCCACATGACCTGAGGCCTCCCACACTTTCGCACTCATCAAAATAGCAGCATCGACTCCGTACATATCTTCACGACCGTCAACAAATATCTGCCACCATTCTTGCTTGAGACGATTATTTAAAGCCACGCCCAAGGGGCCAAAATCCCAAGTGCCGCGTAAGCCGCCGTAAATTTCTGAACCCTGAAAAACAAAACCCCGTCGCTTGGCCAAAGCGGTGATCTTATCCATAAGTTGACTAGTCTCTTTGTCTGACATAATTTATTTTAACTAAGAATTTCTGATTGCTACCTAAATTAAAACTCTGCCTGCACTCTACCATTTTCTTTTGGAAATCCTGAGCCCTCTGGTAACTCGCTGCCTAAGGGGGAATTTTGAGCGCGGATAATTTCACTAGTAAAGTTATCCGTGGCACGTAAATACTGAGTGCCGAGCAGTGCTGGAGTTGTACCAATTTGATTGACACTTGGCAAGAGTCCGACCAAGAAGGTAATCCTCTTTTCCTCCTCCCCCTTAATGTTGCCCACCTTCCAAATTAATTCTTTAGAAACCGGATTGTACACCAAACTACCATCGCCAGTAAACTCATTTTTCCATGATACGTATTGTGGCATTGAAGTATTAACAATAGCATCAATCACATCATTACCACCAGCATTGGCAATCAGTGTAATAGTATAGGTAGTTTCAACATTAGCAACTGGTGGCACTGGCCCCTCCTGCACAAAGTGATCACTGCGTGACGCTTGCCGATTAATAGCGATTGATGAAGTGTACCTCACAGCCGTCTCGGTGGTACCTACTAACTGCTCCGCTACTCCAGGCTCATCCACACGACGAGCATAGGTATTGGCCTTGATGGTAAAGCTTGGGGAACGCGTTTCGGCACTGGCTTTAATCACGAAATTGAAGGTTCTCTTTTCGCCGGGACGGATAACCTGCAGACCATTGCCGCTGGCTGGCTCCCAACGAATCACATTCTTACGGGAATCGTAGTAACCATCGTCGCGGGTGTCGACATTATTGGCAGTGAGCACGTTACCGCTTAAGCTGATCTCTAGGGCTAAGTTACGAATAGTATCTTTGAGAGTATTCTCTACGGTCACGATCACGCGAACATCGTCACCCGTCCGAACGGTAGTCTGGTCGGTCTTCTTACCGTTAAGTGTCATTCCTACATCCACAAATGGTTGTTCGATGGTGAAATTAGCACGATCGGTAGCCACTACCGTGCCTAACTCTGACTTACTGCCAGACTTAGCTGTACCAACAGCAAACCGCATTTGCGATGACTCGTCTTGAGCGCCGTACACGCTACCAACGATCACAATCTGCGTAGTGGAGCGTGATGGGATTTCTTCGATATACCAAATATTATCCTGGGTGGTAGCGGCGGGCTCGGCTCGAGCAAATTTAAAATTGTTCGGGTATTCGACTTTAAGAATAATATCTTTAAGCGGCACTGGACTATTTGACTTAACTGTCAAAACAGTTCTAATGTCCTGCCCAGCCGAAACTTTCTCGAGAGTCTCCACTCCAATAGTTAATGGAGCAGAATTAATTTTAAAAACCAAAGGATCAACTTCTTTATAAAAAGAACTGCCGCTACCAAGTGGACGATATTCTAATTTAGCGTTCAACTGCCGCTCTTGTTTCTCCTCACCGAAGACCACCACCTCAGCCGACACTGTTTGAGAAGCTCCTGGCTCAAGACTTCCTACCGACAGCCGTTCCTCATAAACTGCCTTCGGACTATCGCCAACCTTTCTGGTGCCGGACGGATAATCAATAATAAGAGTCATGTCTTCAACAGCAATGCGATTATTATTAGTAACCCGAGCTTGGTAAGACAACACCTCACCTCCTCCCACTGTCAGAGGACCTTCAAGCGTAACTTCGAGATTATGTCCTGTCACCTGATTGCCACCAAAATAAAAATAAAGAGCCGAGAGAGCCAACACAATCACCAGAAGGGCTGAAGCGACACCAAAAATAACCAGGCGCAGACTGTGTGTCACTGCCGGAGTGTCGCTTTTTAAATCAAGAGTTTCTCGGTCCTTCAGGTCTTCTCGGGGATCAGTAGCATCTTCAGTAGTAGACCCCCGTCGACTAACGGCAGTGTTGACCCAGGACTGAGAAACTTCCGTATCACTGGTGTACGGAGTCAATCCTGAGCGCTCGCTCGGCGCAGCCTCACTACCACGTTCGTAAAGACGTTTACGCACCTCACTAATTCCGTCCTGATCTTTGATCACCGCCATCAGTTAGCAGTATAACATTACTACACGCCTACAAATGACTGGCTTCTCGACCAGTGGTGATGAGGTGATTAAAACTACTAACTGGCTGTATAGCTAGTGAGTCAAGACTTTCCGCCAGCGGACGCTGACGATAGGTGGTTGAGAGATAGCCCAAATACTCGAGAGTCCGCACTTGAATCAGACCTTCAACCTGTGAACGGTTTGGTAAGTTCGGATCAATCAAGGTCTCCAGCTGGGTTTTAATTTCTGCAAATAACCCTGGAGTAGTGCCCTCACCCTGTAAATAACGACGCAAAGATCGTACCACTAAGCAGACACTGCCACGCACATCCCTATTCTCGCTATCCAAAAAATAGTTGGTCAAACTCTCCACACTGCCAATACGCCATTGCACTTTCCCCTGAATCAGAGAGATATTAATCAGAGAAAAATCCTGCAATGCAAAGCGCTGCTTACTCCGTTCTTCCCGCACACTGCGGGCGGTAGCGACCACCATACCTAATTCCTCAGTGAAGAGCCAGTAGATGGCATCGGCCCCCTGACGGGCCTCGTGACCGCAAACAATTGCCAAGGTAGTAAGAGTATGAGTAGACATTTAAGGTTGTAAAGCTAAATTAAATTCGTAGTCACTAGTTTTGAGAACAGTGTTGTCGGTACCAACTTCCACAGCGTTGGAAACGAGTCGTAAATCGGAAGCGCCGACTACACGTTTAATTTCTGTAGCAGCGGCAGTTACTAACTCCCCACCCAATTCATCAGTAAAGATATTTACCGTCACCACATCTTTTGGTTCCAAGCCTCGTTGCTTACGCAGATCCTGGATAGCACGAATCAGTTCACGGACAGCACCAGCAGCGATGAGCTCAGGAGTGAGTACCGTATCAAGCACCACATTGTCTGCTTGGGTTAAATCAACCAAAACTTCTTGCACATTAACCTCCTCCGCCACTACCGCAGCAAGAGCTGAGCTGAGCGGTTGATTGACAATCATCTTAGCAAGAGGCTGTCTAACTTTTAGACCAACCTTAGTTCTCACTTGTAAAGCCTCCGTTACTAGTCGTCGCGCACTCTCCATCATGTTAAGAATGTCTTCATCATAATTCTCGGCCACAGCTGGCCAGCCGGCCAAGTGTACACTTTGACCATCCTCACGATAGCGAACCGCTTGCCATAAGTACTCAGCGTAAAAAGGCATCACTGGCGCCATCAAAAGAGCGAGTTGTCGGAGACTAAAACGTAATGTAGTAGCAGCGGCAGCCTGAACTTCTGTTTGGTCACTTTTGAGACGATCGCGAGAACGACGCAAATACCAGACCGATAAATCATCAATCAAATCAGCTAGCGGCCTGGTAGCTTTGTCCAACTCGTAACGCTGATAACTTTTTGTAACCTCATTAATAGTCTGCGCTATTCTAGCTAGCCACCACTGATCAAGAGCGTCTGTTGGTCGATAAGCCCCCCTAATTTCAGCACCTGGGGTGTAGGTCTGGTACATCAAGAGAACATTATGCAAGCGACCAATATTTTTACGCTGAATTTCTGCCACCTCTTTTTCAGAGAAGTTCAAATCTTCACCACGCATCAATGGTGACGAGAGTAGGTAAAACCGCAAGGCGTCAGCTCCCTGTCTATCAACCAACTCCATTGGGTCGGGGTAGTTTTGAAGTGACTTACTCATCTTCTTACCATCTTCTGCTAACACCAATCCTCCTACAACCACATTCTGGTAAGGAGATTTATCGAAAAGAGCGGTACCTAAAACCAACATTGAGTAAAACCACCCCCGAGTCTGATCCATACTTTCAGAAATAAACTGGGCTGGATAATACTCAGTCAAGAAGTCGTCTTGGTGTGCAAAGGGGTAATGGTGTTGCGCAAACGACATCGAACCGCTTTCAAACCAGCAGTCGAAAACATCCGGAACCCGCTGCATCTCCACCCCAGCCTCATCAACAATTACCACTTCGTCAATGTACGGTCGGTGATAGTCGAGAATATAGTCATCATTGTGTGGCAAGGGCGTAAAGTCTAGGGGCCTGGTAACTGCGTTGTCATAATAGGCCTCTTCCTTAACAGAATTTACTACTGCAGCTTCAGGATCGCGTCCAGCTGCTACATCCTCCAATGCCTGAATAGTGCTGAGATGCGAGACTAATAAAATTTTTTGTCCATGATACTTATTCTCCAAATCATAGAGCAGCTCTCCCGCACGCCGCTGCAAATCACGACGATTTTCTACCCCCGCCACCTCTTCTCGGTATGAGTCGAGACGAGAGGTGAACTTGTCGGCGTACGACTGCCAAGAGCAACCTTCCAGTTCAGATCCCGCCTGTACTTCTGACAAGCGCTCATCAACCAACACCTGACCAGCCTCTAAGCCGAGCTTCTCAGCCATAATCTCAGCAGTATCTTTTGTGCGCATAAAACCAGAGTGAATAATTAAATCAAAAGTCACTCCTTGCTTAATAAACCCAGCGGCCACCTCAGCAACCTGCTCCTTCCCCACGGCAGTGAGAGGATTGTTACCGGCAGGATCAGCACTAATTGTCCCCTTTATATTACTCTCAGCTTGACCGTGGCGCATCAGCCAAAACTGATTACCGTTGCTCTTGGTATGTTTCTTTAAGTCCTGGAGAGAGCTAATCACTAATACGGCTCCAGTGTCAGGATGTTTCCAAATTGGTAGGGGTGCGCCCCAATAGCGCTGACGACTCACCGCCCAATCACGCGCCCCTTCCAGCCAGCGACCAAAGCGATTACTGCCAACATACTCTGGCACCCAATTAATTTTCTTATTCTCGGCGACCAACTGTTCTTTGAAATCCGTCACTGACACAAACCAGGAAGTGGTTGCGTAATTCAACAACGGTGTATCACACCGCCAACAGTGGGGGTAGCTATGGGTAATGTTTTCTTTTTTAAAAAGTTTACCCGCAGCAGTCAAAGCTTTTAGAATTTGTATATCAGTATCCAAATGAGAGATATTAGCAGACTCGTCGTCTTTAGGCTTAACTAGCAAGCCAGCAAACTCGGTCACCCAGGGATAAAAATGTCCATCAACATCCACATGATGTTGGACGGGCACCCCCTCACGCTGCGCTAGTTCTAAATCTTCCTCACCATAAGCTGGAGCTAGGTGCACCCCGCCCGTCCCCTCCTCACCTAACTCCACATAATCAGCATGGTAAATTCTAAAAGCTTTTTCCAGCCCTGCGGTATCAGCTAACTGCTCCGACAAGTACGGAAATGGCGGCTCGTAGGCACGACCAACCAGCTCCGAGCCAAGAAACTCGCGCTCAATCTGATAAGGTAAATCACCCAAGTGCGCGAGGCGCTCTTTAGCCAGGATGACGTGCTCGGTCCCGTCTCCAGTTTCGACCGCTACTTGCACATAGGTAAAATCTTGATGAATAGCAGCGGCAGTATTACCCGGAAGTGTCCAGGGGGTAGTCGTCCACACCAACAGAGACACTGACGTAGCTTCACCCGCTTTATCTAACAGCGGTAGTTTAATAGTGACGGCAATATCTTTGATGTCTTTGTAGCCCTGGTTGACTTCAAAGTTAGACAAAGTCGTCCCGCACCGCGGGCACAGGTGCATACTTTTAAAACCCTCATAGACATATCCCTTTTTATACAACTCGGCAAACCCCCACCAAACACTCTCGGTATAAGTGCTGTCCATAGTGCGGTAGTCGTCATCCATATCCACGAACCGACCCATGCGTGGCACAACCTTCTTCCAGTCATCGGCGTACTCCATTACCGCGGAGCGGGCAGCTTCATTAAAATTCTTCACACCATAAGCTTCGATATCGCGCTTGGTGGCGAGGCCGAGCTTTTTTTCAATTAAATTCTCCAGTGGTAAGCCATGGCAGTCCCAACCCCAACGACGACGTACTCGGTAGCCATTCATGGTCCAGAAACGTGGCACCGCATCTTTAATAGTACCCGCTAAAATATGTCCATAGTGCGGCAGACCGGTAGCAAATGGCGGGCCATCATAAAAGACGTAATCGCCCTTAGGTTCTTTCCCGGCAGGGTGCGTCACACTTCGTGCAAAAATATCTTCGGTTTGCCAATATTGCTGAATGACTTCTTCACGTCTGGCAACTTCGTTGACGATTGCTTCTGACTCGATGATCACGCTATCATTTTCGCGACCCGTCTTCTTTGATTTAGTTGGAGGTTGAGGTTTAGACATAGGGATTTTATGTGTATCAGAACATAATAAACAACTGTGATGTATCAGACCACTAGATTAGATAGTAACAGAGCCCCGCCTTTCTGAAAAGGTGTAGATATTTTAGAGAAAATAATAACGGCGGCCAATCAATATAAAATTGGCCGCCGACCACTCCTCCTCAAGACTCATGATGCTTCTCCCGCTTTTCCCGAGCCAGACGCTGACGTCGCGCCGCTTCGCGGGCACGATGCTCTTGATCCTGCCCTTCAACAAAATCTTTGACGAACCCCACCCAGGGGAACATCACCCGTTCCATAAACTGCTGCGTCTGCCAGGCAGCTTTAGCGGCAGTCTTCGTGTCCATAAAGACAAACACTGATCTCACCCCCTTCCAAGGAACTAGAGTTGCACTAATTTCAATATACACCTATTAGTTAGATTTACCTAGTGGCCCTGTTTACATCTTCTCTGGAGCCCTGATTCCCAAGAGGTGCAGGCCGGTTTTAAGCGTCTCACCAACCGCGCTGGCTAGAGCCAATTTGTACGGCGCTAATTCATCTTCCAAAGTTGCGATTGGTTCCTGTGCATAGAAACTATTAAACTGCCCAGCCAGCTCAGTCAAAAAAGTGACTAGAAGATGCGGGCTACGGGCAGCTAGAGCTGCTGCGGTTACCTCAGGAAAGCGGTACAAATACTTCTCGACAGCATAAGGAGCTGCCGGAGGGACAGTTAGTGAAGCGACTAGCTGTAGAGAGCTGGCCTTAGCCAAGACGCTCTGAATACGTGCATAGGTGTATTGCAGGTATGGACCGGAAGCACCCTCAAAAGACAAAGATTTTTCTTTATCAAAAACAATATCAGAACCAACGGCCTGTCGGAGGATTTGATATTTCAAAGCTGCAACCGCCACTGCCTCCGCCAGAGCAGGGTTAGCCGCTGCTCGTTCCTGTACCCGTTCAGCTGCAGCGGCTTCCATGTCTGCGAGCAATGATTCTCCAGTCAACACATTCCCCAGGCGAGACGACATCTTGCCGGTAGACAACGTCAAGAAACCAGTGCTGATATGCTCAAGAGCTTTGGTCTCTGCCTCAGGAAACACTTCATGAATGGCTGCATAAATCACCTTAAAATATTCCCGCTGCTCACTACCGGTCACCACCACAGAAGTATCCCAATCTGGGTAAAGCTCATTCTTTTTAGCGAAGTTTCCCAAGTCCTTAGCTTCATAAGTCGGCAAACCTTTGGAGTTTAAAAATACCCTAGTATGTAAACCAGAACGCGCTTCATCATACACCACCGCTCCGTCACTATCGGTAAAAACTGTGCCGTAGTGCGCCTCCACAAACGCTTTACCCAGTGGTGCCGACTCACTTTCAGTAATGGTGGTATCAAAACTGGTGCCTAATTTTTGACAAATTTGTACGAACTGACGCAACGAAGTGGTAATACCGCGGAAACGCAATTCAGCCAGATACGGATCACTGTGTTTATACAAAGCCTGATTAACAGCAATAATCTCTTCTTTAGCAGACTCACTCTCTTCATAAGCCTGGTTACCCACGCGATAAGCGGTACCCAGATCATTAATATCATCAATACTGCCCCCCGTTTGCTGAATGCCCCAAACTGCTTTTGCTACCGGCAAGCCGATATCGGAGGGATAGTTAATCCGCTTCACGGTGGCTCCTGACCACTCAAATAATCTAGTTAAGGACTCGCCAATAATATTACCCACCAGGTTACCAACATGTAACGGCTTAAATAAATTAGGACTAGTATATTCCACCAGCACCAACTGATCCTGATAAGCTTGGTGTCGGCCCCAAGCCTTAGGATGCTCTGAAATATTTTTTAATGTCTCCACGAAGAAACTGTCTGCCAGGTGAAAGTTAATAAACCCAGGACCAGCGATGGCAACCTCCTTAATACCTGCCAGTGGCGCTGCTTCCCAGGCCGTTACTAACTCAGTAGCTACTTCGCGCGGAGACTTCCCCACTTGCTTTGCCAGCACCAAAGCCACATTGGTAGCAAAATCTCCATGGGATAATTCTTGTGGATGCTCGACAACAAAGTCGACCGCGGGATAGTCTTGGCTTCTGAGTAAATTTTGGATGGCGTGAGCGAGGTTTTCCTGCATAAGAAATCTTTGTCACTATAGCAAAATCTAGTTTTTTTCCTAGCAGCTAATCCGTATAGGTAATTGCTGATACTGGCAGAGTACTAGTATCGATAGTAAAAGTTTGTTGTCCCAAAACCGCCCCGTGCTCATTTTCAATCCGACAGCGCCAAACCCCATCATGATAGTTGGTAATAGTAGAATAGCCCCGATAACCAGTCGTAGTATTACCCACAATCGGATAAGCTAAACGGAAATATTCCTGCCACTTCCCGGCAGTGTTACGGTATTCCCACACATGCACCACACTAGTCTTCAAGCGTCCCGGAGCAAACACTTTGGTGTAGCAAGAAACTGAGCCGTTTTTAGTAGGGTGAAAATCCTGGTTCCACTGCTGCCCGAGATCCCACCAAGATACTGGCGTGGCGGTAATTTGGTACTGTCCAGCCGATTTCTGGTAAGTAACACTATTGGCTATCACCACCTCCTGCAATGACATCGGAATCGGTGGTAGTAATCGCAAAATATAAAATAAATTAATTACAGCGTACAGGCCGCCAATCACTAACCATAGCAAATACCAGTTAATTTTAAAGCGGTCATCAATTAAATGTCGGAGAATAATAATTAGTGCTGATACTGTACCTAAAGCGAGTATTCCTGCTCCATAAAAAACTAACTCATCACCGCGCCCAGTCAGTACCGGCAGCACCAGTACTAAGTAGGCAAAGAGCCCAAAAAAATAAGTGGCTAGGGTAAAAGTTAGCTGCTCAACTCGATTCTTCACTCTCTCATTACCAATGATGGCAATAATAATAACCGCGATAAATGGCCAACTAACTAATAAATTGCCACTACGTCCATAAAAAATCAGCATTCCTGACAACAATCCGCCGGTAGCGTACTGCACTCCCACCGGCGCTAATTTTACCAAAAAGCGAGAGAGCGAGAGAGGAAATTTTTCAACCCAGGCCGCGTAGAGAACGATCAGCGAACCAGTCGAAAGTGTGACGTACCAGAGAAGTATTAAGTTATCAAACAGATTATCGATCTGATTAAGTAAGAGAAAGTCGGTAATAAACCCAAACAAAAAAGCGGTCGTGTACCAGTGCTCGGCGGCTAGTTTGTAAAACTTAGTTTGGGTAAATTTGGACCACATACTTTCAACTATTATGACACCATTTATAATATTGACCACAACACAAAAAGACGGCAGCCGCTGGCGGCTGCCGTCTTCAAGTCGAAATCAAGGCTCTGGCAACACCTCGGCAGTGGCTCCGCAAAAATTGCAGCGCGAAGTCAGAGGTAGAAGCACTCGTTTCTCCTGCGGCACACAGAAGTGCTCCCACTTCACTGCTACTGAAGAAAGCATCTTCACCGAATCTTCTTCTTGACCTGGAGTTTTACTGTTGATGGACATCGATCCCTCCTAACAATCTCTATTAATAAATACCACGATTTATAAAGCTGTCAAATAAGAGAACTTTTTATTCTAATTAAAACTATCCGGGATCGGAAACTCCTCAGCAAGAGTTTCCACCTCCCTCCGCAAACGACTAAGTTCAGACCGGTCATCTCGTTGCTTCAGTGCTCGTATCATTGTTTCAGCAATCTTAGTAGCTTCGACTTCTTTCATCCCTCGCGTTGTTAAGGCAGGAGTGCCAAAGCGAATACCTGACGGGTCGAGTGCCTTACGGGTATCGTCGGCAATCATATTTTTATTTAGGGTAATCCCCACTGCGTCGAGAGCGGTCTCGGCTTCTTGCCCAGTTATACCCAGTGAGCCGTAGACATCCGCCAGCAACAAGTGGTTGCTGGTGCCACCTGTCAACAGACGAATATTGGCCTGCAAAAAGACCGCCTCCATAGCTTTAGCGTTCTTCAAAATCTGGGTTGCGTATTCTTGAAAGTTGGTAGTAGACGCCTCCTCAAACGCCACTGCTTTAGCGGCAATAACGTTCATATGCGGCCCACCTTGCAAACCTGGAAAAACCGCCTTATCAATCCGCCTGGCCAACTCTTCACTTTCTCGAGTAAGAATCATCCCGCCTCGGGGTCCGCGAAGGGTTTTATGGGTAGTGGTAGTCATTACATCAAAGCCATAATCAAAAGGATTCTTAGCTACTCCACCAGCAATTAACCCTGCTATATGGGCCATGTCAGCCACTGCGTAAGCTCCCACCTCTTTAGCAATAGCGCTAAACTTCTCATAATCAAGTTCGCGAGGATAAGCAGAAAATCCAGCCAGAATAATCTTTGGTTTATGCTCCAGAGCTTGACGGCGCAACTCCTCATAATCAATTTCCCCCGTCTCCACATCCTTCATACGGTAACGAACGAAGTTAAAAATTTTATTGATCCAGGTGGTTGGATGTCCGTGAGTGAGGTGTCCGCCATGAGATAAGTCCATTCCCAGCACTGTGTCACCAGGCTCCATGAGAGCGAAGTACATAGCAACGTTGGCGGCCGCTCCACCCAAGGGTTGCACGTTCGCAAACCCGGCTTTGAATAATTTCTTAGCCCGCTCGATTGCTATGGTTTCCACTGCGTCAGTAAACTCTTGTCCGCCGTAATAGCGACGACCAGGATAACCTTCAGAATATTTGTTGGTCAGAATCGAGCCGTTCGCTTCGCGAACGGCTCGCGACACGTAGTTCTCACTGGGAATAAGTTCAATCCCCACCCGCTCCCGCTCTTCCTCACCAACTAAAGCCGTAAACACTTCCTGGTCTTGTTTTTTAATATATTCGTACATAATACATAACTAGGGTTACCGATTCGCTATTAAACCTACTTTCCGGTACTGCCGAACCTCCCTTCGCCTCGCGGTGTTTCATCTAAATTATCAACTTCTGTAATGGTTGGCTGCTCGATTTTTTGAATAATGATTTGCGCCACCTTGTCACCAACAGAAAAAGTCTGTACTACGTTACCAGTATTGAATAATCCGACAAAAATTTCTCCGCGGTAGCCAGCGTCAATCACCCCACCCAAAGTCTTTAGGCCGCGCTTAATTGCTACACCACTTTTATCCCAAACTAATCCCACATGTCCTACCGGTACCGCCATGGCGATACCAGTAGCGACGGCGACGTGCGCACCGGGAGCAATCTCTATAGCCTGAGTTGTACACAGATCCAGACCGGCGTCAGTGTCGTGAGCAAAGCTGGGCAGCTTAGCTTCCGGATGTAATTTTTTAATCTTTAGTTTCATAATCTTGTTTTTTTTAGCCAGTAGCTTAACACCTCAGTAAAAACCTGATCGGCTGGCTGTTCAGCATCGATTACCTGCCAAGCATAGGCTGGGTCAAGCTGCTCAACAACTGCCTGATAGCCAGCCAGAGTCTTCTGGTGAAAATCCGCACTCAGACCATCAAAGGCGTCGTTAGTCTTTCCAGCCTCTACCCGCCGCTTAGCGGTCGTTGCGTTTGTGGCTTGTAGATGAAAATATTGGGCAGTCGTTACAAACGGTTCCAGGATCGCTAAGGTTTTCTGGTGCAACTGTTGCCACAAGCCAAGGTCAGCCCCTCTCGCGTAAACCTGGTAAGCAAAGGTTGTGGCTTCAAAGCGGTCAGAAATAACGGTCTGACCTTTCTGGAGGGCCGGGATCACTGTGTCGTAGAGATGTTGCCAACGGCCAGCATAAAGTAGTAACAACTCCGCATTGGGAGTAAAATTGTCCCCCACGGCGCGTTTTACTACTAAGCTGTGCACCTCCTTTGCCTTCGGACTACTGACTAAGTCTGACACCACCAGGACAGAGTCACCGAGACGCTCTAGCTCGATGGCCAGCTTTGTGGCCAAAGTACTCTTTCCCGCCCCATCTCCGCCCTCAATAATAATAAATCTACTCATGAACTACATGATACTAGCTTATTGCCCGGAGACCAAATTCACCGCGTTAGGCAAAAAAGACTCCCTGAGTTGAGATAGCGCTGGACTGTACGTTCAAGTACCTTCACAAAATCAGGAGTGTTACAATGTCTCGTATGAACCAAAATATCGAAAACTTGCGCCACACTGAGCTGGCGCTGCCCCAGGGTGGTAAAGTGGTCGTCTTAGACCCAGGCGCTACTCTGACAGCAGAAATGACCGCCATGCTCCAAGCGCTGCACAGTCGCTCCATCGGCGGCATCAACGACCATCTTAGAGTGCTGGCTGAACGCGGCGCTGCTAAGTTTATGTCGAGTTACTATGTCGGCTACGGTCACAAATCTATTGGTGACTGCGGTACGGCCATTGTCTTTGTGGAAGGTATTTCCATGCTGGCCGCTAAAGCTCTACAGGATTCTCCGCTCTACAACGGCCAAGAATCTTCGACACGTTACATCGACTACGCAGCGCAGCCCCTGCTGAATCCCCTGGGAACAGCTGCTGGAAAAGATGTTCTTGAACGCTGGCGGACTTTCTATTTGCAAGCGGTGTCAGAAATGAAAGCGACATTGCCCACTCGTCATCCGCGTCAACCAGAAGAAAAAGAGACGGTCTACGATAAAGCTATCACGGCCAGAGCTTTCGATATCTGTCGCGGGTTCTTGCCTGCGGGTGCGGCCACCAACGTCGCCTGGAGTACTACTCTCCGTCAGTTTGCCGACCGGATTCTCCAACTACGCCACCATCCGCTGGCAGAAGTTCGCGATATCGCTACTGTGCTCGAAGGCGCCCTCCTGGCAGCCTATCCCAACTCTTTCAACCAGGAGAAGAAACGCTACGACAAAACCGAAGCGTACCTAGCGGAAGCTGCGAAGCACTACTACTTTCATGACCCGAACATCACCGCTGCCAAACTGGTTCGAGACGGAGTGGATCATGAGGGACTAGCAGCTTATCGGGGTCTTTTGCTCAGCCTGCCGCAAAAAACTGAGTTGCCTAAGTGGCTTGGGGCTTACGGTGAAGTGGGACTAGCTTTTCCACTCGACTTCGGCTCATTCCGCGACCTGCAGCGGCACCGAGCCCTTAATCAACGCATGCCACTTCTAACTGCTGAGCTTGGTTTTGCGGACTGGTATTTGGAGGAACTCACCCCGGAACTACGGACCGCAGCCCTAGCTTTGCTGACTGAGCAAAAGGAGCGTGTCGCTAACTTAGCAACCACTCCAGAAATTGCTCAGTACTACCAACCGATGGGCTACCGTGTCAGTAACCTGTTGTCTGGGGACCTGCCTGCACTTGTCTATATGCTGGAACTACGTAGCGCCAGTACTGTGCACCCCACCTTGGTAAAAGTGGTGCAAGAACTCGGTCAACTCCTCATTGAGCAGTACGCCGATCTCGGTCTCACCCTTCACCTAGCTACAGACGGTGGCCGTTTTGACGTCAAGCGTGGTCTGCAAGATATTGTCTTACAGACATAACCAAAGACTTCCCAACAAAACTTCAACCCCGCACCGAAACGGTGCGGGGTATTTTTATACTTATTCTTGTGGTTATTTGCTTTTTCCCAGTTTTGTACTATTCTCTGTTAGAGAAATGTTTCATCAGGAGAAAGTAGCGTGTTTGGAGCACAGAACACCCACACCATCTGGTACCGGGGTTGCCCATACCAGATCACCTACACCATTCAAAACCATGGCCAGGATGAGTTCATTGCTGACGACATCACTGTCGTTATGATTGCCGACAGTGACACCATGCAGACTTTGGATGGTGATGAGCTTTACCAGAGCATCGCGCGCCTGGCACAGGAGGAAATCGCTCTCGGTCAGACCGAACTGCACCAGGAACAGCAATCGTGGTTACTGGCCCTTGCAAACAGATAACCCCTCCAGGACATAAGCGTGTAAAATCAATAACCACAAAGGGCGGTCTCCAGACCGCCCTTTCTTTAATTAGCTATTTATATATCCTTAAACTGCTTACCCAACTTCGGTCCATCTTGTTGAAGATAGTTAGACTCTTTGGTGTCGTAATGAATATCTGGTACCGCACTCATTTCTTCAAAACGGATTTTGGCAATCGGTTGTCCGGCTCGCACCAGCATATTTTCAAAGGGTCGTACTTCGAGAGTAAATGGTCGGCCACTCTCTTGTCCATCGTGACCGTATCCCCAACCGGGATCTAAGAACCCCGCATAGTGGGAACGAAAATCGCCACTCCGCTCATCTATCGGTACCATCTCTGAAGCTACACTTGGCGACAAGCGCACCGCCTCCGCACTAGAAAGAATATAAAATTTATTTTGCTCCAACTGAAGCAATCCGTCTCTAGCGAAAATTGGTTCAAAAAAGTCGGACGCATCATAGTGATTTATCAGGGCCGTATCTAGAACTTGTTCAGGATTTGCGATACATACAAAGCCACAGTTCTCATTATTGACAAGGGCAGTTAAAACCACGGTCCCGTCCTGTTCGTTAGTTACCAGTTCTTCGTATTCCAAACATCGACCAGTATGTCGATCAAAAACTAATCCCTGCTCAATTTCATTGCGGAGTCGCTCGTCATTAAAGCGAATATCACCATTAAATAAGCGCAGTTGCGTGAGCGGCGTACCTACGTGTACCTGGAGAGAGAAAGATTTCGGATGAATAGCGAGCCACAATTCGCCGGTAAAACCAGCCGGTGTGACTGAGTCGAATCGCGGGACGCCATCAGCCAACACTCGTACATGAGTATCCAGGCGGCCGGTCGATGACTTCGGATTGCAATAGCCGTAAATATCGTTTGGTAGTTGTAAACTTTCATTTAGCTTCACCAGATACAGCTGTTGGCAAAGCAACGGCTCCCCCAGGCTAACCTTCTTCGCTCCCATCCGCGGCAGCAACTCTCGCACCGTTTCCTCTTTTTGTGGCAACAGCAACCCGTTAATCTGATAGGCCTCTGACGACAATGTTAAATCCAAGGAAGCCGGCGAAACTTGCGGCGGGTTTCCCCCAATGATCAAATCTCGTTTAATAAACTCACGGAGAGTTTGTGCTGGCAGGGCTCCTAAACCAATCTCGGAAGACATAATATTTTAAGTATAACAGAAAAGCCCCCACCAGATGAACCGGTAGGGACGAGGGTCAAAGTTATTTTTATGACCATAATATTCACTCACACCTGCGTCAGGCGTTGCTCGAAGTATTGACGGCATTCCGGTCCGGAAAAGACCCCACCAGGAGCTGCACGTCCTCGCGCCAAGGCAATCCCTTCTGGAAAGTGGAGACGGAGACGATCCAGCACTCCTTCCTGAGAGAGAATTTGGGGATCCTCCAAGAGTGGTAGCTCTTGGGGGATAACAGGTCCCGACACCATAACCACATGGTGCGTCTCAGTGGGTTCCCCACTTTTTCCAGAAACCACGATGGTGGCAATTTGTCTCAAGGTATCCTGATCCAAATATCGCCACAGCCCGACACGGTCGAGCAATCTGGTCGCCACCCGCTCGGGGTGCGAAGACCGGAACCAAGGACGAGATTTTTTCACAGCTTCTTGGATTCGACTAGCGTCAAATACAAGAAACCCTCCCGTGTACCTGGAGTGGATGATCAGGAAGAGAGAATCGTTTTCTCCCCAGCCACTGCCCAGCCAGGAAAAATTCCTGGTCAGTTTCCCGTCTCTAAACTTCAAGGCGTCAAACATGTCGATTCTCCTCAAGAAGAACTGTTCCGCCAGGTACAGTAGCACACTGTGCCGCCCCAGCAACTACCCCCTGAGACGGACAACTAACACGAATCTTACTGGAACCAGCTAAAATCAACAAACCGCTAGTTTTACTAGCGGTTTGTTGATTTTTTGTGGTTATTTTCACCAGACGACTACTCCACTTTCACCCCCATTGAGCGAGCGGTACCTTCAATAATCTTCATGGCAGCTTCAATAGAAGCAGCGTTGAGGTCAGGCATTTTAGCCTCGGCAATTTCCTGCAGCTGGGCTTTGGTGAGAGTACCAACTTTAGTACTAAGATTCTTACCAGAACCTTTGTTTTGCCCCAACTTCTTCAGAATCATTCGTGAAGCTGGTGAGGTTTTAGTAATGAAATCAAAAGTACGATCGTCGTAAACAGAGATCTCTACAGGCACCACTTCCCCCATTTGCTCACGAGTCTGCTCGTTGAACTGGTTGACAAACTCGCCAATATTAATTCCCGCTTGTCCCAAGACTGGTCCCAATGGCGGAGCTGGAGTTGCTTTACCACCGACTGCTTGCACCTTGATCTTTTTTACTAATTTTTTAGCCATAAATAATCTTTATCAATTTAATTAAGAATTCTGCGATTTCCAGCGCTCCATAATCGCCAGTTATCACTTTAGAAGCCTTGGCAGTATACCAGGAATTACTCGTTTGGCAATCTCGACCTGGCGACTGGAAATAAAGCCGGGCGCTCCCTTTGGGAGCGCCCGGCTTTACTTCCTTCTAAGGCTTACTTAACTAGATCCGCTTCAACTGAGAAAAGTTTAGCTCCACAGGCGTCTCGCGGCCAAACATCGAAACTAGCACTTTCACCTTACCGCTCTTCACGTCCACCTCGCCCACCTTACCTTCCAAATCCTTAAACGGACCATCGCTAATAGTAACGAAGTCACCCTCAGTCAAATCGATGGTGTGTGTCGGAGTGTCGTCAGACATCTGCTTTACCAAGGCCTGGTATTCTACTTCAGAAAGTGGTACCGGTTGTGTACCACTACCAACGAAGCCAGTTACCCGCGGCGTATTCCGCACCACATACCAAGATTCATCATCAACGATCATTTGTACCAACACGTAGCCAGGAAAAATGGTTTCAGTTTCCTCAACTTGTTTCTTTCCCTTAGTCTTAATCTTAGTCTCAG
The DNA here is from genome assembly GCA_934699595.1 of uncultured Patescibacteria group bacterium. Taxonomy (GTDB): domain Bacteria; phylum Patescibacteriota; class Minisyncoccia; order Phycocordibacterales; family UBA918; genus OLB19. The sequence goes on from CAKUWT010000001.1 coordinate 389,585, forward strand.
CTGGAACAACCACGTCAAAAATCTTATTTTCCATTCCCAGAGATTCAATGCGCTGACGCAGGTTTCGCGCTACCGCATTTTCGTACCCCGAATAGGTATGAATGACGTACCACTGTTTACCACCTGATGAATGTTGTTTTGCCATAATGACGTTTTATAAAACTAAACTGCTAGTAGAAGCGATTGATAATTTCATCAAGACCCATGGAAAATAAGTAATCAGCAGCACTCAAGAAGAGGGCGACTATTAAGGAAATACCGATTACCAATGCGCTATAAATTACCGCACGCCGCTTGGTTGGCCAACGAACCTGCTTGAGTTCAGCTCCCGTCTCTTGAAAATATTTTCCTAAATATGACATATGTGTTAAGTATAGCTAAATTTCCTCAAAATAAAAACGCCTCCAAGGCGACTTATTTAAGAAGTCTACCACAAAACTCTTTTCTAGTAAAGAAGCCCCAAAGAAATTACTTTTTGGGACTTCTTTAACTTTAGGACATTACCCTGGAGAGGAGGCTATCTCACTTCGTAAGTAATATTAACCGTACGGGTAATCTTTTGTTCCCCGGTCGGCAACTCTGGGCTAACACTGTCGGCCATCATCGACATAGTACTATACTCCCTACCTCCAGCGTAAGGATGATAGTCAGCATCCTCATAAAAACCAGTAATTTTAACCAACTTTAAACCAAGGTTACTGGCAATTTGTTCGGCCTGCTTTTTAGCATCCTCAATGGCAGCTGCTCGAGCGGCGGCCACTAGAGACTTATTATCGTCAATCACAAAATTGAGGTTGCTAATATTCTCCGCACCCACTGCCCCCACCCCCGTCAAGAGTTCACCAGCCTGATCAAGGTCACGCACTTTGACTGTCACTACTTGTGAGACGAGATAGCCGTCCTGGACAGTATTGGGGGGTACATACACCATACCCCCTACCGGTTGTGAGACCTCCTCACGCCGATAGTAGGGCTGTAGGGAGTAATTCTCCGTCTTAATGTCTTCCTTAGCCACGCCAGCTTCGGTCAAATACTCGATAGCTTGATTCACTTTAGTGGCTGACTGACTTTGTGCCTCCGACGCTGTCGCTTCCTTCGCCTTCACAGTAAAGCTAAAGGCACCAATATCTGGCTTTCCTATCTGCTCGCCAGTACCAGTCACCGAAATAGTGGTAGGGCCAAAAATGGAGTACTGTGCTTGTTTAAAATTATTATAACCATATGCCAAACTAGCGAAAGCAACGGCTAACAAAGTAATTACTGTCACTCTGCGATTGTTTTTGTGACTAAAAAAATCTTGCATAGATAAATTAATTATTAAGTAAAATTATTGAGTGAAAGACCGACTTGTTTAAAAATAATCTGCCACCACCTTTCCTCCTGATTACAGACTTCGACCAACGCCTCTTTGTCAGCGACAGTCAGCCGCAGTGGGTAAGCTTGCTCACCTAAACTATTATACATCACTGAATCTTTACCATCGACGTGACCAAGTCCAAGAGCATGACCAAATTCATGAGCTAACACCTGTACTAATTCAGCGTTGGAAGAAAAAGCGTAGATACTGATCCCTTTTTGACTATATTCTCCCTGGGTAAATTCAGGGCTCTCACTAAAAACCTGATTGTATTGCCTCACCGTCTGATTATAACCAGACAAAATTTTATTCCCCTGCTCAGCTAACTGGTTGATTTGCTCCGATAGCTCCTCTACCTCGAGACCGAGTTGATTGATAGCAGTAGATTTTTTTCCTAAAGCAACACGGTTTTTTTCTATAGCTTGTACCTCCTCTGGATTAAGTCCCCCTTTTTCGTTAGCTTCATCAACAGTCTGATTGTAATCCTTCAGCTCTTGCTTGTATTTTGTTACCTCCTCCTCATAAACAGCTTGACGAGACTCTTTTTCCATCATCAAATCGTCGTATTTCTCTCTGATCTCCTCCACTGTCATCTCGGCCTGATTAAGTCCACGACGTGCAGAAGCAGCCGCGTCTGTCCGTGCTTGACGACCGTCGTAAATAAAATTCACTACTACTGCACCATCCACTCGGTAACGCAATACATTCTGACCCAAGGCCTGGTTCCAAACCCTCCCAGCTTCGTTAGTGGCCGCGAGTAAGTCGGCCTCCGACAGACCAAAGCGGCTATCGACCATACCGATACGATAGGTAAGTGGCTGGTGGCAAGCCAGTTCTGCTGCTGGCAACCAGTACTGTCCCAGTAAAAAAATTCCCGGGAGTATCAACAGCAGGGTGAGCAAATAAGGCTTGATCATCATGAAGGTATTATACTGAACCCTACTTGCTTGAGCAAAAAGAAGTTTAAGCTGGCTTTATTTCTCGTTCCTGGATTTTTTTCCGAGAGAGCTGCTGCGCGGCATTCATACTGTGCTGGTAGTAAAGTGACTTCACTCCTAATTGCCAAGCTTTGATGTAAAGAGCGTTAATGTCTTTAGTCGGCATCTCTGGTGACACCATCAAGTTAACTGACTGTCCCTGGTCGATAAACTCCTGTCGGTCGGCCGCTTGTTGAATAATTGCCATTTGGTCAATTTCAGCAAAGGTGCGGAAAACCTCTTTCTCCGTTTCGGAGAGAAAATCTAGATGCTGAACAGAGCCATCGTTGTCACGAATACTATCCCAAATCGCTTTATTATCCTGCCCCTTCTCGACGAGTAGCGTTTTCAGCTGCGGGTTCTTGATAACCACCTTCATTTTTGCTACATCTTTGATGTAGCAGTTACTCCAAATGGGCTCAATCCCCTGTGACACTTGTCCAAGAATGAAGGCGGAGGAAGTGGTGGGCGCAATAGCCATAGTGGTGGTGTTGCGGCGACCATACCCCTCCAGGACCGCCGGTTCCCCATATTCTTTAGCCATGTCTACGGAAGCTTGCCCGGAACGTTCACGGATGAGCGCGAAGATTTCTTTATTTAGCTGCTCCGCTTCAGTACTAGCAAATCCTAACTGCTTACTCTGCAGCAAAGTGTGCCAACCCAACACACCCAAACCAAGGGCGCGGTTGTCCTTAGCAAAATTATAAGACCGCTCTAAGAAACGAAACGCCATACGTTTCTCTAACTCATCATGATCCCGTAATGCCTCCAGCTTATCAATAAACTCCTGCATGACAGCGTCGAGGAAGTAGGTCATGGTTTCTACCAGGTCGGTATCTTTCCACTCATCATAGTGACTAAGATTCAGTGAAGATAAACAACAGACAAACGACCACTCAGCATTGCTTGGCAGCATAATCTCCGTACAAAGATTACTAGCCTCAATTTTTAACTGCTTGTCTTTGTAGACATCAACGGTATTCTCATTCGCGTTGTCACGGTAAATAATATATGGGTAACCCATCTGACCACGGCGCTCTAGGACCTTAGCCCAAACTTTTCGTTTAGCCTCGTCGCCCGCCACCATCGCCTCCAGCCACTCACTCCCTACAGTGACTCCGTGAGTCAGAGTCTGAATCGGGTTTCCTTCAGTACCAATCTCTAAAAACTCCTCGATATCTTCATGCTCCACTGGCAAGTACGGACTAAAAGAGCCGCGACGAGTACGTCCTTGGCTAACCACCTCCACCATAGTTTCAAACATTTGCATGAATGTGACGGGACCGTTGCTGTGGCCATTATTATGCACCGCGGCGCCACGCGGGCGCAAAGCGCCAAAGTAGGCTGAGGTGCCACCGCCATACTTACTCATCATACTGGCCTCAGCGTGCGTATGCAGAATTCCCGGCAAATCATCAGTAACATATGAGCCAAAACAACTAATCGGCAACCCGGGGTCGTTACCAAAGTTTACCCACACGGGAGTTGCTAAGGAAATATAGCCCCGAGACATATAATCAACAAACTTATCGCTAAAGCCTGGCCGATTTAGTATCTTCTCGGCATGGTCGCCAATAATCTTAATTCGTTCTTCGGCAGTTTGCCCTTCAGTTAAATAACCGCGAGATAAAAAAGTGCGACTATTATCATTCAGCCAGTACCAAGGTTTCATATTTTCTAGAGTAAAATTATTATTAGAATAAATCATCAGCGGTGACGCTTTGTTGTCTTTTGTTATAGTTGATTGAGCGCTTGTCAAAGAAATCTACATGTTTAGTGGCGATCACTTCGTTATCAAACCACTCAGTGTTTTCCAAGAGCTTCTCATCGGTGTCAAAAATCTTTTCGTAACCAATTGCGACCAATGAGTTATTAAAGCGGTTTTTGATAAACTCTTTAATCTCTGCTTTTGACAAAAAGTCAAGCTCCCCGGCTTCCAGAATCCAATCCACCACCACACTCTCCGACTCATAAGCCTCACGACACGCCGCCTCTACTTGGGTGCGAAACTCTTCATCAAACCACTCCGGGCGTTCTGTACGCACTAAATTAATAATCTCAATCCCAAACAACCCATGAATCTGCTCCTCCTTGCTGGTAGCTTCTACAGCATTACTCATACCCTTAAACAAATTCTTATGCTTATTGAAAGACATGATAATTAAGAACTGGGAAAAGAGCGAGACGTGTTCAATAAATAACGAGAACAGCAATACTGACTGCAAATACTGACGATTGTCCTCAGTACGAGCCAAAGCGGTGGTACGATCTAAATAACTCACCCGCTGGTGTAATGCCGGAATATCTCTGATTTTTGTAAACTCATAATTTAAACCAAGTAGCTCCAGCAGGTGTGAGTAGGCATCCATATGACGTACTTCACTTTCGGCAAAGGTAGCACCGACCGCGTCAATCTCTGGTTTCGGCATTTTGTCATAAATCTTCCCCCAGAAAGTTTTTACCGCTACCTCCACCTGTGCGATAGCGAGCATGGCGTTTTTCAAAGCACTCTGCTCCACTGTAGTAGCATTAACCTTATAGTCATTCACATCCGAGGTAAAACTAAACTCGGTATGAATCCAGTACGAGTGACGAATGGCTTCCACGTATTCGTACAACTCTGGATATTCGTAAGGCTTGAGATTGACTCGTTTCTTAAAGATATCTCGTTCACGTAATTTCTGTCGTTCACTACGGTACAAAATATAGGCTTTAGCGGTGTGGAAAAAATCGTGCGCCATCAAGGCCGCCTCTACTTCGTCTTGAATTTCCTCCACACTCGGATAACCATCAATACATTTACCATAGTGAGGGCTACCTGGCTCTGCAGTTGGCGCTTGCTGACAAAGCGCCACCACCCGCTCTAAAGCCGTCGCCGCCACTGCCTCCGCTGCCTCAGGTTCTCCTTCTCGGGTCTCTGCCAGAGCTTTGGTAATCGCCTCCTCAATTTTACGTAAATCAAAATCTTGAGTAGAGCCGTCTCGCTTCCTAATGTATTTAATTTCCATAAGCTATCAAATAAATTACTAGTTAATTTTGTTAGCTTATCTTAGAACTTTTTCCTCTGTCTCGGAGTTTTTGGCTTGTGGACAGTCTAAATTAAGTAAAATTTAGCCAAGATTTACATGAACTAAAAAACATTAACTAGTCGTCGGCAAGCTAAATGTGCCGTCCCGGGACGGCACATTTAGCTTGCTTTGCAGATTTTAGTCTTCTCTACTTCTGAAGGGAGTCGCGGATTTCTCGCAACAGCAAAATATCTTCACTTGGCGCTTTCGGCTTCTCCACTTTCACTTCCTCTTCTTCTTTTCTTTGCAAATGACTTAAGAGCTTGATCAGCACAAAGATGGCAAAAGCGATGATGAGGAATTCAATAATCGATTGCACGAACACTCCGTAAGTAATATCCACCCCTCGAATAACTACGGACTTATTAGAAAAATCAATTCCACCCATCACCACACCAAAAAAAGGCATGATGATGTTGTTCACTAACGAGGTAGTAATTTTACCAAAGGCAGTACCGATTACCACCGCCACCGCTAGATCGATGACGTTTCCCTTCATAGCAAAAGCTTTGAATTCCTCAAGAAATTTTTTCATATCTTAATATTAAATATTTATTTTTCCAAAACTGATAACTTAGCTAGATACTAGCTAAGTTGATGGCCTTTGTCTATGTAGTTGGCCATTATATCCCCTAGCCAAAGATTATCCGGGTTAAGTAAAACCCAGCACCGGCTCCGATCAAGAATATAAAAAATAACGTCACTAACAAGGTTTCTTTATCCATAAGTTATTTTCTATTATACCTTAATCACTTCACCAGCGTCGCATCGTCCGGCCTGGACTTTTCTTTAAAAAAGGTTATAAATAAGCGTGAAAAGTAAATAGTTTTACTAATTTTATTTTTCCTGATGGCGGCTATGGTGTAACGGTTAGCGCTCCGGTTTGTGGTACCGGCAGTTCGGGTTCGATTCCCGGTAGCCGCCCAAGTGATAAAGGCCCGACAATTGTCGGGCCTTTATCTTGGATGATAGCTAAGGAAGTAACTTGATATAATCAGAACAGTAATAACATGCAAGAGAAGATTGTCGCTTGTCTAAAAGGGAAATATAATCCTGAAACTATCATTGGTTTGATCGGCTTATGTTTTATAGTCCTGTCTTACATAAGTTCACGAAGAGCAAAAATAGATTCTTCAGCAACGTGATTAGTTTAGTCAATATCTAAAGTTAATCGTTAATCCATTTTTGCTAGGAAGGTTTTTAGCTAAAAAAATATTTACCTCCACAAAAGTGCGACACTTACCGCGTTAAGTTGGTTTAGAACGAGGGCAAGAATTAGCAGCTCTCGGAATTAACCTAGTATTTGCTCCAGTCCTTGATACTACCAACAATCCCGACTCATTTACGTACCAACGAGTCTTTCCGGATCGAGAAAATAGCACTGTCTTAACGACGACGATAGGACTCTTTGATTTCTTGATACAGTTTTTGAGAATTTTTCTTATCACTATTTTCAGGAGAAAATAGCTCTTGGGGGTACTTTTCTTTAACCTTAGCTAGTTTTGCTCTAACAATTTTGTCTAAATCCAAGTCAAGAATAATTCCCATATCTAGACAGTAGATAATTACATCAGCCAACTCACACTTGACTCTTTCCAACTGCTCTACACTAATATCAACATCCTTTCGAGTATTATCCCACTGAAATATTTCTAATAACTCTGCACTCTCAATTACAATCGACTTAGCAAGATCGGCTGGATGTAAATCCAGCCACCCTCTTTCCTTGAGGTAAATTTCAGTCTCTTTCTTAAGATTCTCCATACGAGTCTATTCCATAATATTATATGGTCAAACAGTGGGCGGTGCAAAATTTGTCATGCAAGAATTTTGTTGTCAACTCAGATAGCGGGGGTATGGTTCAACCCCAACTGCTATACTTGTTCACAACATGCAAAACTACGTCTATCACCACTTTATCCTCTCGGGAACCTTGGTCATCACCATGCTTCTTGGCGGTATCTATTTACAACACAAATACCCGTCAGTAGACAAACTCGTCACTAAAACCAGACGTTGGTCCGCACGCACTCTCATCTGGTTGTGTAATGGGCTTAATTTTCATACTTCTGATATACTATACCATGCATGAAATCGCCAATAATTAAAACGCCTAACTACTCCATTCGCCCATTTAAGAATAGTGATGCTGAGTTATGGCAGGTTTGGGATGTTGACCCTGAGGTGCAGGCTCACATGCCCGAACCAGTGAATGAACCGCAAGACATCAGTGAGCAGCTCGCATATATTAAAGAATGTGAGGCTGAGGAAGATGGATATTATTGGTCAATCGATACTAAAGACGGTACCACAATTGGTACTGTTGCGCTGACTGACATAAACGACTACCACGGACTTTCAGAACTAGGCGTGATGATTGGCGACAAAAGCTTTTGGGGTAAAGGAGTAGCTAGTGAGGTTGTGTCTGCCGTGGTGCAGTACGCCTTCACTAACCTCAATATAGTACGCATTTCTGCGGAAGCTGAGGCTGGAAATGTCGGCGCACAGAAAGCGTTAGAACGAGCAGGTTTTGAGCAGGATGGACTATTCAAGTCAGCACGAGTCAAGAATGGAGAACGTATTGATGTATATCATTACGGAATCACTTATTCTTAAACAACCCCTACCAACCCAGTAGAACCATTCTCTACTCCATCAACTTCCCAAAATTGTTACTTACTATTAATAGGTAACAAAATCCTAAATAACAAAACTAAATTCCGCCTAGCGCGGCTAGTCCAGGTTATCTATAATAACTAAATCATGCCTACAGAAACTAAATGGAGAGCGGTATTAAAGTTAACTCTAATACTGCTCGGTTTATTTACCTTTGTCTTACTATGGTGGTGGCCAAAATTAGGTAATCAGTTCTCACCGGTAGCAGCGCCGCCAACAAAAGATACTGGTGCAGAATTGCCAGAAGTTCCCTCAACCTCTCTTGGACAACACTTCATCATCGGCCACTGGGCTAATACAACGGTCGCCAGTACTACTGAATTAATAGAGGAGTATCAATTAGCTGGAGTAATCATTATGTCTCCTCCGGAAGATCCGGAAGAAATTAAAAACTGGACAACTGAGTGGCAGGCAGCCAGCCCTACTCCACTTCTTATTGGTATTGATCAAGAAGGTGGTGTAGTCAGTCGCCTCAAAGGACCAGGTTTTATCCAGACTTCACAACGAGAAGTTACCACTGCTGAGAACGCTTACCAAGTCGGTTTTGAACGGGGGCAAGAGTTAGCTGGACTCGGGATTAATATGGTATTTGCTCCAGTCCTTGATACCGCCAATAATCCTGATTCTTTTATGTATAAGCGAGTTTTCCCCGACAGAGAACAAAGTGCTGCTCTGGCAGCAGCGATGATAAAAGGTTTCAGTGCGGCTGGAGTCACCGCGGTACCTAAGCACTTTCCTGGACATGACGATACTGAGATCGATTCTCATCTTGAACTACCAGTGGTCAATATTCCTGAAAGTGAAATATCGAATTTTATCACTCCTTTTTCTGAACTGTTAAAAAATAATCCTCCAGAAATATTAATGACCGCCCATGTTTCCTTCCCTAGCGTCGATTCTTTACCAGCTACGCTTTCTCCATACTGGCTCCAAACCGTTCTCCGTAACCAACTGAACTATCAAGGGAAAATTATCACTGACGATATGTCGATGGCAGGGATTACGAGCGTGATGCCAATACCAGAAGCGGCTGCTACGGCTCTTAAGGCTGGGGCCGACCTCATCCTCCTTGCCGCCGAACCAGAGGAGATTATTACTGTGATGGAATATTTGTCCACAAAATAGGTAGAGGAAAAGTTTAAGACATAGCTCCCAGTTAATATTGACAAGATTACTATTTTATTATATTGTCTTCAATAGAGAAGGCTCTTGAAACAGGGAGTGAGAATGATGGACATCGACGTAGAGCTGCAGAAACGACACACAATCTCAATTCAGGGAGAGATGACCAAAAAGACTCTCAACGAAGCCACTCGCCAACTAGCTGAGCTCGAGATGACTCCTGAATGTGAGCGCATCGACCTGCTGATATCGAGTGGTGGTGGCGATACTCGCGCCGGTTTCGGTATCGCCGACTTCATTCGCCACATGGTTTCTAAACCAGTCCGCGGAATCGCTTTTGATACCTGTGGCTCTTCTGCAGTAGTGGTGATGTTGGCCTGCAAGGAGAGGTTGGCTCTCCCCTATACCAGGTTCTTGGTACATAGTTGTACGCAAGCTGTCGAGAGGATCAACCCTTTCAGCCTTGAGTACAAAAAGAACCTGGAGGAAATTCAAGAAGAATTGAGTCGAGTGCATGATCGTTGGCTCAACTATCACGTTGAGCACCTTACTCCATCTGACTGGGACACGACCACCAGTAGAAGGGAAAAGGAGGAGTTTGTCCTTCGAGAATTTATCAGAGGAGACAGCCGTTTTGAGGGCCTCCTCACCGCTGAAGAAGCCTTGGAGGTCGGTATTATCAGTCGAATTGTTGCGTCCGACGAAAAACTTGATACCCTCTCATTGAAGTGAACTAAGGTATTGAGCAACTCCAACCAGTCGAACCGCGGGTCTTTCTCGCGGTTCTTTTTTGTTGTCATTAATTTAAACTCTTCATCAAAAACAAAAACACTAAGCCTTGAAAAGACTCCTCCTCTCAGGCATAATGGTCAGACCAGTTTGGTAATTTAAATGTCTGGGTGGCGGAATTGGTAGACGCGCTACCTTGAGGTGGTAGTGGGAGTTATCCCGTGCTGGTTCAAGTCCAGTCTCAGACACAGTTAAATAAAGGCCGCCCTGACTAGGGCGGCCTTTATTTAACTAATCTTTTTAAAGTATTCCTTATTCCTTCCAAATAAACCCACCTACTTAACCCCCAACAACCCCAAGAACACCTGGAGTACAGTGATTAACTCTTGCACCAAGGTCTTGTTCTCTTCAGTGACGGTAATCTGAGTGGTGGGTGTTGATGGTGCAGACACTGTCTTCTTAAAGAGATCAGGGAACTTGGCTTCTAGGCGAGCGACTTCAGCGGCGTTGCCATTGTTGCGGAGGATATTAACTCGGGAGAGGACAGACATGGTGCTGATCTTCTTTTTTGGAGTTGGTTCTGGTTCAGGTTCTGGGTCTGGAGTACCAGGATTAGTAGCACTGTTCACGGTCACAGTACGAGATTGGTTAGCAGAACCACCAGGACCGGTACAGGTCAGTATGTAGGTATAGGTGCCAGTGGTAGTGGGAGTGATGGTTTCTGAGCCGCTGTTAATAGACTTGGTACCAGACCAGTTACCAGCAGCAGTACAAGAGGTGGCATTGGTAGTATTCCAAGAGAGGGTGAGACTCTCTCCTTCGGTAAGGGTGGTACGGTTGCTGCTGAGGGAGACGGTGGGAGCGGGTTGAGCGGTGACGGTCACAGTGGTGGAGTCTGTAGTGGTCTTGGTACCATCAGTACAAGTGATGGTGTAATTAGTAGTGGCAGTAGGTGAGACTACTTGGGTGCCACTCTTAGTGGTGTGGCTAGTCCAAGGGGCAGAACAACTAGTGACGACGTTGTTAGTACTCCAGGTGAGGGTGGTAGTGTCGCCGTTAGTGATAGTGCTAGGAGTGGCGATAAGGGAGACGGTGGGGTCTGGGTCTGGAGTGCCGGGGTCTGGGTCTGAGACAGTGAGGGTAACACTTTTGGTATCGGTACCGTCAGTGCCGGTACAAGCCAGGGTGTATGTATAAGTGCCAGCGGTACTGGGGGTGATGATCTCGGTGCCTGTCGTGGCTTTGGTACCAGACCAGTTACCAGAAGCGGTACAACTGGTGGTGTTGGTGGAGTTCCAGGAGAGTGTGGTGCTGTCTCCGGTTTCGATAGGATTATTAGATAGAGTGAGGGTGGTGGTGGGAGGGAGAGGGGCTGAATTAACGGTGACGGTGACGGTATCGGTAACAGTGTCTGTGCCATCACTAACGCTCACGGTGAAGGTGTAGGTGCCGGCTTTGGTAAAAGTAGCGGTGGCAGTAGCTTGGTTAGCGTTGGTGAGGGAGACGCCGGTCTCGTCACCACTGGTGCGGGTCCAGGTGTATGTGAGAGGATCTCCGTCTTCGTCGGTGGCGTTGGTGGTGAGGGTGCTGGTGTTGGTGGGGAGAGTGAGGGTGGAGGGGGTGGCGGTGGTACTGGTAATAACGGGTGGTTGGTTAGTTAGACTTGGTTCAGTAACGATAATCGTCACGGTTTTAGTTATGGGACCATAATCCCCAGTACATGCCAGGGTGTAAGTGGTAGTCTCAGTTGGCGAGACATTTATTGGGCCACCAAAAGTAGCGTATGTTCCAGACCAACCGCCACTGGCGATACAGGTGTTTATGTTACTCCCCTCCCAGTACAGAGAGGTGGTTTCGCCAGTTTCAATACTTAAGTTATCTACCGTTAACGATAAGGCGGGTTCTGGAACAACCTGATCTTCAGGGTAAGCAGTATTCCAAACCTGAAAACGGGAAATATACCCAATAAAACTCTCGGAGAGGGTTATGTTTTCACCAAAACCAGGATTCCAGGACTGCACACCCAAAGTATTACCCGATAATCCGGTTTGTATTATTGGTTCCAAGTCATCAACAAACAACTTAGCTTCTCCTAGATCAGCATCATAAGAGGCCCTGACTTTATGCCATTCATTAAAATTTACTGCAGACGATTTTAGTATTATGGTACTAGTTCCAGCGGTAGTTTTAAATTCAAATACAAAACGTCCCGAATTATCTATACGGATATAAGTGTCCACATGTTTTTTAAATATAGTACCCTTACCTCCACTCCCAATTGGTTTCACATCCAATTCATAAGTAAAATCTGTCATGCCAAAAATTTGACCAACTTTAGTTCTGTCGAAAGCTACAGCTGTTGTGGTATTTATTTCGTTTGCCCACCTACCGTCCACCAACTCTGTCGAGACAACTGGCATTTGACTTTCGTAAACAGAATGATCAGCAATACCATCAGCACCAGCCCTAATATCAAGCAGTTGAGAAACTGGAACATAAACCTCGCTTCTCCCCACCGCCGTCTCGTCTCCAGCGGTCACAGTTAAGGTAATAATATAGGTCCCGGCAACATTGAACTTCTTATTATTGATGTTTAAGCCAGTAGCAGTAGTACCATCACCAAAATCCCACTGGTAGTTAGCGCCAGAATCGGCTACGACACCAGCACTGTTTCTAGTGTATTGACCACTGAAGTTGAAAGTGTCGGTAGTGTTGGCAATCTGATCGTAACGGACAATTACCGCAAGATTTTCGGGATTGTCATTGAACTGTGTAAAAGGAGATCCGTAGCCATCGGCAGGACCTCCAGGGATGGCTTGAAGAGCAGGAATGTCTGAGTAAGGTGCTCCAGGAAGGGCATTGATGAAAAGATTGTGGTAATGGTTGAGACTGTCTCTGTTAGTGTCTTGGACAATGATATTATCACTAATATCCCAACCACTCACTGCAGCTGTAATACCAGGGGAGATATTATTTTTAACGACAACATTGAGTGAACTAGTTGCAATATTAATCCTAGGACTAACTCCCAAAATGGGTGAATAAACCCCTGAATTCTTGAGCAGGGTATTGTTAGAGATTTCTAATCCATCAACCTCCCCCACAGTAATCCCATGTGAGTGACCATTGTATATCAAGTTGCCAGTAATAGTAAAATCCCTATAAAACATCTCCTCTCCGAACTGACCAGTGTCGACAACTTCATTGCGAATAAAGATAGACTGTGTCCAGGAACCGTCTCCACTATAGAGGGAGTTGTCTTTAATCGTGACGCGCTCGGAGGGAAGAGAGGTGTTAGTGGTCCAGAATTGAATATAGTCCGCATGAGAAATATCACTACTATGTCGTTTCTGGAAATCGTAAATATAATTACTTTCAATTAAAACGTCAGTAACATAAACGAAGTCAAAACCGTCAGAGCGTATATCAGTAACTTCATTATTAACAAGATTCAAGTTATGAACGTCAGAAAAAGTAGCTCCTCGGTACCAGGTATGAAAAGTATTATTTTCTATAGTAATTCTGGTGGTACTACTAACGCTGAGTCCAATACCGACCGCATGGTCGTCCATGGCAGGGTCACCTGTCCCGTTAGCATTGTCCCCGTCAAAAATAGAGTTTCTAATTTTAATATCTTGACTATAACGACTGCTATCATCCCCGCCCTCCTTAAAACCTTTACTAATAGTAAAAGGTCTTTTGTTTAGAGGGTCACCATCAGTATCCACAAAGGTATAATTAAATCTTACCCTATCAATCGTAAGGTGCGTGACACCAACTAGATCAACCCTAGTAAAGATTGCCAGATTATCAGGATCATTAGAAGTGATTGTAATTTCCTGATTAAACTTTGATAAAGTGTCATACTTATCGTTTAGTTCCAAACTATACTCTCCTGGTTGCAGTTTAATAATTTCCCCACCCGTAGCGTTGACGAGAACGGTTCTTAATTCAGTCGAGTCTGAAACCACGATAACATCTCCCGTTCCACCCCAACTTAAGAACGGCAGTATTGCACTCAGTAACAAGAGCAACAACCCCACAGCAAAAAAGTAGTAGGACTTTTTAATTTTTCGTTGGACGGTAATCAGTGACATGAGACAGTAGGAAGATTAATAACTATTGTATTAATAGTATAGTCCCCCTACCCCCTCATTTGTCCGTTGGTGATGACACGGCTGGGGGATAACTGTTTGGACTATTACCTAAAGTTTGGTGACTTACTAAAACTTAGTAAGTAGAATGGTGTCGATGGGAGGAATTGAACCTTACAGGTTCAGTACCCCAATTGGATATTTCTTTCGGCTGTTGCCTTAAAAATATCTCAATCAGGCTTCAATTCCTAGAAAACAGCGTCCCACGCTGTTTTCTTCCTGACAAAGTTTAGTTGTTCATTCCCTCAGCGGCGACGTAATGAAATTCTGCTGCGTAGATGGTGTCGATGGGAGGAATTGAACCTCCGACCTTAGCTTTATGAGTGCTACGCTCTAACCAACTGAGCTACATCGACAGTCTTCACAGGTTATCATAAATACTGTTTTTTTCAATTATACTCCCCCTAACTACTTATCCGTCTCTGTAAATACTCTTCAGCTAGGGAGATATCTTCTGGATAGCCAATTGGCAGCCAAAGCTTCTCTTCTACCACTGCTAGGGGGTATTTTTTGGCATACTCAGCCACAACATCGGTTAAAAAATACTCACCGTTAATCTCCTTCTGAATTGAGAACTCAAAAATGTGCGTATCCAAAACCATCACTCCTGTGGAAGCTAAGTTGGAAGGTGGATGAGAAGGCTTCTCGACAAACTCTGCCAAAGTTCCGTCTGGATGGCGGACAATAATACCAAATTTTTCTGGCGCCTCCGTTGGCATCGCCAACAATCCCCGACTATAGGAAACTAAGCGCGAGATATCCGCTGCACCATGAATATCATCGGCAAACATAAATAAGAACCTGCCTCTCAATAAATCCCGACAAAGCCAAAGAGCGTGAGCGGTACCTTTTTGCTCGACCTGCTCAACATAAGTAACCGGTCGACCAAAGTACTCTGAACCACAGTACTCAATGATCTGCTCACCCAGATAGCCAACAACGATAATCAGCTCATCCACCGCACTTGGTAATGCAGACACGATATGGTCAAGAAGTGGCCGACCAGCCACTGCTACCAAGGGTTTAGGGGTATTCTCAGTCAGTGGAAGTAAACGAGTACCCTTACCCGCTGCTAAGATGACGCATTGCATACCAGGATATTGTAAGTCATTGTCGTTACTTTGAGAAATGACGGTGACAAAAAAGAAAACCCAGCCTAGGCTGGGTTTTCTTTTTCTTGTCGCGGGGCCCGGAATCGAACCGGGGTCTGGAGGTTATGAGCCTCCCGAGGTACCTCTCCTCCACCCCGCTATAATTTATTAACTTTGTTTCTTAAAATAACTACTGCTATCTCGGGAGGCTCATGAGACTTTCCTGCTCGGTACCGTCTCCTCCACCCCGCTATAATTTATTAACTTTGTTTCTTAAAATAACTACTGCTATCTCGGGAGGCTCATGAGACTTTCCTGCTCGGTACCGTCTCCTCCACCCCGCTATCATTTTGGACTTTTTTAATATAGCAACTAATTTACCCTTTGTCCAATTTCTAAATAATCCCCAACTCATTAAAAACTCGTTCGTACCTCATCATTGTCTCATTAGCTAACTTCTGAGTTAGTACAAAGTCAGCACCAGCGTGAGCGATTTGATTGCGAACCTTATGTGCCTCCCAAGCGTCATCCACGGAAGTCAGATTAGCCGGTGTAATATTTCGCAACCGCTCACCAATTGAGTTACCGGGGAACCCACGCTCACGCAAAGTTTCTTCTAGAAGAATATCTGCCTCAATAATCGCTAACTTCCAGTCACTTGGATTATCTGAACCGACCCGTTCTTTCATAGCTACAAACTGAACTGATGAAGTGCGGGCGGTGCCAGTGCGAGCAAAGGCAGTCTCCCGCTGCCTCAGCTCCTCAGCCATCAAATCAGTGATAATTTTCTTTTTAGTAGTGGCGTAAATATATAAAAATAAAAAGAGTAGCGCTAAAATAAATGCCAAGAAAACAAAAATATTCCAGATGAATGCTAGTACTGCAAAAATGATTCCGATTAATCCCCCGCCAGCAAAAAGACCAGCGATGCTGTCTCCGCCACCAAAAATCGCTTTTAGAATTGGCGTCAAAAAATCTGGACCGCTAATGCCGATACCGGTCGGAACAGACGTGGTCGCCTGCTCGATAATAGTGCCGCTGGCTGATACTCCCTCAATAGTGGTAATCCCTTCATCCATAATTACCAACCATTATAAACTACTTCCTAAAGATTAGCGTCGTACAGCTGTTTACCAATTGCAAAAAGTCTTTTCTCACCGACCCATGGAGCAATGTACTGCACTCCAATCGGCAGCTCCTTACCTGTATCCAGGACTGTCGTTTTACCAGCAGGAATAGTCAGGGCGGGCACCCCTGTGAGATTAACCGGCGCAGTAAAGATATCTTGCTTATACATTGAAAGAGGATCTGGTCGCGACCCAAAAACAAAAGCTGGCGTTGGCGTGGTCGGCGTCACAATCAGATCAACCTCTTGAAAAATATCTTGTAGCTCTCGGCGCATCGCACTGCGCACCTTCTCAGCTGATTTATAGTAAGCATCAAAAAATCCTGCGGATAGCATATAGGTGCCGAGTAAGATACGTCTCTTTACCTCAGGACCGAATCCCTCGGCACGTGTTTTTTGGTAGATATCCAAAAGATTATCGCCATCCACACTTAACCCATAACGAATACCGTCGTAACGGGCCAGGTTTGAAGACACTTCTGCCAACATTGTCACGTAATAGGCTGGTAGCCCTTGCTCAAATAACGGCAACTCAATATCGACGATCTCGTGACCAGCCTTTTGTAAGGCCTCTAAATGACTAGCGAAGGTTTCTTGCACCTCAGTAGCTACCCCCTCACCAGTTAAGAAAGCTCTCGGCACTCCGATTTTATAAACTGTCTGCACTGTCACTTCACCATATGTATCCGGTAAAATAGTGGTAGCGTCGTACTTATCTGTCCCGGAGATAATCTGATGTACCAGCTCTGCATCTGCCACCGTACGAGTAATTGGACCAACCTGATCAAGACTAGAACCCATGGCGATCACTCCGTAACGAGAGACAGAGCCATAGGTCGGCTTTAACCCGACCAAACCACAAAAGGCTGCCGGCTGCCTGACTGAGCCGCCCGTATCGGTACCGAGCGCTAACGGCACCGCGCCCATCGCCACCGCCGCCGCCGACCCGCCAGAGCTGCCGCCAGGAATACGAGTGCGATCTAGAGGATTTTTAGTCACCCCAAATGCGGAGTTTTCGGTGGAACCACCCATCGCAAACTCGTCCATATTAGTGTCGCCAATAATAATCGCGCCCGCCTCACTCATTTTTTTAACCACTGTCGCATCGTAGCTGGCTACGTAATTCTCTAACATCTTTGAAGCACCTGTAGCCATCCTCCCTCTCATCAAAATATTATTTTTAATTGCTACCGGCACTCCGAGCAAAGGTGGTGTATCCCGACCTTTCTCAGCATACAATTTGGTAGCCTCAGCCGCTGCCGCTAAAGCGGCTTCTTTATCGGTATGTAGGAAAGCATTAATATCAGGATTGTCTTTTTCGATAATGACGAAAGCTGCCTCTAAAGCCTGCGTGGGAGTAAGGATACCGGTTAAAAATTGTTCTCGAAATGATTGACTATCCATATTTATTTAGCCTGACTAGGCATCGCTAGGAATAATTTTCTGCACCTCTACAAAACGATCCGTTTTTTTAGGTGCCATTGAGATCATGGCTTCTGTATACTCATCTGCCGCGTTGGTGACCTCATCAGTCCGTAAGATATTCCGTAATGGTGGTAAAATTTCCACCTCTTCTATTCCCTTGGCTAAATATTGTACTTTCTCTACATAACCAAGTATGGCTTCAATTTCGTTGCCAAAAGTCAAGACTTCTTCGTCAGTAAGTTCAATCCTAGCCAAAGTGGCCAAATGTAGTATTTCCTCTTTTGTCATAGCCATATCTTACACTCTTACTTTAAGATACGCAAAAACTCCGCTTCATCAATGATTCTGACCTGTGCTTTTTTGGCCGCGACCAATTTACTTCCCGCTTTTTCTCCAGCCAGCAGATAATTGGTTTTATTTGAGACAGCACTAGTTATTTGTCCACCGGCTTGGCGAATCATTTCTTTAGCCTCATCACGAGAAAGGTTTGGTAAGGTACCAGTCAAGACAAAAGTTTGTCCTTGTAGTTTTTGTGAACCTCGCTCTTGGTTATTTTGAATATTCAGGTAGGGCAACAAACTGTCTAGTTCTTCTTGGTGCTTAACGTTGGCAAACCAGTCACTAATTTCTTTAGCCACAATCGGGCCAATTCCCTCAATATTCACCAACGATTCAACCGAAGCGGCCTTAATCTCATTAAGAGACGTAAAATGTTTTGCCAATAAAATAGCTGTTTCACTACCCACTTGTGGAATCGATAATCCCACCAGCAACCTCTCGAGACGTACCGTGCGCGCACTGGCAATATTTTTTAGTAGTTTGTTGACTGAAGTTTCCTGCCATCCAGGTAGTCCAGAAAAATCGGCAGCGGCTAACTTAAAGATATCAGCATAAGTCTGGACGAGGCCAGCTTCATATAACTGCACAATACTTCTCTCACCAAAGCCGTCAATATTTAAAGCGGGTTTACTGACAAAATAACGTAACTTCTCCTGATTCAAACTAGGTGAGGACATTTCTACACAACGGTAAGCTGCCTCCCCAGGACGACGCTCAATAGAGCCGTCTCCACCACACGCCATTACCTTTTTGGGAAAACGATAGGGTTTAGTCCCGTCTGGACGCAACGGCAGCAACACCTTAATAATTTTAGGAATAATGTCACCCGCCTTTTCCAGAATCACAGTATCTCCAACTCGTACGTCCAAGCGAGCAATTTCATCAGCATTGTGCAAGGTGGCGCGAGCCACAGTTGAGCCCGCCACCCGAACTGGTCGGAGATGCGCGACCGGTGTCACTACTCCCGTGCGACCTACCTGCAAATCAATGGCCTCCACCACTGTGGTAGCTTGTTCAGCTGGAAATTTATAGGCTACTCCAAAGCGGGGCGCTTTGGCGGTGTAACCAAGTTGTCTTTGCTGCTCAGCACTGTCAACCTTAATGACTACGCCGTCTATTTCGTAAGGCAACGTGACACGTTCCTTAAGCCAAGTCTGATAAAATTCCTCCACCGCCTTTAGATTCTGACAAAGTTTCGGATAGGGATTAGTAGGCAGACCCAGATCTTTGAGTAACTTCAATTCCTCCCACTGACTCATAGGCAACTTTAGCCCAGTCTGTTGCGAAGAAAACTTATCTACATCATAAGCATAGAAAGCCAATTCACGCCTGGCTGCTACCCCTGAATCAAGCTGCCGAAGCGTCCCCGCCGCCGCATTACGCGGGTTAGCAAAAAGCTCCTCCCCTGCGGCGGCTCGCTCCACGTTCAGTCTCTCCCATTCTTTTTTTGGCAACCACACCTCACCAACACAAATCAAATCCACCGGCCGCTTTAAGACTAGTGGCAGACTCCTAATGGTAGTGGCTGTGTGGGTAACATTTTCCCCCACAACGCCATCACCCCGCGTAACCGCGTGCAGTAACTTACCCCGTTCATAAGTCAATACCAACTTTAAACCATCAATTTTATGCTCTGCCACATACCGCAGCTTACTTTCTAAATCTGCAGTTTTTAGCAACCTCTCTACCCGATTCTCCCAAGCGCGCAGCTCCGTAAAGGAAAAAACGTTATCAAAAGACCATTGCCGCACCGTGTGCGTAACTTTAGTAAAAGCAGTCTGAGGTCGACCGCCGACCTTTACCGAGACGCTCTCTCGACCAACTCCGTACTTCCTCTCAAGTACTGCCAACTCCTGAACAAGGTCATCATAAGCCGCATCACTAATTTCTGGATCATCCTCCTCGTGGTAGCGCCGCTGATGGTAAGCCACTAAATCCTGGAGTTTTTTTAATCTCTTTGGTATCGCCATATGCGATTCCATTTTAGCACCAATTACTAAAAGACGGCAGATAGCTCTCGCATAATTTCCACCTGACCAGGCGGTGGCACAGCTGTACAAGAACTACGGTTAAAGGCTCGCGCTACCACTACGGTGCAAACTGAACCATTTTTACACTCAATTGGTTCCAGGCTACTAATATCACTCTCAGTGATATCGGCGTACTTAGCGTCAATAATATGGGTCTCAATATAGATACAGGAGTCATTTGCACCGTCACCATCGACATCGGTGGCAAATTGGTAAGTGAATTTTTTAACCTCACCAGCACTTGGTATCGTTTTCTTCTCTGGAAGTTTATACGGTGACATATTTACCACTTTCATACAATTGATTCGCGGAGCGCTACCTAGACCACTTACCCAATCGATGTATTTGTTTGGCTCTTTATTCCGCGAATAAATACCGCACTCTAGGGCTGCTGAAGCAGCGTGGAAAGTTACTTCGGCATCGCGCGTATCAACAGCTAGCTTTATTTTGTTGAGAGATAGTTCCACCAAAGAAAGGGTGATGGCAATTACCGCACTAAGGACAATTAGGGTCATCAATAGAGCAAAGCCTTTGGTTGTATTTTCTTGTTTAATTCGTGTCATAAGTATTATAAAGGTAGCTAGTAGCTTTTACTGACTGACCACTAATCAGTGAGCCGGTCCGCCATGTCACCACAGATTCTACCCGGATTGACTGAACTTTTCCGGTCGCTGGCGTCCGATGAAAATAAATTTTTCGTACAAACGGGGTACGTTGATCGGACCCCAGTGTAGTGTGGGTAAAGTAAGACCGCTCACTTCCCATACTTGTCCTTTTATAGAGGCGGCAGCTGTCTGGGTCAGCATCATTACATGCCGCTACGATAATGTTGCCCGTCGTGGCATCATTACCCATTTCCATCCTGCAACCGCTCGTGGTCATACAGGCAGAAAAACCAGAATCCACTAATAGGTTCTGCCAAGGCTGATAAGTTGGCACCCCTCCTCCGTAGATCAGTTGATTAAAGTAAACCAAGTAGCGGTAATCTCTGGCTGCAGTAGCTATCTCCACCCCCTCTTGAGCCATCGAAGTCGCTACTGAGTACTCACTGGACAAACGATCACTATTATTCATCCTTACGATCATTGTCATTGGCCCCACAATTATCAATAGTAAGATCGAGGTCGCTACCAACACCTCCACCAAACTAAAGCCGGGATTTTTTCTTTGGTAATTAATCATATATCTAAAGATCTTTGAGTTACTGTGGTTTGTAGCTGTATTGGATAAGCGTCCACACTATCAGCTAGAGAAGCCTCTAGGACGATAGTAACAGTCGGCTGAATCGTATTCCTAGAAGGGTCGGTTTCAAGAGTGGCTGATCCAGTTACAAAGAAAAAAACCTTATCCACACTGACTCCTTCAGAAATAATCCTTTGTGCCGCCCCATTAGCCACCTTACGCATGATGGTCTTTTGAACCGGGTCATGATAATAGGTGATTCGTTTGTTGGCCGTCCCCGATTCAATCACAGATACACCATGGAGACTGTTGGCAGGAGCTGAACCGCGGCCGAAACAGTCACTAGTAGTCTTATTTAAACTTTGTGGATTGCTAAACACTGGCAAGGAACTCGCTCCCGTACCACAGTAATAATAAGTACCAGAACGAAAATCCCTTGTCATACCATCAAGAGCAAACACTAGATTATCCATCACCAGCCGATCAGAGTCTGTGGCCTGGTTAAAGCTAATCAAACTAAGAAAACTACCAACCACAATAGTAATAATAACTGAGAACAGCGCTAGGGCCACCAACATCTCTATTAGGGTGAAGCCTCTCGGGGAAAATTTCTGGTGGTGAATCATGCTATTTTTCATCAATTACTGATATACTACCACTACTAATTACCTCGACCATTTTAGTTTTTCCTGCAGCGCCACCACTGCCGCTGATTTCTATCAACATTTTCAGAGGCCCTGGCCTGGCTACAGACCCGCCTCCAGACGGATGGACTACAAAATTAGCGTCCAACAACGGCCTGGTGAAAGTAATATCAACACTATTGATATCATCCGCAGTAGCAGCTTTAATCCAATAAAAATTAAAACGCCGGTCTAAAGTCTTAACCATGCCAATTACAGTGTCCCCAGAGTCATAGATTTTATTATTATTGACATCATAAAAGACAAAGTACTGGTTGGTCGTTTTATCAACCCTTACTCCATAGGTTTGGTTCTTCGAAGTCTGGTCGCCAGTGTAATTCACAGCCATTAATTGTGCTTGTCTGATAGTCAAAGCAACATCATATGCCTGGTTGCGTAGTAGTATGGAACGATTGAAGGACTGGTGCCTCATGAGTACAACCGATGTTACCAAAGTCATGATAGAAATTGCCACCAAAAGTTCCACCAAAGTAAAACCTTGTCCATTATTACCCCGAATAATCATCGGTCGTGGGACTTTATTAAAAGAACTAATACCAAGTAACATAATTAAAAATATTTAGAATATCCGTAATCCCAATACCCGAGAACCACACCAGCAGAAAAGACAATACCAGAAACGGAGCGAATGGAACCTCACTCCTCATTGTAAGCTGCCGACGCGAAAAGAGTAATCGTTTTTTCCCCGCTTTTACTATTCGTTGTCCTCCCAGGAAAAGGAGAGTGAGAGCCGCACCGCTCCAAAATGACAGTAGTAGTAGAGACAAGGACTGAGTCCAGGTCAAAAATAATCCCAAAACGAAGGCCAGTTTCGGATCCCCTAATCCCATCCAGCGTCCCCGAGAAATACCCACAATAAACAAAAGTGGTAATCCAGCCACTGCGGCACTAAGGGCCGCTTCTTTTATAATGGTAAAATAGTCACCTAACAAATAGCCTTCATGTAAGCGATAGCTAACGGCGACTGCTGACAAAACCAGAACTAGTCCATTTGGGATAATCAAGTGTCGTAAATCATAAACTGTAATTACAACCAAAATAGATACGACCAAAAATGCTGCCCACCAAAAATGCAGCGGTAACGATACCGCCGCTGCCACAAATAACAAACCTGTCGTGAGCTCCACCCACAAATAGCGCAACGGTATGAACGATCCGCAAGTCCGACAACGTCCTCTTAGAGCCACGTAAGAAAAAACAGGTACTAATTCATACCAAGAGAGTGGTTGGGCGCATGATAAGCAGTGCGACTGCCCTCCGAGAGACTTGCCGGTATGCAGACGATAAATTAGCACGTTTAGAAAACTGCCGATAATTAAGCCAAAGATAAAAGTGAACAGTAAAAAAACTACCGAGTACATAAATATGTGTTTACTTCGCTCAATTATAGCAGCTCATGTCTCTAAAAAAGAGGGCTTATTACCTTTTTATCCAAACGATCAAACTGCTTTATTAACCAGGTTATTTTTGTTAAGATGAGGTCGTTACGGTATTTCTGTCTAAAAATTCTTTTCACCTTAACTTAAACTATACAACTATGAAACTACAACCCGAAAGAAGTGCTCTGGTGCCGATGGTAATCGAAAAAACCCAAGGTGGTGAGCGTGCTTATGATATTTATTCACGACTACTCAAGGAACGGATTATTTTTGTCACCGGACCAATCGAAGACTATATGGCTAACCTCCTAGTGGCACAGCTGCTTTTCTTAGAAGCCGAGGATCCAAAGAAAGATATTTTCTTATACATCAACTCACCTGGTGGTAGCGTCACAGCCGGACTATCTATTATTGACACCATGCACCACATCAAACCAGATGTCGCCACGGTCTGTGTCGGTATGGCTGCCTCCATGGGCTCTCTGATTCTATCTCAAGGAGCTAAGGGCAAACGCTCTATTCTACCCAACGCTGAAGTAATGATTCATCAACCTTCTGGTGGCGCGTATGGACAAGCTTCTGATATTGATATTACTGCAAGACACATTCTTAAAACCCGTGAGAAGCTAAACAAGATGTTAGCTAAAGCTACCGGCCAAAAACTATCCAAAATCGAACAAGACGTAGACCGGGACTTCTTTATGGATGCTGAAGAAGCCAAGAAATACGGTATTGTCGATAATATCTACCGCTAAGATCCCCCGACAAAACTGATTAGCCAGGCGGACCCCTCAGGGTCCGCCTGGCTAATTCTTATTTACAACCAGTATTTTTACTGGTACTATTTTATAAGCGTCCTGAATGACTTTATCGACAGGCTGCCTGACCGTATTTGAACGATTTTTATTGAATTTTAAGACCTTAACGATTATGCCCCCGACTAGCCCCTTTTTTCTAGTATCGGCGGTGCTCCTTGGTGTAGGTATAGGTTACTACCTTTATTACTACCGAAGTTTGCTACAAAAAAACTCCCTTGCAATTAGAGTCAAGACTCAACTACTTCAAGCCGAGGAGGCTGCTAATAAAATTATTGAGAAAGCCGAAATTAAAGCCGCTACCCTAGAGGCTGATGCTAAAGCAGAGTACCGTGAGCGTCACGATAGTCTGCAACAAAAAGAACTACACCTCCTCAAGCGTGAGGAGTTACTAGACACTCGTCAAATCGAGAACGATTCTCAAAAGGAATTTCTCCAACAGAAAGTTGAGGAGATTAAAGGTTTGAAAAATCGTCTTGACGAACGCAGCTTAACAATTGATCAAGAACTGGAAACAGTAGCTGGACTCACTAAAGAGGAAGCTTTCGAACAGCTCTCACAAAAGATTGCCCGAGAACGTGAGTCTGATCTCAACGCTCACCTATTAAAGATTGAGCGTTTCAACACTGAGCAACTCACCGCCAAGGCTAATGATATTCTTTTATCAGCCATTCATCGCCTAGGGAACAATCTCTCCCCCAGCCTAGTTACTAGCCATGTAGAAATATCTTCAGAAGAGAGTAAGGGGAAGATTATTGGTAAGGAAGGACGTAATATTAGAGCCTTCGAGCGTGCCACTGGAGTGGATGTGTTGGTAGACGAATCTCCCGGCTACATCGTCCTCTCCTCCTTTGATCCAGTACGACGAGAAATTGCCCGTGTCGCACTAGAGACCCTGCTAAAAGATGGTCGTATCCAGCCCACTCGCATTGAAGAAGTAGTCGAGACGGCCCGTCAGGAAGTAGCTGCTGTCATTAAAGAGGCTGGCGAGAAAGCTTGCTACGATACCGGCGTCACCAATCTTCATCCCGACCTAGTTTCCATTCTCGGCCGCCTACATTTCCGCACCAGCTACGGACAGAATGTGTTAACGCACTCAGTCGAAATGACTCACCTTGCAGCCATCATCGCCGCAGAAGTCGGTGCGGATGTCGCCATAGCTAAAGCTGGAGCTCTGTTGCATGATATCGGTAAAGTTGTTAGCCAAGAAGTTGAAGGCACTCATGTAGACATCGGTATTCGTATTCTGCAAAAATATCAAGTGGACGAGAGGGTAATATTGGCCATGCGTGCCCACCACGAAGAGTATCCTTATGAGACTCCGGAAGCGATTATAGTGCAGGTAGCAGATGCCATTTCTGGTAGCCGTCCCGGAGCACGACGCGACTCTTTAGAAAACTACATTAAGCGACTAGCAGAATTGGAGGCCCTAGCGGCGACCATTTCTGGTGTGGAGAAAGTGTACGCAATTGCTGCTGGACGAGAAATTCGTGTCCTGGTTGATCCGGCTGCTCTCAGTGAATTAGAGATGCACACCCTAGCCCGAACCATCGCTACTAGTATTGAAACCCAGCTACATTATCCAGGAGAAATTAAAGTACATGTCATTCGCGAGACCAGAGTGATTAGTTACGCCCGATAAATATTACTGCTAACCAAAACCACCGGCCACATCTTGAGGGTGTGACCGGTGGTTTTTACATTAACAATGCACTATCTACAGCGTCGTTGAGGTCATGCTGTAAATTGGCATCAAGACTGAGGCCAATAACACACCAACCCCTAAACCAAGCAATACAATCATGGCTGGCTCAATCAAACCAATCAAAGTATCAATAGCGTTGTTAACTTCTCGCTGATAGAAATTAGCCAAGGTTTTAATAATCTTTCCCATCGAACCAGTCTCCTCGCCCACCTTCACCATCTGCGCAAAAATACCAGGAATTTCTGGGTATTGTGAAATTGCGTCCGCAAAAGAGCGTCCAGACTTTACTTCTTCAATAGCACTATCTAATACTTCTTTGTAAACTAGATTACCTACCACGTCACTGGTTACCTCCAGTGCTTGCACGATAGAAATAGAACTATTTAACATAGTTGACAAGTTATCGCTCAACCGTGTCAAGATTAATTTGCGCTGCAAATCGCCTACGTAAGGAATATTGATAATAATTTCATCAAAAGTTCTCTTTCCTACTGGCGTCCTCATAAAATACCATAACCCCGTCCCTGCTGCACTGAGAATTACCAAAATAAAGCCAATATAATCAACGAAAAAGTTCGAGAGACCAATCACAATTTTGGTGTAAATCGGTAACTCTTGTCCTGAGTCAGTCAAAATAGCGGCGATTTTTGGAATCACCATTGTCAACATTAATCCCATTACGATGAAGAACACCCCGATGACAAAAGCTGGATAAATTAAAGCATTCCGAGCCTTACTAGTCACTTCATAGGAGCGGTCAAGGTAATCAGCCAGGTAATTAAATGACCTCTCAAGAGAACCCGACTCCTCACCTGCCCGCACCAGGTTCACATAAAATGATGAAAACACTTCTGGATGTCCAGACATAGCACGCGAAATAGAGCTACCCGCCTGCAACTGTTCTGTTACGTCATTTAAAATAAGCTTCAAGGCTTTATTATCTATCTCAGCTGACAGCAGCCGAAAAATGCGCAGAGAAGATACCTGTGCCTCAAATAAAGTGGCAATTTGGCGAGAGAGGATCACTATCTCCTTAGTAGAAACGGAGTTAAATAAATTTATCTCAAAATCTAAAAAGCTTTTCTTTTCCGCAATCGGATCAATCCCGGTAACCGTGTACCCGCGCTTTTCAATGGCAGCGATCGCCGCCTCCACGTTTGCAGCCTCAACAGTCCCTTCACGGTGACTGTTGATACTATCGATGGCTTTGTATTTAAATAACATGTTTATTGATTGCCTTATTACTAGATAAGTCTCTCCAGACCTTTAGGATTATTTGAATAGAGAAATGCGTTTTCTACCGTAATCTCACCATTTTGTACCAGCTGTGCCAAAGAGCGGTTCATGTCGATCATGCCGTACTCAAGACCTGTCTCAATAACGGAGTAAATCTCATACACTCTCTTCTCACGAATAAGGTTAGCGACCGCACTGTTGTTCACCATCAATTCGTAGGCTGGCACCAACCCACCAGTAATCCGTGGTACAAGACGCTGTGAGAACACCGCCACCAAAGACGAGGCCAGCTGGGTCCGAATCTGATCTTGCTGAGCCGCCGGGAAGGAGTCGATAATACGGTTGATGGTTTGAGCAGCGTCATTCGTATGTAGTGTGGAGAAAACCAAGTGACCGGTCTCCGCAGCGGTAACAGCCGTAGCGATGGTTTGCGCATTACGCATCTCTCCCACCAAAATCACATCGACATCCTGGCGAAAAACAGCATTAAGAGCCGTCTCAAAGTTCTCACTATCGATGCCGATTTCTCGTTGATCGATAAGAGCTTTCTCTTGAGTGTAGACATACTCAATAGGATCTTCAATGGTCACAATGTGGTCAGCGCGCTCTTGATTGATACGATTAACCATAGCCGCTAAGGTGGTAGACTTCCCCTGTCCAACTGGCCCCACACATAAAAAGAAACCTTGAGTACGGTCGGTAAAGCTCTTGAGAATCGGGGGCAAATTCAGCTCCTCAAGCGTCAAAATAACATTGGGAATAAGGCGTAGCGCGATACTGAGATATCCTCGCTGGTAATAAGCATTGCCACGAAAACGGATTCCTTGCTCATTTTCAAATGAGAAGTCAATTTCATTACGGGTTCGCAGTCTTTCAAAAAAATCCTTCCGCATCAGCGCGGCAGCAAAGCCCTCTACATCCTCCTCTGTCAAGAGCGGCTTATTAGCCAACGGAAGTAAGCGGCTGCTCACTCGAATGGTGGGATATGATCCAGTGGCCAAGTGTAAATCAGAAGCCTCTTCGGCGATAACCAACTTTATCAAATCTTGTAATTCACTTTTATAATTGACTGCCATAGAAATAGTTTTACCGGCTCATAATCTCCTCCACCCTCGCTACAACCTCACTAGGAATAAACTGCGATTTGATAATATAATCAGTCACTCCCAACTCCCGAGCGGCCAACACTGCCTCATCCTCCGACTGATTAGAGAGCACAATGATAGTGACTTTTGTATCTATTTCAGGGAGCTCCTGCTTAATGGCGTTAATCAAATCAGTACCTGACATTCCCGGCATAATCAAGTCTGTAAGCACCACATCAAAGTCATCGGCCTGACTAAGTTCTCGCAAAGCACTACTGCCCCCATCAGCCACGACAACTACGTGACCGGCGTCACTAAACTTGGTGCCGTACATGTCGCGCAAAAATACATCATCATCAACTAACAATATCTTCATTGATATCTATTATAGCTTGTGCAGCGACTTGTTCAGTTTGGTTATCGACAGATTCTTCCACTTCATCATAAGAAGCCTCAAGTCCGATTTGGGTGCCAAAGGCAGTCATTTCTTCGTAAGGAATTTGGTGATCAAGCGCTTTGATAATGGCATCTTCCTGCATAGAGACAAATCCTTGTGATCGCGCCACTTCATATATCCTCTCTTCCGAGGCACCACTTAAAATTAATTCTTGAATGGCATCAGTAATCTCCAAGGTTTCCATCACAGCAATTCTACCCTTTAAACCACTCTCTGATCCTGGAGACGCCACTGGCTTTAGTAAGGTATTACCCGCAGGAATTACATCACGATACTTCGCGGGCAATGTCGCAAAAGCCCGATCAATCAAGTGTCTGGTGGCAGTATTAATCGGTTCTTCTTGACCCGTTCCTGGTTTAATGCGCCTAGCTAATCTTTGCGCCATGGCTAATTTTAAAGTAGGGGCAATCAGGTATGGATCAACCCCCATATCAACTAGCCGTGGCACTACTCCGATAGCATTATTAGTGTGGATAGTGGAGAATACTAGATGCCCTGTTAATGCTGCTTGGATAGCTAGCTGTGCCGTCTCCTTGTCACGAATCTCACCCACCATAATAATGTCAGGGTCCTGCCGGAGAATTGCTCGCAGTCCATTAGCAAAAGTGTAGCCAATTTCTGGACGCACCTGCGACTGACTAACACCCTCAATGTTGTACTCCACCGGATCCTCAAGTGAAACGACGTTTTTACTCAACTTATCAACCTCATGCAACATGGCGCGTAAAGTCGTTGATTTTCCTGAACCAGTTGGACCTGATATAAGGACAATTCCGTAGGGTTCTTTAGTGACGCTTCTAATTAAATCAATATGTGCTTTTCGCACCCCAATATCCTCCAAACGAGAAACCCCTTCGGACACATCCAAAATACGCATCACCACCTTCTCTCCGTTGGTGGTCGGTAAAAATGAGACACGAAAGTCAATCTGCCGACCGTCGAAAGTGGCTGAGAAGCGACCATCCTGTGGCTTACGCTTCTCGTCCAAGCGGGTGGAGGTTAGAATCTTAATCCTGGCAATCACCGCATTTTTAGTATTATTTGGCAATTCTAAACTAGTGGTCAAGGCACCATCTAAGCGATATCGAACCAAGACCTTATCATCAGCTGGCTGGATATGAATATCAGAAGCCTTGGCATCAACGGCATAACGCAGAATAGTAGCAACAATTTTAGTAATCGGAGCATCTTCTTTGATATGCTCCATCTCTGGCACCTTATCACCTCGACTTTCAGCCTGCTTAGCTTTAATGTCAGCGTCTAGCTGGTCCTCAAGTGATACCAAGGCATCACTGACATCCCCTTTTAGGTTAGCGTAAAAACTCTGAGCCCTGCGCAAATCAGCCGAAGAAATATAATAAATCTTGAACGGTAAATTATATTTTGTACTGATGAAATTCAAGACCTCACGAATCTGCAAATTATCGGGATTATTGGTCCCGACTTGCAACACTCCATCTTCCACTCCCAACGGAATAATCTGATAATGTAAAGACGACTCTTCCGGGATATAGTTTAAAACTTCCTGATTGATAGAAAAGTCTTCGTTAATGAAAAAAGCTGGAACCTGGTAATAACCTGCCAACCAACCGCTAACGGTTTTTGCGTCCACACCTGCTGCTAAAAGCGCACTCTCTACTGTCTCTTCCCGAGACTCAATTAGAGGCGACAGCTCCGCTATGGCTTTGTCCTCTAAGAGCCCTTCAGAAACTAGATATCGTAAAATATCCATAGCTACTCTTGATTATCTTCATTCACTTCAACTCTAGGCACAGCGGCACGAGTGTCGTAAGGTGAGAACAGGTTGTTCTTACCAACATTTTGTTCTGGTACCGGAGTCTCAAATGACTGCAAAAGACTGAAGCGAGGATCTTCGAAGATTCTAGTGTCTAATGTAATAGAACGTAATTCTGCCTGACGACTGATATAAACTTGAGTACGAGACAATAACTCTACTGAGACTGGGTTTGTCTCTAATGACAAAGCATCTCCTCCTCGCTGCATAAAGAAGTATGCTCCAGCAGCTAGCAGCAAGAGCAAGGTGAGAACAGTAAGAGTAATTTTAACTATCTGCATATAAGATTCTTATTCACTAATAATTTGACTATCACTTACTGATAATGATCGGCTGCTTTTGGTCTTCAAACTGTATACGTTGGCCGTGATTTCAAAGTCAATGCCCCCAGTATCACTGGCTTCAATCATCAAATTAGCAATATCAAACTGATACTTATTTTTTTCTAGATTACGTAAATAATCTTTGATATTATCGTAAAAACCGTTGCCGCTCACAATAAATTCGTGAGCTACTAGCTCCTCATCGTCCAAATTCTCAACATCATTATAGTTTATTACATCGTCAGCCTCTTCGTAAGTCAAACTTTCAATCACCACTCCCGAGAGTTGGGCGATGTTCTTCAGGTCTTTCATGACACTAGCCGAATCCACCTCGTCAGGCAAATAGGTAATTAGATCTTGCTGCTTACTTGTAGGCACAGAATTAACTTGGGCCAACAGA
Organism: uncultured Patescibacteria group bacterium; assembly: GCA_934699595.1. GTDB lineage: Bacteria > Patescibacteriota > Minisyncoccia > Phycocordibacterales > UBA918 > OLB19. The sequence continues at coordinate 420,760 of CAKUWT010000001.1, forward strand.
TTAGCTAGCTGGTCATTAACAGTCTTAACTTTCGTCAACTCTTGATTATACAAAGCAATATTATCTTGAGTGACGCCAATTTCTTTAAGAGTAGGAACGATGTAGAGGAAAAAAATTGCTACAGAGATAGCCATCAGCGCAAATTTTGATATTACCGAAGAATCTTTCATACACTAATCATTATTATCAACTTCTAAATGTTCACTGCTATCAGGAATTTGTTCATCATCAAATTCAAAGCCACTCTCTTCATCAAGCACCTCATCAGTATCACTGATCGTAAATGTTTGCTGCTCCAAATCAGGGATGTAAGCAATATTACTAGGCTTTAGGTCAACCGTTAATGAGTAACTTACCTCATCGATGATGGCGGCAGATCCACCGTCAACTGCTTCGGTCGATCCAAAGCTAATTTCCCCAAAGACTGGACCGAGGACTGGGTCAATCTGCTGTCGATACGGACTCCGCTGAAAGATTAAAGCATCAATATTTGCTGCCACCACTTCACCAGTTAATCTGATACCAGCGTTACTCTTCTCGATCTCAATACTATTAAATCTGGCTGAGCGTACTGTACTCTCCTCAAGCTGTGTTAGTGCTTGCACCAAAGAGACGTGTTGCCCTACCAATTTACCCGTCTGTTTCAAACGACGATCAAAGCTGGTCACTCGAAGCATATCCTTATCACTAAAGCTGGTGGCGGCAGTGTCTAAATTGGCAACAGCTTGATTAAAAGTCTTATCGACGTAGCGTCCATAAAAAAAGACAAAGGCCGAAGCGAGGATGGTGGCTAAAAAAAGACCTGTACTGATTACTACCAACGGTATCACGCTAGTCTGGGCTCGTCTGCGCTTACTGGTCTTTTGCGAACTTTGTCTTGGAATAAAGGAACTTTGATTGGGGTTTTCTGGCATAAAGCAATTATAGCTTTGACTTGCTAAAAAATAAGCTACGTGCTGTGGACAGGTGGGCAAGCACCCGTAAGAACTGAGGTGAAGATTCTACTTATCACCTATCTCACTCAAAATAGCGAAGGGCGGCACCGATGGCCGGAGTGAAGATTGTGCCAATTTCCTGAAGAGTATCAGCCATAAAAGCTGGGTACGCGACCTTGTCAAACGGCGTGGCAAAAATAACTTCTCGACTCATTCCCTCGTTCACAATTCTATCTAAATCAGGAAAACTAGCCGCGCCACCGGTTAAGACAATCTGTTTCACCACCGCTCCAGAGCGCGCTTCGTACTCCTCCAGCACTTGTCGGAATTCGCGCAAGGAGCGCCCAAGACCAATTTCGGCTTGTCGAAAAGCTAACGGAAAATCAGCACTCTCCTTATCTAAACCTTGTTTCAAAATCTCAGCTTCAAGAAAACTAAGGTCTTTTTCTTTAGCTAAACGTATCGTCAGGTTACTACCTCCGTCCTTGACGCGATACATTCTTTGAAGCATCCCATCATGCACTATGTAGAACTTAGTAGTCTGAGCACCAATATCGATAATGGCTATGTCGGGGGTTCTGGCGGAATACAAACTCCGGATAGTGCTGAAACACTCAATCTCTGTCGGAGGTTTGGCGAAGTTAAGAGACTCCAGCAAGACTTTAAAGCGGTTAAGTGCATTATTTTGAATGGCTGCCACTAAAATATCTCGTGAGGTCTTACCGACCGCTGCCTTAGTATCCACCTCAGCCCAATCAAGTGTCACTTCAGAAATGGGGACAGGAATATACTTCCTCGCCTCTACTCGTACCCGTGAGGACACATCTTCTTTTTCCAGAGCCGGTAAAGACATTGTGGTCACAAAACTTGAGGCGAGCGGCATCGCAAAAACGGCATTTTGTGCTTTCACTGCCGACTCACGCAAAATATCGACCATCGCCTGTCTTTCCGCTTCCGATGATAACGACGCTGTTTCTCCCACCACCTTATCCTCATAGGGACCAAGTTGTAATTCGCCGTAAGTATTGAGTGTAATGATACCGTTTTTATCTTGTAACTCAACGACCTTAATTGAGGACGATCCGATATCGATACCGACAACTCGACCGTCGTCAGTAGTTTTACTATTTGAGAATATTGAAAGAAACTTTTCGAAGGCCATACTAAATCTACTTTGTATTTTATTTTAGCATAAAATTAAATTATACTAGGAGAAATCATGCACATTTGGCAAGTAGTTCTTGATATCTTTTTTCCCCCTCGTCCAGAAGAGATTATTCTTCGGAGAGCAAGTACTTGGATAGTCCTCGCTAACTACCAACCGTATGAGCTTCCGGGTGGACATTACTCACTTTTCCACTATCAGAACCCTATAGTACGGGCACTTATTAAGGAAAACAAATTCCATCACTCTCCACTAGCGATTAAGCTACTTGGCAACCAACTTCAAGCCTGGTTGAAAAATGATCTCGGGGGAACTGAAACTTTTTGGCTAGTCCCTATCCCCCTCTCTGCTCAACGAGAAAAAGAGCGCGGTTATAACCAAGTGACTGAGGTCATTAAAGCTACTAGTTACAGACAGTGTCTACTACCACTTCTACACCGCCAACGACACACCCGTCCTCAGACCAGTTTGAAGAAAGATGAACGTGAGAAAAACCTTCATGGAGCTTTTGCCATTGATTACAACTCTTTAAAGAAACTACTTGCCGTGGGACCCGGAAAAATTATTCTAATCGACGACGTTTATACAACCGGCACCACCCTGAATGAGGCCTATCGCACTCTTAAGACTAATCTGCCGAAAGACTGCCCACTAACAGCCGTTGTCTTTGCGCACTAATTAATTGGCAAAAACATTGAAACCTGCTAGATTATCTCTGTTCATCGTTCTTTAACTATGGAGGAAAGTCATGGCTTCAGATATTAAGATGCCGACACTGTTGAGGCTCTGTCATCAGTACAAACTGGCACTGATGGCACAGGGCATCAGTGCCACCAGTTATCCACTCAACCAAGCATCTCCAACCACTGATCAGGCTCTGGCCCACGCGAGTCATATGATCACCAAAATAGAAAAGTTTATAACCCTTATCGATCTCCTGCCGCCCCAAGAGACACTCACCATGCTAGAGAAGCTTAATCGCTGGCTGGGTTTTGTTCAATGTGTGTTCTGGACGACCGGTCAATATACGGTTGATGAACTGCGCGAGCACATCATCAATCTCTATCAAGAGTAACCCTTCCCAATAAGAGACAATCTTGGGACAAAATGACGTCGCACTCTTTCAGAGTGCGACGCTTTATTTTTATACTCTTTTCTACTTCGACACGGTCGCAACCTCCTTGGTCGGAATAGCTACCGAAAATGCGCTAACAATGGCCAAGATGGAGAGAATGACGAGCAGAGAATCTCCAGGACTAATGACGTACCAATGTTCAGCAAAGAATTTTCCACCGATAAAGACCAGTACTAAGCCAAGACCGTAGTTCAGGAAACGTAATTTATCGAGAAGGAACTCCACCACAAAGAAAAGCGAGCGGAGTCCGAGAATGGCGGCTACGTTGGCTGTCAAAATAATATACGGGTCTTGAGTAATAGCAAACGCCGCCGGAATGGAATCCAGCGCAAAGACTACGTCACTCAGTTCAATCATAATCAAGGCAAAAGCTGACATCGTCAGCACCCAACGCCCATTCAACTTCACCACAAAGTGCTCATGGTGTCCCGTCTTTACGTGAGGAATCCGTCGATATAACCAAGCTACTACTCGATTCTCTTTCAGCTCCTCGGCATCGCCATGTTCATTCTTAATCAAAATTTTTAACCCCGTGAAGACCAAGAAGGCAGCGAAAAGATACATTACCCAGGAAAAGGTTTCAATTAGAGCAGCACCAGCAAAAATAAATACTAGTCTAAATACGATCGCTCCGAGAATACCGAAAAACAGCACCCGGTGCTGATACTCCCGCTCAATCTTAAACAAACCAAAGATAAGCAACATCACAAACAGGTTATCTAAAGACAACATAGCTTCAGTGACATAGACAGCTAAATAGGTGCTAGCTTCCGTAGTAAATCCGTAAAACCACAGCGCCGCCGCAAAAGATACGGCTAGCACTACCGCTAAGCCAGCTTCAAGCAAAGTGGAGCTAATATGCGGCTTATGTGCTCGACGATTAAAGAGGAGCAAATCAAAGGCAACAAACGCTACGAACAGCACTGTGAATGCTTCATATAAAAAAGTAATCGACATGGCGCTTATTTTACCATGATTTAAGATAAAATTATGTAACCGTAAGAACGGGGGTATATTATGTTAGAGGAAAAAACGTACATTGGGACAAGCTCAAGAGAATTGGCGCTAATGTTATGGAAATAGCAGCCAAAGAGGAGAATCTTAAAACAAATTAACGTTGCTCTATCCTCACATTTAACTATTTATAAGATTAATCTATATTAACTCCTGCGTAGTAGCGACACCTCTTTTATCCGAAACAAAACAAAATATATACACCCGGGTAGATTGACTAGACTCAAGGATTCTAACTCAACTTGTCTAGACCACCCTCCATCCCCCAAATACCACAAAGGCCTTCACTTTTATTAAAATCCAACTAAGGTACTGCTCCTAGTTCAGGGCTAGGTCTTAATAACCATTTCTAAACTTTTGTTATACTTACCTACTGAAAAGTAGTTTGTTGTTACTATGAGAGACTTCACCAACTCATTCCTCTATAATTTCAAACGCTCTTTTGTCGGGCGTAATATTTTTTGGCATCTACTGGCCGTTCTCCTTACTGTCGTCATTACGGCTTCCAATTTAGACTGGCATTATTTTCTTTCAGTACAAAACCAAACTCTTCACCAGCTTTTCTCTCTCGCTATTCCTGCCGGTTATATTATCCCTATTTTTCTACCACCAATCCTCATTGCTCTGGGCTGGTGGCGACGGGATAAAATTGCTGAAATTTACGGACTGGCTTTAATGCAAGCCGCGGCCGTCGGCTGGGTTATTTCCGCTATTTACAAAGCCTTCACCAACCGTGTTCCGCCAGATATTTTTGACCAACTGATCAATTACAGCCGCGAGTGAAACTTTGGCCTCCTAAAGCAAAGCGTCTACTGGGGCTGGCCCTCTTCCCATACTACGGTAGCTTTTGCTATGGTGGACACCCTCATCGTTCTTCTTGGTAAAAACCGCCCCCTCACCCGCTGGGTAGCTCTCGTCTATACTTTTTATATCGGCATCGGTATCTCTTTTAGCGCCCACTGGTTATCTGAATTTGTCGCCGGCATTATTATCGGTACCGTAACCGGCGTTACTGTCGGCCAATGGTGGAAAGAACATTTACCGACCTCACCCACTGGCGAAGATACACCCCGGCTTTAATCAGCATTACATAGGACGGTCCTATGTCGCTGACAAGTACATCCATGATATAACAGACAGGAGTAGCTCAAACTCCCCAAGGGTTTACACCCTTACTGTATTTCGAATGCGACGCTTTCCACCTATACTACTTGAAGTCGTAAAATATTCTAACGTATAGCCCAACCTACCGCCAATCAATCGCCACCCCACCTTGTCCCTCCAGGTATTTATTCGTCTCACTAAAGTGATGGTGGCCGTGGAAAAAGCGTGCCGATAGCGGTGACGGGTGTCCACTTTCTAGGACCAGGTTTTTAGTGCGGTCGATATGGGCGCCTTTTTGCTTAGCGTAGTTACCCCAGAGCAGATAGACAATCCCTTCCCGCTCGGCGTTCAGCTTGGTAATAACGGCATCGGTAAATTGTTCCCAGCCTTGTCCTTGGTGAGAAGCGGCCTCGTCCGCTCGGACGGTCAGGACGCTGTTTAACAGCAATACTCCCTGCTCCGCCCAGCGAGAAAGATCAGGAGATGGGTCTGGCTCAATACCGAGATCTTGCCTAATCTCTTTAAAAATATTGCGGAGCGAGGGCGGCGTAGCTACCCCTTCACTTACCGCAAAAGCTAAGCCGTTCGCCTGCCCCTCTCCATGGTAAGGATCTTGCCCCACAATCACCACCCGCACTTGCGCAAACGGGCACAAATCAAAAGCTCGAAAAATATTTTTTGGTACTGGGTACACCACTTGACGCCCGTACTCCCCCTTAACAAAATCTGTCAGTCTCGCCCAATATGGTGCGCGGAATTCTATCCCCAATGCTCGTCGCCAAGAGTCGTCAATTCGCACCGTTCTCATAGTTAGGGTATTTTAGCATTTTTACCCAACCTACCGCAGCTGCGAAGAATTACCTTTCACACAATACATAGGTCGGACCTATGTGTAAAGATCTATATAAACCGAGGCGACTTATCCTGCCCATGCTACATGAGCCACCTCGCAGGATTGAACTGCGGACCTTGTCGTTACGAGTGACACGCTCTACCAACTGAGCTAAGGTGGCTTGCTCAAGTCCGATTACTATAACAAAATTTAGCGGTAAATTTAAGTTTAACCAGAGAGACCGTCTAGTATTAGAAAAACTATTTTTTTATGGTAAACTGACGCTACTTATGGTTTTATCATAAGTAGAAAGTTTATATTGATGAAGACGTGGCTGAGTGTTCAATGAAGAAAGAGGCTTTTAAAGCAACTATTCTGAATTAATGATTAATACTTAACCATACCTCTTGCTGTTAAAAGGGTTGTAATGTAAAGCATACATGGAGACGTGGCTGAGTGGTCGAAAGCACCTCACTGCTAACGAGGCAGGGTCTAAAAGCCCTCGGAGGTTCGAATCCTCTCGTCTCCGCTAAGTCTGTGACTAAATATAATTAAGTTACAAAATCTTAAAAACAAACCGCACTCTGTTTGGGCAAAAACAGTCTGGGAGACTGTTTTTGAGAATTAGTACCACCAGGGCATTTCTATTTTTATAGTCGGACTAGAGTCCTCCTTAAAAATAAGTCAAAAGGTTGCCAGCTATTTTGCGAAGCGATAGCGAGTAGAAATAGCGACAACCTGTACTGAACATGTAATGTTCGAATCCTCTCGTCTCCGCCAAATAGGAAAACCGCCCGAGTACCACTTGGGCGGTTTTGCGATCCGCAAGGATTCATTCATCAGAGGGTAATTGACGCCTTGAGGCGATACACGTTCGTATCATATCGCTCAAAGCCCAACTTTTGGTACAGATGATTGGCAGCCGCTCGACCCGACGAAGAGGTCAGATCAATCTGACGTGCCTCGTGAAAATCAAAGCCGACTTCAATAAGTTGCTCCATAATTCTCTGGGCGACACCCTGACCGCGATAATCCTTAAGCACCACAACATCGTGGATGACGCACTCAGTAGCGCCGAGTACGTACAGGGGACAGATGGTCCCCATGCCGATAATCTGGCCAGCAGTGGTGGTGGCAATCACCACAGTAGTATCACTGTAGTTGAGAAGCTTCTCAATATCCGCCTCACAAACCTGACGTTCCGAACTCGGCAGCAGGGACAACAACCGATTGATGTCATCCACAATACAGTTGTCCATGTCGAGAATATCAATCGCATATTCCATCTCATTTTCCTCCAGATCTCTATCTGTGGCTAAAAATACCACAAAAGTTTCTATTTTGCTACTTACCCTTCGTCACCGCGCTCGAGACTGCCTTTACCAAGCCTGGGGTATCAATCGGAGGAATAACATTCTCGGCAGTCGGTTTTTTTACCAATCCAGCCAATTTTTTAGCCGCTTTTAGTTTCATCTCAGTCGTAATAGCAGACACTTTTTTGTCTAGAGCCCCACGGAAAATCCCTGGAAAAACCAGCGAGTTATTAATCTGATTTGGAAAATCTGAGCGACCAGTTGCCACCACCGCCGCCCCAGCTCGCTTAGCATCTTCCGGCATAATTTCCGGAATCGGATTAGCTAGAGCAAAAACAATGGCTTTGTCTGCCATAGTTTCAATATGAGCCTTCGCAATCGTACCTGGACCCGAAACACCAATCAGAGCGTCTGCTCCAGCTACCGCGGTCAACACATCGCCTTGAGTTTTTTCTGGATTAGTCATTTCTGCCAACTCTTTTTTATAGCCTTTTAAGTCGGGTCTACCGCTGTAAATCACGCCGCGGCTATCCGAAACAATTACCTCCTTAACTCCAGCCTGGTACAGTAACTGAGTAACAGCACGGCCGGCCGCGCCGGCTCCTACAATTACCACCTTCATTTGTTCTAGTTTTTTCCCCACTACTTTGGCAGCGTTGATCAAACCAGCCACCACTACAATGGCAGTACCATGCTGATCATCATGGAAAACGGGGATATCCAACTCCTTCTTTAATCTTTCTTCGATAATAAAACACTGTGGGGCGGCGATATCTTCCAGATTAATTCCACCAAATCCAGGAGCAATGGCTTTTACGACCGCAATAATCTCTTCCGGCTCGTGGACACTAAGCACCAGTGGCCAAGCATCAATATCCGCCATAGCTTTAAAAATATTCGCCTTCCCCTCCATCACCGGCAAGGCTCCGAGCGGACCGATATTTCCGAGACCCAGCACCGCCGAACCGTCAGACACCACCGCTACTGAGTTACCCTTACTGGTATACTGATGCGCTTGGCTTGGATGCTTTGCCAAATGTGTCGAGACCGCTGCTACTCCCGGAGTATAGAGTGTGCTCCAGTCGTCTTTGGTTTTTAGCGGCGCTTTATTAGTGAGGGTAATTTTACCCCGCAACTTTTTATGTGTACTTAGAGCTAGTTTGTTATAGTCCTTCTTTACTGGTGATTTTGCCATAGGATCTCGGAAGATGATTTAAAATATTAATAACGGACATTAGTATAGCACCACCCACCATTGGTTGGCTAAAAACAATCATCACTATTATCAATAAAGAGAGTAGGGTCCTAAGCTACCAAATAAATTACCCAAAATATCAAACCCCGGCTTTTTCAAGCCGGGGCACCTCTTCAGTTTTACTGGAAAAATGAGGAAGATTATTTCCCAGTAGCGGCCATGTTCATCCGAGCCCTCTGAAAATGATAACGCCCAAGAGTTCCTTGACCGCGACAATCCCTGTCCGGAGTCGTTTGTACTGGCGACGGCCCATCATTGCCACGCAGTCGACCGCGAAACCCAGCAGTCTGGGGCAGTAGACGGACTTTCTCCACCTTCCCCTCCGAGTCCAGGACATAGGTACAGAGTGCCCCTTCCCGCACTCGCGGATCTCCAGCATCGTCGCCCAGATCCTCCGTAGTAAAGAGGAGGTTTCCTCTCTTATCTTCCGGCTCGATGCTCCCGCAGTTTCGGCGAGGGGAGAAAAAGTGAATCCTTCCATGCAAGATAGATTCCTCAAAGTCCTCCTCTTCCAGAATCTTGATCACCACTAGGCGGCCAGAAGCAGCGTATTCCACCCGCACCAGAATAACCATGTCGAGTGCGAGTCCAGGATTATCATCCAAGATATCAGGCGGAATGATCACTTCTGTGTCATTTCCAGGAAGAACCTGCGCGGCCTGGCCGCAGACCGAACCCAGACTAGTGATTTTTACTCGCATGACTTCCGCCATTACCTTCTCCAGTTCTTGCTGTTTTCGAGAACAAATCTCTAATCAGCAATATAACAGACCTACCACAAAAAGCAAAAACCCGGCTAGTTCACTAGCCGGGATGAGAATCTTTATTCTTATAGCGCTTTAGCGCTGACGTAGTACTTGAGCAAGACCAGCTCGTTCCATCGCCCAGGGTGGCCGGATTTCAATTGCCCGACCAGAACCACCAATGCGAAAACGCACAGGTGCTCCCGGTCGATGAAAGCAACCCGGAAGATACTCCTCAGCGATATTCACACTGAAGAGGACCAATCTGTTCTCCCCTTCCGGACAAATAGAGCCCATATTCTTGCCCCATTCGTATATTATCCCCCGAAAATAGGGCGACCCCTCACCTCTCGTTGCGGGCAGAGCTACGCCAAAAATACTGAGGACCTCCTTAGTCTCAGGATTGACACGCGCTTCCAACTTCGTCCCCACCGGGACATGCCCACCCAGGAATCTGAGCAAGTCATGTTGGATTTGGACAGTGCTCTTCACACTCTCCCAGTACGCCTCGACACAATCCATGATCGTGTTACTTCGCACAACTGTCAATTTGGCGACATTGCCTTTTTTGTTTTTTTTCACTGCCTTCTCCTTTTTTGGAACGTCTGCAAAAAATATACCTCACAAACTGAGAGTTAGCAATAGCTACCCGTCTGAAGTGCCCTCTACCATTTGCTACAATGATACAGTTACACCTTACTATGCAACCCCACGACCTCCTCACCAAACACCTCCGCATCGATACTCCGCACCAAAAGGCGCTTGCGCGACTACAAATCAAAACCGTCCAGGATCTGCTCTACCACTTCCCTAGCCGTTACGAGAACATCGACGATATTCAGTCTGTGCAGAGTTTAACCAAAGACCAAGAAGCTATTGTGTATGGTCAACTTTCTGGACTAAAAACCAGAAAAGCTTGGAAAAGTAAGCGGCCGATTGCCGAAGGTTTTATTGAGGACGGTACCGCTAAAATAAAAATCATGTGGTTCAACCAACCCTACCTCGCTAAAATGTATCAGGATGGCATGCTAGTGAAACTAGTTGGAAAAGTAACCGGCAGCGAAGGCAAGCTCTACATCGCCAACCCTGAAGTGGAGAAGCTCGACTCACTTCCACTAGATCGTCATGACTCCATTTTTAACCAGACCGAAAGTTTAGAAGAAGCAATTTATCCAATCTATAAAGAAACCAAAGGCGTTACCAGTCGCTGGCTCTACCATACTGCCCTCAAGTGTTTTGAAGCCGGCATTTTGGAGAACATTATCGACCCTCTACCCGAAGCGGTACGCACGCGCTATCATCTCCCCGTCCTCAAGGACGCTCTGGTATGGATTCACGCGCCTAAAAAACTAGAACATGCTAAAGGTGCTCGGAAGCGGTTTGCTTTTGAGGAAGTCTTCACCATTCAAGTACAAAAAGCGGCCGAGCGCGCGGCAGCGGCAGCGAGTAATACTTACGAAGTAGTCAGCACTAAGGCGGCTCTTAAGTCTTTTACCGATCGCTTCCCCTTTACGCTCACCAAGGCACAGACCAACGCCATCACCAATATCATTACCGACCTCAAGCAACCCAGTCCTATGGGTCGATTACTGGAGGGTGATGTGGGCAGTGGTAAAACGGCCGTGGCGGCCAGTGTGGCTTACACGGTGGCCACTAGCCGTCCGCCCGAAGGCAAGAAAACCGAAGCGACCGGTAAAACTAAAGATCTAGCTTTTGGTAATCTCCAGGTCGCTTACATGGCACCAACCGAAATACTCGCCAAGCAGCATTTTGAAAGCTTCATTGAATACTTTAAACACTTACCTATTCAAATCGGTTTAGTAACAGGCTCTGGCTGTCAAAAATTCCCCTCCAAAAGTAACCCCCATAAACCAACCAAAATTTCCAAAAACCAACTACTCAAGTGGGTACAAAATGGTGAGATTCCTATTCTTATCGGCACGCACGCTTTGATGTACAAAAAAGTAGAATTTAAGCATCTGGCCCTGGTGATCATTGATGAGCAGCACCGGTTTGGTACTAACCAGCGAAAAGCACTTGCTAAGAAGGACAATCGTCTGCCACACCTCCTCTCCATGACAGCCACCCCCATTCCCCGCACCCTTGCTCTTACCCTCTATGGCGACCTAGACCTCACCATTCTGGACGAAATGCCCACGGGTCGGAAACCGATCATTACCGAGATTGTCGGACCAGGACAAGAGGCTAAGATGTACGATCACGTTCGTAGTGAACTGGCGACAGGCCGCCAGGCATATGTTATTTGTCCTCGCATTGATGAGCCAGACCCAACCAAAGAAACAGCGCTACAAACCAAAAGTGTTATGGGCGAGGTAAAACGCTTGCAAGCCAGTGTTTTTTCTGGCTACCGGATTGGTGCTCTGCATGGCAAAATGACTCCTGACGAAAAAGATAAAACCATGGCACGCTTTGCCAACCATGAACTGGACGTGCTGGTAGCCACCTCAGTGGTGGAGGTCGGTGTTAATGTCCCCAACGCCACCAATATTATTATCGAAGGGGCTGAACGGTTTGGACTAGCCCAGCTGCATCAGCTACGTGGTCGCGTTTTGCGTGGTACTCATCAGCCGTATTGTTTTGTGGTAACTAGCAGCAAAAGCGACAAAACTAGGGAGCGCTTGCATGCTCTGCACACTGCTCGCACTGGTTTTGATTTAGCCGAATATGATTTGCAATTTCGCGGCGCTGGTGAGCTTTACGGCGGCAAGCAATCCGGACTGACCGATATGGGAATGGAGGCTTTGAAAAACCTAAAGTTGGTCGAAGCCGCACGTGACGAAGCGAGACAACTAGTGCAAACCGATCCGCAATGGCAAGAAAACTATCCCGAGCTCTCGCGCGCGGTAGCTAAAATGACCAATGATTTACACTTAGAATAATTAATGAAAAACGGGCGCGAATAAATTCGCGCCCGTTGTACCCACCCCATCAACAAACCCACAGCATCACCATCTCTGATTGTTGGAACCAATCCTTGAGACTTTGTTGACTACGAGTAATAACACAAAGTTCAGCAGTCATCGGATTGAAAGCTCCCCAAACTATCTCGCCAAGACGGCAACCTGGGATTCGCGCCAACTCTGAAGCTCTTAGCCGTCGCACAAACAGACACCGCTCCGGCAAAAAACTTCTTTGCAGCAATAGTGACGGCTGTTGCTGTCGCTCTTTCTCCATCAAGGCCAGCAAAGAAGTAGTGCTGCGCAAATTTTTCATGACGGCGACTCCTTCCTACTGAATGACAAATCTAATTTTAGAGTAGCATTTTTTTAGTAAAGAAAAAGCCGCTCCGAATGTACAAATTCGGAGCGGACTTGCTTGCTCAGCTAAGCAAAAGTGGGCCGAGGGCAGGACAACCATCGGGTCGAGGTCTCTTAGTGTGGCATCCGCCACTGCCTCTGTGTTTTTGGATCACCTCCCTTCAGTTGTGGATATGAACACCGACAGATACAAATTGGCACATCTCATCCTCCCTCTCTGAAAAGAAGTGCTCACCGCGAGAACCTCTTTTAATAGTAAAGCTTGTTCCATCTTTTTTGTCCAGGGGTAGCTTGCTGATATCATAAACCTCTCTTTCTCGGCAAAAATAAATTGAAACTGTGCTACTTTTACCGTATAGTAAACGCACTTCTGGCTTACAGTTAGAAGTAATCCGCATGTAGCTCAGTTGGTTAGAGCACGGAGCTTATACCTCCGTGGTCCTTGGTTCGAATCCAAGCATGCGGACTAGTTAAAAACTCTCGGCGCGGGCCTCCAGGCCCGCGCCGAGAGTTTTTCCGCCTCTACTCATTTTCACTCCACTACCTACCAAAACAGAAAAACCACGAGGTTAGCCTCATGGTTTTTACTACAACATTCTTCTGGTGGTAATTATTAGCTTCCTTCTTTATCCTCCAGTAAGGAGGCTGTGATATTTTCAGGATCAGCGTAAGCATCCTGTATTTCTACCCCACACTCTTTCAGTAGCGCCTCATATTCTCCCCGCTCTAAAGTTTCCACTTCCATTAAACGTTTAGAGATAGTATCTAGAGCTTCACGATATTCAGTGACAATTTTAATGGCTTTATCTTTCGCTTCAGTGATAATCAGATTAACCTCCTCATCAATCGCCTTGGCAACTGGAGCGGAATAACCACGACTCTCATTGAGCTCGCCACTAATTAACCGGCCGCCACTAGCTTCAAAAGCAATCGGCCCGAGCTTACTCATTCCCCACTTGGTCACCATATCCCGCGCCAAACCCGTGGCCACCTGCAAATCATTTGAAGGTCCCGTAGTTAGATCATTAAAAACCATTTCCTCCACCACGTAACCACCGAGCGTCATGGCAATATCATCCAAGAACTCTTTGCGAGTTTGCATCTTACGATCCTCGTCAGGCAACTTAAGCGTATAGCCAGCAGCCCGACCGCGAGAAATAATTGAAATCTTATGAACAGGATCAGCATATGGCAAAACCGAGGCCACCAAGGCGTGTCCCACTTCGTGATAAGCAGTCACTTCCTTCTCTTTTTCAGACAACACGTGACTCTTGCGCTCTGGCCCAAGCATGACCTTTTCAATTGAACGAATGATATCAAATTGTCCCACAGTTTTTCGACCCTCCCGAGCAGCCAGGATCGCTGCCTCGTTCATTAGGGAATACAAGTCAGCGCCCGAAAAACCAGGTGTTCGAGTCGCCACCAAAGCCAAATCTACATCCTCCGCTAAGGGCTTCTTACGAGAATGTACCGCCAAAATAGCCTCACGATCGCCACGGTCTGGCAAATCAATAGTTACCCGACGATCAAAACGTCCTGGACGCAGCAACGCGGGGTCCAACACATCTGGGCGATTAGTGGCAGCAACTACAATCACTTTAGCGTTGGGTTCAAAGCCATCCATTTCTACCAGGATTTGATTCAAGGTCTGTTCTCGCTCATCGTTCCCGCCACCAACACCAGTTCCACGTACACGCCCGACCGCATCAATCTCATCCACAAAAATAATCGCGGGGGCGCTTTTTTTGGCCATCGAAAATAAGTCTCGAACTCTAGAAGCCCCTACCCCGACAAACATCTCCACAAATTCCGAACCGGAAATAGAGTAGAACGGCACACCCGCCTCACCAGCCACCGCCCGGGCCAGTAAGGTCTTCCCCGTTCCGGGTGCCCCCATCATCATCACCCCCTTCGGGATCTCTGCCCCAATCTCAATAAACTTCTTAGGATTTTTCAAAAAATCTACCACCTCTTCCAGCTCCTGCTTAGCTTCCTTGGCACCAGCCACATCTTTGAAAGTAATTTTTTTACTTTCATCGTTAGGATCGATCATCCGTGCCTTACTGGCCCCGAAGGTGAAGGCTTGCATACCGCCCGAACCCTTAACTGAGCGAGTCAAAAACCAGATAATCACTCCTAGCAAAATTAGAGGGAAAAGAAAAGGCAGTAAATTACCCAACCAAAAAGCGAAACCGGTTTCCTTTTTAATATCAATATTCACCTCTCCCAGTTGTTCAGCCGTAACTCCTAAGTTAGTTAAAGTTTCAGTAATAGAAGCATCAGTTTCTCTTTTAGCTACTCCAGGAGCACGACTATCGTCATTGTAAGTGACCTCCAATTTGCTGCCTCGCACCACAATCTCTTTCACTTCATGGTTGCGCACTTGAGAAACGATCTGTGTCAGCGACACTTCTTCTGGCTTCACTCGATTATCTGTAATGTAGCTGAAAGTAATCGTAATCAAGACCAATACCATCACCGTGGTGAGCATATTGTTCCAGAAATTTCCCGGACCTACTGGCGGTTTTTTACTAACACGACTTATACGATTTAAAATAATATTTTTTCCTTTATTTTTTTCAGCTCCAGGAGCCACCTTCGGCTTTTCCGTTGACGAATTACCAGACGTCGGCTCTGGATTCGTTTTATTCTGATCTGAGTTAAGTTTAACTTCAGTTTCTTGCTTATCCTTTTCTTGCATAATACAGGCATTATACAGAAAAAGCCCAGTTTTTAAAGCTTTGAGAAACTATTTGCAGAAACCTGACCCCAAATCAGACCCTCATCTATTAGATGAATCCTAATTTTTCTATTATAGTGTAGTGAAGATGACCAAGAAAAGAACCCAACAGAAACTAGTTAAGGAGATTCTCAATCGTCAAGCACGCTTTAATTATGAGTTGTTGGAAAATTTTACCGCTGGAGTGGTCTTGTCTGGTGGTGAGGTCAAAGCTTTGCGCGCCGGCAAAGCTCATCTCAACAGCGCTTATGTCACCCTCACCCCAACTGGCGCTCTTTTAAAGAACGCGTACATTGGCCCCTACCAGGAAGCCAATACTCCAAAAGACTATGAGCCAAACCACGACCGCGCGCTGTTGTTGGGTAAAAAAGAACTAGCCACCCTCCGTCGCGAACTCAATACCGCCGGCTTGACAATAGTGCCATTAAAGTGGTACAATGGTCGCAGAGTAAAACTCGAGATTGCCTTGGCCCGTGGAAAAAAGAAGGCTGACAAACGTCAAAGCCTCAAAACCCGGGACACCAAGCGTGATATCGAGCGCACTTTAAAAGCAAGTTAGGAAGGAAACCCGATGCTGATTTGGGTTTGCGTGATTGGAATTTTGGGTTTCATCGCTTTCACCATTGTTCACCTGACCTTTGCAGTCGTCTGCGGACTACTGCAGTGGCTCGAATCGCGAAAGGAGAAATGAGATGATATGGCTGGAGATAACCTTTATGACCATCGCTTTTGTCGCAATGGTCATTACTATCGGCGTCATGGCGTACGCTATCTTCCACAGGAAGATAGGCTCACCAGCAACGGACACCTCGGTTCGCCACACGGATGTCGTGGAAAACGACCACCGCTTGGTAGAGGTCGGCGTCTCGTCGCAAATCGAAGACGACCCGGCGATCGCACTATCGGAATGCGTGCCACCCTTCTGCAACGTTGAAGGAAGGCGGCCATGAGCTCAGGGCGGCCAGCAGGTTCCCTGCTGGCCGCCCCTCACTTTTTATCTTATACTGAACTTAAGAGATACGATCATCTTTCCCGAATCCTCTTAATCTGTCCTTTGAAAATTAAGCACATACTTCCCAGCCCCACTTTTTTCTTGGTGCATTTTAATATTCCAACACTTGTGGAGAAAAAAGTGGGGCTGGGGATGCTAGGCCTTGACGGTGTTTCGTCATCCCAGTGTGCAATGCGAGAGCTGCTCGAGACTCTCTATACCCCTCGAGCAATCTGTACATGCAAAGAATAGTGTACCTAGCCCATTTGCGCGAGCTTTTGGGTTCGCTCCAGCTTACGCGTAGATTTTTAATCCGCGAGCTTTCGAGCGACATGGTTAATCGGCTCGTTTAAGACCGATTAGTTCCATGCTTATAGCCTCTTAAACTAGAGTCTAGACAGCCGTTTTCTGTCCTGACTCGATATTCTTAAAACTCGAAGTAATGATGTTTGGTTATTTTTCTAGTCATTACTTTTAAATCCAAAAAGATAACTAGGCATTGTAGACTCCCTGGTGATACCAGCACTCGGACGCGGGTTCAATTCCCGCCATCTCCACTTGCTGAAAATACCCCTATTTTATAGGGGTATTTTCTTTGTAGATATTGGGATATATTGAACCAGATATTGACTTTTTATATATTTGGTGTATTATGTAATTCAAACTCCACGACCAATCTATTCACAAACATCGAAGGAGAGTTCTTCAAATGTCAAACACCGCACACGATTTCCTGGTTGGAGATATCGTCGAATACACTCCCGAGTGGAAAGGGCTTTTCGCCAGCTTCGATGAAGCCCAACGTTACGACGGCACGTTTACCGTGAAAGCCGTCAAAGTGGTTCCACTGGCGGACCACGACCCGTTTTCGTCCGACTATATGGGCGAGTGCGCTGGTCGTGAAGCCGTCAGACACCACCAATTGGTGACTCTCGAGGGTCACGATGGCGAAGTCAGTGGTAAGCACCTTCAGCCCGTCTGACGTTTTAAACGCCTCACGAGGAGTCCCGCAACTCACACTCGTGGGGCTTCTTTTTTTTCTAGACTGTTCAATACCATACTTGTGACTGTTTATCTCTACACTATCAAGCATTTGCAAGCACTTTTTGAATAGCAGGTGACGAGTTGTAATACTTCCAAAAGTCTTTCAAGTAGGTTTTTAATCGGTTCGAAGTATTACCTGTTATGTCCACAATCTAAAGTAAAAACGCCCCTAACCAGGGTGTTTTGACTTTTTAAACAATCTCTTAATCCTTGACCGCCCGCTTACTTAAATAGTAATCCCCAGCTCCCCCTCCCCTAACTTGACTTTTACACAAAATAAGAGTATAATAGGGGGAGTTAAGGTCTTTGAGAACTAGCTCTAGACCACTCACACCAATCAATAGGAGGTGGCGATGCTTCGTATGCTGACTACCTCGCCGACCGCGAGGGGCCTGACCGGAATTCGAATCCAGCATGACGAGGCGGCGCTGTTGCGTCACCCCGTCTGCACCACCATGAACATGGTCGTCTTGCTGGTCGCCACATTCATCTGGGTGGCAGTGGCCGATCAGTTTACTCGCGGCCAGCACGCCTACTTCGCAGCCCTGGTATGGCTGTACGGTTGTTCGACCGTTTACCACACCCTACCACGGACCCACTCCTGGGCTCGAGTGGCTAGGTTCCTGGACCAGACCGCCATCGGCTGGTTCATTCCGGCTACCGCCCTACCCTTTGTGTGGGGAGTGAGCAGCGAGGCGGTACTGGCACTCCTGATACTGATGGCGACACAGCCCATCTTCAAGTGGTTTGACGCCATGAGAAGGCTCGCCTCCCGTCGCCTGTTGTCGCTTACCTTTCTCATCAAAGGTATGGCGGCAGGTGGACTGACCCTTCTCTACAACGAGATTGGTCTGGCGAGTGATCCGGTCTTCTGGATCGCCTCGAGCTGCTTCGTTCTCCAGCTAGCGATTTTTCATCGCAACTGGCTGAACTTGAGTCGAGCCTGGGCGAACGCCGAGAGCTATCACGCCATCCTCGCGATTGGCATTGTGGCTCTCACCGCTCTGGTGTTGAGGCTGTAATGGAGAACAGCGCAACTTAGTGGCCGTTTCCTTGGAAACGGCCACTTTTTTATTTACCGTCCGTCATAAAATAAAACCGGCCTCATTCAGCACCACGACGGTCAAACAACTATGTTATACTGCCCGATAAATTGACCATGCAGCAACCAGCTCTAGAAAATTTCCTCCGCAAAAAAACTGCCTCCGGCTTAGGATTGTTTACAAAAATACCGTTCACTAAAGGTGATTTTGTCCTGGAATACACTGGCGAAAAAATCAGTGACGCTGAGGCCGACCGTCGCGGTGGCCGCTACCTCTTCCGCCTCAATAAAGACTGGCTACTAGATGGTAAAGATCGTTCTCATCTGGGTCGCTATCTCAACCATAGTTGTAGACCAAACTGCTACGCTGAGATTGATGAAAATGAAGAGCATATTTATTTCTACGCCAAGAAGAAAATCCGCGCTGGTGAAGAGCTTACTTTTAACTATGGCAAGGAGTACTGGCGAGAGTACATTGAGCCATACGGCTGTAAATGTGCCACCTGTCTAGCCAATACTGGCCGTCCCAACTAAATCTGGTTGATTTTTAAGACTTTTGGTGGTAGAATTGACGGCACTATTGGAGATATTAGGGTCTTTATTTATATGTAGTTACTTAAGTTTAAATATTTTCCACTCGTAACTTTACGTTACTGCGACCCCCTTTTTTTCTTTTAATTATCCAACTAAGACTTTATAATTTGCGAAATAATAACCGACAAAAAACTTACCAAGACCGTACTCGCATCAACCAATCAATTCGTGCTCCTGAGCTACGAGTAGTAGGTGCTAAAGGCGAAAATCTAGGAGTCCTCTCTCGAGCCGAAGCGTTAGCTGAGGCAGAAAAGGCTAACTTAGATCTAATTGAAATCTCTCCCAAGGCCAAGCCACCCGTTGCCAAGATTATGGACTTTGGCAAGTACCGTTACAACACTGGTCGCAAGGCTCGTGAGGTGAAAGCCAAATCAAACGTTACCGAGACCAAGAGTGTCCAAGTAAAAATCGGTACTGGCGAACATGATCAGCTACTTAAAGCCAAGCGGATTGCCGAATGGCTTGATGAGGGACACCGCGTTAAAGTCGACCTCTTTCTCTGGGGGCGATACAAATACATGGAGCCTGCTTTCCTTAAAGAACGTCTGGAGCGCTTTTTGAAGATCATCCCCTATGAGTACAAACTGGCTGATGAAATCAAGAAAAGTCCCAAAGGATTCACTGCGACATTGGAACGTCTTCCAGGTATCAAGCAGAAAAAACCCAAAACCACTACCGAAACCGCTCCCGGAAGCTCCCCTGCAGAGGAGAAAAATAACTTTGTCAAAAATAAACAAAAGTCTCTCGATGACTTATTGGCCGAAGGGATGATTTAATTAGGCAGCAGCTTGCTAAATTAGTCCGAGTACGTTATAGTAGGCAACGCAGAAGACGCTCTTGTGGCGACTAAAGAAAATACCATGAAGACAAATAAATCTTATACCAAACGAATCAAAGTAACCAAAAACGGCAAGTTAGTGGCTCGTCGCCCTGGCCAAAACCACTTTAACGCTCGCCAAACTGGTCGTCAGAAGCTCCAGAAGCGTCGCACTCAACTACTAACCTTGAGTAAGCGCATCACTCGTCGCTTCCTACCACGTACTGGTGCGTAAGTATTTTTATCAGCTAAAGGAATTTAATTTTTAACTATGGCAAGAGTAAAAGGAGGATTGATGGCCCAAAAGCGTCGTCGTAACATCCTCGCCCAAGTAAAAGGCTATCGCCTCCAACGATCAAAGAAGAAGCGCGCAGCTCGTGACGCTATCTTCCACGCTGAAAGTTACGCTTTTGCGCATCGTCGCAAAAAGAAAGGTGACTTCCGTCGTCTGTGGACAGTACGCATCAACGCGGCCCTGTCTAACCTAGATATGAAGTACAGTCACTTTATTAAGGCTTTGGCTGACAAGAATATTAAACTGGATCGCAAGATCTTGGCTACCCTAGCTAAGGATCATCCGGAATCCTTCACCCGTGTGGTGAATGAGGTTAAATAAATAAGGAACAGAAGAGTAAAAGGTCCCGAGGCATCAGCCTCGGGACCTTTTACTTATAACCGCTCTTCCTAAGTGACCATAATTGAGTTTAAAAATCAATCTCCTCACTCTCGCCTAGAGCTGGAGCGGTAGCATTCAGACCTAAGTAATCTCGCAAGCGCTGCACCAGAAATAGCGACGCCCGCTCCTCCCCCATAGTGACAAACACCCGCTCCGCTTTTCCTCCCCCCTGGGCCACCAAATCCAGCAACTGGTCGCGGTCGGCGTGTCCAGAAAAGCCGGCAATAGTGGCAATTCGTGCCCGCACCTTCACCGGAACATCATCAATCACCACTTTATTAGCACCATCTTGCAGCAATCGCCCCAAACTCCCAACCGTCTGATAACCAACCAGTAGTACTGTATTCTTACTGTCGCCAAGATACTTTTGTTCGTGTCGCCGAATCCGTCCACCATGACTCATTCCCGAACCGGCGATGATAATTTTAGCGCCAGTCGTCTCCTCTATTTTATTTGACTCCTTGAGGGTTTGAGTAAAGGCCAGTCCAGGAAAGGCAAAAATATCGTCACCGGCTTTGATTTGCTTCTGAACAGCATCTTTTAAGTAATCTAAATGTCGACGGTAAATTTCCGTGACTTTGATGGCCAGCGGCGAGTCCAAAAATACCGGTAAGGACTTAATGGTGCCGGTCTCTACAAAATTATTAATTTCAAATAGTAAGGCCTGCGTACGCTCGAGTGAAAAAGCAGGAATAATCAAGGTGCCCCCAGTTTTCTGCACTCGCTTGATTTCGCTCAGCAGCAACTCATTTCTTTCGACTACCTGTTCGTGTAACCGGTCACCATAAACACTTTCCATTAACAAATAGTGGTAATCGGTCGGTACCACCGGCGGATTCAGCAATGGTTGTGGTACATTACCCACGTCTCCAGTAAACACCATCTTTCTGCCGCCTCGCTCCACACTTACCATACCCGAACCAAGGATATGTCCTGCATCAGTAAATCTAGCCATCACATCGTCAGGCAGGTTAATCGGCTCCTCGTAGCCTACCGTCTGCCACAACGCCAAAGTTGCATCGATGTCTTCCTCCTCATAAATCAATTGGCGACCGAAGCGCTCATACTCATAGCGCATAATATTTAGAGCGTCGGCAAACATCACCGCCGCCAATTCTTTAGTCGGTAGCGTTGAGTAAATTTTGCCCGCAAATCCTTCTCGTACCAATTTAGGAATCCGACCAATATGATCAGCGTGGGCATGGGTCACCAGAAGAGTATTAACTGTGGTCGGATCATAAGCAAAAGGGGTCGCATTGGCCGTTTCTGCAAATTGCCCCCCTTGAATCAAGCCGCAATCAACTAGAATTTTAGACTGTCCGGTATCGAGCATAAAGTTAGCTCCGGTGACTGTTCCTGTCCCCCCATAAAAATGAATCGTGCTTTTCATAATTTAGTATTTTCCACTGATGTCTTTTTAGTATAGCAGACTGGTGTCACCAATTAGATACTGAGTAATAGAAAAACCAAACGCAGGAGCGTTTGGTTTTTCTATAGGAGTCACAAAGCGCATGCTCCTAGAAGAGACTAGGTGGGCACCTTTTCCAAAAATGGTCTGAAATCTCTTGCGAGTTCTCATATATTTTTGAGACTACGGGCAGCCCTGAGCATACAATTAAGCGGAACATGCGAATTGCGACTCCTGTTACTATATTAACACCAATTAGAAAATAAAAAAGTCTCCTTAACTTGACGAGTTCCCACCGAGAGGACTCTTATAAATATTTATTTACCCAACAGACCAAGGAAACCTTGCAAAACAGCAATAAGTTCTGTAACTAAAGTACGATTAGCCTCAGTCACAATCACCTGGGGACGATTAGTGGTAGAAAGATTCTTCTTGAATAAATCAGGGAACTTAGCTTCTAAGCGAGCCGCCTCGTCTTGATTACCCTGACTCCTTAATAGTGAGACCCGTGATAAAACTGAGAGACTTCCAATAACTCGTTTTTTGGCTGCAGGAGTTGTCTCTGGTTCAGAATCTGGATCAGGCTGAGAAGACTGCGGAGTCACACTGCTGGAAGGCAAGGAGCTTGGCGACGCACCGACATCATTGATAGCTATAACGGTAAACGTGTAAGTAGTACCATTACTTAATCCGGTGACCGTAAGGGGTGAACCGGATCCTGTGACAGTGCGACCCTCAGGATTACTGGTAACAATATAGCTAGTAATGGGACTGCCACCGTCGTCTAACGGCGGGTTAAAACTAATGGTAGCATTACCATCCCCGGGAGTAGCGATGACATCACTGGGCGCACCAGGAAATACTGGAACTGGAGTTGTTACAGTAATCATTAACGACTGCGTGGCCGTACCCCCCAGTCCAGTACAGGAAATTTCGTAAGTGGTGGTTGTGGTCGGACTGACTACCTGGCTACCGCTGGAGTCAGTGGAGCTAGTCCAAGACGCGGCACAAGAAGTAGCATTAGTACTACTCCAGTTAAGAGTGGTGTTATCTCCAACAATAATAGGATTACTACTAGCCGAAAGGTTAATAGCTGGAACTGGGTCAGGAGCCGCATTTACTACCACCGTGGCACTTTGAGTATCAGTGCCACCTAAACCTATACAAGTTAATGTATAAGTATAATTACCAGAAGTAAGCACTCCAGTACTCTGACTACCACTAACAGATTGGGACCCACTCCAAGATCCACTTGCTGTACACTCGGTAGCATTTACAGTACTCCAATTAAGGGTGGTGGCACTACCACTCTCTATGACACTATCTTCAGTCGAAATGCTAATAGTGGGAGCTAGGTAACCAACACTAACCGTAGTGGTAGCTATAGCTGTCCCACCAGGGCCAGTACAGGAAATTCCGTAGGTAGTGGTGGCGGTAGGGCTCACTGCTTGACTACCGCTCGAGTTAGTGGAACTAGTCCACCCCTCATCAGCAGCACAGACTGTAGCATTGGTACTACTCCAAGAAAGAGTAGCCGATTCTCCTAAGTTAATATCTGTCGGACTAGCGTTGAAACTGACGGTTGGAGTCGGATGGTTTACCGTTACAGTTACTGACTTACTAACTGGCCCGTAATCTCCAGTACAATTTAAAGTATAGGTAGAAGTAGTAATCGGTGCCAGACCTTCGTTACCACTAGTTTCTTTTGCGCCAGCCCAGTCTCCAGACGCGACACATCCATCTACCAGGTCCGCACTCCAAGTGAGAGTCACCGTGTCTCCGGCAGTAATTTCGGGAGAGGAGGAGATAAAATCAAGAGTTGGTGTCGGTACAGAAGCGTCAAAAAATTTGACACGGTTACCAGTCTCCTCGACTACCAATAAGTAATTATTATCAGGATCGTAAGTCAAACCAGTAGGAGTATTTAATTTATCCTGAGCATCACCAGCCGTATTAGACACCCAGTCACTCTGACCGAGGACATAGCTGGCATTCATACCGTTCGTGATAGTACCTGAAAGGTCGAATGCCTTGACGCGGTGACTAAATTTTTCTGAGACGAATAGGCGTCTGTGTTCGGAGTCATAAGCCAGGCCGTTCGGACTGCTCAACTTGTCCTGAGCATGACCGGCTGCTGACCCTGACCAGTCCACTTGACCTAGGACATAGCTAGCGGGCATACCGTTCGTGATTCCACCTGAGAGATCGAAGACCTTAACACGGTTGCCACCCGCTTCAGCAACAAAAAGATAGTCGACAGCTGAATCAAAAACCAAACCTCGTGGATTAAACAGTTCACTTTGAGTATTACCACTAGCTGATCCAGTCCAGTCTGACTGCCCCAGCACATAGCTCGCATTCATACCATTCGTGATACCGCTGGAGAGATCGAAGACTTTGACGCGGTTGCCGCTATTCTCAGCCACAAATAACAACTCACTATTAGCATCAAACTCTAGACCCATTGGATACTTAAGCTTATCCTGACTATCTCCAGAAGTTCCTGATGTCCAATCAACCTGCCCGAGCACATAGCTCGCATTCATACCGTTAGTAATGCCGCTGGAGAGGTCAAAGACTTTGACGCGATTGCCACTGGTTTCAGAAACAAAAAGATACTTATTGGCCGCATCGAAAGCCAATGCCTCCGGATAATATAAACCTGATTGGGTACTAGTAGCTAAGGCGCTATTAAAGTCAGGTTGTCCTAGAACATAATCTGGAAGGTAGTCTATCAATTTATTATTACTGTCTAGCTGATGAATAATAACCCGATGACTGCTTCTATCAGTAATAAAGAGTCTGTGATTATCTAAGTCATAAGTAACTCCTGTAGGGCTTGAAAAACCTCTCATATTGGGTCCGTTGTAGGAACGATAGGAGCTGCCACTTTCACCTTTTGAATAGTCAATGATCAGGTTGTCAATATCAGAAAACTGCCCCATCAAATCAGATGCGGGCATATTGTTAATAATTCCTTCTGAGAGATCGAAGATTTTGACACGGTGGGCGCCCTCAGCAACGAACAAGGTTGAAGAAACAGGGTCGAAAGCTACATCGGTTGGGCCATTTAGTCCGTTTTGTGTATTACCGACAGCCAAACTTGTCCAATCTGTTTGTCCCAAAACGTAACTGGCATTCATACCGTTGGTGATGCCGCTGGAGAGGTCGAAGACTTTGACGCGGTTACCCGAACTCTCAGCAACAAATAGTCGGTTGTTATTATCTAGAGTTAATCCTGTTGGTTGATTTAGTTTGTCCTGAGCATTACCAGCGGCAAACCCCGTCCAGTCAGACTGTCCCAGCACATAGCTGGCATTCATACCGTTCGTGATAGTACCTGAAAGGTCGAAGATTTTGATGCGGTTAGACTCAGCCACAAATAACCTTGAAGTGGCAGGATCAAATACCAAACCTCTGGGTTGAGTAAATCGATTTTGAGCATTAGCATTAGTACTACCCGTCCAGTCTGACTGTCCCAGCACATAGCTCGCATTCATACCGTTCGTGATAGTACCTGAAAGATCGAAGATTTTGACACGGTGGGCGCCCTCACTGACAAACAGTCGTGAAGTGGCTTCGTCATAGGCGAGACTGTTTGGATTAGATAATTTATTTTGAGCATCACCAGCTGTATTAGACACCCAGTCACTCTGGCCTAACACGTAACTGGCATTCATACCGTTCGTGATTCCTCCTGAGAGATCAAAGACTTTGACTCGGTTAGCATTAACCCCCTCAACAACATAGAGGTATTTTTTTGCCTGATCATATTCGATATCAAGAGGAGATCTCAATCCAGACTGCGTATCGTTTGCAGCTATGGTAAAGAAGTCTGTCTGTCCAAGGACATAGTCTGCCTTATAATCCAGAAGTTGATTATTGTTGTCTAATTCGTGTATAAGAATGCGGTTGCTGTTAGTATCACAAATATATAAATAATGATTAATTGAGTCTAGATATGTGCAACCAATAGCCCAATAAGTACTTTCATTTGCGCCTCCATTAAAACTTCTGCCAGTATACGAAGGAGTAGTATATCCCCCGTTTTCATACTGTCCAATCAGATCAATGGCTGGAGCACCATTGCTAATTTCTGCTTCGGCTTGATTAAAGTTAATCCCAGAATAAATAACTGATAAAATTAATAATAGCAAACCAACTATCCCAAAAATGATTCGCTTTGGTGACCGGACTTTTCGAGTGACAAGGACAAGACTCATATCTTCTTATGCTACATCAAAAAAGGTCAAAATTTATTCAAAAAATGTGGACAGGAGGAAAAACAAGAGTTAACCGCAGGGCGCCGTCGGCGCCCTGCTGTTAATTCTTTTCCACAAAGAAAGTTTTAACTAGTCCGGAGTACCATCAAGGTTGATGTCGTACATAATCCGCTCTTGAGCTGTCACGTACTCGTTGAGCTCTTCGGGTTTAAACCATAGTGCCATCTCCCGATCAGCTTCTTCAACGGATTCTGAACAATGGATTAAGTTGCGGACAGCGCGATTCTCGTAGGAAGAATGAGCATAAGAATCAAGGGTAAAATCTCCTCGAATAGTACCAACGTCTGAGGTGGTAGGCTCAGTTGTGCCGACTAATTTAGTTACCACAGCGACAGCTTGATTCCCTTCCCAAACCATTGCCACCACTGGTGCCACTGTCATATAGTTCACAATAGTACGAATAATATCTTTTCCATATTCAATTGGCTCACGATCAATGGGGCGGCCTTGGGACTTCAAATCCTCAACAATCCTAGTCCCCTTACTAAGGAACCATTCATCATCTTTATTATAGTGTTTGAGTAATGTCTCCTGATCAGGAACCACCATCTTCATACCAACACACTTTAGACCAACACGTTCAAATCGACTAATCACTTCTCCAATGAGAGATCGTTGGACAGTGTCGGGCTTCAGCAACACAAGGGTCTGTTCTTGGTTTGGATGTTTAATCATAAAATAATGTCTATTTATTAACTTAATAATCTGAGTTGCTGGCAGTATAGCCCAGTTTGTCTTAAAAAAAAAGCCCGCAAGCCACCTCACCATGAGGGACTGCGGGCAGTTGCGGTCGAGGGACAGTGGTACGTCCAGCTGGTGACCAACCAACCAGACGCGTATATACTACCAAAAAATCTTACTTTGTCAATATTTTTGCACCGTCTGGAGTAATTGCTACCGTGTGTTCAAAGTGCGCCGAGATAGAGCCATCTTCAGTATAAACAGAGTAGCCGTCACCCTCATCATCAAACCATACTTCTTTTCCTCCCAAGTTAACAATTGGCTCAATGGCGTAGACATGCCCCACTTCAATCTTTGGCCCCGTCCCTGGTCGACCGAAATTTGGTACCAGTGGCTCCTCGTGAACCCTGTAACCGACCCCATGACCGCTTAGCACCTCCACCACTGACAGCCCTCGACTTTTTACAAAAGTCTCGATAGCATGGCCAATGTCACCAATGTGATTGCCTGGCTTAGCCGCTTTAATCCCAAGAGCGAGCGCCTCCTGCGTCACGGCTAGTAATTTTTTGGCATCGTCACTAATTTCTCCTACCCCCACCGTGATGCCGGAATCAACAATTAGCCCCTGGTAATCGATCGCGGAATCAAGGTTAACCACGTCTCCTTCTTGAAGAATCAAATCAGCGCTAGGAATACCGTGCTGCACACAATTATTTACCGAAATACAAACCGCGGCCGGATACGGATATGGGGCAAAATCAGGATGATATCCAAGCAAAACTGGTTTTACCTCAGCCGCCTCCATTAGCTCCATAGCCATATCGTCAAGATCAAGAGTAGATACTCCAGGTTTAGCTGCGACTCCAAGTTGTTCGAGGATATTCGCCAGAATCTTACCTGCCTCAGCCAACACTTCGATGTCGGCCGTCGTTTTTTTGGTGATCATTTTATAGGTTTAAAGCTCTAATAATAATATGCTGTACCTCATTAACATTCAGAGACCCATCAATATCAATCACCCGCGTGGCTGGCCGAGTTCGATAAAAATCTAGAACAGGCAGAGTTTGCTCCCGGTACCAAGCGAGACGCTTCTCAATACCCGCAGCAGTATCATCCGCCCGGCCACGACCAGCCATCCGTTTCAAAATAATCTTTTCTGGTGTATCTAAGTTTATCACCACCAACTCCCTTCTCCGATAGAACTGCCATACCCCCTCCATTAATTCCGCCTCGGCTAAATGTCGTGGGGAACCTTCAATTAGGAAATGCTTCTTGTCGTCTCCCTGTTTTCGCAATAATTCTGTCCAGAGGCTGGCGGCCAGAAACAAGGGCTGCAACTCTCCATTGACAATATCCTCCTGTACTTTTTTGGTACTATAGGTCTTTTCACCAGCAAAAAATTCCCGAAATAAATTACCAGTTTGAATTTCTAAAATGCCTGCCGAGTTCTCAGTAGCTTCCAAAACTGATCGTAAGAGGCCTATTTGGGTCCCTTTGCCACTGCCTTGGGGTCCGATAAAAATAACCGTTAATGGGTTTGTCATAATGCGAATTGATTAATTGTTAGTACTTAAATGAGAATTAATTTCGGCTTGTACCATCTCGGGGGTGAGCGATCCATCAATATTCACCAACTTACCGGTACTGGCAAAAATATTAATCGACTCTGCTGTAAATTGATGATACTCGGCTAAGCGCTTTTCAATAATCTCTGGAACATCCACCTGATCTCGAGCACGCGCCTGACTCCGTACACGCACTAAATCATCACTGATATCAAGGTTAAAAATGATGTATGGTCGCTGTAGCCACTCATGAATTTCGATAAACAATTTAGCCTCATCAGGTTTCTTAGCAACGGCCTCAAAAATAATCCGTTCCTGACTGTATTTATTGACCAAAGCGTCGGTCATCCAGTACGAAGCAATCCACTCCGGGATTAGCAAACCCCCTTCGTAGCAAGTCTTAACATTCTGACCAAATGGAGTAGGCTCTTTTATGGCGGAGCGAACATTATCACCATTAGAATACATCACTCCCCCGTAATCCTTAATAATCCTTTCTGCTTGAGTACCTTTACCGGAGGCAATTTTGCCCATCAGGACAATACTTTGGTAGGGAGTTTTTGACATGACTACTAGAGATTATCAAGTTTCTTACAGCTTAGCAACTTTGGAAGTTAAACAAAAGCGGTCTCGTACGAGACCGCTTTTGTTTAACTCCGCCACTCTCCTGAGAAAGCTTAGAATTGTCTCATCGAAATCTGAGCGTCCAGACGACGGAGGATGTCCATAATTACCTGCACTACAATCAAGACGGCCGTTCCTCCAATAGCGAGAGCGGCAATGCCGGTAGCGGCCTGAAGACCGACCGGTAAGACCGCAATCGTGGCCAAGAAGAAGGCGCCAACCAGAGTGAGACGCGTCACTAGATTACCCAGGTACTCAGCCGTATGTGTTCCCGGACGAATGCCTGGGATATACGAACCACTACGCTGTAAGTTCTTGGAAATAATATCTGGGTCAAAAGTCACTCCGGTGTAGAAGTAAGTAAAGGCAAAGACTAAGAGGAAGTAAACACCGCCGTATAACCAATAATTATTGATGAAGGAGTCAACCGCCACAGCCGCACTCGCTGCCCAAGACAAATCAAAGGCGGACAGGACATTTAGAATCATCTGCGGTGACAACATGATCGACAACGCGAAGATGATCGGAATCACCCCGGCTTGATTCAGCCGTAGTGGCAAGTAAGACTGGCTAGAACCATAAGTTTGCATACCACGGCTTTGTTTAGCCTGGGTAATAGGTACTGGTCGCTCTGCCTCATCCATCACTACTACCGAGTACACAATCGCCAATGCCAGAGCAGTAAAGCCTAGGTAGAAAGGCAGTTGCGATGGATCGTAAGCAAAGAGGAGCTGTGAAGCGGTAGTAGGCAGAGTAGCCACAATACCAGCAAAGATAATGATGGATACGCCGTTACCGATACCGTACTCAGTCACCAGTTCCCCGATCCACATCAAAAGAAATGAACCACCCGTGACCAACACCACATTCGTGGCAAACTCAAACGGTGACAAACCAGAGATTACTCCTTGGCTTTGTAACAGGGTCAAAAAACCAAAAGCCTGTAAAACTGCCAACGGCAAGGTGAGGTAGCGGCTGTATTGTGTGAATTTTGCTCGACCGGCCTCTCCCTCTTCACTCTGCAAACTTTTCACCTTAGGTGACATTACAGTAGCCAACTGCATAATAATAGCCGCCGTAATGTACGGCCCCACACCAAGCATCACCAGTGAAAGGTTGGCGAGTCCGCCACCAGAGAACATATTTAAGAGTCCTAGGAATTCATTGTTGCTAAAGAATTGCGCTAAGACCGCTTGATCAACCCCAGGAATCGGAATAGAAGCCAAGAATCGGAAAGCCACCAGCGCTCCCAACACAAAGAGCACCCGGTTACGAATCTCTGGTTCAGTGAAGACGACTTTTAATTTACGGAAGAATAATTGCATATTGGATGATTAGTGATATTTATAATACCACTTTACCACCAGCCTCCTCAATTTTGGCTTTGGCAGTAGCGGAAACGGTGCAGTTCTGAACAGTAATCTTTTTAGTCAATTCACCCTGACCCAGAATCTTTACCAACGGGTTTTTCTTACCTTTAGCTTTGATGATGCCAGCAGCCACAATGGAAGCTGGGGAAACAGTTGCGCCAGCGGCAAAGTGCCTCTCAAGCATATTAAGATTGACCGGAACAGCAAGCTTACGCTCAGCATTCACCACATCAGCCCGATTGACACCATGCCCGCGTAGTTTAGGCAACTTCTTGATGATGTCGCGCATCTCTGGACGAGTGCTATTACCAGCACGGGCCAGTTGGCCTTTGTGTCCACGACCTGAAGTCTTTCCTCGCTTACCGCCTCGACCAATCCGCTTAGCGGTTTGTCGAGATGAGTGAGCGGCTAATTCATGTAATTGCATAATAATTATTTAGTGTCAGACACGCCTTTGAGGGCGTCTTGACTCTTAAGCTGCTTAAGCGCTTCGACTGTAGCGCGAGCATTATTTAATTTATTCTTGCTTCGTGAAAAGATTTTGGCCGTCACATCCTTGACACCCGCTAATTCCAAAACAGTACGCACTGAAGAACCAGCGA
The DNA here is from genome assembly GCA_934699595.1 of uncultured Patescibacteria group bacterium. Taxonomy (GTDB): domain Bacteria; phylum Patescibacteriota; class Minisyncoccia; order Phycocordibacterales; family UBA918; genus OLB19. The sequence goes on from CAKUWT010000001.1 coordinate 451,971, forward strand.
CTAATCCACGACCAGCGGCTGGAATAATCATCACCTCGCTAGACGTGAACTTGGCATGCACATCATGTGGTAAGTGACTGTCTTTATTCATCGAGACAGTAATCATATTCTTCTTGGCGTTGCGCACAGCTTTTTCAATAGCTAGCTGTGTATCGCCCGCTTTACCTAGGCCAACACCCACTCGCCCCTTCTTGTCACCGATCACCATCGCGACCGAGAAACTAAAGCGGCGTCCACCCGCCATCACGCGAGTTACGCGACGGATACTGATAATTTTTTGATCAAATTCTGGACGAACCCGACCACGCTCCCGTCCCCGACGAGGACGCCGCGGTCGACGGTTATTGTCGCCAGCTGGTTGTCGACGTCGTGGTTCAGCAGGTGCATCGGTTGCAACAGCTTCTGTAGCCCCTGCAGTTTCTGGGATTACCCCAGTTGTAGCTTCCGGCTGATTTGTTTCAGACATAAACTTAACTTAAAATTTTAATAACTAATCTTCTTGATAATAAACAACCATCTAGAAGACCAAACCTCCTTCACGGGCAGCGTCAGCCAAGATAGCGATGACGCCATGGTACTTAAAACCGCCGCGGTCAAAGACCACTGTGTCAACTTTCTTTGCCTTAGCTAATTCTGCTACCTTACTTCCAAGCGTTTTCGCAGCCTCAGTCATAGTACCCTTAATACCGCGTGAATCAGCGGCCGCCAAGGTGACACCCGCCTCATCATCAATTAGCTGCACATATAGGTAGTGATTGCTCTTAAAAACCGATAGTCGCGGTCGGGTCGCGGTACCAGAAATGCGTGCACGAATACGGTCTTGACGACTGCGGCGCTGTACAACTTTGTTTTGCTTTTTTTTCATATTCATTTCCAGGAGAGACTAAACAGCCTTCTTACCTTGCTTACGAATAATAAACTCGTCACGATAACGAATTCCCTTACCTTTGTAAGGCTCTGGCGGGCGTACCTTGCGAATATTGGCAGCAAACTGACCCAAGGAATCCTTATCAGGTCCAGTGATAGTGATAGATGATTTTTCCACCACTGCAGTCAAGTTTTCCGGAATGGTTAGCACGACTGGGTGAGAGTAGCCCACGTTTAACACAACCTCATTACCCCGTACCTCAGCTCGGTAACCCACCCCTTCAATATCGAGGATTTTGGTAAAACCATCGGTAACACCTTTGATCATATTGTGCAGATGAGCAGCGTAAGTACCCCACAACGCCTTAGCGTTATCAGTTTCTTGCGGTACTAATTTTACCTCACCGTTCTCGATCATTACGGCCACATCATCTTTAATCATTCGTGAAAGGGTACCTTTCGGTCCTTTCACCTTCAGCTCCTGATCCACAAAAGTAATTTCTACTCCAGCAGGGACAGTAACTGGTAGTTTTCCTAATCGACTCATACTTACCAAATTATGAAAAGTTGCTCTCCACCAACATTTTGCTGACGAGCTTCCTCGTTGGTCAAAATTCCGGCTGGTGTCGACAAGATCATATGACCGTGTCCAAACTTTACTCGATTAATGTCCGTTACCTTAGTATACAAGCGTCGACCAGGCTTGGAGACTCGCTTCACACCGTTGATACAGTGCTGGTCTGCCTCATACTTAAGAGTAACTTCTAGTGTCTTGGTAGCTGGAGTTTTTCCTTTTACCTCAACGCTTTGCAGGTAACCCGCTGCCACCAACTTGTCGGCAATGGCATGGCGAAGACGAGAGTAAGGCACACTGACCACCTCGTGTCCAACCGCTCCGGCATTCTTCAGGCGAATAATAAAATCGCCGATCTTATCGCTTACCATGATGATTTCTTAACGCCTGGTATATGACCTTCGTGCACCGCTTCACGGAAACAGATACGACAAAGATCAAAGTCTTGTAAATAGCCATGCTTACGCCCACACTGGTTACAGCGACGGACGACACGGCTTTTGAATTTTGGTGGGCGACTAGCGCGCACCTTAAGTGATGTTCTTGCCACTAATTATTTTGGTTATGAGGCCGTATCATGTAGAAATTCATGACGTGCCCCTTTAATAAATCGCCCCCATTGCTGGTTGGCGGCTGGTTGAGATTGACAAACTTATCAGAACCCAACGGAAGCTCCGCTAGTATAGCTTTTTTAGCAGGAAAATCAAGCGAATGAAACCTAAATAAGTATGCCTATATGAGTAGTCTTTCGACTACTCGGAACACCCCTCTCACATAAGCTGTGCCCATGTGAGAGGAGAGGGAGGCTGTTCACCTCATCACCACCACCCCCTCGCAAGCTTTACTTGCAAAAGATGGTGGTCAGTATCAGTAAAAACTACTTAGGGCGATCTTTAACCTACTTAACCCCCAACAACCCCAAGAACACCTGGAGTACAGTGATTAACTCTTGCACCAAGGTCTTGTTCTCTTC
>CAKUWT010000002.1 GCA_934699595.1 uncultured Patescibacteria group bacterium
TTTTACGAAGCGATAGCGAGTAAAAATATCGACAACCTGTACTGAACTCGTAGAGTTCGAGCCCTGGAAGGCGGACAGTTTAGCATTAAGTATTGTTGTGTTACAAGATTTCTTCTTAGAATACTAAATACTATTTGGACAGAAACAGTGTGCGAAACTGTTTCTGAGGCTCGAAAAGGTTGACAGCTATTTTACGAAGCGATAGCGAGTAAAAATATCGACAACCTGTACTGAACTCGTAGAGTTCGAGCCCTGGAAGGCGGACAAGCGCAAAATTAAACACCAGTCACTGAGGTGACTGGTGTTTAATTTTAGGCAGTGACCTGCGTCACTGTCGGCGTTTGTCCGAGGTGGAGCGATGTTTTCTGCTCTCCTAAGAGTAAAAAACCACGAGCCGAGCTCGCAAGTACTTACTAGAATTAGAGCGCAGCGAATAATTATAGTTAGTAACTTGTGAGGACAAACAGAACAGAACACTAACTACTAAACCCCCAGCAACCACTGCTCCAAAGCCAGGTCAATGTCCTTTTTACCACTGTGTCCCTCATGATACACGGCCAACAATCCTGCTGCTAACTCAGCTATCTCCCCCGCTTTAAAATTAACCAAAGCTTGCTTAGCTTGTCGGTAGGAATAATCCTTCATTCCGGCTTCTTCAGCAGTTTTAGTATGTGCAGCCAACTGCAGAGTTTTTAATTGCCACCACAAAATACCGATCGTTTCTTCAGCAGCGACCCCTTGATCTTTAGTGGCACAAAAACACAACCAGAGGTTTTTCTTATCTTTTCGTGCCAAAGCACGAGCGATCGCAAAAACATCTGGCTGTTTGTTCTCTGTCTTTTTAAATTCTGTCGTGGTGATAGACAAACTTGCTAAAGATTTTTTTGACGCTGCGGATAAATTTGATGTTAACCATAAAAAAATATTATCCGAGGTGTGCATGCCGTCCAGATTAGTTTCCACCTCTTTAAGAAAATCTTGACCCTCAGTTTTATTCATAGCTGTACTGTCTAATAAGTACAGTTGTTTTTCAGCAAACAAAGAAGTATTACCGATAGCCAATGGTATCGCTCCGACTTCCCAGTTATTACCATCAAGGTCATTACGTAAAAAATGCTGCTCTTGATACTCACCCACGAGAGTTGTAGCAGCCCGCCTCATCTTCACACCGTCATTACCAAAATAAACAATCAACATACCTAGACTTTCTTATCAACCTCCCAATCAGTCATCTCTTCCCAATTCTGTCCTACCGCCACATCAACAGAAATCGGTACTCCAGATAAATCAGGCTCCGGGATCACAGTTGTCATCAGCTCCATAATTTTAGGAATTACTTTTCCTAATAATTCTTCCTTGATTTCAAACACTAACTCATCATGTACTTGCAGTAATATCTTTACTGATTCTGATAAATTCTCGGCAGCAAAATAAGCGTCGATTTTATTCATGGCGATACGGATAACATCAGCCTCAGTACCTTGAATCGGCGCATTGATTGCCATCCGTTCGGCCTGCGCTCTCATAAACGGTACGTGTGAAGTAATCCCTGGAAAATATCGTCGTCGACCAAACATAGTCTCGCTATAACCTTGCTTAGCTACAGTTTCTTTTACCTCCTCTAGATAAGCCGCTAAACCGGTATAAGTACTAAAGTAAGTGTTTAAAAAGTGTTGAGCTTCGGCTCGAGTAGTTTCTCCACCCAGGTTTTGCCTTAGAGCATTTACCCCCATCCCATACAAAATACCGAAGTTAATCACCTTGGCTTGGCGACGCATATCTTTAGTAATTTCGGCAGCCGGTACCCCAAATACCTCCGCTGCCACACTGGTATGCACATCTTTACCTAACCGGAAAATCTCGCGCATTTTTTCGTCACCAGATAAAATAGCTGCGATTCTTAATTCAATCTGGGAGTAGTCAATAGAAACTAATTGGTACCCAGGAGAAGCCACAAAAGCCCGGCGGATAGCCCGTGCTTCCTTTGTGCGGATTGGGATATTCTGCAGATTTGGTTCACGGGAAGCTAGGCGTCCCGTAACAGTACCAGTTACTAAAAAAGTGGTCCGTAAGCGACCATCAGCATCTACCTGCTTTGGTAGAGCGTCGACATAAGTAGAGGTCAATTTTTGCAACTCTCGGTAGCGGAGAATCTGTTTAATCACAGGATGCTCATCTTGCAATTTTTCTAACTCACTTTCTCTAGTAGAAAACTGTCCACCTGCAGTCTTTTTTTGATTCTTAGGTTTTAATTTTAAATCAGTAAACAGTACCTCCCCTAGCTGCTTAGGAGAGTTAAGATTAAATTCCCGACCAACTAATAGATACACGGTTTTCTCTAACTCCCTCAGCTCTTTATGCATCTTTTTTGATAGCTCAGCTAAGTATGGAACATCAAGGGTAATACCAGTCTGGTTAATCTTCTTCACCAGCTGACTTAAGGGCCAATCTACTTCCTGATAAAGTTTATAAACTGCCGGTTGCTGTCTTACCTTCTCTTCAAGTAGTTTAACGATCTCCTCCAGATTAGCGCTGTCTAAATAGGCCCGTCCGTAATCAACTAAATCCACTACTGTCGCATTAGTCCGATCACTCTCCAGTAACCACAGCAATAAAGCGCCCTTAGCGATTAATTCCGGGGCATAATCTTCCTCCACCAATGCCACCTCTTCAGTAATAGCGAAAAGCTGTTGCACCCGATTAGACAAACTACGAAAACCCAGCTCGCCAAACAATTCAGAGATTTTCTCAGTGTCCGCACATTCTCGCCATCGCGCTTCCTCAGGTATGAACTCCACTGGTACATCAGTACGAATTGTGGCTAACATCTTGGAAAAAATTGCTTCCTCTTCATGTTCTTGTAGTAACTTAATAATACGTGGTTTGATACCAGCAGCTAAGAAATCAGCCTCAGACTTTTTTAGTTTTTTATAAATCTGCTCCAGACTACCAAACTGAGTAATTAAGCTAGTGGCGGTTTTTTCCCCAATGCCAGGGATACCAGGGATATTATCGGAAGAATCTCCGCGTAATCCCTTATAATCCGGCACTAATTTAGGACCAAACAAATAACGGTCTTTTACGGTAGCTTCATCATACAGGATTGTGTCTTTAATCCCCTTCTTGAGAGTGTAAACTACCACACGTTTTTTATCGACACATTGTAGGGTGTCCATATCTCCAGAAGCAATCACTACTCGCAAATTTTTTTGTTCTTTAGTTTTAGCTGCCAGCGTACCCAGAATATCATCGGCCTCAAAACCAGGTATCGCTAGGGTTTTAATCCCAAAAGCCTCCAACAGCTCATAAGATTTTTTAATTTGGATGACTAATGACTCATCCGTCTTGCTCCGGGTACCTTTGTACTCAGCATAGGCATTATGACGATAAGTGGGATCAGGTAAATCGTAACAGGCCACTAAGTAATCTGGAGAAAATTCCTCAATGATTTTTAGAATCATGGTGACCACTCCATACAAAGCACCAGTTGGAGTGCCGTCAGGAGCAGAAAAATCTGGCAAGGCATGATAAGCCCGATGTAAAATTGCATGAGTATCAAGGAGGACCAGGGTTTCTTTTTTAGAAATTTTATTAGTCATAATTTTATTCTTAAAACTTAAAATCAATCTCAAAGTTAGTAGTTACCTCTCGAGTTTCTTCATCTAATACTGTCAAGCTAAGAGAGAAATATTTTTCTGGTAAAACTGACTGAATTATTTCTGGCCACTCCACACAAATTAACGTGTTGGGTTTTTTTAATAAAAATTCCCAACCTAATGCTTCGATTTCTTCCACTTCTGAGAGACGGTAGGCGTCAATATGTACCAATTCTTGAAAATTAGTTTTACAGATTTCAGGTTGATAAAATTTCATCAATACAAAGGTGGGGCTAGTCAGAGTCTCAACCACTCCTAAATCTTTAGCAATCTCTTTTACTAAGGTTGTTTTTCCTGCTCCCAAATCGCCACGTAAAGCCAACACAACCGCTTCTTCTAAAACCACCTCATTTAGTGATCGAGTCACCGCCATCGCGAAGTGCGGTAATTCATCCTTACTCACTAAATAGGTTTTTTCCATAGAGCTATTGTAACACTGATGTTACAATAGGGTTGAATATGGTACAACTTGATGATTCCGCTAAAAAAGGCCTCGCTGCTCTCCGCCGCCAAGCGGAAGAGAACTTGATGCAATCACTCGCGCCCCAATACGGCTACGAATATATTAATCTCCATACCTACACTATCAATCCCGAGGCCTTAGTGGTTATTTCTGAAGCTGAGGCACGAGCTGGTGAAATAGTAATATTTGATATGCTACGTAAGCGTTTATCAATTGCCATTCACTCTCCTAATAACCCGGAGACTCAAAATATCTTAGAAAAACTCCAGAACGCCGGCTACCAAACCCAGGTCTTTCTTAGCTCAACCTCTAGTCTAGAACATGCCTATAAGCGCTACCAGGACCAAAAATACACAACAGCTACCAAAAAAGGAGTACTTGATATTGATGCCGACCAAATCAACCTTAAGGCCAGTAATCTCACTAGTATCCCAGAAGTCAACGTAGCTTTGGATAATATTAATATTCAGAACGGTCCTCGCAAAGTTTCAGAAACTCTAGAAATGATCTTTGCTGGCGCCTTAGCCCTCAAGGCTTCTGATATCCATATCGAGCCTGAAGAAGGAGCTATTCGTCTGCGTTATCGTCTTGATGGCGTACTGATTGATGTAATCAATCTTGATAATTCAATGTATTCCAGGCTTATTTCTCGCCTAAAATTACTCTCAGGAATGATTTTGAACCAAAGACGAGAAGCACAAGACGGCCGCTTTACTTTTACTTTTAAAGATACCGAGATTGAAATTCGCTCTTCAGTTATTCCTGGGGCAGAAGGTGAATCGATGGTGATGCGTCTTCTTGATCCCTCTGTCGCCAGCTTTGATATGGAAAAACTCAACCTCAACTCTCAATTATACGAGGTGATGAAAAAACAACTCACTCGTCCCAATGGCCTAATCATCACCACTGGTCCAACCGGTTCAGGTAAAACCACCGCTCTGTATGCCTTCCTCCGCCAGGTTCACGAACCAGGAAAAAAGATCATCACCATCGAAAACCCCGTCGAATATAAGATCGAAGGGATTGTCCAAACCCAAGTAAGTGACGATTATACTTTTTCTACCGGACTACGAGCTATCCTCAGACAAGATCCTGACATTATTATGGTGGGTGAAATCCGAGATCCTGAAGTGGCTGAAACCGCCATGCATGCCGCCCAGACTGGGCACCTAGTCTTCACCACTCTCCACACCAACAACGCAGTTGGTGGCTTCCCTCGTTTAATTGATCTTGGAGTTGATCCTCGTATAATTGGATCTTCGGTAAATGTAGTACTCGGTCAACGACTTGTCCGTAAACTTTGTAACTCATGCAAACAGGCTTACATAGCTGATGATCGTGAATTTAATTTAGTGAAAAGTTTAGCATCTTCTCATCCTGAGAAAATAGACGTCACTGCCCCTTTAACTCTCTATAAAGCAGGGAGTTGCGAGATTTGTAACTTTACCGGCTACAAAGGGCGTGATGGAATTTTTGAAGCGATTATTATTGACGAAGCGGTGGAGGAGGTTGTTATTCGTGACCCTCGAGAACATATTATTCTCGAAGCCGCTCGGTCACAAAATATTCCCACTATGCAGGAAGATGGTATTACTAAAGTTTTAGCCGGCATTACCTCCTTGGGAGAATTACGTCGAGTTGTAGACTTAGCGGGAACGAGTGGGGCTACCCTAAAAACAGATGCCTCAGTACCCCCACCTATCACAGACGATGACATTTCCTTTAAGGATCACATCGTCTAGACTCCATAAACTTTCACCAATAGTGAGTAAAAGATTCTCTTGGTCAAGTATTTTTAATTTTTAAAAATGCTATAGTGTGACTAGTTAACTTTTAGAGCTCTTGTTAGTTCCAATATATAACTCTCTAAGCAAGGCTTCCGCATTGAAAGTGATTATCTTTGCTAAGAAAATCTCCAGCTCTCCTCTTCAAAAGAGAGGTGCCAAAAATCCCTCGCAACATAATCAAGTTGCTTAGAGAGTTATCGATTGGAACATAAAAATAACGCCAACTGAATAGCGTTGTTTCATTTATGAGTGTGAAAGAATAAAGATGATAGTTACTAGTGACAACTAGCAAATAACTATTTCTTTGCGGTAGAACTTGATTCCTTACTACATTAGCATACTCTACAATTATTGTCAAGCTTCTTACCTACACGACCTTCTTTTTGGTGGCGGCGTTAAGAAAACCGCTTTTTAGAAAAGAGTTATTTTTTGCTATAATGGCATTATGTCAGAAAACTTCTCGCGTGATAACGCTTCTAATTTAGACCAAACCCTTCGTCCGAGTACTTGGGAAGAGTATATTGGTCAACCCCAAATTAAAGAAAATCTTCGTATTCTTCTCACCGCCGCCAAAGACCGTGGTCACGCTGCGGAGCATATTCTTCTTTACGGCCCACCAGGCTTAGGAAAAACTACTCTTGCCCACCTAGTTGCCAAAACTCTTGGTACCAACATGCGTACCACTTCCGGACCCGCAATCGAGCGTGTCGCTGATTTAGCAGCTATTCTCACCAACCTCTCTCCAGGAGATGTATTATTTATCGATGAAATCCACCGCTTATCAAAAAGTATTGAAGAAGTGCTCTACCCTGCTATGGAAGCAGGGGTTTTGGATATTATTATCGGTAAGGGGCCATCGGCACGTACTGTACAACTCGAACTACCTCCCTTTACCTTAGTGGCCGCTACTACCAAAATCTCAATGCTGTCTGCCCCCCTCCGTTCCCGCTTCTCTGGCGGTACTTTCCGATTAGAATTTTATAGTCATGAAGACATTGCAAAAATCCTACACCGCTCAGCCACCTTACTGGATATTAAGATCCCGGAAGATTTGTTACTCAATATTGCTGGACGCTGTCGGGCAACACCCCGCACAGCTAATTACCTATTAAAACGTTGCCGGGATTTAGCCCAGGTAGAAAAAATTGATTTCAATGATCAAGTCATTAAGGAGACTTTCAATCTTTTAGGAATTGATAGTCTTGGTCTTAATAATGAAGACCGTGAGGTGTTGAATACGATTATTAATAAATTTAATGGTGGTCCGGTTGGTCTAAACACTTTGGCGGCGGCCGTCGGTGAAGAGCAGGCCACTATAGAGGATGTGGTAGAACCTTATTTATTACGTCAAGGTTTAATCGAGCGCACTCCTCGTGGTCGGGTAGCTAGTAGTCTAGCTTATGAGCATTTAAATAATTTATAATATGGCTGGACATAATAAGTGGTCAAAAATCAAACATAAGAAAGCTGCTACGGATGCGGAGAGGAGTAAAATCTTTAGTAAGCATGCCGCCCTAATTACTTTGGAGGCTAAAAAATCAAAAGGAGATCTTTCCAGTCCTGGCCTTATCGCAGCGATTGAGAGGGCAAAGAAGGATTCTATGCCCAAAGACAATATCGACCGAGCGGTTGCTAAAGGTAGCGGTAATAATGGAGAAAATTATGAAGAAGTAATCTTTGAAACCTTTGGTCCAGGTGGGGTGGCTTTATTAATCACAGCTGTGACAGATAACAACAACCGCACCGCTCCTGAGATTAAACATATTCTTTCTAAAGCTGGCTACCAACTAGGTAGTCCTGGTAGTGCGGCCTGGGCTTTTACTAAAACTAACGATGGTTATCAGCCACAAAACCCTCTAGAACTATCTGATTCAGATGGTGAAAAGTTAGCAGTTTTAATAGAGGCTTTAGAGGAACAAGCTGATGTACAGGATATTTTTACCACCGCTGATAGTCTGGAGTAAAAAATAAACAAACGAGTGAACCACTATTTCACTCGTTTGTTTATACTACCTACCAACATAGAGATACTCATTAGCGATTAATATCTAAAGAATAAAATATCCCTGGTAAGGCACAGACAAATCCTCTAGGCGAGGATGATTTGTCTGTGAAAATTCGCCATAGTCGCTGGTGCTCAATAAGCAGGGGTGACTGAAGATTAACTTTATAGTAGGACGCGGATATTTTCCCTAGATGGGAAAATACTCGCGGAAATTCACAATAGTCGCTGGCTTTAGTAATTAAAGGATAAGCTAAGTGGTAAAGCGTCCCAATTTCCCCTAGGAAAGGGGGAAATTGGGACGAGAATTCGCCATAGTCGCTAGCGCTCGTTGGCTCATTCTACATATCATCAATGTCATCAAACTGATCATACTCAACATCCTCAGCGTCGTCCTCTAGTTCAGCATAATCCTCATATTCCTCATCTTCATCACTCTCTTCATCATCCTCATCTTCATCACTCTCTTCATCCAAGTGTCCAAAACCACTAAGATCTTCGTCACCGTCTTCGCTCACTTCATCTAAAACATCATCACCTAATGTTGTGTTCTCGTCATCCAATTCTGAATCCTCTAAGTTATCTAATTCGTCGGTCATATTTTTTAAAAGTTATGACTATATATTTACCAAATTATAGAAAGGTTGCAAGCCTTAACTTGTTGAAGTTAATCTCGATAGTGTGCTAAAGCAGTAATTCCAATCGCAACAGCATCATACTCATCATCTAGTGCTTTCTCCGGAACATTTTTGAGGAGTTTTTTAACCATTAAATAGACCGCTTTTTTATCACTACGACCATAGCCAGTGGTAGCTACTTTTATTTCCTGAGGACTATACTCCACAACCTGACAATCAGCCTGCTTAGCTAAAAAAATAATTACCCCTCTGACTTCCGCTACTCGTAAAGCCGTCGTCACGTTTTGATTAAAGAATAACTTTTCTAAAGCGATGAGTTCGGGCTGAAAATCTTTAACTACTTTAACTACTCGTTTCCCCAAGTCAAACAACCTTTCCTCAGCGGACAACTCCCGATCGGTAATAAAACAATCTGAAAACAATAGTTCTTGTTGCCGATCTAAATTAACCTCGATCACCGCCACTCCGAGTCGGTCATAACCCGGATCAAAACTTAAAACTTTCATAAAGATAATCTTGGTTAGTTATCCCGGTCTTCCCGACCACCACGGTCACGATCACTATTTCGGTTATCATTTTCTGAATCAAGGTCTGCCTCAGTATTGGTACCCTCAGTATCTGGATTGGCCGCTTCTAAGCTTTCTAATAAAGCTCCATAGGTATTATTCTTCCAAATCTGCACGCCATATTCCCAATTATTAAAAGCATCATCATTTTGTGCTGGATTGGTAGGATAAGCGCCCCGAGGATCGTTACGGTTAACGTAATACAAAATATTATGAATACCAGCAGTGAGTGTACTTAAATCAAGACTAGTCATATCAACCCCCTCATTAGTCAACTGCTGCAGAATAGTACTGGCATCCACATAGTAACCAGCAATAATTGGTTTTACTCCCTCTAGATTAATAGTGGGTTTAGTAAATTCTTCCACAGGTCGCTCAGCTATTGCCACATCAATAAACTCTCGCCACATCGGTGTTACAATCAGTCCTGACAAACCACCACTCATTGGTTTATTATCATTATCCCCCACCCAAGTTCCCACCACTAAATTAGGAGTATAGCCAATCAACCAAGCATCACGCAAATTATTAGTACTACCAGTTTTAGAAGCTACATCACGCTCCCCAAAGTAAACCTGGGAACGAGCCCCCCAAAGCGGAGTACGGGCGACATTATCATTTAAGACATCTGAAATCATCCGTGCCACATTTTCATCCAGGACTCGATGATTAACTACCTCATTATTAAATACCACCTTACCTTCACTATCCTCAATTTTAAGAATAGCGCGCGGATCGACTTTTATCCCCTCATTAGCAAATACTCCGTAAGCGTTGGTAATATCCAAAAGTTTTACTTCCCCACCTCCCAACACTAATGTGAGACCATAACGATCTGGGTCATTCAAGGTGGTCATCCCCATGTCATGCATAGTTTTTAAAGAATCCTTAATCCCCGCTAAATAAAGAGTCTTCACTGCTGGAATATTCAAAGAAGAAGCAAGAGCATTCCTCATGCTAACTGGTCCTCGATAAGCATGGTTGTAATTATCAGGTGAAAAACAAGGTGATTCTGAAGAAGTATTCCAAGCCTCGCAAAGTGGTGAAAATTGAGTCTTCACATCAAAAAGAATAGTGTTTGGTAAATACCCTTTCTTAAACGCAGTGGCGTACACAAACGGTTTAATCACTGAACCAGGCTGTCTCTCGGCAGTGGTTACATTATAATTTCCATCCATTGTCTCACTGAAATAATCACGTGAACCAACCATTACCAATAAATCACCATTAGTAGGATCAGTTGCTACCATAGCCGCATTACTAGCGTTGTTAAACTTCTGGTCATTTATCTCTGCATATTTAGCCACAATCTCTTCAGCTTGTTTCTGTAAGTTGTAATCTAGACTAGTAATTACTTTAAAGCCCCGTTCCGCCAATGCTTCTTCTCCGTACTGTTCCTCTAATAAATCTCGAACATACATCACAAAATGTGGTGCCTTAATACCGGTTAAGCTAGAAGGTTGAAACTCCACCCGTTCTTCTCGGGCAGCGGTATATTCCTCATGATTAATCATATCGTTCACGTACATTCGTTCTAATACCTGATTCTTCCGAGCATCTAACCTATCTTTATTATTACCATAAGGGGAATAACGAGAGGGCGATTGTGGTAAGGCGGCAAGATAAGCAGCTTCAGCTAAAGTAACATCTTTAGCAGGTTTACCAAAAAAAGTTTGTGCCGCTTCTTCTACCCCATAGAGGGTGCCGCCGTAAGGTGACTCATTTAAATAAATAGCAAGAATCTCATCCTTAGATAACATCCGTTCCAACTTCACCGACAGAATCCACTCCTTCACTTTACGAGTGATTTTTTTACCCGGGTCAAGTAATGAGTTTTTAATTACTTGTTGAGTAATAGTGGAACCACCCTGACCACTTAAAGGTTTTCCTTGGATAATATTTACAACAATCGCGCGGAAAATCGCTTTAATATCAATCCCATTGTGAGAATAAAATCTTTCATCCTCAATCGCGACGGTAGCTTTCTTTAGATAATCAGACATCTCCTCATAAGGAATGACTGTTCTCTTAATGTCTTGATGAAGATCGTAAAGTAGTATTTCTCCAGTTCGGTCGTAAATCTTAGTTGATTGTTGGACTTTACGATTCTCAAAAGAAGAAAGATCAGGGATATTTAAAGTAGACACCCATAACATCACTCCCGCAATTAAAAAAATTGAAGCAATTAGAAAAAATAACAAAATATCACCTAGAGCTACTCCAAGGATTCGTCGCCACCCTTTTTTTCGAGAGATTTTCATAAACAATAAAAACTCCACCTATCTTACCATATTCTTAGAAAATTCTAAAAATTATGCTAGACTCAGGATAATCTTTATACACAAGTTATGAACACCTCCCTTAGTCAAGAATTAATTGCTCGTGGTTTTATTCATCAACATACTAATGATGACCTGGAAGAGATTTTAAACACCACGCGGGTGATCTATCACGGCATTGATCCAAGTGGTGACTCTGCCCATGTGGGACATTTAGCGGTCTGGATTCTCCTACACCACCTAGCTAAAGCGGGACACCAAGTATTATTTCTAGTTGGTGGTGGTACTGGAATGATTGGTGACCCAAAACCAGACGCAGAACGCACTTTAAAAAGTGTGGAAGAAATTGATAAGAATGTAAACAAAATTAAACATCAGGCTGAGAAAATCATTACTGGTGAGGAAATTACTTTTGTTAATAATCGCGATTGGTTAGGAAAACTCGGTCTGATTGAATTTTTACGAGATATTGGTAAACATTTCACAGTTAATGAACTAATTAAAAAAGATGCTATCAATAAACGTTTAAGTACGGAAACTGGTATTTCATACACTGAGTTTGCTTATCCCCTACTTCAAGGCTTTGACTACTTACAACTCTTTGAAAAATATCATTGTACTCTTCAGATTGGTGGTTCTGATCAGTGGGGAAATATTATTGCCGGCGTGGATTTAATCCGTCGTAAAACCAGTCAAACTGTTCACGCTCTAACAGTACCTTTAGTAATTGATAAAAGTACTGGAAAAAAATTTGGTAAAAGTGAAGGCAATGCGGTGTGGCTAGACCCAGAAAAAACTTCTCCTTATAATTTTTATCAATTTTGGTTACAAGTAACTGATATTAATGTTGCTGATTATTTAAAAATTTTTACCTTTCTTCCACTTAAAGAGATAGAAGAGATTATCGTTAAACATAAAACCTCTCCTGAACAACGCTTTGCCCAAAAAACTCTCGCTAAAGCTATTACAAGTTTTATTCATGGAGCAGAATTAACAGATCAGCTAATTAAAGTTAGTGCCAGTGTATTTGGTGAAGTTAATCTTGAGGAACTAAACAACTCCGAAAAAAACTTATTACTTAATAATTTACCAGTAACTGAGATTGAAAATAATTCATTACTGTTAGAAAGTTTAGTTAAAAGTCAATTAGCTAGCAGTAAACGAGAAGCTCGTACTTTTATTATTGAAAAAGCAGTTAGCTTAAATCATCAAGTTACTACTGACTTAGATACCACAATCAGTGGTGAGTCTGGAAAACTCTTTCTTCTAAAGCGTGGTAAAAAACACCTCACTCTCCTACAGATCAAATAGTTTACTTTATAAAAATAGTTTAGGACTATTCTTTAAACCAAGACGAGCTTGAAGATGAATTTTTAATTCTTCTTCATAAAAACGCAACTCTGTCTTTAAAGCGCTAGGTACTTTAAAAAAAATCGTTCCAGTAGACACTTGATAATCAACTTGAGTTGGAGTTAAAGTCAAGCCAGATATATCAGTAATTACTTCCACCACCTCATTAATAACCGTACGTTGTGGTGGTTTTAAAATATTTTGGTACTTACTAAATAAATCACCAATTTTTGTAATTTCTTTCTCCTGACGATACTGACCCTTCATATTAATTACCGATTCATCGGCATTACTAGATAACGCAAACTTTGATCATGAGCTCCTCTTATTACTAAAGCACGGCCAATACCAGCAAAACTAAACTTGAGATTATCATCCCCAATATGATTAAGTGATTCCTGTAAGTACTGCTGATTAAAATTTAACACCAAGTCACCCTCCCCGCCTTCAATACTAATAGAGTCGGTTGTAGAACCAACATCACCATTTTGTGAAGAAATAATTAACTCCCCGGATTTAATTTCCAAAGTCACTTGTAAAAACTTATTAAGGAAAATACTAGTCTTTCTTAATGATTGTAAAATATCTGATTTTAAAAGTTTTATCTCGGTAGAAAATTCTTTAGGGATAATTTGTTCATAATCTGGAAAAGAGCCCACTACCAGTCGTGAAGTAATATAAACTCCTTCAGTAAAATTCAAAGCACACTGATTCTCATCAATAATTAATTCTGGTTCTGAATTTAATAACTCACAAACACGAGCTAATTCTAAAGCATTCTTTTGGGGAATTAATAAGTTATTATCAAGGATTAAATTATTCTGTGCGACTGTTTTTTCCATCAAACGAAAAGAGTCTGTAGCCACAAAAGTTAAAGTATGTTCTTTTTTTTGTTGAATATAAATACAACCTAGCTCTGGTTTAATCGAAGCGGGTGAAGTAGCAAAAGCGGTAGTCTTAATCCCTAATGAAAATAAGTCTTTTTGAATCTTCTTTCCTGGAGTAGTTAGTTTAGCAATAGTAGGAAAATCATCTGCCAGCAGAGTATTAATTTTAGTTTTTGAACGACCACTCTCTAAGAATAAAACTCCTCCTTCGACAGTGAGAGAAATATTACTATTATTAAAATACTGAATAGCTTGTAATAACGTTGTCGCTGGTACCGCCACCCTACCCTCAACTTCAATTTCC
This sequence comes from uncultured Patescibacteria group bacterium, assembly GCA_934699595.1. GTDB lineage: Bacteria > Patescibacteriota > Minisyncoccia > Phycocordibacterales > UBA918 > OLB19. Next base: position 13,933 of record CAKUWT010000002.1, read on the forward strand.
CCAGTCACTTCTACTTCAATACCTATTTCTAAATTAGTAGCTTTAAAAATAATTTTACCTTCTTTAACTTCTAATAGAACACTTTGGAGTATGGGAAGAGTAATATGTTTAGTGCTGATTCGAGAAGTAAATTCTAAAGCTCGTAGCAGGTTATCTTTGGGGATAGTTATTCTCATTTTAATTTATTTTAATTTTTATTATCCTTATTATTAGTCCTGGGGATTAGGGGAAAACTCAATTTTAATTATTAAACTAATGTTATTTTATCACCACTTTCTTTTTTAAACTGCTGATAAGTTTGTGAGATGACTCTAAAGAACTTTGGATAACTGTTGTGATTAACTAAGTTGTTAATATTTTTAGATTAATACCTGACTATATAAACAACCTTACTAATAATCTATCCTAAGGATATCCGCCGATTTATTAACATAGTTATTATATGATTTTTTAAAGAAAAACTCCAATCCTGAGATAGAGCTGGAGTTTTTTAACTTAATATTCAGTAGAATTAAAGGTTATTTTAGCAGTAGTCTAATCTGATTAATATCTTCTTCTAATTCTGAATCATTTTTTAATTCTCGTTTAATTTTTTCACAAGAATGAATGACAGTGGTATGGTCCCGGCCACCTAACTTTTTACCAATTGAGGGATAAGAAATCTGGAAGTCTTCTCGAAGGATATACATGATTATTTGTCGAGGTTTTACAATTTCTTTTCGACGAGTTTTTTCATAAATACTAGCTGGTTCTATATCGAAATAATTAGCTACCTTATCTACCACATCGCCCACTGCTAAAGAACGTCGCGGTCGGCTATTATTTTTAATAATTACTTTTACCTCTTCAATAGTAAGGGTACGTCCCATTAGTTGGGACTGACACATGACGGTGTTTAAAGCCCCTTCTAATTCCCGCACATTACCTTCAATAGTTTTAGCAAGGTACTCCACCACCTCTTCGTTTAGTGGAATGGAATGTAATGAAGCCTTGGCACGGAGAATAGCTCCCCGAGACTCTAAATCTGGAGCCGGAATATCAACAATCATTCCTTGAGCAAAACGAGAACGTAGACGGTCTTCCATCCCAGATAGTAAAGCGGGGTGAATATCACTAGAAAAAACAATTTGTTTATTAGCATCATGAAGAGCGTTGAAAAGATGGAAGAGCTCCTCTTGAGTTTTTTCTTTAGTTGCTAAGAATTGAATATCGTCCATGATTAAAACATCATACTGACGATATTTATCTTTAAAACTGTTAGCAGTACCATTTTGTAGAGAGTTAAAATAATCAACAGCAAATCTTTCACTAGTGACATAAAAAACTTTCCGTCCACTCTTTTTAATCTCACTTCCTACTGCTTGAATAAGATGAGTTTTTCCATGGCCTGTGTGTCCGTAAATAAATAAAGGGTTATAAGAAATTCCAGGTTTTTCCGCGACAGTTTTAGCAGCGGCATGGGCGAGAGCGTTGTATGGCCCCACTACAAAAGAAGAGAAGGTGTATTTAGGATTAAGATTGTCAGCCTTATTAATATAGTAATCTTCTAAAGGTAAGGCGGCGTTAACAGTTTGGGTACGTTGGTTGTTGCGGTTATTTCTTCGACTGGAACGTTGAATAACAGCGTATTCTAAACTGCGGACATGGGGAGAAATATCTCGGAGAGTTTTTAGAATCATTGTTTGGTATTTATCCTGTAGCCAGTCTTTTACGAATACACTCGGTACTCCAATAGTAAGAGTACCATCTTCAATAGTCATAATTTGAGTATCACGGAACCAGGTTTTAAAGTTTGCACTAGAGATAGATAATTCAATTTTTACCAAAGCATCATCCCAAAGTTGTTTAATATCGATTTGTTCCGTGCGAACAATACTTTGTTGAGGGTTAGATGGTGAGAGTGGTTGCATGGGAATAAAGTAAAACTAGTTACATTATACTGGTCTAAAAATAAGCTGCAAACTTACCTGCAAAAAGCTAGTAAAAAATACCACCCCGTAAATAGAATAAAATTCAACTGTGAATAACTCGTGTATAACTTAATTACTAAAATTTGAGGGTTTTTGAAACCGACCCCGCTTCCAGTTGCTTATTTGAAATTTTTCTGTATGATAGGACCATATTCTTTAAAGGAATTCTACAAATATGACTAAGAGAACTTACCAACCTAGTAAACGAAAACGAGCCACTACCCACGGTTTTTTGGTGCGTACCAGTACTACTAGTGGACAAAAGCTTTTACAAGCTCGACGTCGTAAAGGTCGTCAGCAACTCACTGTTAAAAAAGCTCGCTAATCGCGAGCTTTTTTATTGAGGTATACTTTTATTAAGGATAGTATGGAGTTTTATGTTTCCTAGACAACAAAGATTAACTAGACAAGAATTTACTAAGTATTTTCAAAGTGGTAAACGTTGGTTTCATACAGATTTACAAATAATTTATTACCCCTCCCCCTCCCTTAAGACCGCTATCGTGGTGAGTAAAAAAGTAAATAAGAGTGCAGTTGGCCGTCATTTAATTAAAAGACAAAGTAGTCATGCCCTGCGGGAGGTTTTAAAAGAAAGACAGATTAAGCAAGGAGTTTTTATAGTTATTCTTAAACCATTGCCAGTTAAGGATGGAAAGTTTATCTTTAATAATCTAAAAAAAGCCTTAGGGGAAACTATCGCTAAAATTACTTAAACAGGTTAAGATAGACTGCATGAGTTACATTTGGCATACAATTTTTTTTGACCCAGTTTATAATTTACTGGTATTTTTTATTGATATTTTTCCTCGTGGTGATGTAGGTTTAGCGATCATCGCCGCGGTGGTGGTGGTGAAGATTATTTTACTACCTTTGTCTATTAAAGCAGTCAAGACCCAGAAATTGATGAGGGAAATTAATCCGGAGTTAAAAGCTATTAAAGAGAAGTATAAAAACGACCAAAAAAGTCAAGCGGAAGCAATGTTGGCCCTTTACCGGGACAAAAAAATGAACCCTCTTTCCAGTATTGTGGTGATGTTTATCCAAATTCCATTTATCATCGCTCTATATTTCGCAGTAATTAGGGGTGGAGGTATTCCTTTACCAGAGATTAATACAGCAATTCTTTATAGTTTTACTGCGATTCCGACTGAAGTCTCGATGTTGTTCCTCAACAGTCTTGATATCACCCTTAGAAGCCTTCCCCTGGCTCTCCTGGCGGGTGTGGTGCAGTTCTTTAGTACCAGAATGACTATGCCTACCCTACCTCCAAAAGACCCCTTAGCAGCGCCTAATTTTAAGGATGATTTTTCTCGTAATATGCAAGTACAAATGCGCTACGTGATGCCGGGAGTTATCTTCGCTGTTTGTTATACCCTCTCCGCGGCCTTTGCTCTTTATATTATTGTCAGTAATTTAGTGACGATGGCGCAGGAGGTGTTTGTTAGAAAACATCGCTAGGAGCTATTTTCCGTAGCAGTATAGTTTACGCATGGGTGCGTCTTCAGTAACTGACTCATCAACAATCAAAAAATTAGCTTGAGTGTATCGTTTCAAGGCTATGATATTATCTTGACATCTGTCGATAGCTCTTTCAATATCTTCCTCTGATAGTAGTAAATTTGAAGGCGAACTATCACCGTCTGGAGCGGGTTCAAAACCATTACTCTCAAGGTCCGTTTTAGCTTTTAAATAAGTATCGTCCTCACCTGTGTCAGTGTATTGATTATAGATTTTATATCCATCAACCCCATCACCTCCCGGAGTGCTACTTTTTAAAACACACTCAGTGCCGGTCCAGACTCGGTCTGAGGTGTTGCTACAAGCAATTAAGTCGTCAGTGATGTTATAAGGATTGTAATTACAATAACCTCCCCACACCCAACCACTAATATATTGACCTTTAAATTTTAGTCTACAGTCTTCTTCTTTAATATCGGTACGTGAATCGCAGGTTGGTGAAGACTCACAAAGTTTTACTGACCTTAAAGCTTGATTTTCCTTATATAATTTAAATTGTTCTGTAAAGAGTTCTCTATTATCAAGATTAATTGATGGTGGATTAATATCCTTCATATCAGTCAAATTAGGGTTAATGACGTTGAGAATCAGGACTACTCCTAAGATAAGCAAGAGACCAAATAAAGCGCCGCGGATGTCTTTTTTTGCTTTTTCCTTGCTTCCCACCAGGTCAGTGAGCATGTAGGTAGCTCCAGCAAAAATAATTTTTAGTACCGCTAACAAAGCCGCGATACTAATAGAAAGTAAATAAATTGCATTAATGTAGCTCGAGAACCCATTACCAACAGTATCAGTATCCACTCCAGGAATACCGACAATCGGCTTATAGGTGCCACTAAGTTTGGGTAGATCGGCCGCCAGAGATAGTAATGGTAGTAAGGTAATTAAACCAAAAATAAATAAGGAAAAAAGTAGGGTAAAGTTTTTTTTAGTTTGCATAGTACCAAAGGGTTTGATCTTGATTATTAATAAAGTATATCACTTTGTATTTTACGGAACTCATTAAGTTAGTAATATCTAACTCGCGACCTTGAGTGGCTTTAGGATAAAAAAGTGAGTCAAAACCAGATAGAGTATCCAAATTAGCGCGCCACACTGCGTCGTCATAATTAGTTAAGCCTTTATACCAATTTTCTGGAAAATTTGTACCTAGGTTTTCACCAGAAAAACCAGCGCAGTAGAGATTGTTTGAACTCTTATCAAAGTCACATTTCTCCGGCAGAGCATACATGGTGAGTTCGGTTGTCAGGCGGTCTTTTCTGTTAATAACCTTAGATTCGTAAGTACCTTCAGGGGTAAAAACGTTGTAAACAATATAATCTTTATTTACCATCGCCGTCAAACCGTTTCCAGAGAAGGGTTCGCGGTGGAGCTGACCGTTTTTAAGACTGTATAAATAACCTGGTAATTGATTACTAACTTTAGGGTAAAGGAAGTGGTCACCTTCCCCGGTCTTGTCCCAAATCATGGTGATGCTCTGGAGAGGGATACTAAAAATAGTATTAGTACTTAAATTATCAGTATTTAAAATTTTTCCCACAGTACCAGTGGAAGTTTTTTCGGTAAAAAGTAGCTTCCCTTGGTTGGTAAAAGTAAAGTCGCTAATCAGATAAGGAAGTTTTTGATTATCGAGATCAATTTTATCTCCTAATTTTCCTAATAAAATATCTTTACCCACTTGAACAGCCACAGTTTGTCCATCGGAAGAGAATTCTGCTCGACTGGCTTGTGGTAAGGTGGTGGCAGAAATGCGCTCTTCAGCCCCACTGTTTAAGTTAATTTTGTAAATGTGCCCCGTCCCCGCTTCCATGTATTGGACAAACAACTCTTGCTTATCTTCGTCGCTTAACTCTACAAAGCCAATCACACGACGGGTGGTTAGTTGACGGAGAGGATTATTGATACTTGTCTCAAGAGTGATTTTATCGTCATCATTCTCTAGATTTGGTTCAAAAAGAGTTTCGTCACCATTTTTATTAAAGATTCCTAAATTAGCAAAAATATTACCATTACTATTGTCATTACTACGGAAGAAGAGCAGATAAACCCAGGTTAATAACAAAACCAGGATGATAACTATACCGATAATGATAAATGTAGATTTTTTCATAGTTACATAGCTAAAGATATATTCTTCTGGCCATTTTGTAAGAAGATTTCTGTATTCATCACTCTAAAGCCAAGGTCTATATTACGGTTGCTTCGATTAATAACGATCTGAAAAGGATCACTCCCCAACTCTTGTGTCAGGCCGTTGATTTTCCACACAAAACTTTGTTTGTCTAAGGAGGCCGCATTATCCATATAATAAGGAACGGCTTGGACAGTTAGGCTGTTGCCAACAAAAGGCTGATTATCCTTAAGGGCTTTATTCTTAATACCAAACAGGGAGTCGAACTCGTAAAGCTGCACATCAATAGCTACCGAAGGAATGGTGATGGTTTTTTTAGCGAGAGTCTGTCCTTGAGAACTGAGTACCTCTACTTCAATATTAAGATAACGACCATGAGGAACGGTGGCGTAGGTCTGGAATCCTCCTTTAACCGCGCCGCCGTTAAGGACTTTATTGGCTACTTTCCAACGATAACTATAACTAGCAGCGTTCAGCGGGCCAGCTTGGTTGTGGATTAGCGCGGTTAACAGAATACGGCTACCAAAAACCGGTAAAGCCGCACCCCGATAAAAACCGGGAGTGTAGGTCTGGGCTTCAGCAATAATATCTAAATAATATGGAGTAATAGTTTTACTGGCAGTAAAATTGCCCTGAGGAGAGCGGTAGTTGGCAGTAACTGTTGTACTCTCACCAGCAGCAGGAGCTATGAAGGTAAGGGATCGACTATTTTCAGCGTCTGGTTGATCTGTGCCGTTGAGACGCCAAATAATATCCCCGCCCACACTACCAAGACTATAGTCATCAATAGTAGCTGTTACAGATTCAAAAGGTTCTGGTTTTTCTGGGTTCAGAGTAATACTTAAGTCACTAAAAACATTACCTCCAACCTGTGCCCCCGCTGGAACAGGTAGAATAACTAAAAGCAGGAGACCGAGCGCAAGATAAGGTAAAAATGACTTTAATAAATACATGTAAACGTATTATAGCAAGTTATTGTTTTACTGTTGGTAAATTTCCCCTATTTAGGAGATAGCTGGATTTGGGAAAGCCAGACCCAGTAGAGTGGAAAAACATTAACAATAGGAACCCAAATAAAAATAGCGGCTACAAAAAAACCAAACACTTTTAGAGAATGTCCTCCACCACTCAGGGGATGGATTAGTAAAGCCCGACAGTTAATATAAATTAAAGCTAGAGAAATATAATGAATTGCAGCTAATAGCAAGTAACAAGCAAAAAAAGCAAATAGAAACACGTAACTGATTCCACTGAAGTCAAAGAACCAACCGAGGATAGTGTCTAATAAGCCACCAATCATACTGTCAGTAGCATAAAGGTAGACCCAGTAAGCAAACAGTGCGAAGTTAGTAAAAAGTGCGATCGGAAGAATAAAAGTAAGGTAGACAAAACCGGTCCATGCCCAAATTTCTAGTAGAGCCACTTGTTTTAAGTTATTAGAAACGGTCTTTTTTCGGCGTCGGATAAATTGTTCGCGTCGGTTAGCAGATTTTGCTCGTCGACTAATATCCCGGCCACTCTTATCAATACCTTTACCTACGGCGCTAGTGCCCCTGCCAGCCGCGGTTGCAGCCCCTCCTACAGCTATTAACGGTACCCCCACAATAGCTCCTACTCCAGTAGCGGACAAAGTTGCTCCCGCTCTCGTAGCGCCTTTGCCTGCTGCACTCACACCCTTGCCAGCAACATCGGTAGCCTTACCAACCACTTGCATACCAGTGCCAGCGGCTCTTTGTCCGATACGCTGTTTTTGGTGTGATCTATCTTCTTTTTTCTCCTGATGTTCTTTGTTAGGACGGGTAATTTTTTGGAGGTTATAAAACTGAGGAGAATTACGGGCTGCTGGTTGTTGTGAATGATTAATTGCTCTTGTTGGCGACTGATTAGTATTGGCGGCTTGATGAAAATTCCCCATACTCTCGGTATAGTTGGATGAGCTGGCTTCTAAATTATCTCCAGTAACTCTTTGTGGCGCCGCCATATACTTAGCAGTATACTACATTCCTGAATCTTGTAGTTCTCGTCTAGCGTTGCGGATTTGGAGAATTTGGGAAGGGTCGGAAGTAATAATCTGATCCTCAGTATAGGAAGCAATTACTCGAATGGCGACATGTTTGAGTCCGACAAAGAATAACCCCTCCCCTACTTCAGACTCTAGAAGTAGATACTTCTCTTCATCAGTGAGATTAAAGGTCTTTTGTACCAGGTCAATACTGGCTGTCGACTGCTTCATGAGGAATTGGATGGAAGAGTTGGTGATCATCGGAATCCCATAAGGTGAGTTTAGGAAGTCGCCTACGTCTTGGGTAATGGTGGCGATGCCTAAGTAGTACTTTCGTCCCCGCTTTGCTAGAGAGAATAAGAACGAGGCAGTATCTTCACTCTTCATCATCCACCAAGCTTCATCAATCACTAGGAGACGTTTCGCTAAACGTCTGCGCACCATCGTCCAAATATGATTAGTAATAATAAACATGGCGATAGTTTTCAATTCATCTTCCATGTCGCGGAGTGAGAACACGACAAATTTCTGATTAATGTCGATATTGGTCGGCTGATTCATAAAGCCAGACCAAATCCCCGAGGTGTACTTTTGGAGGCGACTAATTAGAGAGCTGCTGCCGTCCATACCGGCTAAGACCATTTCGAAATCAGTCATCAAAGGTGGTTCCAAATCACTAAAATCATTTTGATCGGTGATATCTTTTAAGGCATAAGTCTCACGGATAGCGATATCAATAATAGTTTCTTCTTCCGGAGTAAGGCCGCCGAGCATTAGACGAAACAGCCCGACTAAATGCACAATGTGAGAGCGGTAGACATCACTTAGCTTTTCGTCATCTCCTGGTGGCGGTAAATCAAAGGGGTTAATGTGGTGGTCAGAAGATAAGGAAATATTAAAGAAACGACCACCAGTAGCTTCAGCCAAGTACTGATATTCTTGCTCAGGATCAATGACAATAATTTCAGTACCAAACATTAAAGAGCGGAGAATTTCCAGCTTGGTACTGTATGACTTTCCAGCACCAGAAGTGGCAAAGGTGACGGAGTTGTAGTTGGCTAAAGAGAAACGGTCAAATAACACCAAGGAAGAGTTGTGGCGGTTGATACCAAAGAGAATACCGTTATCAGAAGTGAGGTCAAAGGAGGTAAAAGGAAAGAAGCTGGATAGAGGTGATGAGTTAAACTTACTGTGAACTACAAGTTCATCAGTGGCGGTAGGAATAATACTTCGTACTGCTTGTTCTTGTTGAAAAAGTGCGGGCTTGATATAAATCAGACGTGAGTCGAGAATACCCTTAATATCATTTTCAGCCTTATTTAGCTCGGCCTCAGTGTGGCCGTAGATGGCGATATATAAACCGACATCAAATAGTTTTTCTTCGGATTGTTGTAACTTATCGCGCAAATCTTCTAGGTTCCGATAAGCAGCTTCTAGTTGTGGGTCTCGTACCTCCCCACGGTCGGCTTTGGTATTGATTTGGCTTTGTACCTCAGCAACTTTTTTTTGAAACTTTTTTAAAGTTTCTGCGGTATCAACTGGGTGAATATGAATAGTAATATCTAACTCTTTTTCCAAGTTTTGTACTGGTTCCAACCAACCATCGTTAAGATAGCGTGGATAAGAAACAGCGTAAAAAGTTCTCGCTAAAGTACCGCTAAGATTAATACTACGAGGATTAATATTAACAGCGGCCGGTGCCACCACATCGGTAAGAGTTAGTAGACTGTCACCAAGATTAAGATTACTACCCGTGTTATGAGGTAGGTGTGCTGCCTGGTTTTTGTTGAGGTTTAGAAAATCAAGAATACCCATATCCGTTATTATTACATAGAAGGTGCTGAGCCAGTGTAGTCACCAGGATTATAAACGTGGTAGAAAAGCTCTACCAATTCGTCATTTTGGAGAGCGATGGTTCTGACTCCGACGCGGTTTAAGCCTTGCTCGACGATGGCTTGGCGTTGCTCAATCTGCATGCGCTGCTCTTCAAAACTGGTGTCGTCTCGCAAGGGGATACTGCTGCCAGTATTGGAGAGAAACCGGGTTAAACCTTTGCCGAGGTTAATTTTAGCGGGTGAATATGGAATGACCACAAAAAAGTTTTTGGTCATAATATCAACCTCGGTAGTAAAGTGGTTAATGAAAGCTATGTACTCATGGAGCTGTATACGCATCAGGTCGTTATGTTGCCCAGCCTCTAGTTTGGTTAAGGTTTCTAGGTAGGGGTTAATATTTAATCGTCGAGATTGAATATAAATCTGTAGACTAAAATCAATCGTATTAAGAAAATTTTGGAATTGAAAAAGAATTGCCCGCTGCTCGTCTAGGGACTTAAGAGCAAAATTAACCGAGGAAGCTAGGAGGATTTTACATAGCTGGCCGTTTTTAAGGATTACTACCCCGTCTTTAATATCACGGATAGAAACAAAATCTTGAGTAGAGGAACTAGAATTATTAGGCATATTACTTTGAACTTTGCAGGGCTTCTAATTCTAACTTTCTTGCTAATGAATTGATGTCCTTTTTAGGTCTGTTGCCGTTAGGGGAGTTGAGTTTAGGTAGTATAGGATTACGGACCGTCGTGGTGGGAGCAAAAGTTTGTTTGTTATGCACGACGTTATTTTTTTGTTTCCAGAAGTAAGTTCTTTGCTTGCGAAAGTAATTGTATACTGCCTCAACCAAAAAAGAGAAAGGTCGATTATTAACTGGATAAAAAGCCAGGGCTGCCGAGAAAGCAATAATCGGTAATCCGAAGATGGCAAACAGTATCCAATGGGGCGAGACAAAAAAGATTGCTGTAGCAACCGCTCCCCCGCCCCCTAGGTAAATGAATTGTCTCCAAGTTAAAGGGCCAAAGATTTTATCTTCAATTTCAATAAATTGTGGAACTTCAAACTGCATATTGTCATTATACACGAGACGCTATGACTAGGTTTCCTTAACTCAGGATATCTTTCGTCTTCTAATCTAAGGAGTTATTCTCGGGGACTAGTCAGGTCGCTCTGTTTGCTTTGGTAGGCAGATTCGCCCGTATCGAGGATAAAATCAGCCTTGGCACGATTCATATCCTTTGCCATAGTACGGAGACCGGGGGTATTCTTGGAATCATGAGTATGTTCGTGAGGTTGATTATCTGGATGAGCCACGTGGGAATTAGCTGGGTCAGCTAGTTCAGGAGTGGCGTTAGTTTTTTTAGGGACTGAATCGCTGGGGATATTAGTTGATAGAATAGGCCCGTTATCGGCTGAGGAAAAACCAACTGGTGTCTTAGAGATAGTATCATCGCTAGGAAGAGTGGTAATTTTAGCTGGGTCAGTATTTGTGTTAACAACAGGTTCTTCGGCGGTAATTGACGAGGCGGCTATTTTTTGGATAGTTTCTGCAGCCAGTTCATCCAGTTCAGCAAAAGCAGCTTCCGGTAGTTCAATTCGGTCAAGGATGGGTCCCAGTAGTTCTTCGTCAATAGTCTTAAGTACTCCAGAAGCTACTAATGATTCCAGTTCCAGGTTGGTGCGCAGAATGGTTCCCAGATCACTCCTCTTAATAAAACCGAGTAGTAACAAGCAGACAGCGTTCTCTAAATTAGTAGTAATTTCTGGAGATAACCTCCACTCCTCACTGATTTTAGCGACAGTATCCGACACTTCATCGTAGTAAATAGCCTGTTGTACCGCTTCTGGAGCATCGTTGAAGCTGATAATAATTTCACGAATATCTGAGTCCATATAAATGATTATACACTAGGAGCTAGTGGTAGAAGCGCTACTCTTGATACTTTCCACAATCGCTTGGGTGGCCGCATCTTGTTTAGAGGCGCTTGCTGTTTTGGTGTATTTTTTAACCAGCTCAGCCGCAGCCGCAGCCTCAATTCTTCTGGTGGAGCCACTGAAGAAGTTAGACACCTTGTCCCAACCACTGTGACTAGTAGCTAGAGTGCCGACATAGCTACCCCGGTCGACAGCTGAATTCTGTTTAAGGAAGTCTTCAGTATCTCGAATAAGAATTTCCCTATCGGCAATCTTACTTTGTAAGTCAGTGACCAGCCTTTGGTCGCTTTGCTTTTGTGCCTCTGCTAATTCCCGATTAAGTTTTTCTAGGTCAGCCTGAGCATCGACAATATCTTTATCGAAGGTACTACCAACCACTAGTCTTTGCTTCTCAAGATTAGTCTTTTTCTTAGCCTCCTCATATTTCTTCTTTAGTTCACGATATTCGTCGTTAAGAACCTTTTTCCTATCTTTGTCTTTTTCAGCATCTAGGTCGATTTTCTTGTCTTCAACTCGCTTCTCCAGAGCGGCCTGTTCGTCAAGGCGACGCTTCACTAATGGGTCGGTCTCATCAAGTTCTAGGTTACCGTAACGCTCCTCAGCTCGTTTTTGTACGGCCTTTTCGCGATCCTTCATCCTGGTAGCATAACCCTTCTTGGCTCCCTTTCCAGAGCCAGTACGTTCTCCTAAGGTCTTCTTACCAACTTTGACATTGCGGACGTCAAAACTAGCGTCAGATAATGTTTCGGAAGCACCCATTAAGCGTCGGGCAGCAAAGCCGCCTAGTCCAGACTGAGTGGTGGCTTTTTGAAGATTTGTATTATTACGTAATTTGTCGGCAGTACCACCTATCACCCGTCGCCCTGCAAAACCTGCTCCAGAGCTTACACCCCGGACGCTAGCGCCAGCGGCCCCTGCTGCTGCACCCACCGTGACCACCTTTAAAGTATTACTACCTATCTTCTCGGCTCGGTTGACAACACGGAGAGTAGTATCCATCACCGCTCCTCCACCGTCCTTAGCCATTTTTTTAGCGACACTGGCTGAGCCGAGAAAAAGGATGATAGCAAAGACGTAGTAGAACGCGGCTAACATGGAATTATCCCCTAACTTAGCTACCACAAAAGAAAGGTCGAGACCACCACTTGGTAGATGGTATTCAAAGTTTTGCAGCACTATTATCGAAAAGTATAAACAGAAAATATAAGCTGGTGCCATGAAGGCCTGACTGAGAAAGCCACTCCAATACTTACGAGAATAGTTATTGAAATCTGGGAAGACCCAACCCAAGAACATCAATGGGGAAAAGATCATGTAAAAAGCTAACACGATAAATCGTACGATGAGCAAGATACCGCCAACAGCAAAGGTGAAAGCAGCAATTGAGAAAAGAATGACAGTGATAAAAGCAATCACGACCGCTTTAACGGCGCTTTCTGACATCACTTCAGCAGCATCGCCCGCTTCCGCAGCTCCAATATTTAAAGCGGAGGATAGGTGAAGAAGATTTACTAAACCAGTGCCAAGGTTGCTGGTGATGGCTGTGCCGCTACTGTCTTTTAAGGCCATCGCCATCATGGCTGCAGCGGAGTTGGCTACATCTACCACAAATTTGGTAATAAACAGACTGAAGTTCACCAAAAGGGCGGCACCGATTAACGATAAGAGCGTTTTTTGGGCTCGACTATCATCACTACCGAGAATCATCTTAAAGCCAATGTAAACCAGGCCAAAAATGAAGGTAAGGTTGAAGAAGTCGCGCACTGTTGACCAGGTTTGATCAACGGCGTAGCCCACTCCCCAATTGGTAAAGACTTCTCCGGCACCAATGACAAAGTAGTTAACCGCAAAAGATAAGATACCAGCTCCAAACAATAGAATGCGACCGAATACACCGACCACTACCCCATAGATGAGTTGTTTAAACCGAGACTCGCCCTCATTTAGAGCGTTGGTGGCGGTAGGGTCTGGTGGAGTTTGAGCATTAACCAGCAGTGGTAGGACAAATAAAAACACTACCGTAAAAAACACTAAGCCCCATAAGAAGATTTGGTACTTATGATTACTGAGTATTTTCAGCTTGTTTTTAATTATCTCCATGCTCTTATCAGACCGTAAAGTTCCTTACTATTTTAGCATACCTGACTCTAGATAAAGTTAGTATTTATCCCAAGCTAATTTAGCTCCAGACAGTGTGTTCATTTAGTCACTCCACATCAAAATTCTAGAAATAACACTGACTTTTGGGTTAAATGTTAATAAGGAGATAAACCATTATTCTATTAACCCAAAACCTATTTAAGGAGTTGGAGTGGCTGTTTCTTCTCTAATAATTCTCCTTAGTTCATCAGCTAGCTCCGCTTCAAACCACTCAGCCGGTGTGGGTCCGCTGGTAACGACCGGGTCGTCATCATCAGAGTCTTTCTTTTTGATATTAACTTGTCGTAGTACTCGAGACCACAACTCAGAGCGCTCGTTTATGTAGACATAGTCATGATAGACATTGCCCATAGACTGAGCTTCCATGAACTCCAGAGCTAAATTCTGTTTTTCCTCAATACTGATATCTGGATCATTGAGTTTTGTTGTTAGTTCATTTAGATATGCTTGATTAACGGTGGCGATCACGAGAGAGCGATAGGCGTCATTAGCTACCCGTTGTAAGTTAGCCAGGTTACCGTTATTAAGAATGGTATATTCAGGCAATTTACGAAGGTCTTCGACACTGAGAGTGGTGGTTGGGGGAATCACTACGCCTTCGTAGAGGAAGGCCTTTTCTAGGGTGTTAGTGCTGGTTTTAATGAAACCGGTTTCTAGGTCGTAAGCCTTTTTAATTTCCTTAGCGACAGTCACAAGGATTTCGTCCACGTTTTCATCGGTTTCCCCTGCCATGGCGTCGAGGTAGGAGCTACTGCCACCTGGTCCGTAGCTGTAATCAGTGTAGCCAGTCCCACCAGACATACCCAAGAGGCCGTTAATTCCCTGCACTGCCTTGAGGGTTAATTGATTTAATAAGGCGCCGATAATCTCATTGATTTCATCTGCCTCAATTAAGGATCGAGGGCCGGTGGATAGTTGGAAGGTTAAAGCCTCGCTAATGACTTTACCGGGAGTGGAAATGGTGCAATTCTTGCCATCTTTATCACAGACCTTTTTGGACAGGAAGCCGTCACTCCAGTTGGCGATTTGCATTTCTTGTCCAGCAGCGTTGACTAAACGAGCCTGTAGTTTAGCGTCAGCTTCCAAGTAGGCGCCGTAAGGAGTATTTTGTGGATTAGCCACTACCTGAAACCAGGTTTGCATATTATCAGAGGAGAGACCATTGAAAAAACCTTCTATATTATCAGCGATCCCAGAAGCAGTACAAGATGGTGCCGTCGGTCCTGAAGGCATACCACTGCGTTGCTGGGCGTAGTTAATGGTCAGGGCTGCCTGCACGTCTAGTCGGAAGGGTGAACAGATAAACTCTCCCAAACCACCAAGACTGTGAATATATTCTCCAGCTACTTGATCAAGAGTGTCTACTAGGAGCTGATTGAGATCAGTGATGAAAGCCGGGCTACCTTCAAAGCCGGAGTTAATCCAGTTCACCAAACTTTGAGTCATCTGGCTGACCATTCGCTTGGCAATAGTCCAAGCAATACCATCCAGTACAAATTCTTTATTGAAATTACTAGCGGTCAATCCCTGAATAACACCAGTTGAAGCTGCGGTGGCACTATTATAGATAGTAGAAGCTGCCAATTCTGAGTTATTCATGACCTGGGTCCACTCAGTGGCTCCCCCACCCAAGCCACCGCCACCAGCTTCCGTAATAGTGACCGCAACCGGTGAAAGAGTAAAGAAGATTGCCAACGTGACAGCTAGAAAGAGATTATTGATTTTTCTAACTTTTAAAATAAGTTTATGCATATTGATTATTTACGTTCACTAAAAGCGATAAAAACCGTGACCGGGTCACTCAAACTGAATAATGCGGCGTGAGGTAGCAGGGTGTTGTACATGTTACGTAAAGCAATTGCTAATCCAGCTGCGTCATCTTGGTAGCGTTTGATACGCATCAAGGCCACTACCGGATCTTCTAAAACTAACCCCATTTCATCCAGAGTGTGAAAAAGAGCATTGTAAGTGTTGATAGTATCGAGGTGTTGCTTAATAAACTTATCTGGAACTGGGGTTTTTAGTGACTCATCACGGAGGGTTCTGTACATTTCAGAGATTTGCTTCAAGTCCTTTAGTCCGTCCGGGTTATTGGTGTCGACGACGCGCTTAATAATCATAAGCTCATCTTCGTTACCGGGGATATTATTAGTGATAATAATCCTCCCCATAGTATTCCCATAGTCTCGGATGGTTTCGTTGCTGGTATTGGTGACGACAATATCACTAGTATTATAAATAGAGTCACGCGCTAGATTTTGTACTCGGTTTGTAGTTTGGTTAATAACCGACTCTAGGCTGGGGGTAATTACTTGAGCTCCTTGACCAGTGCCGCGAGCTTGCATTATCGATTCGAAGAAATTTACTGACAATTGGTCGGTAAGGGTTTTAGCTTCAAAATCAGGTCTAATTAGAGGAGATTCTTCGGAAATATTATTAATGGTCACTACAGGGCTGTTGCTGGTAAACTCTTCACGCCAGTCCTCGATGCCGTCGCCGTTAGAATCAAGAGTGCCGATATAGGGCCGAGGCTCAGCCTTAGTAACTACTGCGATGGGCTTCTTAGCGCCGGTGGCTCGCCCCTGTCCAAAATTAGCAGATAAGTAAGCACTGCCGACCAGAGCCAGTCCTACTAAAATTGAGCCGGTAATTTTTTTATTATGCAGTAATTCTTGCCACATAGGTTATTCAGATTCAAGTATAGCAAGATTCGGTTGGATAGAATTCCTTTGCCGTTTATAACCTGGGTAAAACCTCTGGATAAGAACTGCTCAAATACCAAACAAGGTCTGGATAGTTTGGGGACAAGTTTTAGTTTAGAGGTTACTCCTGCGGGTGCTCAACTCTCTGTTAAGTTGCAGCCAGGTCTCAAGGGTGACGTCCTCTGCTCTAATATTGGGCGCTAGTTTTAGCTCAAAAAAAATACCTAAGAGATCATCTCGGGAATACTGTTTACTGAGAATGCTTAGTAACTGCTTCCTTTTTTGCCCAAAGCCCAAGTGTAGTAATTCAAAAAAATGGGTTATTTCGACTGGATGAGAAAAGTTTTTTAAAGAGATGTCGGTCACTGCCAAGATAGCAGAATCTACCTTCGGGGGTGGCTGGAAATGCCCCCGGCCAACGGTACGGACGTACTTTGGGACACCAAAGGCCTTGACCGAGAGTGATAGTAGCGACTCTTTGCTGGGGGCAGTGATGCGCTTGACCACCTCTTTTTGGAGTAAGAAAACCAAGGTTTGAGGTTGCTGTGTATTTTCTAGTAAGCGACGGAGTAAAAAACTGGTGAGATAATAAGGGATGCTGGCCACTACCTTGTATCGACCACTAACTAGTCCGAGACTACTCGGATCTAACTCACGAGCGTCCCCGACTACTAAAGTAAGTTGCCCGCGGGCAATCTCGGTGGTAAACCGGTCACTTAATCCGGGTATTAAGCGACGGTCGGTTTCAAGGGCGATCACCCTGGCGCCAGTTTCTAGTAATTTATTAGTGAGAGCTCCCTCCCCTGGTCCGATTTCTAGGACAGTGTCACTAGCAGTGACATCGGCAGCGGTGACCATCCACTCTGTTACTATTTCGTGACGTAGAAAATTCTGCCCAAGCGATTTTTTGTGCTGAAAACCGGCGAGTTCTGAAGGGTTACTGGGTTTTTTAGGCCGTGACTGGTCTGGTAATAAACTCATTAGTCTAAGTATATAGTGGTTTCGTGGCCAGAGCTATAACCGCCCTCGTCAGGATTGGTAATTTCTAAGTGTTCAGAAGCGATGTCGTTGAGGAATGATGAAGGGATATTAATACGCTGGCTGCCAAAAATAGTCCTAATTTGTGCGTAACTTAAGAAGATTTTCTTCTCTGCACGAGTGAGTGCCACATAAAATAGCCGTCGCTCCTCCTCATTATCAGTCTTGCTTTCATCTAAGCGCTCATGAGGAAACAGGCCTTCCTCCAAACCAATAATAAATACGTAAGGAAACTCTAGTCCCTTGGCGGCATGTACAGTCATGAGGCGAACAGCGCTGGTGGTTGCCTGGTTGGGCTCAGTAGTGAGTTCGTCTTGGTCACTCTGCAGAGCCGCGGTTTCGAGAAGGGCTTCCACCGCTTCTTCTGGTGGTAAGTGATCAAAATGAGTGGCGGTAGAGACCAGCTCGCGCAGGTTTTCTAATTTGGAGAGGTCGTCCTCAGTCCCCTTCTGAGTATAGTAATCTTCGATACCGGAACGAGTAATGATGAACTTGATGGTTTCCGAAAGGGGTTTATTAACGGCGACTTGACTAATGTCCTCAATAATCCGATAAAAACTCTGTACTTTAGCTAAAGTAGCGCCTGAGATATCTGCTTGACGGTTTTCTAGAATCTTTAACAAAGTGACCTTACCAATCCCTCGCGCTGGTTCGTTTATCACTCGCGACAAGTCTGTGCGACTATCCGGGTTGAGGGCAAGACGTAAGTAAGACAGTACGTCTTTGATCTCTTTACGATCATAAAACTTGGTGCCGAGTAGTTGGTAATTAATACCTGCCCGCATCAAGACCTCCTCTAAGCCGCGTGAGAGAAAGTTGGTCCGGTACAGAATGGCAATCTCACCCGGGTCAACACCATCCTGCAACAATGCTTGAATATTGGTGAGGACTTGCTCGGCTTCGTCTTGTCCGTTCATGGCGATATACAAATCGAGCTTGTCTCCTTCTTGATTGTTGGTAAAGACTTCCTTAGGAATACGGTTTTGATTTTTGGCAATAATTTCATTGGAAACAGCAATGATGGTTTTAGTGGAGCGGTAATTTTCCTCCAGGCGAATAATTGCGGCGCCTGGGAAGAGCTTTTCAAACTGCAAAATGTTCTTGATATTAGCGCCACGCCAGGAGTAAATATTTTGGTCTATGTCCCCTACCACACAAAGATTATTGTGTTTAGCGGCGAGAATACGCACAATTTCAAACTGTACCTCGTTGGTGTCTTGGTATTCGTCCACATGAATATAGTGGTAGCGATTTTGTAGAGTTTTACGGACCTCTGGATAATTCTTTAATAGATTGAGGGTTTTAATTAACAGGTCGTCAAAATCAAGGGCCTGCTCCTCGTGCAAGATTTGTTCATAGCGTCGCCAAATCAGAGCATTAACCTCCATGGTAGGATTCTTGACCTTAGCGGTGTAGTCAGTGACGGAGATGGCGTCGCCCTTAGCTTTAGAGATGGCACTAAGGATTTTTTTCGGCTCGTACTCCTTGGGGTTGTAACCGGTCTGTTCCAGCGCCATTTTCACCGCTTTCAAACTATCTTGGCGGTCAAAGATGGTGAAGTGGCGACGGAGATTAATGGTGGCGTGGAATTCTCGAAGAAGACGCACTCCCAGTGAGTGAAAGGTGGTTACCGTGGGCGGAGTGTCTACCGAGGTGGCGGTGGCGGGGAATTGTTTCATTAAGTCTAAAACTCGCTCTCGCATCTCCCCTGCCGCCTTGTTGGTAAAAGTTACCGCTAAAATATTTCGTGGTGAGGTGCCTTCAAGAATAATTTGCACGATGCGGTGAGTAATTACGCGAGTTTTTCCCGAGCCGGCTCCAGCCAGGACTAGTAAGGGGCCAGTAATGTGTTGGACAGCCTCACGTTGAGCTTCGTTAAGACCATCAAGGTGATTTTTTGGGTCATTATTTATCATGCTCCCGCACTATAGCACAAACCACTTCTTCCCCCGGTGATACCTGGTAGTAAAATAAACCCCGCTTATTCTACCTCGTCAATAGCTAATTAAAGCTTGTTGTTCTTGGGTTTTTTCCTGATTATAGTTCTGAACCGTAACATTTCCCCAGTGTCAATTGTGATTTGTGGATGGTCTAGTAAAATAAGCCAGTACCTAATTAAGGTCAGTGAACACTTTGGAGTTAGGAAGTTTTACCAACCGACAGTGTCACATTTCTTTTCAGGATTTTCTGTAGCGGTTAGTTAGTGGCGGTGCGTCCGTAAAATTTAGCTTATTAAACCCAGTCACGAAGACGTTGAGGATTCTAGTAATCAAGATCAACAAACTCAACCGACATATACCCCTCGTTGCATTGTTGACGCTCACCAGAGTGAGCGCCGACGCTTTTTTGTCCGCCACTATCGAAAACGTACCGTAGCTACTGTGCTCACGGCGGTGAGTTTGCCAGTAATGCTATATATAAGTACCACTGGCCTACCCTTTACTGAATCGGCTTTAGCTGATGAGGAATCCTTTTTGTTGGAGAAGGTCAGCCTGAGCTCATTTGTAGATGTGCCGGTCTTAAAAGCGCAGCGCGGGTCTGACGCGGGACTTGGTCGTGGTGGTAGTGACATTAAAATTGAAGATAGTATGGCTCTGGTTTCTAGTGGACCGGTTGGTGAAGATATTATTGACGTTAGTCGTCAACATTCTACTGAAGTCTCTGTTTATACAGTACGTCCTGGCGATTCTCTTTCGCAGATTGCAGAAATGTTCGGTGTGACTACCAATACTATTCTGTGGGCCAATGACCTAAAAGGTCCTGGCGATATTCATCCTGGTACCAGTTTAGTCATTCTTCCTGTTGAAGGGGTGCGGCATGTTGTGAAATCGGGAGATACTTTAGCTACCCTAGCCTCTAAGTACGAGGTGGAGTCTGAGGAGATTGTGGAGTATAACCTTTTAGCTGATAGTTCTCTTACTGTCGGTGAAACTTTGATTATTCCTGGTGGTAAAGTACATGCTCCAGCTCCAGCCAAAGTGGCTGCGAAGAATGGTGGCAGTACGGCGTCCAAGTCATCAACTGGCTTTATTAATCCAGCTCCGGGCACAGTGAAGTCTCAAGGTATCCATGGCACTAACGCGGTTGACTTAGCTGGAGCGGTAGGTACCCCAATTAGAGCAGCAGCGGCCGGAACGGTAGTAGTCTCTCGTGATGGTGGTTGGAATGGAGGCTATGGAACCTACGTGGTCTTACGTCATGCTAATGGTGTCCAAACTCTTTATTCTCATATGTCACGAAATGATGTCGGAGTAGGCGCTTATGTAGAGCAGGGGCAGACAATCGGTGCGGTGGGTAATACAGGACTCTCAACAGGCCCGCATCTTCACTTTGAGGTTCGTGGTGGAGTGAATCCATTTTAGATAAAAAAAGTTTTGCTAGAAGTGGAGAAAAGAAAAACTGCTGCCGACCGAAACGGACGGCAGCAGTTTTTAATTAGGAATCCGATACTGCAAAGCTTCTAACACATGCCGTGTAGCGATATCGGCATCGTTATCTAAGTCAGCAATAGTTCTCGCTACTTTAATTAAGCGGTGGTAGCTGCGTGGGGAGAGGTTTAATTTAGTGGCACTCTTTTTTAGCAGCTCTTGCACTTCCGGTCTAAGGATGACTGTGGCTTCCAGATCGCGAGCACTAAGATTGGCATTACAGTCAGCTGTTCGCTTCTCCAAGCGTGCCCGCATTCTTTTACGCGCTTGGGCAATTCTATTTTTAGCCATGGCTACGGCAGCGGCATCGGGATCGGACCTCGTCTGTAATTTATCGTAGGAAATATGTGGCACTTCTACCCAGAGATCAATCCGGTCAAGAATCGGTCCTGAAACTTTACCTTTATAAGTTTCTTCTAATGCACGAGCTAGGTTGGTAGTACCATCCTCACGACCTCGATAGGGATTAAGAGCTGCCACCAAAATGAAATCAGCCGGATAGGTGACCGTGCCCTGCACGCGAGCGATGGTGATCTGCTTATCTTCAAGAGGCTGTCTTAAGGCGTCAAGAGTGCGGCGGTCAAACTCAGGAAATTCATCCATAAATAACACTCCTTTGTGAGCTAAGGTGATTTCTCCTGGTTGTGGGTGGCTGCCACCGCCTACCAAAGCCACGTGCGACGAAGTGTGGTGTGGGGTGCGTAAAGGAGGGTTGTTGGAGATGGTACTGAGCTGTCCGGCAGCGGAGTGAATAGCGTTGACGGTTAAAGCTTCTGTTTTTGTCAGGGGTGGCAGTAGATCAATCAAGGCTCGGGCTAGCATGGTCTTACCTGTCCCAGGCGGGCCAACTAAAAGAATATTATGTCGTCCTGCAGCAGCAATTTCTAAGGCACGCTTTGCACTCTCTTGACCCTTGATATCAGTTAGACTGACGGCACTCTCCTGGGGAGTAGTGGAGATAGCCGTTTCTGGTTGAGGAGTAAGTAGCTCCTGGTCTTCGATGTTTTTAAGTAAGTGCTTAACTACGCTCGCTAAATTGTCAGCGCCGTAAATGTTGATATCGCCCACCAGAGCGGCTTCGACCGCATTCTCTTTAGGGACGATGATTTCGGTAAAACCTTGCTTCTTTGCCTCGGTCACTAAGGTGAGGATTCCCCGCACCGGCCGCAAGCTGCCGTCCAAGGCCAATTCTCCAGCTAAAATAGTATGATCCAGGTCTTTGAAAACCATGCCAGTAGCCGCCAGATAGGCAATGGCTATCGGTAAGTCGAATAAAGGTCCCTCCTTCTTCAAGTCAGCTGGCGATAAGGAAATAACAATTTTTTGGTTGGCACTTTTAGGAGCAGTAAAACCGCTGTGTTTAATTGCAGCATTCACTCTGTCTTTAGCTTC
Source organism: uncultured Patescibacteria group bacterium (assembly GCA_934699595.1). GTDB lineage: Bacteria > Patescibacteriota > Minisyncoccia > Phycocordibacterales > UBA918 > OLB19. Next base: position 36,041 of record CAKUWT010000002.1, read on the forward strand.
TTCAATTGCCTTTCCCGCTAAGCCCACTACTGAAAAAGAATATAGACCTCGTGAAAGGTCTACTTCTACACTGACGACCGTCCCTGTTAATACTTGTGGTTGAATGGTAAAAACGGAGACAATTGTCATGGGATAATACTTTACTTACAAGGGCAAATCGTATTCTTCCTCGCGATGTTTGATGCAGGTGCGGGCGGCCGGATTAGCCTCCAGACGTTCTGGCTCAATGATTTCTCCTCCGACTTCACAAAGGCCGTAGTTCCCGGTTGTCATTTTTTGCAAAGCACGGTCGGTATTACGGTAGAGAGTTTCCAGTTCTGCTAAAGTGGCGACTCGTTCATCAGCCGACTCGACATCATCAGCCGATTCATTTCTGTCTACCTCTGTGGTGCTCAAATCGTCTGTCCGGACCTCCCAGTCGGTGGTGACTGGGTCATATATTGCGATAGCTTCTAACTCAGTTTTTAATTTTACTAAACTTTCCTCTAGCCGTAGCTTTAAATCTTCATTATTCATACCTCTCTATGATACCATGCGTATCATAAGTTTATTTCTCGGTGAGAACGAGTTTAAAGCCATTGAGATTCTTGGTAATTAGGAGGTGGTTGTTGTCAATAAAACCATAAACCAGACTATCACCACCCTGTTCATTTTTAAGAATACGTAAATCAGTATTGCTAAAGGTATGATCTACAAATGTGCCAGTACGGCTGCTATTGATGATACTGTTTAAATCATTTCCTAAACTATTTTCCCAAGTCAACATGCCGCCTAGAGCCACGGTGTGACTGGTGGTGGTTAGGATTAAGTAATTGCCTTCACTGTTTTTACCAAAACGAATCTCTCGCAGGCTTTGAGCGAAGCTGTTGGGGGCATTACCGAGAACTTCCAGAATCTCGACAGGAGTATAAATGAGCCCTGAGTCTGGATTAGAAAAGACGAACTCGTAATTTTTTTGTTGAGAGTCAACTGAGGCCAGGGCCCTACTAATACTTTCTTGACTAAGGTTTGTTAATGGTACTTTAGTTACTCGACTGTCAGTTACTGCTGCCGGTCCAGTAGCCGATGACAACCACGATATTGAAATAACTTTGGTGACCACGTAGCCAAGTGCTAATAAAACAATCACACTAGCCACTGCCATTGTTAAGGTGTTGGTGCTATAAAGTTGACGGCTCACAGGTTGTGACTTAGGTTCGTCAAGACTGCGAACCGGTACGCGCAACTCTCGTTCGGCGCGGACACTTTCAGCTCGTTGCTCAAGCAGGGTCGGTTGTGCAGCCACTGTGGTAGGTGGTTGCGGCACCACTACCTGGGGCAAGTCGTCTTCTCTTGGTAGGGTTTCTTTCTGTAGAGTTTGAGGTCTTACGGGAATTACTGGGGCGGGTTCTTCGGTTGGAGTAGTCTGTGCTGGTAGGGTTTGTGCCGCGGCGGGAACCAGTGCTTCAGTTTTAGGACTTCGATAAAGGGTCGGGGCAATCACCTTTGCCTGTGCCGGTGTGTTGCTTTTGAGAGCGGTTCGCGTCATCACAGATGCAGTCCTTAGCTTTTCATCGGCCGGCACAGAAACACTCCGACGGTTCTCGAGACTCACGTTACTGATAGTTTGTATGGTGCTTGGTTCAGTAGTGACAAAGTGGCTCCAGGCATTAGTTTCTTGCTTAGGAGAAGGCTCTTTGGTTTTAGTTTTTTTGGCCGTTGCGATTTTCTGGTTACGCTCTTGAATATTTCGGATTAGGTTTTGGTGTTCAGCGGTAGTAGCCTTGGCCGTTAAGGAAGTGGCTTGTTGCACTACTCCTTTTCGTAACTCGGATTGTTGTACAGTGTATTTTGGTTGCTCTTGTAATTCCCGTTGACGTTTTTTGGCAGCCAGCCAAGACTTAAAACTGTCAACGAGAGCGCTGCCTAAATGAAAGCGGTTTCTTTTAGTATCAGTAATGATATTGGCGGAGAAATCATCCGTTTCGTCTTCTTGCAGAGAAATAATTTTAGTTTTATCTGAATGTAAAACGGACTCAACTTTTTGACTAGTCTCCCGCTTATCTACGGTTCGCAGTTCGTCAGAAAGTTTTTGGGAAAGGTTGCTTTTTTGAAGTGAGTGAAAGGGAGGGTTAACAGTCACGTTGCTAGATCCGAGGTTATTATTATCTGAAGCGAGAGTTGCTTCTGGAGCGGGCGTGACCTCCGTCGCAGAATCGTCTTTAATCACTGTCTCGTCAAGGGTTCTTGTTCGAGATGAGGATTCTTGACTGGTCACCTCCAACTGTTCCTTATGGTCGGGATGGGACTGGTTAGTTTTTTCAGTAGCTAAATCAGAAGCAAAAGTCCTGATGGTAGGCAAGTCTTTTGGGCTGCTATTGTTCATTAGTTACTAGTATGACACAAAATAATCAGTTTGGCATAGGGCGTTGTGAGAATAAAGGTCAGCGCCCCCAAATGGGGGCGCTGACCTTTAATCCTAATTAAATAATCCCACTACCCTACTTAATGAAGTCTGGATCAGCTTGTTTTAACGACAGGCCGATTTTTTCGCCCTCAATCTTAATCACCACAGCGGGCACCACCTGTCCTGCGGCTAATACCTCAGACGCGCTGTCGAGTCGTCGGTTGGTAATTTCAGAAATATGAATCAAGCCTTCATGGTAATCGTCGAGACGGACGAAAGCGCCAAAATCGGTTAACTTAGTGACTGTCACCGACAGTTTATCTCCCACTAAATATTCTTTGGTCATGGCGGCAATCAGATCTCGGGCCTTTGCGGCACTGTCCCCTAGACCAGTAATAAACACCTGACCGTCTTCTTCGATAGTGATTTCTGTAGCGCCACTCTCACCCTTAATTTTGTTAATAGTTTTACCACCACCACCGATGACTAGGCCGATTTGCTCTGGTTTGATGCTGAGAGTGAGAATCTGCGGGGCACGTGCAGAGATTTTTTCTCTCGGAGTGGCAATGGCAGCAGTTAAGGTTTTGATTATTTGCTCGCGAGCAGTTTTAGCGTCAGCCAAAGCACCGGCTAAAATTTCCAACTTAATACCGTCCACTTTGACGTCCATCTGAATGGCGGTAATGCCGTCGATTGTTCCTGCTACTTTAAAATCCATATCACCATACTCGTCTTCGGGTCCCTGGATATCAGTTAGTAGTACATATTCCTCACCTTTAATCATTACTCCTGAGGCGATACCCGCTACGTGTTTCTTTAGGGGTACACCACCATCAAACAAGGCTAGTGAGCTGGCACACACTGACCCCATGGAACTAGAGCCGTTACTAGACAGGGTTTCAGAAACCAGACGAATAGTGTACGGAAAAGTGGCGGCATCAGGGATGAGTGGTCGCAAGGCTTTTTCTGCCAAAGCACCATGACCAATCATGCGTCGGTTAGTGCCACCGAATCGTCCAGTTTCTCCAACTGAAAATGGTGGAAAGTTATAGTGGTGCATAAAAGTTTTTTTGCCATCCTGAGTTTCCATAGTGTCAATTAGTTGCGCTGTCTCTGGGCCGCCGAGAGTGAGAGCAGTGAGGACGTGAGTTTCACCACGATAGAAAAGGCCACTTCCATGAAGGACCGGGGATACTCCCCCAGCCGTTGCTGTCAGGCTCCGCACTTCAGTAAAGGCACGACCGTCAGCGCGCTTTTTGTCTATCACAACACCACGATGGAGAGTTTCGTCAAGTTTCTGATCGAAGAAATCTCGGCAGTGGCCAAGGTTTGCTTCTGGCTCGATGGCTTGTACTCTTTCCAGAAACTCATCAGTCAGCACATTGAGATGAGATTTGCCAGTTCGGTTTGAGAAGATCGTCTGGTACAAAGTTTCCGCAAATTCATCTTCATAAAGTTGATGTACAGATTCAGAAATTTCTGGAGTTGCAAAAATAATTTTCTTTTTGCCTAGATTAGAAGTGATTTCTTTTTGCCACTGCTCAAGCTCGCTGTTGATTACGGTGGCCGCCTCAAGCAGGGCGAGAGTATCAGCTTCTTGAATCTCGTTAGCGTTCGCTTCAATCATATTGATAGTGTTACTTTGGCCACAAGCGGTGATTTCAAAATCGGTTTCCGCTTGCCTGGTCTCAGTTCGGGTTGGATTAAGGAAGAGTTCTCCGTGGGTATTTCGTAAGAACCGTACAACACCAATTGGGCCGGCCCAGGGAATATCCGAAACCGCTAAGACTAACGAAGCCCCTAAAACACCGAGGATGTCCGGAGCTTCTTCCCCTCGAGCTAGGACTGTTACCGCAACCTGAATCTCTCGTCTCAGACTTTGATTGAAAAGTGGCCGAATCGTGCGATCAATTAGTCTAGCTGCAAGGATGGCCTCATCACTGGGGCGACCTTCGCGACGCTGGTAACGACTGCCCAGAATTGCACCAGCGGCGTAGTAGCGTTCCTCGAACTCTACTGTCAGCGGAAAATAATTTAAACCAAGATTATCTTTTTTACTCATCACCGCTGTTACAAGGATGACAGTTTCGCCATAAGTGAGAACGACCGAGCCGTTCGCTTGACCAGCCCAGCTGTTGAAATCTGCTACTAATTTTTTACCGGCCCACTCGGTAGTGTAGATTTTACTTGACATTTTTAAGAAGTGTTTTATTTAATTTTATTAATATAGAGATAAGCACACTTTAGATTTCAATAATTTGAAACCTACTTGTGCTCACCTCATCTATGAGGATAACAAAACCACCGCCCGGCACAAGTACCAGGCGGTGGTTTTACTTTTGTTTAGGTTGAAAAAATTATTTGGTATGACTTATAAAAAATATTTTACTTCTATAAGTCATCGGTGTCTGTACCTACTACTTGAGAAAATATTCCTGAGGTTTTTTTGGCCCCCGACTTTTTAGAGATGGTTTTTCTGAGACTCTGCTTTTTGGTTGCTGAGTAGGACTTACGTCGTTTGTAATTGATCAGGAAATCCTCAGGGTTTTCATCCAGATTGATAAAGTCATCAACGGCTTCAATTAGCCTGGCCGAAGTGGAGCGACCAAAAGTGATGGCTTCCACTTGACAGCCTTGACCCTTGACGTACTCCACCAAGGGGACAAAATCCCCGTCGCCACTAGCGATGACGATGGCGTCAACTTTCTGAGCGAGTTTAATAGCGTCGACTGCGAGCCCAACATCCCAGTCAGCCTTTTTTGCTCCCCCGAAGAATACTTGTAGATCTTTAGTTTTAATCTCAATGCCACTTTTTTCCAAGGCTTCAAAAAAAGATTCCTCTTCCCCACTCTCAGTATTCACCACGTAGGCCAAGGCACGCACCAGCCGGCGGTCTCCAAGGGCCACGTCAACCAGATGTTTAAAGTTTACTCGAGCGTGATAAAGATTTTTTGCACTGTGATAAAGATTTTGGGTATCGATAAGGACAGCGACGCGTTGTTCCTTATGTTTGATTACACTCATGATATTTTGTATTAAAAAGTTCAGATAATTAATTGATAAAAGTTTATAAAAATAAAATGTAAAAAGTGTTCTCGACAGAGAACACTTTTTAGCTTAACGTCTAAGACCGAGTTTTTCAAGCAGGGTCTGGTAGGTTTTTTCGTCAGTTCGCTCTAAGTATTTTAGGTGGCGTCGGCGGTTAGCTACCATCTGTAGCAAGCCTCGACGAGAGTGGAAGTCCTTTTTGTGGCTGCGGAGGTGGGTTGATAGTTCCTCAATTTGACGAGTCAACAGAGCTACTTGAGCTTCTGGTGATCCGGTGTCCCTCTCGTGACGCTGAGTCTTTTTTAAAGTATTTTCTTTAACGCGTTTACTTAACATAAATATAATTTTTTGTTACACCGTTTGGATAGATACGTGCTTGGCAAAAGTAATTAGGCCGCCCACTCCGTGGAGTAACTCCAGTAACCTGCGAAGGTCGCTGATTACTATAGCACAATCAGGTTAATATTTCAAGCTTCAGCCATAAATCCTAGTCTGTGAAACTGACGAAAATAAGCTTGTAGAACTTAGGTTTCTCAAGGAAGTGTTTTAGGTAATTGAGTATCCTCCTCACGACGTGATAACCCATCACTGGAGAGATGCCAAAGTTTCCCTGCTCACGGGTAGTTAAACAGAAAATGTAAAAAGTGGGTCGACAAGAAATTTCCTTCAGCGTGATTCACGTTGAACAACAACTGACTGAGAAAAGAGTGACGGAAACGAGGGGACCATTTCTTTTTCAGAAGAGAGGCACGGTCAAGTGGAAGAGGTGGTGTCTAGAAACTATAAAAAATGTGGGTCCCCTAGTGTATGGGGCAGGGAGTAGGTTTTGCTGGTCACCGATAAACTGGCCGATCGCTGAGAAATGTTGAGAGAGAAACTAACAGAGTAATGTTAAAATGGATTGACATGGACTGGCAAACTTCATTGAAAGATTTTCAACAATATTTAGAAATTGAACGTGGTCGTAGTCAGGCGACGACTGAAAATTATTTACGCTACTTGCGTAAGTATTTCCAGTTTGCCAAAATCAGTTCCCCGAGTGAGATTACTGAAGTTAGTGTTCGGGAGTGGCGGCTGCACTTAAACCGCTTACCAGGAACTAAAGTGGGTGGTCGTCAGGAACCGATGAAAAGACGAACTCAAAATTATTACTTGATAGCACTAAGAGCCTATTTAAAATTTTTACGAATGCGCAATGTAGAGAGTTTGGCGCCAGAAAAAATCGAACTAGCCAAAGTGGCCTCGAGACAAATTGACATCATTACCGCTGCTGAGTTAGAGAGATTGTTGTTAGCTCCAGATCCGGCCACCCCGCAAGGCTTGCGTGATCGTGCTGTGCTACAGCTCCTCTTCTCGACGGGGCTTCGGGTATCTGAGTTGTGCTCTCTTAACATTGACGATATTGATATGGAACGTGACGAGTTCTCGATTCGAGGTAAGGGAGAAAGGGTGCGGGTGGTGTTTTTGTCGGAGACTGCTAAGCGTATGATTCGTGATTGGTTAGCGACGAGGGAAGATATTGAGGAGGCTCTTTTTATACAACTAGGAAAACGTAGCGCGGCCGATGGTAGTCGCCGGCTGCAGCCACGGGCAGTGCAGCGACTTTTGAAAAAGGCGGCAGTACTGGCTGGTATTACCCGTAAGGTGACACCACACACTATCCGTCACAGTTTCGCTACCGATTTGTTAAGAAACGGGGCCGACCTGCGAGCAGTTCAAAGCATGCTTGGACATGCTGACATCAGTACTACTCAGGTCTATACGCACGTGACTGATGCCCATTTACGAGAAGTTCATAAAAAATTTCATCACCGCAAAAATCAGGATTAGCAGAATAGAAATGCCCTCGCTAGTTAGCAAGGGCATTTTTAACAAATAGGGACTAGAGTTAAGTTAAAGTTTTTTTTCGAACTCAACCAAGAGAGCCAGCTTCCGTCTCAGTTCTCGTTTTGGATCTTGAGACCGTAGTAACCAAGCATGATTTTGCCAAGCGTGGCGGTAGCATTCACGGTTATGGAAAAAGAAGGGATGACCCCAGATAAACATCCGGAGGTGTTTCGGAGATTCTTCGCAGATAGCTCCGCGACAGCCGCAGATGCAAAGACCGTCCCTGTTGGTAAAGTTGAAAACGTGGTCGAGTACCGCAGCTCGATCTTCTCGATGGATAATCTTCCAGTACTGTTGATCTCCAGTCTGGTCAACCATCATGTTGCTGTAGTCCATTTTCCCCTACCTCCTGATTCTGATTCAGATCTGAAGAGAAGCTTACTGAATGTAGTAATTGGTGTCAACTCATTGCCAAGTATCCCGCCCCGACTGTTTTGCTGGTCAGGGTTGTTTACGCTTTGGATTTAAAAAACGGGTCCAGAATTTCTGGACCCGTAATGGTGTCACTGTGGTCGGTACACATTACATGATGACGTGTACCGCTAGGCGGCGCCTAAGCTCGTGCCGGGGATCTTTTCCTCGCTTCACAGTTTCGAGAACTTTTCTCGCGCGCCGGTGGCAGCGGAGCGAGTGAAAGAAATAGGCTCGTCCCCAGATACTCATTTTAGAGTGGTCTCCCAGACCACGATGGCGAATAGGTTGTCCGCAGCCGCAGATACAGACATCGCGCCTGTCTGCAAAATTGAAAACATGGTCAAGCACGGCCGTGCGGTTTTTTTCACGTATTATCACATCGCACTTGTTGCTGGTGTCGAACAGGTTGACAATATTCATTCGTCCTCTCCTCTTGCTGAAACTTTCTTCTAGGTAAAATCATACTCAGCCGGAGCGCCAGTGTCAATTTTTGGTACTCATATATAGATGAGTACCAAAGTACATATTATCTTCTAACTAACAAAACACGCCCCCGAGACTGGACTCGGGGGCGCTATGGGTGGTGACAGCTTCAGTAAGCAAGATAGCCGATTCGCATACCGTTGCTCCAAGCCTCCACAATTTGAAAAGTGATTCCCCGGCGGCTGGTCCAGTGTCCAATAGGACGTTGGTAAATGGGGGTTGGCATCACCACGAAACCGCAGCCGGGACCACTGGGGCTGAGTGCCTGTCTCCGAACATGGACCTTGTTGAGAAATGAGTGTAAGTTTCTCTTTGAGGTACAGACAGACAGAGCATTCCTCAGAATGATACCTTGGGCTAGGTGAAGATCGGCCGCAGCTGCCTGGTTGGTAAATACCGCCGTGGTGACCTCGGCGGCGGCCCCGATTGAAGGGTTGCCAAGCAGTAAAGTCGCCGAAGTCAGTAATGTACTGATGACCTTTTTGAAAAAAGACATGACGTGCCTCCCTTGTGTCTGATGTCTTCCGACTTTGATTAGACCATATTTTAATTAGAAAAACAATAAGTGCTGTTATTATGGTTAGGGAGTAAAAAGAACGGGAACGCGGATGCTTTTGCATCCGCGCCCTCGTTCCTTATTAGGGTCCATAGAGTAGCCTCTATAAATCATCGACCTCAAGCACAATCTCACCCCCCTTCTCTACTTGCCCGGCAATAATTTTGTTAGTCGCTGTATCCTCAATTTTTTCTGCAATCAAACGCTGTAAGGCACGTGCCCCAAAACGGTCGTCGTAACTGGCTGCAATCAGAGTTTTAATAAACTCAGTACTCACGCGTAGTTTGTAGCCACGATCAGCCATCGACTTTTTAAGTTTATCAACCATTAGGTAAGCGATCTGAAAATATTCGTCAGCATTCAAGGGTTCAAAAACCACCACATCGTCAAAGCGATTGATAAGCTCTCGTCGGAAGATACGGTTCTTGATCAGGTTGTCGACAACCGCACTTTCAAGTGTGGGTGCGTCCATGCGGGCGGAGGTTGTATGAGCAATTAAATCCGCGGCCGCATTACTGGTTGCGATGATAATGGTGGTACGCAAATTGACCCGCTCTCCGCGACCATCGGTGAAAAATCCCTCGTCAAGCATTTGTAGAAATAGATCATGGACGGACTGAGTAGCTTTTTCGAATTCATCAAACAGTAAAACAGCATAAGGTTGCTGGCGAATTTTATCGGCCAAAGCTCCCGTCGCCCCTTTTTCACCAATCAGCTTTGCTAAACCGTCTGCCTGACTGTACTCCGACATATCAAAACGAATCATGGCATTTTGATCTTTGAACAACACTCGCGATAGTGATTTGGCCGTTTCGGTTTTCCCTACCCCAGTTGGTCCCAGGAATAAGAAAGAGCCAATCGGTCGTTCAGTTTGACTCATTTGTAGACGAGCTCGGCGCAAGGCACGCGCGATACTGTTAATAGCGGCATCCTGCCCAATCACCTGGCAGTGCAGCTCGTCTTCCAGACCGAGCAATTGATCGCGTTCAGTATCGTCAATCGGTCCCATCGGTATGCCAGTTTTTTCACTAATATATGTATAGACAAAATCTTCCTGCACCAAGTTAGTTTTTTGGCTCCTGACCACGCCGCTGATTTCAGCAAGAAAATCCAAAGCTCGGTCACTGAGGGTTTCCTGTTGTAGGCTGCGCTTACTTCCGGCCAGAATAGCCTCAAGAGCTGGGTAGGTAAAATAAACTCCCTGATAAGAAAGGTTCCTTGCGGCAGCTTCTAAAAGAGCAAGAACTTTTTCATCGCTGAGTTCCTCCACCAGGATTTGCTCAAAGCGCCGCACTACTCCACCGAGTGGGGAAATATGTCGATGGAAATTAGCGGGGGTGTCGGTGGCAATAATATGTAAACCAGTCATGGCCAAATAATCATCAATCACAATTGGCAAACTCACTTGGTAACGAGCTGTCAAAGCCATCATGTCACTGAAGTTTTCAATGATTATGGTGAGATTACCAGCTTCAGCCACCTGATCGAGAATGTCGTGAAAAGCAGCCTCGAGGTCAATCTGGTTTGGATAAGTTAGCACCAGCTTCTCTATATCCAGAGGGATTAAGTGTTGTCCCGACAGAGCGTTGAGTGCACGTCCGGAACGAAGTCGCTGTTCAACCGCTAGCAAAATATCCATTTTACCTACCCCTTCATTACCTATGAGGAGGACATTACTGGCACGGCTATTAGCTAGGGCAACTTCAATTTTTTCAATCTCTGGCAAAAATTGCTTTTCAGCGGAAACTAAATTAGCAAATGTGGCGTTAGCACGGAGAGGCTTAGAAAATTCTTCTAAGGCATAGGAATAACCGTAAACCAGTTCTCTTCCTAGGCCGCCGTGTCGTGATAAATTATCTCGACTCCACCACCGTTCTCGCCGTAGCGATTCCTGGTGACCGCTGACCAACCAGCGAGCAGTTTTTAGAAAAGTAGCGGGAGTGACGCCTTCAGATTGAATAAAGTCACTAAAGCCAGTATCTTGCTTAAGGATAGTTTCAGCCAGGCTCCTTAGGGTGAAAGTTTTGGTGGGTAAAGGGATTTCAGTAGTTTGTAGACGGCGTCGTTCTGGCTGGTTTACCCAACTGTCAACCTTATCCAGATCAAGACCAGCTTGCCAAGCGATGCGTCTGCCCCAGAGAGATTCTAAAAATTGTCGAGTGAGGTCTCCTTGGTCGGGAATAAGAGTGTCGGCCACTGCAAAAGTAATCCCAGCCTGTGCTTTGTTGTGACTGGCAATAACTGAGTCTAGACCCCGAAAGTAGAAGCTGTTGCTGTAGGTGTAAACTAAGATTTGCTCTAACCATAAAGCGAAGAGGATCAGATTCAGTCCTAACCAGCGGGGATGATACCAATCTGGATATATGGTTAGAGAAAGAATGAGGAAGATCAGTGAGAGGCAAAGTAGGTATAGCAAGGTTAGCCGCAGGCGACGTAGAAATGACCGTGTCGCTAAACGGTTTAGGATTACGAACGTGCGAAATTGGTTTAGAGTAGAGGTTAAATTTTTCTGATACATATATATGTATAAATTAAAACATTAGCCAAAGTCCGTAAACTAAACAAAAGACAATCAGGGCTGGGGCAGCTAACCAGACAATATAAAAGCAGACACTCAAGATGGTGTAGAGCGTGAGCCCGACTAGTCCAGTAGTTAACACTGTGAGGCGAATAATCAGACCGAGTAATCTGCTGAGGGTATTAATTATTAGGCGTGTAAGGAATTCCTCTAAATTAAAACCGCGCGCTCTTGGCTCTGTCATCCGCTTGAAGGGGGCAAGTAAGGAGGCAGGCAGTTCTTTGATGGAAAAAAACTGTACGATAAACCACCAAAAATTACGAAAAACACGTAAATAAGAAGTGAGAGCTTCACTATAATGCCAACGCAAATAATCGTTAAGAAAGCCAAAAAATAACATAAGTGTCATTAATCCTATTGGTATTATAACCTAAACTAAATCTGGAGACCGGACTTGTCTGCAGGTAGTGATAAAAGTCTTTTGAGTAGTAGAGGCAAAACAAAAACTCCTGGCGTTTACCAGGAGTTTTTGTTAAGAAGTTACTTGTGCTACCTAAGCACGAGCGACATTGGTGGCGGCAGGACCTTTTGGGCCTTCCTCAATGTCGAAAGAGACAGCATCCCCCTCGTTAAGGTCGTCGTAAGCAACGTCAACCACTGATTGGGCATGGAAGAAAACATCCTTGCTACCATCGTCAGGAGTGATAAAGCCGTAGCCGTTATCTTTTTTCATGCGGGCAATTTTACCAGTCATAATTAATTATTTATTTTTATCTATTAAAACAAAACTTCATCTCCTTAGGTGGTTCTTACATCCTTCCGAGTGAGCGTGGTTTCGCTGCTGCTATTAAAGCATATTTATAAGCAAAAACAAGTACTCGTGCTTACAAATACTGACTTTTGATGAAAGTTACAAAATAGCTTATATTAAGAAGTAATGAAAATTTATTCTTGGAATGTGAACGGCATTCGCTCAGTGTACAGTAAAGGGCTGCTACAAAGCTTTATTAAGGAACACAATCCCGATATTCTTTGCTTACAAGAAACCAAAGCACAGCCAGAGCAGGTAGATTTTGTACTACCTGATTATAAGGAGTATTGGTGTTCAGCCACAAGGAAGGGCTACTCCGGTACCGCTATTTATACCAAGGTTGCTCCGCGGCAGGTGTTATGCGGTTTTTCTAATGCGGTACAAAAGAAGCATCAGGTTGTTGATATTTACGGAGACGCTGCCACTGAAGGTCGGGTAACCACATTAGAGTTTGAGGATTACTACGTGGTCTCGGTCTATGTACCAAATGCTAAAGATGACCTGAGCCGTATCCCTCTCCGTGTACAGTGGGATGCTGCCCTGTTAGATTATTTGTTGGAATTGGAAAAAACCAAGCCCGTCCTTTGTGGTGGTGATTTTAACGTCGCTCATCAGGAGATTGACCTGGCTAGGCCAAAGCCGAATAGAGGCAAGAAGGGCTTCACTGATGAGGAGAGACAGGGTTTTACTAACTTCATTGAGAATGGTTTTTTTGATGCTTGGCGTACTTTGCATCCAGAGCAGACTGACGTCTACACCTGGTGGTCCCATTACGCCCAATCAAGAGCCCGGAATGTCGGTTGGCGGATAGACTATTGGTTAGTTTCCAACAAATTAAAGAAACAATTACTGCAAGCTGAAGTTCACGCCACTGTTATGGGTAGTGACCACTGCCCGGTTTCAATCACTCTTAAATGAATATAATTAAAGAGTTGAGAATTAGCCTTTGTTTACAAAGCAAAATTAAGTAACGGGTAAAGTGAACAGGTCTTGTCCTTTATAAAAGACAGAGTTTGCTCACTTATCCCCACTTATACACATACTGTCCTTTACACTAACCTATAAAAGACATAATATACATGTAGGCCCAAAGAGGGCGCGCAGGAACTTTTCCTCGAGTTCTCCACAGAATCTTTCTGTTGAGAGTTCGGGGCTAAGCTCCCCGTAAAGAGTCCTTTATAAAAATAATAAGAGTTTTATCTCCAAAAATAACTCTAAAGTTCATAAGTAAAGAACAAACCCACCTTAATATAAGAAATCTGCTTACTAGTTCTCTAAAGACTAATAAGTGCAGTGATGTACGAGGTAGTGCTTGATAGAATACGTAAGTAATCTTGATTTCTTCTCAAAGAGAGCAAAAAAAGGTTAACCACATTGTAATAGTGGATACCAATAGAGGAAAAACCTCCAATAATAAAGCTCTAAATCAAAAGGCCTGCGGGAGTTGCTAGTTAATGACAGTTTGACTACCAACTTCCCCAGGCCTTTTTCTATGGTTGAACATGGATCGTTTTAAATCTAATCTGCAGATAAAATATCGCTGGTAACACCTTAGGGTGCTATCGATATTACGGACAGTTAGTTACGAGTAATTAGCTGAAACTGGATGAGGTCTAATATTTCTCTTATTTGGAGCAAAAAAGACATGATGAAAGGCCGGGACTATAAAACGGCTGTTTATTAAAGCTAAGTCACCTTGTGATTTCGAGCAATCGCTTGCAGGGCTTTAGCTTCCTCGTCAGCTAACAGCTTTTTGCCAGCAGCGGCAAGCTCTTCCAGCTCATCATCAGGGAGTAAGACTAACTCTTGCACCCGTTTCTCCAGATAATCGGCGGTATTCTTCTGTGGATCACTCAAGACTTCTTCCAAAAGGCTGTTTAATAATAAACCAAGCTTTTTACCAGGTTTTTCGTTGGTAACACTCATGATTTTGCTGCCATCAATTTTCAATAAAGCGACAGAAATAGGGTCTCGGCGGGCTTCATCCACCATCGCTTGGTATTTTCGTAAGCGAAATGGCAGCGCTTTCGGTCTACCGGTGCCGATACGGTCACAAATACGCAGTTTTAACAAGTCGTCGATGTTCTCCTCCCCTACCCGCACAATCGTACGACGCACTGCCGCCAAGGTAATTTCATCTGGATCTGAGAAAAACATATGCCAGCGCACCAAAGTCACTACTTTGTCACTAATTTCTTTAGGAATACGCAATGAAGCCAAGATTTCCTTAGTCATCTTCGCCCCCACTACTTCGTGACCGAAGAAGGTGTAGTGTTTGTTTTTACCTCCCGTACGTCTGGTGGCCGGTTTACCAATGTCGTGGAATAGAGCGGCTAATTTGAGGGTGTAACTGTAGTTCTTGTCACTGGCGGCCTGCAGTGAGCGTAACAAGTGCTCATAAACATCGTATTTATGCACCCCGCCCTGCTCACAGCCGATAGTGGGCAGTAATTCTGGTACCACGTACTGCAGAAGACCAAATTTTTCCAATAGAATAATGCCATACATTGGTTTATCAGAAGCGATAATCTTAGAAAACTCACTACCGATCCGTTCTCGGGAGATTTGCTTAAGCTTAGCTGCTTGGTCGCAAATGCCGGCAATGGTGTCTGGCTCTATTAGGAAATCTAGTTGAGCTGCCAACCGTACCGCGCGGAGCATGCGGAGCGCGTCTTCAGCGAAACGTTCCCCAGGGTCACGAACAGCTCGTAAACGTCCCTCTCGTAGATCTCGCAGACCATTAAAGGGGTCAATAATCTGTAAATCAGTTACTCGAATAGCGATAGCGTTAACGGTAAAGTCACGCCTAGCCAAGTCTTCCTCTAAAGAGACCCCAAAAACAACAGAATCCGGCCGTCTGGCGTCACTGTAAGTGCCTTCTGCTCGATAGGGAGTTATTTCAATCACTTGGAGAGTGGGGTCTGGGTCCTCAGTTTTTACACCAACAGTACCGTAGTCGTTATTGCAAAAACTATCTGGAAAAATTGTCTGAATTTGCTCAGGAGTGGCGTTGGTGGTTAAATCCCAGTCGTTTGGTTGGCGTTTGGTCAATAAATCGCGCACACAACCACCAATTAGGTAGGCGGTAAAACCAGCTTTTTCTAAATCATCGGCTAGGCTATGAATGATCGCCGGGATATTTGTTTGAGAAACCATAATCGACGATATTATAACAAATATTATTGCTTTTTCCCTATTTTAGACGTATGATGGCTGACGAAAGCGAATACGCTAACTGCACCCATGGTGAAATGGATATCACAACTGACTTCGGATCAGTCGTTCTGGGTTCGAGTCCTGGTGGGTGCACAATCGTTACTTAATTTTATTACGTAACAAAACTTCCTAGAGATAATAAAACATTATTTGGGCAGAAACAGTGTAAAGACACTGTTTCTGAGACTAGTACCACCAGGGCATTTCTATTTTTATAGTCGGACTATCGTCCTTCTTAAAAATAAGTCAAGCCCGATTGAGATATTTCTAAGGCGACAGCCGAAAGAAATATCCAATTGGGGTACTGAACCTGTAAGGTTCGAGTCCTGGTTGGGGTAAAAGCCATTTACCTGGTTCGACTATGGAGGAAGGTCACTTAGTAGATTTGAAATCTCTCAGACGAACAAAATATCCACTAGAATGACCGAAGTGGGTGGCTGTGTCCAATTTTTAAAAAATCACTATACTAAAGTATTATGAAACTATACATTATTCCTGGTTTAGGTGAAAGCCTTGATGATTATCAATGGTTGGTTCTGTCGGGTGAACAACGTGGTTACGAGGTCGAGTTTCTTCCTTGGCAATTACCGGGGAACCTTTTGACCGAAATTATCAACCGTCCTCTGGTGCCTGGCTCAACAGTTTTTGGCTTCTCCGTCGGGGCTTTGATAGCCTATAAGCTAACAACACCGATGTAAAAAGGTATCTATGCATCAATGTCGGAGATCCTTGAGGGCGATATTGAGCCAGTTTTAGATGAGGCGGTAAAGATCTTTGAATTTAAAACAGTTCAAGACTTTCGCTACTTAACATATGGTGTACCAAAAGCGACTGAGTGGGTGCAGTTTTAAGGTGAATTAGAACCTAGTTCCCGAGTGCATCAATTAGGGTCAGTACAGATAGTTCCCCAAACTGGTCACGAGCTAACTCCCGCTTATCAGGAATTGATACTTAGCGAGCTCTAGCTCTAAAGCTGGTATCAGAACCTCTTCTTATTAACAACCTGCTACTCTTCCCCTCACCCAGAGCTGCCTAATACCCCTCCCCAAAAAATGAACACTGGTGACTATCTTTGTAATAAAGATATTGTTATACTAAGTTACGAATGACCGTAAAAAAACCCTATAAACAAAAGCTATATCAGGAAGCGCTTACTTTGAGGCAGCGTGGCTTTACCTATACTCAGATTGCAGAAATCTGTGGTATTTCACGTGGAACCGTCAGTAATTGGCTAAAAGACCACTCTTTTTCCCAGCGAGTAGCTTTAGATAATCAAAAAAGAGCTGTCAGGCAGAATAAGGAGCGTCTAAAACTAGTTAACAAAACTAGAGCTAATGAACGCCAACGACAGCTGGCTGAAATGGTTCGTCACGCCACTGTGGAGTTTAAGAATTATCAGTCCTCTCCCCTGTTTATGAGCGCTTTAGCGCTTTATGCCGGTCACGCTGATCATAAAGCAACTAATCAGGTGCGCTTTAGTAGCAATCAAGTCGAGCTTCATTTAATCTTTAAACGGTTCCTGCTCAAATACGCTGGCGTTACCAACGAACGTTTACGTCTCGCTCTGCAAATACCAGAAACAGCTAACCAAGAACGGTGCCGAAAATATTGGGCGCAGAAACTAGGACTAAAAGCTAATCAGTTCTACAAAATCCAGCTTATCCCTAGGGGTCACACCAGTAGACCGTTGCATTTTGGGACCGGAAACACTATAATCAATGATACTTTACTTCAAGCTAAGTTGCAGACCTGGGCAAAGCTCACTTTGCAGCAGCTGAGTAAAAAGAGTTCTTGATTAAGTTCAATACATTGCGGCCATGGTTAAGTGGTATAACATGTCGTTGCCAACGATAAGTCGAGAGTTCGATTCTCTCTGGCCGCACCAAAAGTGACCTAATCTTATTACGTTAGGTATTCTCTATATTAAACAAACTTTATTTGGGCAGAAACAGTCCGGGGGACTGTTTCTGAGAATCGAAGGGTTAGTCAGATATTTTAAGGTCTGATAGGTGAACTAAAATATCGATAACCAGCACTGAACCCGTAGAGTCCGATTCCCTCTAGTCGCACCAAAGGGTAGTGTAATCCTGTTATAGTACACACTGTCTATTTATTGAAACTGGATGAATCTGTTGATCAAGGTCAGCCCCCACGTCGCTTACAGAGTATTAGTCATTAAATAGACAGGGTCCTCATAAACTCAGTATTTGGACCCAGATCAGACCTATAGGCCTATAAGGGAAAAAGATAATAGACAAAAGTCGCCTCTGGGGACAAACCTGTGTATTTGTGGATAAGAGACAATCGTCTTTTATGGATTATCTTATTTAGAGCCATATATTAAAAGACATAGTCAAAATATGGTCTTATTTAATGTTTCACGTGAAACAAGTTACACGAGAAACAGTCTTTAGCTAGAACGATAACCAAGTATCATTTTAATTAGACCAGGCTGTGTGTTAAACTAGCCTCAGTGTCAAGGCTAAAAAATAAGCAAATTGGCAATCTAGGAGAATCTGTTGTTGCAAATCACTTAGTGAGACATGGGTTCACTATTTTAGAACGAAATTACCTTAAAAAGTGGGGTGAAATTGACATTATTGCAGTCAAAAGCGATAAAGTGCATTTTATCGAAGTAAAAACTGTTTCATATGAAACAAAATCTCTATTAAAGTATGCTGTTACACATGAAACTTGGCGACCTGAAGAAATGGTGCATAAGCATAAACAAGAACGGTTTAAGCGAGTAATCGACACTTGGTTAAGCGCCACTAGTTATCAAGGAGATTGGCAAATTGATGTTATCACCTTAAGAATTGTGCCACGTGAAACATACGCTGTTATAAAAGTCTTTGATAATTTAATCTTTGAGTGAACGCAGACATGTTACACGTGTAACTAAAATGTCCGAATATTGAGATTTAGGACCAAAATTACGTTTTTATAAAAAACAAACATAAAATAAATGAGGACAGTCCTGCTGATAGTAGATAATTTTGTAATCTAGTTAAGAGCCAGTCATCTTTTGGGAGTAGAGGCGAGGGTTACACGTGTAACTGAATTCGCAGAAACGTAGGCTAGATTGAGCCGTCTTTGATCAGCACGCTAGAATAATGGACGTATTTATACCTGCTGGCACTACCTTCTTTAGGTAATTCTCAAAAAAAGAGAAGAAAAGGTTACCGACTGATTGGTCCAGGGCTGCCGGACTTACTGACTTGGTTAAAAAACTTCGAAATTCTTCTTGATAAACACTGCCTTGGTGCATTGGTTGAGATTACCGCTTAATTATAAGGTGATTTATGTAGAATTTACCGTTTTAGAAGTAAAAATGTTTCCCATGAAACGGCTTTTAAAAAAATAATACTTATAAATCGATCTTTGGGCAAAGACCTTAAGTCTTTGTTGGTACAACTTACTCGTTGGAATCAACTTTGGGTCATATTTTTCTAAAAAAGAGGATATAATACTTATTATACGCTGGAGTGCATCAGAAGTTTGGACTTAAATGCTATTCAGGTGTTACACGTGTAACTGGTTAGATTACAAAAATTCCAGAAACTAGTAGAATCGATATGAAATTTGGCAGAAACCGGTAAAAAACTGGCAATAACTTCTAATTATCTGTCATGGGGTTAGTTTCACGTGAAATATTTGTCTTGTGAGCTTCAGTTTAAATCTATGAGGGTTTTTGACTGGCGCAAAAGGTTAAGCAAATGGTGGAGGATTAACTGTTGTTGTATACATAGCGATATGTAATCGAACTGTGCGGTTTCAGCATGGATTGTCGATTTTTTACTTGCTATTAAGTGGGTACTAGCCTGACTATAAAAATAGAAATGTCCTGGCGGTACTGTTCACAGAAACAGTCTCCCAGACTGTTTCTGCCCAGACAGAGTTGCTTCGCCTCTTAGCGTTAAATTGCTCACTAATATTCAGTAACCTAGATGTCGGGGAGCCGGGAATCGAACTCTACGAGTTCAGTATCCCAATTGGATATTTCCTTCGGCTGGCGCCTTAGAAATATCTCAATCGGGCTTCGATTCCTCAAGAATAGTCCCCCAGACTATTCTTGCCCAAACAACGTTAGGTTTTGTATCTGTAGTTATATGTTACTCACTAATATCCAGTAAGTCACTTGTCGGGGAGCCGGGAATCGAACCCGGGCCGCACGGTCCCAAACCGCGTACACTACCATTATGCTACACCCCGAAATTGGCGTCGCTGTGCCAAAAATATATCACCTTTACGGTGAAAAAGCCAATCGGGACTGGAGAATAAGTAGAGTCAAAATTTAAGTTCAGTGCAGTTGCATAAGGTCTCTAGCAGATAAGTCAATAAATAGTGGTTCCAGCAGTCAATATTTAGTGAGTTGAATTAAGAAGTTTGTTATTAATCCCCAAAATAGCTAAACTAACCAGACATAACAAATGAAACAGGTATTTTTTATTCATGGCGGTAGCGCTTATTCCCGTTATGATGATTTCTTAGAAGCCTTAAAAACTAAGGAGTTGCGCTCAGTTACTGGAGAGTCCAGTGAGCGCTGGTCGGACAATTTGCGGCGAGATCTGGGTGGGCAGACGGAACTTTTTCAGCCCCGAATGCCTAATGCTGATAATGCGCAATATCAAGAGTGGCAAATTTGGTTTGAACGACATTTTTCTTATTTACTAGACGGAGTGATCTTGGTCGGCTGGTCTTTGGGAGGGATGTTCCTTGCTAAGTATTTGTTAGAGAATGATTTGCCGTTCCGTCCGAGCGCGTTGCTGCTCTTGGCGGCTCCTGCCGGAAGTTGTGCAAGCGAAGTTGGGGAAGATTGTGGCACTTTTCAATTTGATCCAGGCAGAATCGAGGAGTTGGCAACTAAAATGTCCAATATTCAGATTTGGCACTCGGAAGACGATTTTGTGGTACCTTACGCAGATGCTTTAGTCTATCAGGCGGCACTACCGCAGGCTAAACTGGTGACTTTCCAGGACCGAAACCACTTCTTGCTACCGCAGTTTCCAGAATTTATTGAAGCTATCCATAGTCTTTAAGGTGTGCTCGGGTAACTTTTCCCGAAAAACAGCGTAAGAGTTCGGATTAACTAGCGTCTACGTATATAATGGTTCCATATGAGAGAACAGCTGTCAGAACCCGGAAACCAGGAGAAAGACTTTCTAGAGGCCTTTCATCAGTACAACGATGCTCTTTTTAGGCACGCTTGGATGCGTATCAGTGATCGAGAGAAGGCGATTGACTTAGTGCATGACACCTTCACTAAGGTTTGGGGGTATATTCGTAACGGTAAGGAAGTAGAGCAGTACCGCCCTTTTCTTTATAAGGTCTTGAATAACCTTATTATTGATGAGTACCGGCGTAAGCGCGAAACCTCCTTAGATGCCCTCTTTGAGAAAGAGGGGGTAGATGAGGGAACTTTTCCTGAGTTATCAGAAAGTACTGCTGAAACCCTCGCGGCCACTATGGATGGGCAACAGGCCTTTGATTTGGTGGGAGAACTACCAGATACTTACAAAGAAATTCTCATTTTACGGTTTGTTGATGGTTTGGGGCCAAAAGAGATCGGTGAGCTGGTGGAGGTGAGTGAAAACGTGGTCTCGGTGCGTTTGCATCGTGGTCTGAAGATGCTCCGAGAGAAGATTGAGTCTGAGAGTTTGGCGGCTGATGAGCGACGAGAGATCAAGAAAACCCGAGAAAAAAATAAACATGCGAAGATTTAGCGAACAATTTTATAAAAAAGCTCAGAGTGTTAAGTTGAGCATAGCGGAAAAGTCTGAACTAGAGAGACAGCTGCTTACTTATATTGAGTATCACCCGCTGGCGGCTACTAGTGTAGTAGCGGGACAGGCTGGGCAGCGAGTGGCTAGTCCGTGGTATCGCTACCTACTTGATTACCGAGCCGTTGGCGCTATGGCGGTGATGTTTTTAATGATTGGTATTCCTTTGTGGGCAGAAAGAACTTTGCCTGGTGATGTTTTGTACCCCGTTAAAGTTAAGGTTAATGAGGAAGTCTGGAGTTCTCTAGCTAGAACACCTTACGAAAAGGTTGAGTGGGAGGGTGAGCGACTGGAACGACGGTTGTCTGAGGCCCGCAAGTTAGCTGATAGCGGACGTTTGACTCCTGAGTTGGAGGCAGAAGTGTCGGCTAATGTTTTAGCGCATGCTAAAAGTGCTGATCAAAGTTTGGCAAAGTTGCGGACTGAGGACGAGGCGAACGCTGATGCGGCTACGATGGCTTGGAATTCCAGTTTAGAAGCACAGGTGGCGATGTTAAGTTTGAGTAATGAGATTGAGGGAGAGTCTGACACCGGTATAGAGGCAAAGCCTCTGGTGGCCCTGGCGAGAACTTTGGGTGAGAGTCTTCCTGCAACCGATGTCACTTTAAAAGCAACTTATAACGACCTGGTTGCGCAGCTAGACAAAGACTTTAAGAAGAATGAAACAGCCTTAGCAAAATTAAGGAAAGATCCGACCGTGGAAGCTGACTTTACCGCAATTGAGAAAAGTCTGAATGATCTACAGCAAATCGCTTCGACTATTTATGAGCAGTATTCAGAAATTGAGTCTGGACAGCAATCTGTAGATGATAAAGAGGCTCTTCTTAAAGAAAAACGTGACGCTCTACGTAAAATTCTTCGTGACAGCAAGAAGTTAAATATTTTCTTGACAGAGTTGGAAGTACGTAAAAAGATCACTATCGACCAGGTTTTTCTGGATAATCTCGATACTAAAGCAGCGGTTAAAACTTTGCAGGCGGAGATTAGTAAGGATCTAGAAATTTTAAGAAAATGGTTAAGTGAGGAAAGTCGGTTGACAGCGGTAGAGAAGCAGACTCTGACCAATGATTTGGATCGGGCTGATCAGGCGATTTTTGTTGAAGATGTTAGTCTTGAGGAGTTAAAAAAGATAAGATCTGCCCTAGAGATAGAATTGAAACGAAAAGAAGAATTATCGCTAGGAGCGACTGGGGGAGAGGCGACTAACCAAGGGGCAGCAACCGGAACGAAGTCTTTAGAATCTCCAAGTTGGATGTTGCCGAGATAATTTACAAAACTTGTAGAAAAAGCCTTTCCGAAACGGAAAGGCTTTTTCTACAGGTTTTGCTCTAGGAGACTGGTTAAGAATGGACTCATGATTTCATTAAAAATGTTTGCGCGGGTGGTGATGTTGCCGCTGATGTTAGTTTTGAGATTCGCGCCGGTTTCTTCGGTGATTGTGCGATCGATATGGCTTAAGGTAATGGCCCGCAAGCTCCCCACGCCCTCGGTTGCGTCGTTGCCACGAGTAGTAATAACACCGATGACAGAATTATGACTGTTGGCTACCGGGCCGCCAGAAGCGCCGTGGTTGCCGAGTTCGCTTCCAGAAAGAGCGATAACATCAGCATAGCCGGAGCTAAAAGTGTATAGATTGGTAATGTTAGCGCTAGCAATACTAGGAATGAATAACCCCGTGCGCCCGTCGGTGAAAAGGCTGGTGGCCGGATAACCGGCTGCCCGGACAGTGCTACCTTTGATAGAAGTTGGAAGCAGGTCAGTAGTAATAGCTAGAGCTGGGAAAGTATCGGGCAGAGGAGTTACTTCGTCAATATTGGCGGAAATATAAAGAAGAGCGTAATCGCGCTCGCCAGTGCCGAGAGGAAGGGTGTCGTTGATCGCTGCAGCATGCTCTTGAATCCAGGCGGGTGAGATATACAGCAAATCAGCTATATAATGTGCCACTGCCGGTGATCCGGTGCGCACCACGCAGGACGCCGAGTCTAGATAATCAGTATTTTTCAGCAGTAGAAACTGTGCTACATGAGCGTTGGTGAGAATAACTCCTTGGTTGCTGATGAAAAAGCCTGTTCCGGTAGTGGTGCGGAGGCTGTCTTTGGTAGTAATGGTGCAAAAAATATTTACTAAAGCCTCTAAGGGGTTGTTGGTGTAGGTGGGTTGGGTGCCAGTACTGCCGACAAGGTTAGCTTGTTGATAGCGAAGACTGTTTAGGAGGATATCAGGAATGGGCAGGGTTTTGTTGGAGAGCGACTGGTTAATGAGAAGGCTGTCGCGATGAGGTGGAAATAAAGCGGTAAGACTGTTGGTGTCATTGAAATACTGCCACCCCCAAAGGCTGCCCAAGAGTGCGGTCAGTACCAGTAAAACCTTTAAACTAGTTGACATAGTTGTGCTAATTGTAGCATGGGTGGAGGCCATTGGTGCTGGCGATAGTGAGGCGGCTGTGCTAGAATGCAGGGAACTTTTTATAAAGTTGTGCGAAAAAATAGGATTTGCGGGTGTAGTTTAGTGGTAAAACGACTGCCTTCCAAGCAGTAGTCGGGAGTTCGATTCTTCTCACCCGCACGAGTACAAAAATGAGCGTCCCGTCAGGGCGCCATTTTTGTTCGTGCGGGTGAAGGGAGTCAACTGCTTGGCTTCCGGGAAGAATCGAAAGGCGGAGCCATGTCGCCTTGCGACAAGTGAGCCGGGGTCGAGAACACTTAGTAGATTTGGAGGCGTCAGCCGAACAAATATACTTAGTGATTCGTGACCGATTCGTATCGCCCTCACTCGCACTAGATGATTTACTAGATATTAAGTAAGTCATAAAACTTTAAATAATTAACCAAGCACTGTCTGGGGTACTGAGCCCATAAGCTTCGATTCTTCTCAAACAAACCTTCTTACATTAAGATAACCACTATGAATATCATTACTAATCTACAGAAACTCGTTGCTTTTCCTACCGAGACGGGGCGGAAGACGGAGACTTTGTCACTGTTTTCCTTTGTGCGGTCGGAGCTGGCAGATTTGCCACTACATTTTACTGAGCGCGAGTATCAGAATTTTCCTGCCTTACTCATCACTACTCGCGATACTAAGACGCCGAAGATCTGGCTCTACTGTCATGTTGACGTGGTGCCGGCAACGACCGAGCAATATCAAGCGATTGAACAGAATGGTCGGCTTTATGGCCGGGGAGTCTTTGATATGAAATTTGCTCTGGCATCTTACCTCAGCCTCTTTCGTGAGTTAGGCGAGAGTCTGACTGATTTTGATTTGGGAATCATGCTGGTCAGTGATGAGGAGGTGGGCGGCTTTAACGGAGCTAATCGGTTACAGCAAGAAGGTTTTTTGTCGAAGGTAATTATTATCCCGGACGGTGGCGATGATTTGCGCGTAGAAACCAAAGCTAAAGGCATATGGCATTTAACCATTCGAGCGGAGGGTAGGGGTGCGCATGGTTCGCGTCCGTGGGAGGGGGAGAACGCGATTGAGCAGCTGAGTGATTATTTGACCGCTTTACGTCAAGCAGTGTGTCATCAAGATAAAACTGAAAAGTGGTGTCGTACTCTCAGTACAGGCATGATCACGGGTGGACAAGCGGTCAACCAGGTACCAGATTATGCTGAGGCAAAGATTGATATCCGACTTATTTCTAATGAGGAGAAAACGGAAATTGAGCACATCTTTACCAGTTTGCAGGCAGAGTATCCGCGGGTGACGGTGGAGACTGATATGTTGGGGAGTTGTGTAAATACCGACATTAATAATCACTATTACCAATCATTCGTGGAAATTACAGAAAGTATTACTGGAGTGGAGCACGTGCCTGTTTGTAGCTATGGCGCTAGCGATGCCCGGTTTTTTGTATCTGATATGCCCGCGATTATCACTAGACCGACTGGTGGCGGTATGCATGGAGCGGAGGAGTGGCTCGATTTGGCTAGCTTTGCCAAATTCCATCAGATCATCATGGCGTTTGTACAGCAGAACGGACAGATTGATGTTGGTGATTAGTTGGATGGGGAATAGAAAGCGAGGGCCGGCAAAGCCGGCCCTCGCTTTTTTACCAGTCAGCTTGATACTGACTAGGGTTTTATTTCAATGAATCTTTGAGAGTTTTTGAGGCGCGGAATTTTGGCACTCGCATAGCGGCCACCTTAACGGTCTCACCAGTACGTGGATTACGAGCTTCTCTGGCAGCTCGCATTTTGGCTTCGAAGATACCAAAACCTGCTACCGATACCTGGTCACCAGCTTTCATAGCTCCCTCAATACTAGAGAAGACAGTATCGACAGCACGCTCAGCATCAGCCTTGGTGCCACCAAGAACCTCATGTACTTTATTGATGATATCAACTTTGTTCATATGTCAGTATTTAATTTAAGTGTGGTTAAACTTCCGCGTTAGAATTTTTCCGACGCCGCCGCTTACTGCGGACTTGCCAGTATTATATAGCAACATATATGACGTGCAAGCTATTTACACTTTAAGTATCTGTGTTTTGCTGTTTAGGAGCGACAGTAGCCGCTGGTTGGAGATGGTGGTAAGATAAAAAATATTTTAATTTTTATCATAAATTATGTCAGAAACTGTAGGAATAAAAGTGGGGGTGATGGGAGCGACCGGAAGCTTCTCCGAGCAGGCGGGAGAGCGCTATCTACGCGACAACGATTTGCAGGGAGAAATTTTACCGCTCGTTAGTGCTGAAGCGGTTTTGAGTGCTCTCACAAAGGGAGAAATTGATCGGGCGGTTTTTCCCATTGAGAATAGCAATGGTGGCATTGTGCTGGAGGCAGTGCACGCCATGTCTAAATATAACTTTGAGATTGAAGCTATGTTTGAGCTGGACGTGCATCATATGTTGTTAGTAAGGCCCGGAGTGACTGCCGCTACTATTGATACTATTTGCTCACACGACCAAGCACTGCGACAATGCCGGATGTACTTGAAACGGGCGTGGGGTGAGGCTGAGGTTAAACCGTACAGCGATACTGCCGCCGCTGCTGCAGCGTTAGCGATAGGTGAGCTACCGGTCACTACGGCTGTCATCGCTCCCAAACGGGCGGCGACGCAGTACGGCTTAGAAATTCTCGAAGCATCCATTCAGGATTTGAAATACAACTACACTACTTTTATCGTGGCTAAGCAGCGAACGGTGACAGGTGAACGCGAGTTATCAACAGCTGGAGTAAAATGAGATTCTCGATAATCAAAGTTGGTTATAATTAAAGCACCCGCGAGGGCTCATGAGATTAAGGTACACAGCTGTTACCTGAATCAAACTGATAACAAACCTTATCAATAAAAATTTAAGAATCAATATGATGAAATTAATGAAAGAACGTGGTTTCACCCTCATCGAACTCTTGGTGGTGATTGCCATTATTGGTATTCTCGCCGCTGTAGTCTTAGCTTCACTTAACGATGCACGTAAGTCTGGTAATGATGCTGCTCTAAAACAATCGATGGCGTCACTAAGATCACAGGCGGAGATTTTCTATAATGAAAATAGTTTTTCTTACAGCGGTTTCTGTGCCACCTTGGCTACCGGTCAGCCAAACGCAGCTCTAGCTGCCTCAATTCAGAACAATAGTAACGGGGCAGGTGCTCCTGTGTGTGTGCAAAATACCAGTGGCACAGGTTGGGCAACCA
Source organism: uncultured Patescibacteria group bacterium (assembly GCA_934699595.1). Lineage (GTDB taxonomy): Bacteria > Patescibacteriota > Minisyncoccia > Phycocordibacterales > UBA918 > OLB19. The sequence goes on from CAKUWT010000002.1 coordinate 62,781, forward strand.
CAGCTATTATATCTTCAGGTAGAAAGTGGTGTGTAGATAGTACTGGAGTGGCTAGGGATATTGCTGCTGCGGCTACAACCCCTACAAATGCGGACCCTACTTGTCCAGCTTCTTAATTTAGTATAAAAACCAAATAATAAAACAAGACCCGTATCCGGGTCTTGTTTTATTATGATTAACTGTCCCAGTTATATATACCTAGGAGTTATGCACAGACAAAAATAATTACCATACTGGATATAGAGGTTTCTTGTATACTTAAAAAAGATTAAGGTATACAGCTGTTACCTGAATCAAACTGATAACAAACCTTATCAATAAAAATTTAAGAATCAATATGATGAAATTAATGAAAGAACGTGGTTTCACCCTCATCGAACTCTTGGTGGTGATCGCTATTATCGGTATTCTCGCCGCTGTAGTCTTAGCTTCACTTAATGACGCCCGTAAGTCTGGTAATGATGCCGCTTTGAAACAGTCGATGGCGTCGGTGCGGTCGCAAGCAGAAATTCATTATAATGAAAATGGCTTTTCTTATGCCACTTTCTGTGACAGTGGTACATTGGCTTCTGCCAATGCAGCCTTGCGTGATTCTATTAGGAATAATAGCAGCGACAACACTAATCCCGTTTGTACTTCGAGTGCAGATGCCTGGGCGGCCTCAGCTAGGATTTCTGACAATCCCGGTACTACCGCTCGCTATTGGTGTGTAGATAGTACGGGTGCGGCCAGAGAGGGGACGACTGCTCTAGGATCTAGCGCGACAGTTTGTCCGTAGACCGCTAGTCTTGAGGAAAACAAAAACCGCCATCTTTGATGGCGGTTTTTGTTTTCCTAAGTATGTTATTATTTGAGGACAATGAGATTGTGCCAATTACAGCTAGGTAAACAGCGGGGTTTCACCCTCATCGAACTCTTGGTGGTGATTGCAATTATCGGTATTCTGGCTGCCGTAGTTTTAGCTTCATTAAATAGTGCCCGCAAACAAGGGAATGATGCTGCTCTAAAACAATCGATGGCGTCACTAAGATCACAGGCGGAGATTTATTACCTAAGAAGTAATTTTACTTACGACGGTTTCTGCGACACGTTAACCTCCGGAAAAGTTAATGCGCACTTAGGAGATTCGATTAAGAAAAACAGCAACAACAACACTGCTCCAGTTTGTAATGATGAGGATCAGGTTTGGGCTGCCTCGGCACAGATATCTCCACAGGGTGTAGTGAGCCGCTATTGGTGTGTAGACAGCACGGGAGTCGCCAAGGAGCAGGCTTCTGCTTTGGCTGGCATGGCTGGCGCACCCGCGGTCGACACCCAGTGTTTGTAAGCCCGGCTTCTTCGGTGCGCTCACAGGCGGAGATTCATTATTTAAAAAATGGTTTCACTTACACTAGTTTTTGTAACTCTTTTAACTCCGGCCAAGCAAATTTTCCCTTAGGGCAATCAATTAAGAAAAATAGTTATGCCAATGAAGGAATCGCTTGTATGGATAGAAATTCTAGCTGGGCTGTTGTTGCTCCGGTGTTACGAGAGGGGGGCGAAGTGAAGGCGTGGTGCGTAGACAGCACTGGCTGGGCGGGGATGCTGCAGGTTTCAGATAGTTTATATTACTATAATGCCAATATCTTAAAGCCAGACTCATGCCACTCCTTTACTCTTGTTGCCAGTTAGGTGGTGTTATCGGTACCGATTTTGCGGTAATGCTAAGTTGCTTTTTCTTGATAACTAAGTAAACTAACCACTGTTATGACGCATACACACGAACACAATTTAGATTATAAAAAACTATTTACCGTTACTCCTAAAGAGGACTCAACTGTGGAAATTGTCGGAGAGTTACCCTACGAAGCTCTGTTAGAAGAGCGACCAGCCGCTATTAAACAGTTGGGTAAGCAGTTAAAAGTAGACGGTTTTCGCAAGGGGCACCTTCCGGAAGCTGTGATTATTAGTAAAGTCGGTGAGATGGCTATCTTGACCGAAATGGCGGAGCGTGCTGTGGCGCATCACTACGGACATATAGTAGAAGCGTTTGAGTTGGCTGCCCTCGGACGTCCGCAGATTGCACTTACCAAAATTGCCCCTGAGAACCCGCTTGGTTTTACCGCTACAACGGCAGTTTTCCCTGATTTTACTCTACCGAACTACAAGGAAATCGCACACGTGGCTAATCTAAAGAAGGTTACCGCGGTGGTGGAGGAGGCTGATGTTGATAAACAGATTAGTGATATTCTACGACAAAAGGTCGCATACGAACGTTTGCAAAAAAAAGCAGTTGCTAAATCTGCAAAAGATAAGTCAGAAGAAACAGCTAATAATAATAAGAACGAAGATGTGATTGAATCCCAGGAAGACTTGGATAAGTTACCTCTTCCCGAACTGACTGATGAGTTGGTTAAAACGCTGGGACAACCGGGACAGTTTACTGATGTGACTGATTTTAAAGCTAAGATTAAAGAGCATCTGCAAATTGAAAAAGAACGTGAAGCAACAGCCAAGAACCGCACCAATGTTACCGAGGCAGTGATGGCGGAGACGAAATTGGTGGTGCCTCGAGTACTCCTAGATGCAGAACTTTCGCAAATGTGGGCAGAGATGCAAGACAATTTGTCACAAGCCAATCTACAGATGGGTGACTATTTAAAACATATTAAAAAAACTGAGACTGAGCTCAAGAAAGAATGGGAGGGCGACGCTAAAAAACGGGTGGAGTTGCAGTTGATTTTGAGCGCGATCGCGAAAGAAGAACAGCCAGAACTTGATCAGGAAGCTGTCACGGGTGAAGTGGAGGCAATTCTCAAGCAATACCCGGGAGCTGATGAAGAGCGAGTAAGGTCTTACGTTACTAATATGATGACCAATGAGGCGGTGATGAAAATGCTAACCGAGGCCTAGAGTCGTTCCTGACAGTTCGTATTTTTGTGGTATGCACAGGATTAACCTGTGCAGGAGGTAACAAGTAGACCGATAAAGGTTATACTAGTGGGGATGTTGATATGCTATCGAAGTTTGGCAGCGTTTTTAGTAGGGAGCAGCTTATGGCTGTGGCCCCTAGCTATTTTGGCTGAGGAGACGGTAATGGCAACGACAACAGCTGAGGAAACGGTCGCTACCAGCACACCCTCTTTGATGGGAGCTTTGTCCTCGGTGGGGCAAACTCGATTACAGGTTTTATTTAATGCTCAAAATCGCCGCCTGAGTTTGGCAGTACAACGTTTAGAAAATATTACCAAGCGTTTAGAGACGCATATTCCAGAAGATTTGGAAGAAGTTGAGAGTTATGAGCAATTATCCTCTGAGACTAAAGCGGAACTAGCTATTTGGATGGCTAAAGAAACTTTGACCACGGCTAAGACAGCTCTTGGTCAGGCTGAAGGTCGTAACGCTACCGTCCTTTTGAGTCCAGATCCAGAATTTGTTTGGCAGCAACTAAAAACTGAGTATTTGGCAGTTGAGCATGCTTTGAAAGCGACTCAAAATGCTCTTGAGCTAGCTTTGTATAATTTAATTATTAAATAACCATGCCTGATCCGACCAAAACACAGCCTGATTTTTCTCGAGAAGAGATGATTATGCCTAAAGACGATAGTGGAATACGACTAGTTCCTGCGGCCAAGGTGAGTAAATCAGTTAGCAAGGTTTTTGTGGTGACAGCGCTTGGTCTATTGTTGGTAACAGCGCTAATCATCCTGGGCGCACTGTTTCTACCCAAGGTTGATTGGCGGCAATGGCTTGCGGGGTCGTCGGCAGATTTTGTTGTTGAAGAAAAAGTGCCTCCATTTATGGTCAAAACAGAAGCACCTGAAAAAAATCAGGATTTGGAAGATTTGATGAAATATAGTGAATCAACAGATTTGGAAGCAATCGCTACCGATTTGGCCGCAACTGATTTTAGAAATATTTTACTGGAGGTGAACCAGATCGAGCGTGAGATCAAGGCTGATCTAGCTACTAGCGCTAGCAGTAGCGACCCTGCTCTCCATGTTGGTGATGAGGATGAAGCGGAAGAAGAGAGATAGGACAAGTTAGTAAATAATAAAACCGTCTAGCATGAGACGGTTTTATTATATTGGTTGTCAATTTGTCTCTAATCTTGTTGTTGGTACATCTCTACACTTTTAGTAAAAGCGTCCTTGGCGGCAGTGGCGCCAGACCATTCGCCCACACTTACCTCTTTATGTTGGACTTTTTTATAGGTTTCAAAGAAATGCGTCATCTCTTTGATAAAGTGCTTGTTGAGGTCAGCTAAGTCTTGCACATCGTCGAAACGAGGATCGTCAATCGGAACCGCCACCACTTTATCGTCACGGTCGCCGCCATCAATCATTTCCATGATAGCCACCGGACGCGCTCGCACGAGAATACCTGGAGCGAGTGGGTAAGTGGTAAGCAGCACCACATCTAGAGCGTCGCCATCATCAAATAGTGTCTGCGGTACAAAGCCATAATCGAAAGGATAGTCTTGAGCGGTATGCATCACTCGGTCAAGAGCAATAATGCCGGTTTCTTTATCAATCTCGTACTTATTCTTAGAGAACTTTGGAATTTCAATAATCACATTCATTGCCTCAGTAGTACCGGCAGGAATATCATGTAGTAGGTTCATATTATTGTTTAATTAAGAAATAGTAAAACCTTAGACGGTCTCATCAGTTTTATTTGCTTCGGTGACCTCCGGCTCTCCTTCAGCTGCTTCTACAGCATCAATAGCTGCTTCCGCCTCCTCAGGAGTGTCGACTGGGTCTTCTTCGTCACGATCAGGATTAAGGCCACGGTCTTCTGTGCGCTCATCGCCAGGATCATTAGCTGGAACAGAGTCGATGATATCAGTAGTGACTTCTTCGGGAGCTTCTTCTCCCGCTTCCGGAGTACTGGAAACAATGTCAATTTTCCAACCAGTCAACTTGGCAGCTAAGCGCACATTTTGTCCGCCACGACCAATGGCTAGTGACTGTTGATCGGTCTGGACCACAGCTTCAGCATGGCCACGTTCGTTGCTTTCCTCATTAGGTTCGCTAAGAATATTTACTTGCAAGACTCGCGCAGGTAGTAAAGCGTCCTCGACGAACTCCTCATTGACTGGGGACCATTCGATAATATCAATTTTTTCTCCACCCAGCTCACTCATTACGGTGCTAACGCGCACTCCGTGCTGTCCAACCAAAGAGCCGACGGGATCAACATATTCGTCATGAGAAAAGACAGCAATTTTAGACCGAGCACCGGCTTCACGAGCTACTGCTTTTACTTCCACGGTGCCGTTTTGTAGCTCAGGAGTCTCTTGGGCGAACAGTTCCACCAAGAAATCAGGATGTGCCCGAGAGAGTTTTAAGAATACGCCGCGAGAGCTTTCCTCCACGGCCAACAGTAGTGCCCGAATACGATCGCCAGGTTTGTAGCGCTCACCAGGAATCTGTTCTTCGTAAGGCATCATGGCAGTGACGCGACCAAGGTCGACGTACAAGAAGCCCCGTTCAAAACGTTGCACCTGTCCGACCACAATTTGTCCAGCTTTTTGGCCAAAGTCTGCCATGGCCGCGTCTTTTTCAGCTTCCCGGAATTTTTGCATAATCACCTGCTTGGCAGTCTGGGCAGCAATCCGACCAAAGTCTGACTTACTCTCGAGTGAAAAGGCCAATTCCTCACCCGGCTCCACATCACGCTTAATCATGCGGGCAGTATCAATCATGATGTGCTTCTCCTCATCGAAACGAACTTTCTGGTCGGTGTCCTCGCTGATCTCCTCAGTTTCAGTAGTATTTTCTCCAGTTTCATCCTCGTCTTCCTCACTTACTTCACGAATCATCTCGGGACTAACCGCGATTTTAATTTGTTCAAACACGACGTTACCCGTCGCTAGGTCAAAATGCGCCTTAATCACTTGGCCGCGCTGCCCGTATTCCTTTTTGTAAGCGGTTGCGAGTGACTGCTCAATCGCTTCAATAATCCGTTCGCGGGAAATACCGCGCTCGGTCTCCATTTCTTCCAGGACGGAGTTGATGGCTTTTAAATCAAACATAAATAAATAATGGTGGGGTATACCCCTTAATATGTAATCTTGGTTTAGTTGCTGGGCGAGCCAGGCATGAGAAACCAAGATATTTTAATAATTTGGCAGAATTTAAGAGGGCTCTAGCTCTTGTTTGCTCTCTAGTTTAGACCAGAGGCGGCACCGCTAAACTCTACCGATAACAAGTTGCGCGGGCCCAAGGCCCGCGCAACAGTTACAGATCACTGTACCACAATTTGATTCTTTTTACAAAATTTTTTTGGGCGGCTACCTGTGTAAAGTGGCGGGCGTAGTTACTCTACTATCGTGTATAATTGAATCAGTTAAATAGGTGACTAGTTTTTATGGACATTAAGGATAAGCAACTAAAAGAATTTATTCTCGACTCTGGGTTGATTACTAAGGGGGAACTGGTCGAGGCTGAGAAAGTGGCGGCTGAGGAAGGGCGGACTTTGGCGGAGGCTTTGGTAACTAGTGGGCAGATTACCGAGGACGATATGCGTCGGGTGAATTCTTATATCACTGGTATCCCCTACATCTCTCTGAAAGATTTACAGAACATTGATTTTGAAGTGCTATCTCTTATTCCAGAACCAGTCGCCCGTACTCATAATATCGTCGCATACAAAAGAACCGATCGTGAGCTTGAGGTGGCCATGCTGGACGTGGCTGATTTGGCAGCGATTGATTTTGTTAAGAAGAAAGTGGGTTTAAAAATCCTTCCTAGGCTGACAGACAGCGAATCAATGCGTCGGGCTTTACAGCGCTATCAGAAAACTCTTAAGGATGAGTTTGGCGACTTTATTGCTGAGGATGCCAAAGCTTTAAAAACTATTAAAACAGAAGATGGTAGCGAAGTATCAGAGACTGATTTAAAAAAGATGGCCGAGGATTTGCCAGTGGTGCGGATCGTAGACACGCTTTTGCGGCACGCGGTTATTCAGAATGCTTCCGATGTGCACATTGAGCCGATGGAAGAGGAGGTTTTGGTCCGGTACCGGATTGACGGTATTTTGAGTGATGCCATGAAGCTGCCCAAAAGTGCGGCTGATATGATTGTGGCGAGAATCAAAGTGTTGTCTAATTTGAAGCTTGACCAAAAACGTCTTCCGCAAGACGGGCGGTTTAAGATTGAGATGGATGGGCAGAAAGTCTCTCTCCGTGTTTCAGTGTTACCAATTTATTTTGGAGAAAAGGTGGTGATGCGCTTGTTGCGGGAGAATCGCTCGGGGTATTCCTTGGAGGGTATCGGTTTTCATGGTCAGTCTTTGGAAAGAATTCATCGGGCTATGCGCACCACGACAGGAATTATCCTTATTACCGGACCGACCGGATCTGGTAAGTCCACCACTTTATATACTATTTTGGATTTACTCAATACTCCGGAGGTAAATATTTCTACGATTGAAGACCCAATTGAGTACCAGATGCCGCGGATTAACCAGACTCAGGTGAAGCCAGACATTGGTTTTACTTTTGCCAACGGTTTGCGTACGCTCATGCGACAAGATCCGGACATCATTATGGTGGGTGAGATCCGCGATCAAGAGACAGCTAGCTTGGCGATCAACGCTGCTCTCACAGGTCACTTAGTTTTAGCCACAGTACACACTAACTCCGCCGCTGGGACAGTAGCCCGCTTGACCGATATGGGCGTGGAGCCGTTTCTCTTGGTCTCTACTTTGCGAGTGGCGGTGGGACAACGTCTGGTGCGTAAGCTCACTGATGATAAAATTCCTTATATACTTAGCAAAGCCGAACGAGAAGAGTTGGCGCGACATGCCAATATGGATTTGGTCTTGGCAGCCTTGAAGGAAGAAGGGGTGGTCAAAGGTAGTGCTACCTGGAATGATGTGGAGTTTTATCACCCCAAGGAAAACGGACTAACAGCCGATGGTTACCAAGGGCGGATGGGTATTCATGAGGTGTTTGAGGTGTCTGCGGCTATTAAAGAGTTGGTGATTGGACACAGGACAGGTGATGAGATTGAGGCTGAGGCCAGAAAAACTGGTATGCTCACGATGATGGAGGACGGTATTTTTAAAGCTGCCCGCGGACTTACGACTGTAGAAGAGGTCTTACGTGTAATTAATGAATAAGTGGTCCTATGAAAAAGTTTACCTACGAAGGCGAAGACGCAAGTGGTAAAAGAATCAAGGAGACTATTACTGCCAAAGATCGTTACGCGGTATACGATATTGCTCGTGCCGAGGGACATCGAGTGACGGCTGTTAGCGAGTACAAGAATTTTTCTCTAGAGTCGCTAATTAATGTTGAGAAAATTAATCAAAAGCTCAGTCGTGTCAAACAGGATGAGTTAGTAATGATGACTCGGAACCTTGGTTCAATGTTGACAGCTGGTTTGACGGTAACCAGGGCGTTGTCAGTTATCGAAAGGCAAAGTAGTAACCCTAAACTAAAGGGGGTGATTAACCAGGTAGTAGAAGATGTTAACAAAGGAGGTCAGTTTTATGATGCTCTGAAAAAGTCTCCTAAAATTTTTGATAATTTATATGTAGCCATGGTGCGGGCGGGAGAAGAGAGTGGTAACTTAGCGGAATCGCTCAAAACCCTATCTTTGCAAATGGAGCGTTCTAGTAATCTAAAGAAAAAAATCAAGGGAGCCATGATTTATCCCTCGATCGTAATTGCGGTGATGGTGGTTATTGGTATTCTGATGATGATCTTTGTGATGCCGGCTATCACTGGTATCTTCAAAGATATGGGTAACGAACTACCTGGGACGACCAAAGTTTTAATTGCAACCAGCGACTTTTTGGTAGCTAATACTATTTTGTCGTTAGTGACATTAGTTGGGGTGATTGTCGGCTTTATCTATTTCTTAGGTACTAAAATCGGCAAGCACTTCACTTCATGGCTGGTGGTACGGTTGCCAGTTATTGGTACCATGGCCAAAGAGACCAATGCAGCTCGAACGGCTCGAACACTATCGTCCTTATTAAATTCTGGGGTTGATGTGTTGCAGTCTTTAGAGATTACTGAGGAAGTGGTACAGAATATTTACTACAAGCGGATTTTGCACGAAGCCGGTGAGAGGGTGGAAAAGGGTACTCCTCTCTCGACGACCTTTATTGCTCACAACCAACTTTACCCTATTCTGGTGGGAGAAATGATTCTGGTGGGAGAGGAAACTGGACAAATCGCCGGTATGTTGGGTGAGCTGGCAATTTTTTATGAGAACGAAGTAGAGAGAAAAACTAAAGATCTCTCCACCATTGTGGAACCATTATTAATGGTTGTAATCGGCGCCTCGGTTGGTTTCTTTGCCTTGGCTCTGATTGCGCCAATTTATTCTATTTCCGATGGCTTGTCTTAGAAACAAACTTACCGGACGCGGCTTCTCATTGGTGGAGACACTGGTGGTCTCGGCATTGATACTGGTGGTTTTTAGCGGTTTGATTTTAGGCTTCAAGTATTCTCTCGAGTTAATTCTGACTAGTCGGGCCCGGTTATCGGCGCTATCTGTAGCTACAGATCGGATGGAGTACATTCGCTCGCTATCGTATGATGACGCTGGCACAGTGGGAGGGATCCCAGCCGGGTCTATCCCACAAACTCAAGTTATCAGCCTGAACGGTATTGATTTTACTGAGCGAATACTGATTGAATATCAGGACGACCCGGCTGATGATCTGGCCCCAACCGATTTAATCCCCACCGATTATAAAGCGATACAAATCAGTTACGAGTGGACGGTAAATGGTAAGACCTACTCCACCTCACTGAGCAGCAATATCGTTCCCCGGTCTCTTGAGACTAGCGCGGGCGGTGGATCCATTAGGGTGCGGGTTTATGATGCGGGAGCCAACCCGATAGCCGGGGCGGAGGTGAGACTAGTCAATAATTACGCCACCACAACCGTCGACACTGTCAGAACTACCAACAGCAATGGGGAGGCTTTGTTTTTGGGAGCAGCGGCCGGTTCAGAGTATGAATTATCTGTGACCAAAGCCGGGTACTCCACAGATGGTACTTATCGGGCTGATGCCAAAGTGGTCACCCCTTACTCCGCTCCCTTTCCGGTGCTGGAAGGAGATGTGGTGGCGCTTAACTACTTTATAGATAAATTAAGCGATTTACACGTCGCTACTTATAGCAGTATTACTGACGCTAGTGTGGCTGTCGATATGAATGATAGCAGTCAGGTAGTAGCTAGTGATCAGGTAGTATTAAATGGCGGGCAGTGGCAATTGGCAGAGATTTCTCCCGGAGTTTTTGCAGACAGTGGACAAATTATGTACCAATTGCCGACCCCTGCACCACTAGCCGCTTGGCAGAACTTGACGCTTAGTAAGAACTTAATTCCCGGGACAAACCTACGTTACCGAATTTACCAAGGATACGCCTCTCCCGTACTGGTCCCAGATACTGACTTACCCGGTAATAGTTTAGGATATGTAAGCGACGCCATTGATATTTCTGGACTTAATCCCGTCACTTATAACGAGCTGGTTTTGGGAGTTGATTTTGAAACTAGTGACTCAACAATCACCCCACAACTGTTGGGTGTAAAAAATAATTACTGGTCTGAGGCCACAGTTTTGCCTAATGTCAGCTTTGCTCTTGATAGTATGAAAATTATCGGACAAGATGGTGACGGAGCGGATGTCAGTAAGAATAGCTATGCGATGAATACGGCGGGTAATGGCAAGGCACTATTAAGTGATATTGAGTGGGACTCGTATAATTTCGTCAATGCTGGTTACGATGTGATCAGTGCCTGTACCGGCGATCCGGTATCGGTAGCGCCTGGCACCGAAGATAATCTGACATTAGTCCTCCAGCCCAAAATACCTAATAGTTTAAGAGTGGTGGTAAAAAATAATGAGCAGCAACCAATAGCTGGAGTGGCGGTTTCTTTGTCAGGTAGTGGGGTGACTAAAAATTTGGAGAGTGATTTTTGTGGACAGGCTTTCTTCCCCGGCCTGACCAAGGACGGTAACTACACGGTGACGGTTGATTATGAGGGGGTAACCCAGACCGTGGATGTGATTGGGGGACAGACAGCGGCGACGGTAATCTTTTAGCAGCTGGTATAACTATGAATAAACTATACTTACAAAAGGGTTTTACGTTAGCTGAAGTGGTCGTGGTGGCGACGATCAATACCGTGCTGATGCTGGCGGTGTCGCTAACTGTTATGTATATTTATCAACAAAACAGCTACACCTTCTCACAGAGTCAAGAAATCGATCATGCTCGTCGGGGATTGTTAACTTGGGAACAAGACGCCCGGTCCATGAGTACTGGAGCGGACGGTTCTTACGCGGTAGAAAAGGCTCAGTCTAGTAGTTTTGAATTTTATACAAATATTGACCACGACAAAGATATTGAATTTGTCCGGTATGTCGTGGACGACCATACTTTATACCGGTACATATATAAAGCTACTGGTTTACCGGTGAAGTACGAGCGAGCGACACCCACTTCAATAGAAATCTTATCAGAGTATGTGCAAAATATAGACTTAGGGGTACCTCTGTTTACTTACTACGGTGGCAACGGGGCAGAGTTGTTGTCTCCTGAGGCGATGATCACTGATATTAGGTATGTGGATATGGAGATTGTTATCAATGTTGACCCCCTCCGTTCGCCAGACGGCTACACCCTTAAGGGGAGTGTTACACCCCGGAACCTTAAAGATAACTTATAATTGCTTAGTATGAACGTCTCACTAAAAAATAATTTGCAAAGTGGTTACTTGCTGGTATTGGTGCTGGTCTTTGGAGCCATCTTCCTGACTATTCTGATGGGCTTTATTAGTTTTATTTATTCTCAGAGTCGGGTGGTCACTCAACGAGTGCAGTTAGAACAGGCGGGGAATATTGCCGAGGCTGGCCTCAATTATTACCGCTGGTTTTTGGCGCATTATCCTGATGATGTTACTAATGGCACCGGTGCTCCGGGGCCGTACGTTGAGGTCTATACCGATCCGGCTGGTAACGCTATTGGTGAGTACTCTTTGGATATTGAAAGTACTGAGTTTTGTGGAGATGTCTCAACCATCACCGTGCACTCAACGGGATATACTTACGAAAACCCGAGCGTGAAGCGTACCATTAGTGCTAGTTACCGGCGCCCAACAGTGGCGGACTATTCTTTTATTATCAACCAAAATGTCTGGGCGGGTGATTCTCGGGTGATCACCGGCCCTTATCACAGCAATGGCGGTATTCGCATGGACGGGCAGAATAATTCTCAGGTGACTAGTATGCTGGGAACCTGGACTTGTACCGACAGTTTCGGCTGCAGCCCAGCCACTACCAAGCCGGGAGTTTTTAGTACCGAGAGCCATTCCCGTCCAGAGTTATTTTCTTATCCGGTACCACAAATCAACTTTGGTAATTTTAAATATGATTTGTTGAGTATGAAAGAGAAGGCGATCAATAATGGCGGGCTTTTTCTTCCAGCTTCAAATAAAGAGGGTTACGAAATCACTATCAATGGTGACGATATTGAAGTCTACCGGGTTGTCAAAACCCACAGCTATTACGGTCTGAGTGTTAATGACTTAAAAAACTATCAGCTGGAGGACAATGTGATTAAGAACAAGAACGTGGTGCCGAATAAGGACTTTGATCCCAGCTGTCCAATTATTTTTGTCGAAGACCGAGTCTGGCTGAAAGGTAATTTGAATGACCGAGTGACCCTGATCGCCAGTAACCAAAGTGATACCAGTAAAAAACCGTCGATTATTCTGCAGGGCAACATCACTTACAACAACCCTGATGCCGGTTTGCTGGCTCTCGCGGAATCCAATGTGTTGATTGGGGTGAATGTACCTAATAATCTGTACCTGAACGGGATCTTTATTGCTAAGGAGGGGTACTACGGGCGTAACCACTACACCGCTTCACACTTAAGCTCTATCGGTATGTCCGCTTACGTTTTCCGTAATTCTGAGAACCTTAACGGAACCGTGGTTTCTAACGGCCAGGTGGGGACGCAGTGGACGAGTTCGGGAGTGCCAGTTTCAGGTTTCTACAATCGTTACAACACCTTCGACCGTAACTTGGCGGAGAACCCGCCAGCTCTCACCCCCCGGATTTCTGAAGTCTACCAGTTTCTGGATTGGCGGGACGCGCGGTAGTGAGGTTCGGTTTACCTGTGGTAGAATGTGTCCATATGCAAACTACCGGAAAATGGGTGATTGGTAATTGGAAAATGAACCCTGGGGAACTAGCGGAAGCCAAAAAATTATTCCTCGGGGCAAGACAGGCAGCCAAAAAATATCCGTCAGTTCAGGTAGGAGTGGCAGCACCGTTTGTCTTTCTTAGTGAGTTGCGGAAACTGTCGGTGGCCGGTCTCGTCTCTCTAGGGGCGCAGAATTTATTCCCCGAAGCTCTGGGTGCCCACACCGGCGAAATCTCACCCTTGATGTTGAAAGGTCTAAACGTGACTCAGGTTATCATTGGTCATAGTGAGCGCCGAGCGGCTGGAGAAACTAGTCAGGAAATTGTCGCTAAAATCAAGAGTGCTTTGAAGTACAAGCTGACTCCAATTATTTGCTTTGGGGAAACGGAACGCGATGAGCAGGGCAGTTTTTTGGCGGTAGTGGAAGCGCAGCTAGAAGAGATTGTGGCAGAAATTCCGGCGACGCGACTGAAGGAGGTTATTTTTGCTTATGAGCCTGTCTGGGCGATTGGCAGTGGAGAGACCCCCGCCCCGGATGAGGTGGAAGAAATGCGGCTATTTATTCACAAAGTCTTAGCTAAGAAGTATTCTCGACCAGTCGCGAGTAAGGCGACGATTATTTATGGCGGTTCGGTTTCTAAAAATAACGCGGCATTGCTGTTGGCGGAAACGGAGATGGCTGGTTTTTTGGTCGGCGGTGCCAGTTTGAAGGTAGGTGATTTTGAGGGCATTATTGCAGCGGCCGCTAAGAGTGATAAAAAATCAAGATGAGATTACTAACCGATATCCCGGCTGCAGAACTGAAAGACCGTTACGTATTTTTACGTGGCTCGTTGAATGTGCCGGTGCGGGATGGGGTAGTGCTGGATGATTTTCGCTTGCAGCAATTATTGCCCACTATCAAGTATTTACAGGAGCGAGAGGCACGGATTATTTTAGCGGGACACATTGGTCGAGAAGCAAACGAAACCTTGCAACCAGTACAATTGGCTTTGGCGGAGCTGGGGATAGAAACTATCTGGGGTGGGCGAGTGGGAGAGGGAAGTTTTGCTACAGCGCGAGCTGATTTATTGTCAGGGCAAGTGCTGTTGTTAGAAAACCTGCGCCAAGATCCGCGGGAAGTGGTTAATGATTCTGGATTTGTTAGTGAGTTGGCAGCGACAGCCGATTTGTACATTAATGACGCTTTTGCCGATTCGCATCGAGAACACGCTTCTATTTTTGGTCTGCCACAGCGCCTACCGAGTTATGCGGGTTTAGGATTGGCGAAGGAAGTGACTGAGTTGTCTAAGGCCCTTAATCCAATCCGACCGTCTTTGCTGATTTTAGGCGGAGCCAAGTTTGATACCAAGATCCCCCTGTTGGAAAAATTGCTACCAGTTTATGATTGTGTCTTTATTGGCGGCGCTTTACTAAATGACGTATTGTTGGCGACGGGTTATGAGGTCGGGCGGTCGTTGGTGTCTGAGGTGTCGTTAGTCGGACGTTCGTGGCTGAAAGATTCTAAAATTGTTCCGGTGATAGATGTGGTGGTGCGTAGCGGAGAGCAGGAGCGAGTGTGTCTGATTAGTGAAGTGCAGCCAGCAGAAATGATTGTCGATATGGGACCAGAAACAGTCGCCAGTTTGCGAGGGCCGATTAGCGAGGCGAAAACTATTTTATGGAACGGTCCGCTAGGATTGTATGAATCCGGGGCTAAAGGCAGTACTCACGCAGTGGTGGAGCTAGCGGCGGCGAGCAAGGCTTTTTCAGTGGTGGGCGGAGGAGACACAATAGCAGCGATTGCCGACTTGGCGGTAGAGGAAAAGCTCGGTTTTGTTTCTACTGGAGGTGGAGCAATGCTGACTTTCTTGGAGCAGGGCACTTTGCCGGGGATTAGGGTGTTGGGGTAGGTGATGAGTGAGGGCCCGGCCAGTGATTTTCCAAAGGAAAATCACGGGCCAGGTTTTGGTTATTTTATTTTTAGAACTACTCCTGGCGAGGAGTTGCTCCCGCTGAAAACAGAAAAGTTTTATGTGCTGGTTAATTAGCCAAAGCAGCACGTAGGCGAGCAGCAGTTTCCGCCTGAGCTTCTGGAGTAACTTCAGTATGGCCAAAGGGCAGCGCTTTTCCATCATCAGCCAAGCGGGGAATAACGTGCAGATGCGCGTGAGGTATCTCTTGTCCAGCTTCTTCACCACTATTCATCACGATATTAACGCCTGTCGCTAGACCAGTTTCTTTCAAACTGCGACTAATTTTCCTGGCTAGCAAAATCATTTCTTGTAAGTAGGTTGGTTCACTGTCAAAAATATTGACGAATACTTGTTTAGGAATAATCAGGGTGTGTCCGGGATTGACTGGCTGAATATCCAGAAAAGCCAGTAGCTGGTCGTCTTCGTAAATGATGTTAGCGGGGATTTCCCGAGCGATAATTTTAGTAAAGATGGTTTCCGGATGTTTGTCCATGGTAGTTTAATGTTACCATAGGAAGCACTTATGAGTCACGAGCGTACCAGGTTAAAAATTCCTCAGCTGAGCGATGTGCCGGTTTCAGTGCGTGCTGAGTTGGCGGAGTTTTCGCCCACCATGCAGCTCCTTCTCTGGCAAGCTGGTTTTGATGACAAAAAAGCTGTAGCCTCGTTTATTAATCCTAGCTATGAGGATAGTCTACATGATCCGCTATTGCTGCACGATATTGGTAAGGCCACTAAAGCCATTGTGCGGGCAGTTGATCATAGACAGAAAATTGCTATTTTTAGTGACTATGATTGTGATGGTATTCCGGGGGCAGTGGTACTGCATGATTTCTTCACCGCCATCAAGCACGAGAACTTTATTAATTACATCCCACACCGCCACTATGAGGGCTTTGGCTTGAGTATAGCGGCGGTAGAGAAATTAGCTAAAGATGGGGTGGAATTGATTATTACGATTGATTGTGGGGTAACCGACGTGGAGGCAGTGGCGCGTGCCAATGAGCTCGGTGTGGCGGTTATTATTACTGATCATCATGAGCCGGGCGAGACCTTACCAGATGCCCTGGCCATCGTTAATCCTAAATTAGGCAAATACCCGTTCCCTAATTTATGTGGAGCGGCAGTGGCTTTTAAGCTGGCAAAGGCGGTGATGCAGGTGAGTAGTTACCAAGTTACGCCCGGACAGGAAAAGTGGTGGCTTGATATGGTGGGGTTAGCTACTATTGCTGATATGGTGCCACTGGTGGACGAAAACCGCACTCTGGCACTTTATGGTTTGAAGGTGTTGCAAAAGTCTCGTCGCCCCGGCCTGCAGCATTTACTACGGTTAGCCAAGACTAGTCAACGCTTTATCACCGAGGACGACATCGGCTTTACCGTTGGTCCACGTATTAACGCCGCTTCACGGATGGATGCTCCCGAGCAAGCCCTGAACTTACTTATTAATCAAGACGAGGTCGAAGCTGGGGTGCTCGCCCGTGATTTAGAAAAACTAAACAACGAACGAAAAGGATCAGTGGCCGCCCTCACAAGACAGCTGCATCAAAAAGTTTATGGTCTGGTGGAGGTGCCTCCCGTCTTGGTTTTTGGTGACAATACCTGGCGTCCGTCATTAGTGGGTTTGGTCGCTGGCAAGTTGGCAGAGGAATATCAGCGCCCGGCATTTATCTGGGGTCGTGATGGTAATAACGTCATTAAAGGTTCGGCTCGCTCGGGTGGCGGTGTCAGTGTACTGGCACTGATGCAGCAGGTACCGGAGGCTTTTCTTGGTTTTGGTGGTCATCAGGAAGCGGGTGGATTTTCGGTGGCAGATGAGCAGGTGATTGCCCTTGCTGATAGTTTGGTAGCAGCCCATGGTCGTTTGGCGGGGGCGGAGGAACGAGTGGAGATAACGTCCCAGACTTGGGATATTAAAGCTGAATTGGAATGGTCTGATCTGTTCACTCAATTACCACAAGAACTATTTCAACTAGCGCCGTTTGGAGTTGGTAATGAAAAGCCACTGTTTGTATTTCGTCCAGAGGCACCGTCAGCGGTAGTCAGTTTTGGTAAGCAGCAGGAGCATACCCGCCTTACTTTTGTGACGCCCAAAGGCGCGATTGAGGCAATTGCTTTCTTTACTACCCCGGATCAGTTTCGAGTGACTCCGACCGTAGGGGTGGCCAATACTGTCTTGGGATACCTGGAGGTTAGCTACTGGCGGGGACGACGTGAGGTGCGAGTAAGGCTGGTGGAGATTTTGCCATAACTAGAATCGGCAAATTGTATTAGGGACAGTTTTTCGCTATGATAGATACATTACGTAATATATGGAAAAAATTTTCGTCAATACGGATGGTGGCGCTCGAGGTAATCCGGGACCAGCAGCAGTGGGGGTGTTTGTGACGGATGCTGACGGGAAGATGCTGAAGGAGGTAAAACAGACTATCGGTAATAGCTCTAATAACTTTGCCGAGTATCAGGCGGTGCTGATCGGGCTTGAGACTCTTAAGCAAATGTATGGTAAGGCCACTAGGGATAAAGAGATTGTTTTGCGCTTAGATAGTGAGTTGGTAAAGAAGCAGCTGAACGCTGAGTACCAAATAAAGGAACCAGGCCTGGTACCCAATTTCATTGCCATTCATAACTTACGTGTGACGAATTTTCCACATCTTACTCTCCAACATGTACCGCGGGAGCAGAACAAAGAAGCTGATCGCCTGGTTAACGAAGCCTTGGATGGTCAGTAGCAGCGCCGGTTAGTTACTTATGGTGGCTACGAAGAAATTATTTTTCATCACCAGCTGCTTTGCTCTCGGTATTTTAGTCGCTAGTTTTTGGACAGTGTCACCCACGACGCTGTCTTTTTTATTACTGTTAGCTCTATTGTTAGGTCTAATCTACGTCCGAGAGAAGCGGGGTGTTCACTCAGCTTGGGTGTTGATCGGGAGTATCGTGTTGGTTAGTTTTGTAGCTGGGGTTTTTCGCCTGCAGCTAGCAGATTTACATTGGGAACAAACTGGTCACGGCTTGGACAACTTAGTGGGTGAGACAGTTACTCTTGAAGGAGTGATTGCCGAGCCGCCGGAGTCGCGAGAAGCTACCCAGCGCTTGGTGATAACTACCTCAGAGGTAAGGGTGATAGTGTCGACGGAGCGTTACCAAGATTTAGCTTATGGCGACCAGGTCACCGTCATTGGAAAATTGAAAAAACCGGAAACTATTATTTCTGAAGACGGGCGGACTTTTGATTACGCTGGTTATTTAAAGGCTAAAAATATTGCTTACCAAATCTCTTTTGCTCAAGTAGAGGTCACCTCTTCTGGTCATGGCCAACCAGTCTTGGCTCTGATTTATCGACAGAAGTACGCTTTTATGAACGCTCTAGAATCAGTCTTAAGTGAGCCAGAGGCCGGGTTAGGAGAAGGATTGTTGCTCGGGGTGAAGCAGTCGCTCGGGGTTAAGTTGGAGGAGGATTTTCGCCGGACGGGGATTATCCATATCGTGGTTTTGTCTGGGTACAACGTGATGATTGTGGTGGCGTTCATGATGTTTATTTTGAGTTTATTTCTGGGTCAGCGGGGGCGGATTATTGGCGGAGTAATTGGCATTATGGGGTTTGCGCTGTTGGTGGGCTTGTCGGCCACGGTTCTTCGTGCCAGCATTATGGCGGTGCTGGGACTCCTAGCTTTATTCTGGGGGCGGAGCTATGACGTAATGAGGGCCTTATTTATCGCTGGGATGATTATGTTGCTTTTCAACCCTGATATTTTGGTGCATGATGTTGGTTTTCAGTTGTCTTTTATGGCTACTTTTGGATTGATTCTGTCTTTGCCTAACTTTGAGAATATCTTAGTGGCTTGGAGAGATCGGGTGGGTATAAAAGAAATTATCATGTCAACTGTGGCCACACAAATTGCCGTTTTACCACTCTTGCTTTACCAGATGGGACAGCTATCTTTTGTAGCGGTCGCCGTGAACGCTCTAGTCTTGCCGGTGGTGTCTTTTGCTATGCTGGGAACTTTTGTGACCGGACTGACTGCTGTGGCGTCACCTACTCTGGCCCTCGTCCCCGCTCTGCCCACCAACTTCTTTTTAGGCTACATTATTATGATGGCCGAATGGTGGTCGGCACTTCCCTTTGCGACGGCAAACTTGCCGGTGTTTTCGGCGCTATGGTTGATGGTGGCCTATGGATTACTAACGGCTGTGTTCATTGTTGGACGTCGGATGTTAAAAAACTATCATACTAAAAAGATGGCTAGAGAAAAAAGTAAGATGAGCACAATTTCTGTTGACAGTCAGGAGCAGGACTTGAGTCGGTGGCAGGTAGTGACTGAAGCGGAGTGGTTGGTGGGGGAAGCGGCCGAGCCGAGCGAAGACTTGCCTTCGCCCGGCTCGGCCGCGGCTTCTGTCCCAAAGACGTTGCCGGTCTTCTTTCAGTAGTTTTAGAGTTCTCTGGTAGAGTATTTTTCCTAGAACTTGATTGGGTACAGGAAAATAATTGGACCGCGGGCTTTGCCCGCGGTCCAATTATTTTAAATACACTCAGCTCTTATTATCGGCCAATTGTCGTGCCGATCAACTCTAACTTAAACGCTCCGCCACTATTTCCCAGTTGAGGTTCTTAAAGAAGGCTTCTACGTACTGCCCCTTTTCGCTAGAGCGGTAGTCGCGCAGGTAGGAATGCTCCCACATATCAAGACCAAGTACCATTTGCAAATCGGGGAGTTGTCCCAAGTGCTGCTCGTCTACCCAGGTCTGCACTAGTTGCTCGGTGTGGCGATCATAATAAAGCATGGCCCAGCCAATCCCGCGGGTACCGACAATGGTTTTAAAGCTCGTTAGCCAGGTATCAAAGCTACCCCATTGTTTTTCTATCAGGTCTTTTAGTTTACCCTTTGGTAAAGCTTTGGCCCCGCCTTCAAATTGTTTGAAGTAGTATTCATGGTTCCGCATCCCGCCAAACTCAAAGCCGAGTCGGCGCTGGAGTTCACTAATCGCTAATGTATTCGCTTCGCGGTCGGTGCTGTAGGCGGTAATTTTTTCCTGAATCGCATTAACATTTTTCACATAGCCTTCATAAAGCCCGATGTGGTCATTAATAGTTTCGTTACTAATTCCGTCTAGGTCGGGGACAGTAAAGGTCATCGGTTCATATTTCATAGTTTGTAAAAATTATTTTCTAGCAAGTTTCGGTGACGATTGTCATCAGGTACTGTCGCAGCCGTCGCCTTCTCCTCTATAATAGAACTATGCAGGCGGTTCTGTCCAATGGGCGGGTAGTGATAGTGGGTTTTTTGTTGCTGCTAAATGTCAGTGCCGGTGGTTTGTGGTTGATTGGTGCTAAGGGAAGTGCTGCTGGTACTGGTTTTTTAGAAGTGTACTTTCTAGACATTGGTCAGGGTGATGCCATTTTTATCATTACTCCAGAAGGTGGACAAATTTTGATAGATGGCGGACCCAACAACACTGTTCTTCGCCAGCTACGTACCGCTATGCCGTGGTGGGATCGAAGTATTGATGTGGTGGTGGGGACGCATTTTGACAAAGATCATGTTGGCGGTCTGGTAGATGTGCTCTCGCGGTACCGGGTGGGGGAAGCGTTGATCACCATCAACGAAAGCGGCAGCGTCGTTAAAAAAACTTTTAAGAATCGTTTGGTAGACAACGGTATTAAAACCACCTACGTACAGGCTGGCGAGCGGTACCAACTAGGGGAGGCAGTAGACTTGCTGGTTTTTTCTCCGACCGCCGCCGCTCGAGTAGCGGATACTAATACCAGTTCCATTGTGCTGCAACTCCGCTACCAAGACACCAGCTTCTTGCTGACTGGCGATGCCCCCTCAGAAATTGAGGACTACTTAGTACGACGCTTTGGCGATCAGCTGCAAAGCCAAGTGCTAAAACTTGGACATCATGGTTCACGCACCTCCAGCTCTGCACTTTTCTTGGCCGCAGTTGCTCCCGAGTACGCGATTGTGTCTGCCGGACGAAATAATTCCTACGGTCACCCGCATCCAGAAGTCTTGGAACGAGCTGTTGCAGCGGAGATAAAGATACTGAGTACCACTGAACAGGGCACTATTCACTTGGTGAGTGACGGACAAACAGTGATGGTTAAGTAGTTGTGAGGAGCTGTCTGAATATCTCTTGTCATTAAATAATTTCATGGCAAATAAAAAATAACCCGCCGGCTAGGCGCCGGCGGGTTATTTTTTGATTGTGAGCTAGCTTAGATAAGCTTAGCGTCTTTCAGAGTGGCGTAGGCGCCATTCTTGGTTAGGGTACGCAAACCTTTGGTGGAAACTTTAACCACTACGGTCTTTTCTAGTTCAGGCACGTAGATACGCTTCTTCTGAATATTTGGAGAGCGCTTAATCTTACCGCCCGGATTAAACTGGGTGGCACGAGTACGGTTGCTGTAGCGTCCGCCAACTTGTGGGCCTTTGCCGGTGATTTCACATTTATTCGCCATAGTTTTCTTAATTTAAGTGTCGGTATCTTACCATGGACGGGAATTATTGCAATAGTCTATTTATATGTTAACCTGTTTGTTCGTATCGAGAGATAACTACATCTCTCGAACGGCATGCAATAGGAGAGTACGCATGAAAAAACTTCTTTTTATGGCGGCTGCCGCCGCTCTCGTGACTACCTCAACCCAAGCAGAGGTGAAAAGTCCAACATCTGCCCTGTCTCAGATTCAGTCGCAGAACACCTCTCTGTCCTTGGGGGAAATGGGGGAGGTGAGAGGTGAGGCAATTCCCTGGCCTCTATATTACGCTGTTTTGCATGCGCCGTCGCTGGCTGCACTTCTCAGTTCGGCCATCCGATTTTAAATACTGTGTTTAGTATATTCTTTGTTAGAATATGTTTATAATAGATATCTGTAAAAAGTATTTGTCGATCAGTCTGGAGCCGCCCATTGGTGAAGCTGTTCTTGTGTTGGGGGTTATTTGTATTCTAACAGCAATCGGATTCATTGACGGTATAACAGCCTTAAGTTGGTTTATTCCAGGATCTTTATTCATTTCTTTCATTTTGGGGATATTTCTCTTGAGTAGATTGTGGCAATATAAAGCAGCTAGTGCGTATTGGTATTTCTATACAATATTTATAATTCTCAACATCATCATCAGTATTGGTGTTATTGTAAAATTGTTCACCTTGAACTTCTTAACTTTACTGGGCCTGCTTCTTTTTATAACAAGTATTTTTTCAGCTTTGTTTGCGGTAATGATTTTATTAGGGAAGAGTTATTTTACAAAAAAGTTTTGGCGGATATTCTTTTTTTTGGAAATAATCCTTATTCCACTAGTCCTGTTGTATAGTTATAAGGTTAAATTCCTTACCAGTGCTGACACCCTCATAACTACTAAGGGAATGATTGTTACTAGTATTGTGTATATTGTTTTGGTCTTGCCATATTTTTACAAACTCTATAAGTACAGTTTTGATAAAACTAAATAAAAACAAACCCCAGCATGTCAAACATGCTGGGGTTCTCCTTAAATATATCACCGTAAAAGAACTTGAGAACGAAGACGCTGCAGAGTTAGTGGAGATTATTAAAAAGTTTTTTGATGTTAATCGGACACTTTGTGTAATTAGTGGAGATGTAGATTGGGTGGCGCAGGAAAAGATTAAGGACAAATTCCGCGCCGTACAGACGAGAGAATAGCTCCCTCTTTCTCCTCACCTTTCTCTGTGTTAGCATTAGAGCCATATGGATGAAACACAAATTGTGGCAATTATTATTGCCTTGGTGATGTCGGTTGTTATTCACGAAATGGCGCATGGCTATATGGCTAACTGGCTGGGTGACCCGACCGCGCGTTTAGCCGGCCGTCTCTCTGGCAACCCCTTGGTGCACTTGGATCCGTTGATGTCGGTAATTATTCCGGGGTTGCTGGTGCTGTCCGGCTCACCGATTCTTTTTGGCGCGGCCAAGCCAGTGCCGTACAACCCCTTTAATTTACGAAACCAAAAGTGGGGTGAGGCTTTGGTGGCTGCCGCTGGCCCAGCTTCTAATATTGCCCTCGCTATCATCTTTGCTCTCCTAGTGCGCTTTGCTGATGTGCTGAGTCTAAATGAAGCTTTTACTAGCCTGGCGGTACAGATTGTGATGCTAAACATCTTCTTAGCTCTGTTTAACTTAGTGCCAATCCCACCTCTTGACGGCTCCAAAATTCTCCCACGATTACTACCTTATAATTTGCGGATGAGCTACGACCAGCTCCGTCGTCGTATGGAAGGTAACTTCTTCCTTTCTTTTGCTATCATTATTATTCTGTTTGTGTATGTCTTTAGTGCCCCGATTGTACAGTTTACGCTGTGGGTGACGAGGCTGATGATTGGTGCGTAAAGTTACCGTGACTGGTTTGACTATTGATGTCTTCTAATTTATGCTCCCTATTGGAACAGATTTGTTCCGTGTAACAAGAGGAGGATGAAATGGGTTGGGGTTCTTGGTTCAAGAACAGTGACGGGACGTCTTCGAGTACAAAGACACGGAGTTCGGGTGGTGTGAAAGAAACGCACCATCTTGTCACCGACAAAGGTGGTTCCAAACGGAACCACAGTCACGTCATTGTGAGGGAGAGCGGTGGGCGGAAGTCTGCACATTGCGTTCCTCACAAAGACAATCGCAAGAAGTGAGATCAAGACCGGCAGCCAGCTGCCGATCTTTTTAATAACCTATTAATAAATGAACTCCTCAGGATTAAAATTGTATCCCCGAGATTCCTCATCGTCACCCAAGTATACTGACATATCCAAGACAAAATCCCTCTCTTTCTTAGAAATATCTTTTAATTCAGACAGCTTGAAGAAAGCATCTGATAATTCTAAATCTGTAGCAAAATCCTTACTTTTAGCCTGGTTGTATAATTTGGTGATCTGCTTGGCCAAAGAAACCTTGTTTTCCATATAAAGCTATATTATAACTTTTACTAAAATAAATAAAGGGCAAATAATCCGACATTAACATTAGTATAATATTAAGATATGGAAAAAGCAGTTTCATTTAGAGTGAAGGAAGGGCAGAGCGAGCCTTGGCGACAGTGGTGTGAGGAGTTGAGTACCAGCTTGCGTGCCGCCGCAGTGGAGACTTTGGTGGAGGAAAAAGTTCGGCAGGAACTGACGCTCAGGTTTGAGATAGCTGGCCAAGCATACGTGATTGGCTTTATGGAAGGTGAGTGCTTGCCTGCTAATCTGGAAAGAGCCATTAATCGGCGACATCTGGCGATGCGCGAGCAGTGCTTGGAGCGGATGGGTGAAGTGACGGTGTTGGCGAATATTCGGAGTTAGGGTAGCGCAGCCGGGCGGAAGCTACGCTTCCGCCCGGCTGTCTTGCTTACTTTATCGAATCGTTTTGAAAGTTTTTATAAAAATGAAAAAGGCCGGTGCTTTGTAAAAACAAAGCACCGGCCTCGCCAAACGGCAGTCCTGTTCAACCCTACGGCCGCAGTCCGGATGATTCGTACGTGACTTTCCATCCCTGGTCGAGCATGGCTGCTCTGAACTCCGCGTAACAGCGATATCCAACAATAAGCCCGCCATGGTTCTGGTTTACCACAAGTTGCAGCACCATATACAGCGATCCTTGCTGAAGACTCTCGCTGCCCCATAGGCTTTTCAAGCGATGTTCGTAGCTGGAGACCTCGGCAATGATGGTCCCCCGATCCAAGCTGTCCACATGACGAGCTATCTCGACCGTAGTGCCGAGTGGTGAAGGGAAGGGTAGGTTAGAAGCCCTCTCGAATATGACGTATTCTTTCTTTTCCCCTGCGATAGTGACAGCCACCTCGTACTTTAGTAAGTTGTCCATCAGCCCGCTCCTTTACTGTGGCGAAACAAGTCTTTCAGCATAATGCCTTATCTACCAATAAAGTCAAGAGCAAATCATCTTCTCAATTATGGAGTTGTCACACAGCAAACCCTCGCAAACCTTGCAAAAAAACCTAAATATAGTATTCTGACCTCGCTAGATATTTTATGGCAACAATCAATCAATTAACCAAAAAGAAACGGGTTGACCCAGCTCGCAAACGCAAGACGGGTGCTTTGTACATGGGCTTTGACTCAGTAGAGAACAAGCCTAACTACTACAATTCACCTTTCAAGCGTGGCGTCTGTACGCGTGTGACCACCAAGACTCCACGTAAGCCGAACTCAGCGATTCGTAAAATCGCTCGTGTCCGTCTTTCTAACGGCTTGGAAATTACCGCCTACATTCCTGGTATTAAGCACACTCTGCAAGAACACTCCGTAGTGTTGGTGCGAGGAGGACGTGTGAAGGATATTGGTGTGAACTACACCATTGTCCGCGGAAAATACGATGCGACTGGTGTTAGCGAGCGCCGACGAGGACGCTCAAGATATGGTGCAAAGAAACCTAAATAAACTTTAATCATAAAAAGTTTAGGGATCCGTACACCAAAATAGTTTATATTCGCTACAGATAAACGACTGCGATACAGAGGTAGGACCTTTGGTATCAAGAATATGCGAAGAATGAAAAAGTCAGCTTTTAAAATAATAAGTTTGCCTCTCTCATTCTTAATTACTTACTAAATTAAGAACTTAAGTTTACTAAAACTATATGCGACGACCAGTAAAAAAGAAGCCAGTCGTAAAGCCAGACGTTAAGTATGGCTCTATCGATGTGGAGCGCTTGATCAATTACATCATGCTCCATGGTCAGAAGGAAACCGCCCGCAAAATCGTTTATGGTGCTTTCGCTGAAATCGAAAGTCGTAAAGATGGCGGCGGTGATCCGGTGGAAATGTTTAATACTGCGCTGCGGAACGCCGGTCCGTTGATGGAGGTGCGCTCTCGTCGAGTGGGTGGAGCCAACTACCAAGTGCCGCGAGAAGTGCGGCCAGAGCGTCGGGTATCTCTCGCTTTGCGTTGGATTATCAACGCGGCCCGCGGACAAAAAGGTGTCCCGATGTACAAAGCCTTGGCAAGTGAAATCCTGCTGGCTGCTAAAGAAGAGGGAACTGCTGTGAAGCGACGCGATGATATGCACAAGATGGCAGAAGCCAACCGAGCCTTTGCTCACTTTGCTTGGTAGTAATCCTGTCAACTGCTTTAAAGTCAAAGCCCCGTTCTCATGAACGGGGCTTTGACTTTATCCCTATCATAATTACCAAAAATGGTGTAGGGTAAGCTTTCATTCAACCTATGATATGTCACGACCAGAAGGCGTAATTGTTTTTAAAGAAGTGGGTTTTGAGTACGACTCTACCCGACCGATTCTCCGCGAGGCGAGTTTTGTGGTGCGCCGTGGCGCCAAACTGACGCTAATGGGACAAAACGGGGCTGGAAAGAGTACTATTTTCTCCCTCATTACCGGAAAATTAGCCACTGATGAGGGTAGTATTAACTTGCCGCCTCGTACCACCATTGCCATTGCGCGCCAGATTATTCCTCGGGAAGAATTGCTGCTGACGGTGCGTGATTTTTTCCTGGAGAGTTTTAGCGAAAAGGTTTATGATATAGACCCACGGATTGATGCAGTCTTGGAAATCGTCAACCTGACTCCAACTGAGAAGCAACGTAGTACTTTTAAGGATAGGATTGTTGGCACTTTTTCTGGCGGACAACAGGCCCGGCTGTTGTTGGCGCAGGCTTTAATTCAGAACCCAGATATTTTATTACTTGATGAACCGACTAATAACTTAGATCGGAGCGGTATTGAGCAACTGACTACTTTTTTGAAAGAGTACCGCAAGACGGTGCTGGTTATTTCTCACGACGCTGACTTTTTAAACGCTTTTACCGAAGGAATTCTTTATTTAAATACCCAAACCAGAACGGTGGAGCAGTACGTGGGTAATTATCACGCCGCTCTGAAACTAATCGCCGCCCAAGTCGAGCGTGAGCAAAGACAGAATACTTTACTGGAAAAAGAAATTAGAGACAAGAAAGACAAGGTCAACTACTTCGCCAATAAGGGCGGTAAGATGCGCCTATTAGCCAAACGGATGCGGGAGGATATTGCCGAGGCAGAGGAAGATAAGGTGGAGGTGCGTCGCGAGGACCGCACTATTCGTGACTTCACCATCCCGAAACAGGATAACTTACCCACCACGGTGCTAACTTTAGATAATTACCAGGTGATTAAAAACCACGAACCAAAAGTAGTAACTTGCGACCTGGTGCTGAAAAAAGGGGAGCATCTGCAGATTATTGGCCCCAACGGGATTGGTAAGACCACTTTGTTGGAGCGCTTAGCTAATGATGAGACTAATGAGTACGTGGCCGCTGGCGTTAAAGTCGGTTATTATCGCCAGGATTTTTCTAACTTAAATTTTGAGAAAACTGTCCTACAAATTCTCGAAGAGGCCTTGAGTAGTCGCAATGAAGAGGCTGTTAGGTCGCGAGCGTCCGGATTTTTGCTGACCGCGGAAATTATGAAGACCAAAGTTGGCCATTTATCAGAAGGACAGAAGGGTTTGGTGGCGTTTGCTAAGCTGGTTTTGGAAGCTCCTGGCTTGCTGATTCTGGACGAGCCCACCAACCATATCAATTATCGGCACTTGCCAGTGATTGCCAAAGCTTTGGATCAGTACGAAGGGGCGCTGATTTTGGTCTCGCACGTGCCGGAGTTTGTGGCCAAAGTACGGATTGATACGGTTCTGGATTTAGGAAAGAAAATCCGTAAGTAATGACTATTTAGTGTTTCTGATAAATTAGGTACTTGCCCGGCAGAATTGGGAGTAGGTTATTGACATCCGTACTTAAATATGCTATATTAGAAGGAGTAAAGGATTGTTATTTCTGGGAGGAATATCGATGTGTAAGATCGAGCGGCGTGAAATTGCGCTGGAGACCAGCACGGTCTTCGTCTCCGACAGGCATGACTGCCCGTACTCGGAGCGGTATTGTACCGCTCTCCCCGAGTACGGGGAAAGTGATCAGGTCTCTGACCTGATCGCCGCCGCTTTCGACCGCCGGGCCGAGCGGGAACGCTTGGCCGCTCTGAAGAGGTGCCGCGGTCGCGGCCGCTCCGGGTGGAGGCCGCTGCGCATCCACGATTACCGTAGCGGACAGCCGACCATTTCGGTTGAGGCCGAGGCTGATGCTGAAGAGTTCGCCAGCTATGCTGACTTCGACGTGTAGGATCTTTTGCTTGACGAAGCTGGGTGGCTGGCGGAGATGATTCTCCCCCAGAGACCCGGCGCCAGTCTTGATCTGAGGTAACACCTCCGATCGTTCAAATTAAGGCCGCCAGCTCGCTGGCGGCTTTTTTCTGTGTCAGGTAGTTTCTAGAGATATTTTTGCTATAATGCACCTATATGAAAAATATTATTATTGTCGGATTGGGGTTGGTGGTCGTAGTCTTGTTAGTCTGGGCTTTTATGACGGGTAAGCTTGGATTTGGCACACCGGTAGCGACCGTGCCGGGAGAAGAAACAAGTACCACTACCGACAATCCCGCGACTGAGACTGGTGAAGCTGAAGACAGTGATGCCGACGAGCAGTGGGTGGCCAGTTACTTGCCCGCCATTGACGCTTTGGCTGATAAGATTACCGTTAGTTCGGTTACTCCGGGCACGGTAATAACTTCGCCAGTAACCATCGCAGGAGAGGCTCGAGGTCCTTGGTATTTTGAAGCTAGTTTTCCAGTTTTCCTCAATAATTGGGATGGTCTGACGATCGCCACTGGTGTCGCAACCGCCCAAAGTGATTGGATGACTGAAGACTTTGTCCCATTCACACTATCCTTAAGTTTTGTTAATCCGTACCAGGTTGGTGACCCTGATTTTATGAAAAAGGGCACGCTGATACTTAAGAAAGACAATCCTTCTGGCTTACCCGCCAATGACGCCAGTTTAGAGGTGCCGATTTTCTTCGCCAACTAGTTTGGTGACTGCCGCGGACGGGTGACGTGCCGTTGCCGTTTCGTCATTAATGCGTTATAGTACCTCCGTCTTGTCATTTTATGACGGTACTCTTTTCTATCAGCCGTGCGCAATTTTGTGAACAAAGAGACGGAAGGAGGTTTAGCAACAATCAATTAAATTTTAATAACTTTATTTTATGGCCCGAGAGTTTCCTATTGAGCGCACCCGCAACTTTGGAATTGTAGCGCACGTTGATGCTGGAAAGACCACGACCTCTGAGCGTGTACTTTTCTTTACTGGTATGACCCATAAATTGGGTGAAACCCATGATGGCGCATCTGTGACCGACTGGATGGAGCAAGAACGCGAGCGTGGTATCACGATTACGGCGGCGGCAATTTCTTGTAACTGGTCCAAGTCTGACGTGGTGGATCGTACCGATAAATCACAAATGTATACCTTCAATGTTATCGACACCCCGGGCCACATCGACTTTACCGCTGAGGTGAAGCGGTCAATGCGCGTTTTGGACGGCGCCGTGACCGTCTTTGACTCGGTGGCAGGAGTGGAGCCGCAATCAGAGACCAACTGGGCTTATGCTGATGAGGCGGGAGTACCACGATTGTGCTACATCAATAAGATGGACAAACTCGGCGCTGACTTCAATAAGGCCTACCAAACCATTGTCAGTCGCTTGTCTAGCAAAGCTGTGCGCGCCCAAATACCGTGGGGCAAGGAGGATAGTCTCAAGGGAGTGATTGATTTACTGACTCGAAAAGCCTACACCTTCGAAGGTAATATGGGCATGGAAATTAAGGAGCATGAGGTGCCTGAGGAATATCGCGAGGAAATGGAAGAGTTACGTGCCGAATTGATTGAGCGCATTGTGGAGCATGATGACGCTGCTATGGAAGCTTTTTTGGAAGGCGAAGAGCCGAGCTTGGAAGATCTGAAGAAGATCATGCGTAAAGCGGTGTTGGCTAATGAAATCTTCCCGGTTTATACTGGTTCCTCATTGAAAAATATCGGCGTACAGCTAATCCTTGATGCTGTGGTGGACTACCTGCCGTCACCAGTTGATTTGCCGCCAGTGCACGGTATCAATCCTAAAGATGATAGTGAAATTGAGCGTAAGCCAAGCGACGCTGAGCCATTTGCCGCCCTGTCTTTCAAATTGCAAACTGACCCGTTTGTGGGGCAGCTTACCTTTTTCCGAGTTTATTCGGGTGTGATTAAAGCTGGTAGTTATATTTATAACGCCAATACTGGTAAAAAGGAGCGACTCGGACGGATCGTACGTCTTCAGGCTGACAAGCGTACTGAAATTGAGGAAGTTTACGCTGGTGAAATTGCTGCTGGAGTTGGGTTGAAAGATATTAAGACGTCACATACTCTTTGTGACGAGAATAACCCGATTATTCTAGAGCAGATCACTTTCCCAGAACCGGTGATCGCCCTTCGAGTGGAGCCGAAAACTAAGAACGACCAGGAGAAAATGGGTGTCGCTCTTAAAAAGTTGGCTGATGAAGACCCGACTTTTAAAGTATCTACTGACCCAGAAACGATGGAAACAATTATTGCGGGTATGGGCGAGCTACACCTTGAGGTGTTGGTGGACCGGATGAAGCGTGAGTTTAACGTGGAGGCTAATGTGGGTACGCCACAAGTAGCTTATCGTGAGACCATTCAACGGGAAGCGGAAGCCGATTATAAGTACGTTAAGCAGTCTGGCGGTCGGGGGCAATATGGACATGTCAAGATTCGTATTAAACCAATGGAGCCGCTGGCTGAGGGTGAAACTGTGGCCAAGAACGTTACTCGTGAAGATCACTTTGAGTTCATCAACAGTATCAAGGGAGGGGTGGTGCCACAGGAGTACATTCCAGCTGTGGTAAAAGGTGCGCGCGAAGCGATGGCCCGTGGACAGGTGGCAGGATACAAAATGGAGGATGTCTCAGTTGAGCTTTACGACGGTAGCTACCATGATGTTGACTCCTCAGAAATTGCCTTTAAGTTAGCCAGTATTTATGCTTTCCGGGACGCGGCTAAGAAAGCTAACGCCGTCTTGCTAGAGCCAGTGATGAAGGTAGAAATCCGCACCCCAGAAGAATACCTTGGTGATATTAACGGTAATATTTCTAGTAAGCGAGGTCACGTGGAGAGTATGGGAGAGATTGGCGACAAGCGCGTCATTACTGCCAAAGTACCACTATCAGAAATGTTTGGTTATACCAATACCTTGCGCTCAATGACTCAAGGGCGAGCTACTAACATGATGGAGTTTGATCACTACGCCGTGGTGCCACCAAATATTGCTGATGAGATTAAGAAAGTGCGTGGGGTCAAGGACGTGGTCGACGAAGATTAGGCGCGCCAATTCTAAAGAAAGCACCTAATCGTCGCTTAATAAAAAATAATTAAAATCCCTCTCACCCGAGAGGGATTTTAATTATTTTTTATCAACAACTTTACGTTGCCTATGTCAACAGAGGAGGGAAGTGTGACATAATAAACTGAACTTAATAGTTAGTTAAATTAAAATATTATTATTGGTATGACCGTCTCATCTTTCTTCAAAAGCACCGCCCTCCTCGGAATGGTTGCCTTTGGCCTATTAGCCTACAACTTTATCCAAGCTTCTTGGACAGCGCCTACAGCGACTCCTCCTGGGGGCAACACTGATAGACCGATTAACGTTGGTAGTATTTATCAAGCTAAGTCTGGTGACCTTGGTGCTATCCGCATGCGGGCAGGACAGTATTGTAATGCGGCGGGGACGAAGTGTTTTACAGCTGATCAGGTGGAGGGGCTAGTTAAAGCTGGCGGTACGGTGACTCCTCCAGGTGGTACACCGACTGACATTTTGCGAAGGGAGAGTGGGCGAGCAACTATTGCTACCGAGTCATACGGTTTTGGGTCACGCAATTCTGGTACTAGAGCTAAG
Organism: uncultured Patescibacteria group bacterium; assembly: GCA_934699595.1. GTDB lineage: Bacteria > Patescibacteriota > Minisyncoccia > Phycocordibacterales > UBA918 > OLB19. The sequence continues at coordinate 94,680 of CAKUWT010000002.1, forward strand.
CCTGTTTCCGTCAGTTTTGGTAAATCATTTACTAGCGTTCCGATGGTGCAAGTCACAACTGCAGATGGTCGCAACCTTGTTGATGCTCCAGTAGCTGTTTCCCGAACTGGCTTTATAGTGACAATTCCGCAAGACTGCAGCACTTCCACTCACGGCTCGGGTGAGGCCGAGACTACCCGATGTAATCCTCGCTACACCGGATCGCTAAACTGGAATGTTATTGGCAATTAATAAAAAATATGCAAGATTCACCTTTAAATCATCTGAGAAACACCTCGCTTATTGTCGCCACCTTTTTACTAGGTGCTTTTCTCGCTACGTTATTTTTGTTACCGGTGGCAGTTACTGCAGCAGAGTCACCTTTTGATAGTAATGTGCCTCTGACTGGATACGCATGGAGTAGTAACATCGGTTGGATTTCTTTTAACTGCCAAACAGGCGGTAACTCGGGAGGTAATATTTGTGCTACTAGTAATTATAAAGTGGAGATTAAAACTGACGGTACGCTCTCAGGCTACGCTTGGAGTAGTAACATTGGTTGGATTAAGTTTGGCGGGCTGAGCGCCATTCCTAGTGGTCCTGGTAATGCGGCTAATAATGCCCAACTAGTTAGTGTTGGCAGTGATAAGTATGAGTTACAGGGTTGGGTTCGAGTCTGTTCCTCAAACTCAGCCGCTGGGTCTTGTAATTTTGGAGTGACTCGTAACGAAGGCTGGGATGGTTGGATTTCTCTAAAGGGGACCAGTCCTAACTACACCACTGAGTTTACCAGCGCTGGCGTAGTTAAAACTCCGGTCGGTTACGCTTGGGGCAGTAGTGTAGTGGGTTGGATTGGTATGACTCATCTCGATATTGAGGCTCCTGAGGCTATTAAAATTACTAGTTTCAAAAAAGGCGCTGGTGAAACATTGGCGACAGATGGTTCAGAGACTTATGACAATGTTACGTTAGTTGCCACGGTTACTGGAGTTGATACGGGTAAGAGCGTGCCGTATACCGTTACTGTTAATGGGGTGACAAAAACTGGTACTTATAAAGCCGATAGTCCAACAACTGGTACCTTTACCCCAGCGCTGAAGTTTGACGGCGTACCCGCTAATGTGCCCGTGACGGCTATCTTGAGAGTGGGTACTGCAAAGAATTATGACGAAAAAACCATCACCCTCAATCTTGTGGCGGCTGCTGCTACCGTGAGTCTGAAAGCTCAGCCAGATCTCGTCCGCCCTGGCTCGACCTCAAACCTAAGGTGGACAGTTTCTAGTCCGCAGGATGTTTCTTGTCAGATTACTGGTGGGGGAATGGATAAGACTGTTAACATAGCCGGTGGAACCCCGGACACTGGTAGCGTTGACACCAATGTGATAAATAACCTTACCCGGTTCACGATCACGTGTTCTGGAGCAGGAGTAATCACAACTAGCGAGTCGACAACAGTAAGTGTGGTACCTTACGTAATGGAGAGATAATTAATCAAAAAATATTATAAATTGTAGATATGGAACTAATTAGAGAGAAAAAAGTATTTTGGTTATCGGCGGCGATCCTCATCTTCATGCTGATGCTAATTGGCATCTATATAGTTATCGGTATCGAATCTGCTAAAAGACATTCTCAGCCTGACTTAGTAGATGATCAGTCTGGGGGCATGTTAGATGATAGCGCTGAGCGTCAAGCTATTTGGGAGGATCTGAACCAGGAGGCGCCTGAGATGGCCCCGGAAGAAGTAGAGGAAATTATTTCTGATCTAGATAATCCTACTAGCGTTGACATGGAGGAGGCAGAGAGGCAGCAAATTGCGGAGGAATTATCGATTGGCTTGGGGGAATAATCTTGGGTATTGTAGACAAAAAAATAAGCCGCGGGCAAAGCCCGCGGCTTATTTTTCATCAGGCACCATCCCTAAAGCCGCTCTCACCCAGTAGAAAATCACTTGAGAAAGGAGGGTAATTTAGTCAATAGTAAGAGACGAGAGGGCTAGTAGGGTGGTCGTTGGTTGCGCCAGCATTATTCTCGTGCTACACTCCCTCTCAGCGTTTAAGACCTATGTTCGCTAATTGCTCCCTTGCGGAGCAAGAGAACCACTGGGCACAATTAACCGTGCCTAATGCTATGCCGACGAAAGTCTGTTAGCTGAGGACGGTTTTTGTTTTTAGGTTTCCGGTCTAGCGCTTTTATTAGCATAAGTGAAAATAACAATGAAATTTATTGTTGGCACTAAGGAGCGCATGACGCAGATTTTTGACGCTGACGGCGTTTGTCATCCTGCCACCGTGCTCCGAGTGGAATCGGCAGCCATCACTCGTATTAAAACCAAAGATTCCGATGGTTACGATGCGGTGCAGGTGGCGACTGGTGTAAAAAAAGACCACCGTGTACGTCGCGCCGACAAAGGTCAGCACGAGACTGCTGAGACAGTGCGTGAGTGGCGACCAAAAAGTATTTATGGTGAGGATATTACCGGCTTGACGGTCGGGCAAACCTTGAATGCTGAGACTTTTGCTGCTGGCGATAAGATTGCTGTGTCGGCTGTCTCTAAAGGTAAAGGTTTTCAGGGAGTGGTTAAGCGTCACAACTTTGCTGGTGGCCCACGAACGCACGGTCAGAAGCACTCTGAACGTCGCTCTGGTTCAATCGGTTCCACTGGTAATATGCGCGTGCTGAAGGGTACTCGCATGGCCGGTAGGATGGGTGGCGACCGGATTACGGTCAAGAATCTCACTGTACTGCAGGTAGATGCTGCTAACAACTTATTACTGGTGAAGGGCGCTGTCCCTGGTCGAAAAGGAACTTTAGTAGAAGTGCGTGGCGCTAATTAAATAAATGATTATGAAAATTAATGTTTATTCTAGTACAGGAACTACTAAAGGGGAGTTTAATCTTCCGGAGCAGGTTTTTGCTCTACCTTGGAATGGAGATTTGGTGCACGATGTGGTGACATCCATGCAAGCCAATGCTCGGGCTGGGACTGCTCACACTAAGGACCGTGGTGAGGTGCGTGGTGGTGGTAAAAAACCATGGCGTCAGAAAGGAACTGGTCGTGCCCGTCATGGTTCTCGTCGCAGCCCGATCTGGGTTGGTGGTGGAGTTACTCATGGACCACGTAACGAGCGTGATTACAAAGTCAAGATAAATAAGAAAGTGAAAGCGAAGGCTTTGGGGATTATTCTCAGCCGCAAATTAGCTGATACCGAAATTATTGCTTTGGATAGTTTAGCACTATCGGAAATGAAAACTGCTAAAGCGGTAGAGGTGGTAACAGCGGTGGCCAAGGCTTCAGAGGCAAGCGCCTTAGCTACTAAGAAGCAGAATGCTGCCTTGGTAATCTTGCCAGAGCGTGATGAGGTTGCGGAAAAAAGCTTCCGCAACTTAGGACAATTCTCGGTAATGCAAGCCAAGGACATTAGTCCAGTTGATTTACTAACCTATAAATACGCTGTGTTAGTCAACCCGGAAGCGACGGTAGAAATTCTTTCTGCGCGTGTGCTGCCGATGGTGACTAACTAGCGAAGAAATTGTTATGGCCCTCTTTAGTCGAAAAAAATCAGAATCTACAGCGGCAACCGTGACCACTAGTCAGGCAACTGATCGTAATCTAGAGGCGGTGATTATCCGTCCATTGATTACTGAGAAGGCACTCGGACAGAGCGATCGTCGAGTCTATGCTTTTCTAGTTCGTCGGGATGCTAATAAATTTGCTGTATCCGCTGCAGTAGCTGCGGTCTATAAAGTGACGCCGGTAAGGGTGAATATCGTTAACAAAGCACCAAAGCAAGTCAAATCACGCACCCGCGGTCGAATGGTGTCAGAACGTGGTTACAAGAAAGCTTACGTCTACTTAAAAGCAGGCGATAGCATTAACCTAATCTAAAGCAGATGAAAAAATATAACCCTACATCTCCTGGTCGTCGTGATGGTTCAGTAATCGAGTATCGCAAGAAACTCACCTCTACCACCAATCGCCCGCTAAAAAGTTTGACGCGCGGTCGTAAAAGTACTGGTGGACGCAATAGCTACGGACGTACTACAGTAGTGAGTCGTGGTGGCGGTCACAAGCGTACTTATCGCCAGATTGACTTTAAGTATGATAAGAAAGATATTGCTGCTCGAGTGGAAAGTATCGAATACGACCCATTTCGCACTGGTTTTATTGCCCTGGTACTATATCGAGACGGTGAACGACGCTACATTCTCGCCCCACAGAAACTGACTCAGGGTGATGAAATCTTGGTTTCCGAAAAGGCTAAGATCGCTGTCGGTAACCGTTTGCCGCTCAAAGAGATTCCGGTCGGAACTTACGTGTACGGGATTGAAATTAATCCTGGTGCTGGTGCTCGACTGGCGCGAAGTGCGGGAAACTTTGCTGAAGTGGTTGCTCACGACGCTGGTTACACTACCGTCAAGCTGCCGTCTTCAGAAATCCGTAAAATTCACGGTACGGCCTGGGCTTCTGTCGGTGAGGTGTCTAACGAAGAAAATCGCTTAGTCACTCTCGGCAAGGCTGGGCGTGCCCGACACGTTGGAATTCGACCGAAGACTCGGGGAAGTGCCATGAACGCCGTCGATCACCCACACGGTGGTGGTGAAGGTCGTTCGCCTCGTGGTCATCGCCGCGCTCGCACCAAACAAGGTCGTCCGGTTGGTAAAGGTCAGAAGACCCGCTCACCGAAGAAGCACTCTAATAAGTTTATTGTGCAGCGTCGGAAGCCAGGTCGCTTGATGACGAGCAAGAAGTAGTGCACCCTGTTCAGGTAAGTAAAAATAAAACACCTCCCCTCAGGAGGTGTTTTATTTTACCTCGCTATCAACAACTCCTCACTTTAGCTTGTAAAACATTAGTATCAGTGTGACATAATGTACTCATATCCGTAATTAGTTTACCTAGTCAAATATTGCGTATGACCGTCTCATCTTTCTTCAAAAGCACCGCCCTCCTCGGAATGGTTGCCTTTGGCCTATTAGCCTACAACTTTATCCAAGCTTCTTGGACAGCGCCTACAGCGACTCCTCCTGGGGGCAACACTGATAGACCGATTAACGTTGGTAGTATTTATCAAGCTAAGTCTGGTGACCTTGGTGCTATCCGCATGCGGGCAGGACAGTATTGTAATGCGGCGGGGACGAAGTGTGTGACTGCCGACGGATTAATTGGTGGTGGCTCAGGGCAGGCAATGGCGATTGGCCGAGTGGCGATGACTGTTAATGCGGCGGGGAACCTAACTGTTGGTACGGTAACTTTTGATAAACCTTTTGATAAGGTGCCAAAAGTAGTGGCGTCAGTGCAAGACGCTTATTACAATGGACCTTGTCGGGGTGACGAAATTATTTTCCGAGTTAATGTCCGTAGTGTATCCAGAACCGGATTTGTAGTAGAGGCCCCGTATGCTACTGGTGGTTGTGGAACACGGAGAGTGGTCGGAGCGAGTTGGATAGCTTTGGCAGATGGTGGCGCCAACACCCTTGTGCGCACTTTTAGTGAAAATCAGATGAAAAATGCTGTTAAAAAAGAGAATCCATCGGTAGCAACTGCTGACGCCGTACATGACACTCCGGGAAACCGCGCGGCTCTTTGTGAGTCACTATTTCCTGGCAGTAGCCCTACCAGAGCCACGACAGGATCATTCACTTCCCCTAGTAACAACACAGTTTACACTTTATCGGGCTTTACAGTTTGGACACGGGCGGGTGCTAGTGGACGTAATGTGACTTTGACTAGTTTGGAGTGTACCAGGTAGTTATAAGTCACTTTAGTAACTAAAATTACAAAACGGCCACATTTTCTGTGGCTGGTTTTGGTTAAAGTGGTAAGTCTATACTTGCAAAAAAATCCTTATTTGTTAACATAGACCACACCGTACAGCAGAGTCTACTTAGTAACTTTGCGTGTCGGAGCAGAAAATATTTGGCTCTTTCACACTTACCTTAAGTGTACAGTGGTAACGCGCCGTTCTCGCGCCGTTACCAATGTATATTTAGGCTGGCTTATTAAAGACAGCAGTGCGGTTTATTAATTATCTATAAATTAAATTTATTATGGCTGAAAATTATGATCGTTCCAAGCCGCACGTAAACGTTGGTACTATTGGTCACGTTGACCATGGTAAGACTACTACCACGGCTGCTATCCTTACTGTCCTTAAAGCTCATGAAGCTGAGGGTTATGGAGCCAACGTGAAAGATGTGGCGGCTATCGACAAAGCGCCAGAGGAGAAGGCTCGCGGAATTACTATTTCCTTGTCTCACTCTGAGTACGAAACTCCTAAGCGTCATTACGCACATATCGATGCTCCTGGTCACGCTGACTATATTAAAAATATGATCACCGGTGCCGCCCAGATGGACGGGGCTATTTTGGTAGTATCAGCTACCGACGGTGCTATGCCGCAGACTCGCGAGCACGTACTACTTGCTAAGCAGGTGGGGGTACCAAGCATTATTGTTTACTTGAACAAGTGCGACATGGTGGATGATGAGGAGATGATTATGTTGGTAGAAGAGGAACTTCGCGAACTTTTGACTGCTAATGGCTTTGATGGCGCTAATGCTCCAGTGATTCAAGGTTCATCTTTGAAGGCTCTGGAAGACCCAACGTCTGATTGGGGTAAGAAAATTATCGACCTGGTAAACGCGATGGACGACTTCTTCCCAGAACCAGTTCGTGAACTTGATAAGCCTTTCCTAATGCCGATTGAGGATATCTTCTCTATTGAAGGACGAGGTACTGTAGTGACTGGACGAGTAGAACGCGGAGCTGTGAAGGTTGGTGAGGAGGTGGAGATTGTTGGTATTAACCCGACCTCTACCACCACCGTTACCGGTGTAGAGATGTTTAACAAGTCTCTGGATGCTGCTCAAGCGGGAGACAACGCTGGTATTCTACTTCGTGGTACTAAGAAAGAAGAAGTGCATCGTGGACAGGTGTTGGCAAAGAAGGGTTCAATCACCCCGCATTCCGAGTTTGAGGCAGAGGTGTACGTACTTTCTAAGGACGAAGGTGGACGACACACACCATTTTTCTCTGGTTACAAGCCACAGTTCTACATTCGTACTACCGACGTTACCGGTGAGGTGACCTTGGCAGATGGTGTGGAGATGGTTATGCCAGGGGATACTGCTACTTTCAAAGTTAAGTTAGTGGCTCCAGTAGCGCTTGAAGAGCAATCAAGTTTTGCGATTCGTGAAGGAGGCCGTACCGTTGGTGCTGGTGTAGTAACTAAGATCGTTGCCTAGTTTTACAGGTAATTAAAAAATAGTATGGCTACTGAAACTAAAAAAACTAAGGCTGAGGCAGTGGTGAGTAAGCTGCGAATTAGGATTCGTGCTTACGAACACCGGATTTTGGATGTGTCGGTCAAGCAGATTGTCGATACTGCCAATCGCTTTGATGCAGAGTTGGTTGGACCGATTCCGATGCCTACCGAGATTAAGAAGTACACCGTCAACCGCTCATCATTCGTACACAAGGATGCGCGAGAACAGTTTGAAATGCGGATTCATAAGCGGGTGGTGGATATTCTTAATCCTAGTTCAAAAGTGATTGAGGCATTGACTAACTTGTCTTTACCGTCTGGCGTCAATATTGACGTGAAGATGATCTAGGGGGGTGAGCAGTACTCAAAAAATATAATTCTAGCCTACTAAATAAAACCAGGGCGCCGCCAAGCGGCGCCCTGGTTTTATTTATGCTGGCCAGTTACCCTTGAATGGGGCTAAAGGCGGAGACGAGCAAAGCTCACCCCCGCCTTTAACGTACTTTAATCCGAAAATCTTGCAGACGTTTGCTACTTTTTAAGGCCTTAATCAAGGTGGTTGTGGATGCTTGGTCAACGGTGTGTACCGCTACCCGCTGTACTGATTGACCAGTAATAATCAAAGAGACACCACTGGCAGTTTTGACAATCGTCAGGTGTCGACCGCCACTGGTACTCTTTTTAATAGTTTTAATCTCCCCAGGAGCAATCATTTTTAACCCTGGCACTTTTCCCAACACTCTAACCACCAGTTCTGCTGTCTCAGTCAGAGTGGTGTGTGTTTGTCCCCGGGGTTTAGTCATAAGCTTAGTATAGCTATTATTTTAGAATGTCGACAGTTTTGCCCGGCCCAAGAGTTTTGTATAGACCAGTACCCGGGAAGTTGTTATTTTAATTGACATTTTGATTATTATATGTTAGCATTGCAGACAGAATCGTGAAAATAGAATGATGGGGGAAAATAAAATGGCAAACCAGGAGCACTCGCTCTTCATTGATACAGTGAAGAGCTGGCTGGACGCGGCCGATGATGATTTTGGGCGGTTCTTGGCCGTCGTCTCTGTCGTCGGAATCACGATGGGTCTGTTTTTTGGAGGATTGGAAAACCTCCAGAAAATGGATTTCTGGACCCCGGCTTCCAGTGGAGCGGAGATCCTTGCCGAAAAAACTACCGAGGAAGAAAAGCCTTGGTGGTATGTGGTGGACAAGCCTACTATACAGGCAGATCTTGTATCTCACCCCAGAGCCAGGGCTGTGAGTGTCAGCTCGTTTCCCTCGGGTGCCGTTGCGGGGCTGCGTTCTGAAAGAGAAGACGGTTATTCCGTGGGAATGAAGACCTGCGTTCTCTCAAGATGTTGGTAATACTGATCCGTATTTCCAGCAAAACCTGCCACCTGCAAGAAATTGCGGGTGGTTTTCTTTTGTCCGTGATTAATTTTGTAAGCATGGCGTTGTAAGGACCTCATCTTTCGACTCCAAATAGCCCTCTTGAATTGACTTTTTATTAAAAATATGCTATGATTTAAGGTAGATGTATCGTTTATAGTCGGAGACAACGATGAGTGCGTTGAATATCGTTAAAAAGATCATCCCTGTCATATTCATCGTGGCAGTTGGTGCTGGTGTTGTGGACATTCTTAGGGAGAAGCCGGTTACGCTTCTTGTCGATAAGGAAACTGGTAAAGTGATCGAGCGGATATATTATTCGAACGGATCCTTTTGGAGCAGTAATCCTGAGTCGAAATATTTGGCAAACCTCTTAGCCGCTGTCGAAGAAAGTCGGTCGGAGGACAAATGATTCAAATTTGTTAACCCCGATTTGATTTGCCCCTAGCTGGCCCACGTCTATACCGCTCGCGAAATATTCGCGGGCGGTTTTCTATTGTCGGAAACAGATTTGTGAGAGTGCTGCTGTAAAAACTATCGTTTATATTTCCAGATAATCACTGTCTGTTTGACTTTCTCCTCAATTTCCCTTATTATGGCTCACGTTCCTAACCTCAATGAGGTGCTCTGGCATCAGCCAGAGAAGTGTCAAAAAGTGGGAAGTTAGCAGTTTGGGAACCTCGCTTCAGGAAGGCCGTTACCTTTCTTAGGGTGAGGTTCTCAAAGACAAATATCATTTAGAATGATATTTGATTATTCGTTAGTATTAAAAAATGTCACGATCACTCTATAAAGGACCGTATGTAGACGAAAAGCTACTGAAAAAGATCGCCGGAAAGAAACCCGGAGAGGGTGGTGTTATCAAAACCTGGGCCCGACGCAGTATGATTTCACCAGAAATGGTAGGTTTCACCTTCGGTGTCCATAATGGTAAAGAACATACCCCAGTGCTAGTCTCAGAAGAAATGGTTGGTCACCACTTGGGGGAATTTTCTCCGACTAAAAAGTTCCATCGTCATGGTGGAAAGATTCAGAAAGAATTAGACCGTAAGCGTAAGGAGGCAGAGGTGACCGCTGCGCGTGCTGCTAAAGCGTCTAAATAATAACCAGTCATGAAAGTAACTCTTAAAAATTACCGACAATCTCCACGCAAGGTGCGTCTGGTTGTTGATGTTGTCCGAGGCAAGGGTGTGAATGAAGCGTTGGCTGCTTTGAAGTTTATTGATAAGCGAGCTGCTCTGCCGATTGCAAAATTAATCGAGTCAGGTGTCGCTAATGTCAAGCAGGCTGGTAAAAGCACAGAAAAACTTTTCATTGAAAAGATTACTGTCGACAAAGCCGCAACTTTAAAGCGTTTTCGTCCCCGTGCCCGTGGTTCAGCCGCCCGTATTAATCGCCGCAATAGTCACATTAGCCTTGAGCTAGGTGAAAAATAATCTATGACACACGTAGCCCATCCATATGTTCAACGAATTGGTACCAATCGCGACTGGCGTAGTCGCTGGATCACTACCAATCCGAAACAGTTCCGTGAATTTATTCGCGTTGATAATGAAGTACGTCGCTGGCTTGAGAAGCGTTTGAAGACCATGTCTATCGACGCGATTGAAATTGAGCGAGATGAAAAATCCATTCGGATTATTATTAAAAGTGCTCGACCCGGCCTCATTATTGGTCGTTCTGGCGAAGGTGTGGCCAAACTTAAAAAAGACTTGGACCTCTTCTTTCGTAAACTAAAATTAGCGGAAAAACCGGAGATTAAGGTAGATATCGAAGAGATCCGTTCTCCAGAGGCCAGTGCCCAGATTGTGGGGCAAATGATTGCTGAGGGTCTAGAAAAGCGCATGACCTTCCGTCGCGTCATGAAGCAGACTGTTGAGAAGGTGATGGCTAATCGTGACGTGCAAGGTGTGCGCGTGATTTTAGCCGGCCGCCTTGGTGGTGCTGATATGGCTCGTCGCGAGGAGTTGAAGAAAGGACGGGTACCATTGCAGACCCTTCGAGCTGATATTGATTTTGCTCGTGTAACTGCTCGGTTGCCGTACGGAGCCATCGGTATTAAGGTGTGGATTTATCGCGGAGAGGTTTTTGGTGACCGTACTCAAAACCAAACAGAGGACCGCCCCACACGCCCGGCGGCTCGTCGTGATAATACTAGGCCAACTAAATAAATTTGCTTATGTTATTTCCTAAAAAAGTAAAACACCGAAAGTGGCAAGTGGGTCGTAAAAGTCCCGAGAAGCTACAGCGACCAGAAACTCGCGGTGTAACCGTATCGTTCGGTGAGTATGGTTTGAAGGCCACCTCACCAGCGCGCGTGCGTTCCAATCAGATCGAAGCAGCCCGTCGAGTAATCTCACGTACCTTAGGTAAGACTGGTAAAATCTGGATTCGGATTTTCCCAGACAAGCCGATTACCAAAAAAGCCGCTGAGGTACCGATGGGTAAAGGTAAGGGAGATCCAGATCACTTTGTATTTGAAGTGGCCCCGGGCCGAATTCTCTTTGAGATTGAAGGAGTGAGCGAAGAAGTGGCCCGCGAAGCTTTGCGCAAAGCTACTACTAAATTACCTTTAAAAGCTAAGTTTGTGCTTCGAGAAGAAACTCGAGCCTAAGCGTTAATTAGTTAATGTCTCTATGAAATATACTGATCTAAAAACTAAAAGTGATGCGGAGCTTAGCGATTTAGTGCAAACTGAACGTCGAACTTTACGTGAGGAGCGCTTTAAAGATAAGTTTAGTCGCAAAGCTTCAGTTATCCGCGGTGCTAAGCAAACTATCGCCAGGGCCCTGACCGAGCAAACTGCTCGCCTACGAGCTGGTAAAGAAAATTAATATGTCTACAGAAACAACAAATAAAGGACACGTATTGCGCGGCAAGGTAGTTTCTACCAAGATGAAAGACACCATTACCGTGGCTGTTGAGCGCTATGTGAAGCATCCTAAATATAAAAAATTCCAACGTCGAACTAAGAATTTCTTGGTCCACGATGCCGGTAATACTGCCAGCTTGGGAGCAGTGGTCGATATCCAAGAGGTGCGTCCAATCTCTAAACGAAAGCACTTTACGCTTATTAGCGAAAATAAATAGCTTATGATTCAACCTCAATCAATTGTAAAGATTACTGATAACTCCGGTGGTAAAATCGGCCGCGTTTTCAAAGTCCTGGGTGGCTCTAAAAAGCGCTACGCAGAACTGGGGGAAATCGTGATGTTGTCTGTCCAAACTGCGGAGCCTCGTAAGATGGTGAAGAAGAAGGACAAGGTCTATGGTGTAGTAGTGCGTCAGCGTAAACCTTTCCGCCGACAAGATGGCTCCTATGTAAGCTTTGATGATAATGCTGTTGTCTTAGTAGATAAGGGCAAATTCGAACCACGTGCCAACCGTGTGTTTGGTCCCATTCCGCGAGAAATTAGTGAAGCCGGTTATCAGAGAATCGTCTCGTTAGCACCGGAGGTCGTTTAAGTTAGTAGTCATTAATAATCTAGCTATGAAAATTAAACAAGGAGACACCGTTCAGGTGCTAACCGGAAAGGACAAAGGAAAGACTGGGACCGTTGTAAAAAGACTACTGGATAAGAACCAGGTAATCGTGGAGGGCGTGGCCGTGGTCACCCGTCACCAACGTTCTCGCACCACGAAGGGGCAGGGACAGATTGTCGAGAAGTCGATGCCGATCAGCGCTTCGAACGTGGCTCTGATTGAAGATGGTAAGCCGGTACGAGTCGGTTATATCTTTGAAGGAGAAGGAGATAAAAAGAAAAAAGTCAGAGTATCCCGTGCTAGTGGGAAAAAAATTTAAAGCTTATGGAAATTATTTCAACAAAAATTGCCGATACCTATAGTGCTCTTAAGGGGCAGTTCGGCTATAAGAATGTTATGCAGGCACCACGTCTGCAAAAGGTCGTCGTTTCCGTGGGAACCGGACGAGTCGCTGATAAGCAGCGAGAAGAGATGATTCGCGACCGTTTGGCGGTGATTACTGGCCAAAAAGCTTCACCCCGACCAGCACGAAAGTCGGTAGCGGCTTTCAAATTGCGACAAGGTGACATTATTGGTTACCAGGTAACGTTGCGCGGCCCACGAATGCGTGACTTTGTGGAGAAACTGATTCATGTTGCTCTGCCGCAAACCCGTGACTTCCGCGGTTTGAAGGTAACTGCGATTGATGAGATGGGTAATATTACCCTTGGTCTGAAAGATCATACAATTTTCCCAGAATGTCACGATGATGAATTGCGTAACGTCTTTTCGTTAGCAATCACTATCGTCACTAGCGCCCGTAATCGTGAGGAAGCTGAGGCTTTCTTGCGTCATATCGGCCTACCGTTGCAGAAGGAAGAGGAGGCTAAATAGTTTTCCAGAAAAGGATTAACTGGAAGCCAACAAAACACCCCGGTCGCAAGCTTTGCTTGCGACCGGGGTGTTTTTAGTAATGATTCTTTGTTTTGTATAGACAGAATTTATCTATACTTTGTAAGCTTAATATATTATCCCCAACCCTAAAACTCAACGTTTCGGGGGGGGGGTAGAATTAGATGTGATTATTAATATAATAGTAGTATCTATGATAACAGAGTCATTCAGGGGGTTTATAGGTGCAAAATTAATGATTCTGTACTTGTTGACTATAGTCTTTATACTTACTACTGCTACCGCTCATGCTGGCAATGCGGGCACGGCCACTAGCCTTACCCAAAATGGTATTACGTATAATTTTGCTACCCCGGTTACTTATGGACACTTCGTTAATGGTGATTACTGGGTTTTAGCACCGGTTACCATTACTAGCATTACCCCTGATGCCGATGATGGTAGTCATGGTTGGCAAGTTAATCCAGATACTAAATTACAAAGCTTAGATTCTGAGGCTAGCAATTATAGTGCCGATCTTATGCCGGCCCTGCCGTACACCGCCTCTACTGGCCAGTCTATCATTAAGGCCATTTCTCGTCCCGTCGGAGTAGGTTGCACCGGTAACGTGGGTGGTTCTGAGCGTAACTGTCTTCAAACAGCCTCGGTCCTCACGGTCCTTGACGAAGAACCAAGTGGTCCAGACGGTAACTGGTTTCGTCCCGTCTATTATGGATCCGATAAAACCTTAAGGTATCAGGCTAGTCAGGTTAACCTTAGTCACTTGTCTGAGCTCGTGCCAACACCAAGTGCAAAAACTCATGCTTGGACTATAAGTAAGGCTCGGGGACCGTACCTTGATTTTCTTGGTGTTGTGCAGAATCAATTTATTCACCCTATGGATTACATGCCAGCTTATGGGTCTAGTTTTGCTTTGCAGACCTTGGAGATGGCCCTGACACTATCTCTTGGTAGTAATAGTTCACCAGAGAAAATCCAAGCAACAAACGCCTATGTGCAGATCGGGATTGATTTTTACGGCATGCTTCTGCAGGGTCATAGTTGGCCACATGACGGCGGACATGCTAACGGCCGGTTATTGCCAATCAAGTACGCTGCCATTTTACTGGAGGACGAATCAATAATGGAGACCCTGGCCCAGGCTACTAAACTTACTTTTGGTGAGACTGGTCATCTGCAATATGTAGATAACCCTGATAATGGAGATAGAGTAGTATTGTTTGGTGGAGTAGACCCAACTGAATATCAGTACTGGTTGGCGGTAGCTACCCAAAGTGGAAATAAGACTCTTATTGATCCCTACCGTCTTATTGATGGTGGTGTTGAACCCGGTTATGGCTATCAAGGTTGTTGTACCTCTAATGTCTGGAGCGGGGTTGTTATCGCTATGAAGATGCTGCCTGAAACGATTAAATCCTGGTTCGATGAACAGTTGTTTCGGTATACTTACCGCTGGCGTGAAAGTGGGGCATACACTCAACCAGATAAGTGTGCTCCTTATGATGGTAATATGGCGAACTACGGTATTACCTTTGGTCCTGATGGTCAAGGTGGTTGTATTGAGGATGTCGATCCTTCTGATGGTATTGGCAGATTCCCCGATCTGCATGGAGACGCGGGTGATGGCGGTTATTCTAGTGCCTTTGCCAACGAAATGTGGACAGCTTATGGGGATTTGAACGGAGACTTTTTGCCTCCACGTATGTCCCATGCGGCCCCTCGAGGTCTAATTCCAGCAGATACCGAAACCATCACCTTCTCTATCCAAACGGATGAAGTTGCCACCTGTGCCTACGCCACTAGCGACTTACCTTATGAAGAGATGACCCCCTTTACTACTACTGGCGACACTAACCACTCAACCGCTCTCTCAGGGTTGGTGCCGGATACTACCTATAATTATTATGCTAAGTGTCAAGATGTTGACGATAACGTTAACTATGAGCCCTACAAGGTTACTTTTTCTACTGATAACAATTACAGTTTGTCTGACGGATTAGTACTTCATTATACGTACGACCTAGTAGATATAACGCCTTTGGGTAGAATAAAAAATAAGGCCGTTGAAGGTAATAGTGATGATACTGACGGAATCTTTGGTGGTATTGCCACTACTTCTGCTGGCTATATTGGAGATGCGGTAGATTTTAGGACAACAGAGGCTGATGTAAATGTAATGAGGCGAGTTAGTCCCACTGATCCAATGTGGGATTATCCGGGTAGTTTCTCGATTTCATTTTGGGCTAAGAGTGGAAATAACCCCGGTGATAGACCCACAATTATGGGGGTTGGTAATTCGGATACCGGTAGTAAATCCTGGCATTTCTGGACAATCCGTAGTGGTATTAGTAACCTAGAATTTCAGGCTGGAGACGGTACTAATAGTGTAACCAGTAGCACCATAATACCAAGTGACGAGTGGTACCACCTCGTGGCCATCTTTAATTCAGATGATAAAAAAATGTATCTGTATCTAAATGGTACTTTGGTAAGTTCGGTAGGCACACCCTTTTCTCAGATTAATCAGTCTCCGCCAGGTTATGTTCATCTCTATATTGGCTCTGAGGGAGGTAAGGATCGACGTTATTATCACGGTCAGGTCGACGACACTCGCATCTGGCAACGCGCCCTCTCCGCCTCAGACGTCTCCGCTTTGTATTCCTCGTATACCCCTGAC
>CAKUWT010000003.1 GCA_934699595.1 uncultured Patescibacteria group bacterium
TTGCTGGTGACTGAGAAAGGGGTGGTGCCGGTCGCAGTACCACCAGTGAGGCCGGCGATGTCGTTAGAGAGGGTGATGTTGGTGGGTGGGACACCGAAAGAGAGTTCGCCGGTGATTTCTTGGGTGATGGAGAACATGCCGGTGGCGGAGGAGGTAGGGGTGCCGGAGGTCATGATGGCGCCGTTTGAGCCTATGGCCACAAACTGACCATTGCCGTAGGTGACGGAGCTCCAATCGCCAGACGGAACGGTGCGAGCGGTCCAGGTAGTGCCGTCTGGTGAGGTCATGACGCTGTCTTGAGCCACTGCCACAAACAGACCGTCGCCGTAGGTGACGGAGGTCCAATCGCCTGATACTGCTTGGTTAGTCCAAGTGACACCGTTAGGTGAGGTCATTACTACTGATGAATCCAAATCGACATCCCAACCAACCGCCACAAACAAGCCGTTGCCGTAGGTGACGGAGGTCCAGGAATTAGTTTCAGCTGCTGGTTGGGCTGTCCAAGTGACACCGTTAGGTGAGGTTATGACTGCCCCTTCCCCGCCCACAACGACAAAAAGACCGTTGCCGTAGGTGACGAAATACCAATCACCAGGAGGAACGGTGTCTACAGTCCAAGTGACACCGTTAGGTGAGGTCATTACTACTGATGAATCCAAATAGTCATCCCAACCAACCGCCACAAACAAGCCGTTGCCGTAGGTGACGGAGTTCCAATAACCTGATACTGCTTGGTTAGTCCAAGTGACACCATTTAATGAAGTAGCTACCGACCCATCAAAAAATCTCAGTGCGACAAAGGTTCCTTGTCCGAAGGTTACCTCACTAAAATTAAAATCGATAATCTCAGGACTTAACCAGTTCACACCATCAGAACTGTACATATATCTACCAGCTGCCCAACCAAAACCATTTGCTACCGCCACAAACAGACCATTGCCGTAGGTGATAGAGCTCCAAGAGTTTTGTTCAGCAGCGGTGCGAGCTGTCCAAGTGATACCATCGGGTGAGGTCATGACGCGGTTGGTACCATTAGAAGCCACTGCAACAAACAGACCATTGCCGTAGGTGATAGAGCTCCAAGAGTTTTGTTCAGCAGCGGTGCGAGCTGTCCAAGTGATACCATCGGGTGAGGTCATGACGCGGTTGGTACCATTAGAAGCCACTGCAACAAACAGGCCATTACCGTAGGTGACGGAGAGCCAGGAGTTTTGTTCAGAAGCGGTGCGAGCTGTCCAAGTGATACCATCGGGTGAAGTCATCACGCGGTTGGTGCCGTTACTTGCCATTGCTACGAAGAGGTCATTTCCGTAGGTCACGGACCTCCAGCTATTTGCCTCAGCGGCGGTGCGAGCTGTCCAAGTGATACCATCGGGTGAGGTCATTATCTTATCAGTACCAAAATCAGCAACCGCGACAAACAGGCCATTGCCGTAAGTAACTGATTCCCAGTATGAGGCTTTGCCAACCCTTGCTGTCCAGTTGATGCCATCTGGTGAAGTCATGACATTATTTCCAGAGTTACTACGAGCCACAGCGACAAACAGGCCATTGCCATAAGTGACGGAATTCCAAGAGTTTTCTTCAGCTGCTGATCTTGCTGTCCAATTAATGCCATCTGGTGAAGTCATGACTTCGTCAGCCATCCCTCCACCCACCGCCACAAACAGACCATTGCCGTAGGTGACGGAGTTCCAAGACCCCATGATCGCAGGAGGCACAGCTAGCTCCCAATCCTCTCCAATCGCCGCCTCCACTTCCTGAATACCGTAAATCCCCGCAAACGGGTTAAAAATTAGCGCCAGTACAGCGAGAAGCATCGCACTAGTTCTTATTTTCCTTACACAAGAATTGTGCAGCCTAACCAATCTAGAGCTGATGACCATAATTGTTTTATTTACCATCTTATTATAAGGTATCGCTGACTATTAAATGATTAGAGTGTGTTGGCAGTGCGGCGCTCTATAAAGAGCGCCACACTGTCAACACTTCAACAAAACCCTCTTTTATCACACCACTAAACTAGCCAAACTCACAAAATCTGGTATAATAGCAACACTTTTTATCAGCTCTTGGCGATTGGTGAGGGTGGCCAGCGGTTTCCTTTGCTCGTTTAGAATAAACTAGTAACTTTTCTTATGGCTAAAAAATCAGCAAAAAATACTCCAAATATTATTAAGCGTCCACCAGTGGTGGTAGTTATGGGTCATATTGACCATGGTAAATCTACTCTCTTAGACCAGATTCGTAAAAGTAACGTTGTGGCTGGCGAGGCTGGCGGTATTACCCAGCACCTATCTGCCTACGTTGTTCCCCACACCGCCAAAGAGGGAGAGACCACTAATCTCACTTTCCTCGATACTCCTGGTCACGCCGCTTTTCAAAAAATGCGTCTCCGTGGTGCCGACGTGGCAGACGTGGCTATTCTGATGGTCTCTGCTGAAGATGGTGTCATGCCCCAAACCATGGACGCCCTCGCCTCCATCAAGGAAGCAGGTATCCCTTATATTGTGGCTATTAATAAAGTTGATAAGCCAGGCGCAGATATTCCTCGTACTCAAGCGAGCTTGATTGAGCACGAGATTTACATTGAAGGCATGGGTGGCGATATTTCTTGGGCGCCGATTTCGGCCAAAACTGGCGAAGGCGTAGCCGACCTGCTCGACCTAGTTGTACTCGCAGCCGAACTAGCTGAACTAAGAGGAGACACCAACACCCTCGCTTCTGGTCTGATAATTGAAGGTCGGATGGACACCCGTCGCGGCAACACTGCTACTCTGATTATTAAAGACGGCACCATTAAAAGTGGGCAATTTGTGGTGTCTGGCAAAAGCTTGGCTCCAGTCCGCATTATGGAAGATGCTAACGGTAAAGCCATTAAAGAGGCCAGTTTGTCTGAACCGGTACGTATTGTCGGTTTTGATAACATTCCTAAAGTAGGGGCGACCTTTTCCGTATACAAAACCAAGAAAGAAGCAGAAACTGCCGTTTTAGAAAATTCACAAGAGGTAGCTACCACCAAAATGGAGCGTAGTTCTCTGCCTCTGGTACCAATTCTTATCAAGACTGACGTCCTCGGCACTATCGACGCTATTGAGCATGAGCTCGCCAGCCTCGGCTCAGACCGCATCAATATCCGCGTGGTAGATAAAGGTGTGGGCAATATCACTGATGCCGACATCCAAAATATTAGCGCCACCGATAACGCTATCGTCGTCGGCTTCAATGTCAAAGCTGACCGTTCCGCTCTGGAACTGGCTGAGCGTCTCGGAGTAGCGGTGGAGACTTTTTCGATTATTTATGAACTCACCGAGTGGCTAGAGAACACCCTCAAAGATCGTACCCCAAAACAGAAAACTAAGGTCGTCACTGGCAAAGCCAAAATCCTGCGACACTTTAGTACCCAAAAACACACGCACGTATTGGGTGGCCGAGTAGAAGAAGGTTTGCTGCGTCGTGATCAGCGCGTGCGTGTACTCCGTCGTGATGTGGAAGTTGGCGAAGGTGTTTTGAAAAATGTCCAACAATACAAATCAGACGTCTCCCAAGTAGAAGAGGGTGAATTTGGTATGCAATTAGAATCACGAGCCGAGGTGGCTCCAGGCGATATTATTGAGGCTTTTGATATTGAAATTTCTTAACCTTAGTTTTTCCTGAATCACCAATAAATTATCTTATGCCTGCCAATTCTCCACACAATTTTGATCGTCACGAACGTGTCACCAGTATTCTCACCGAAGTAGCGGCGAAGTTTATTCAGCGCGAGGCTAGCACCAATCCCCTCATCACCATCACTCGCACCACAATCTCTCCCGACTACCGCAGAGCCACTTTTTTCTTTACCACCATTCCCAACGACCGTGAGCAAGATGCCCTCATCTTTCTTAAGCGGCATGGCACTGAACTGCGCCAAGATATCAAGAAACACAGCCGTCTCAAATTCATTCCCGAAGTACATTTTGAAATAGATTATGGAGAAAGGCATCGTCAACATCTGGACAAAATTGTTCACGAGCTGGAAGTCAGAGACGATACTGAGGCTGGGAAGTAGTAGCTAACAGTAAAGAAAACCAGCCCGCCGCCTTAAAGAGCGGCGGTCTGGTTTTCCACCGCCTTCTTTTACTCATGCGTGGGTCTTACCCTGCACAAAAACTATTTACCACCTTTAATCTTGGTAATCAAAAATAATATTGCTAAAACGCCAGTGCATATCACCGCTGCCAATACAGCTACAATCAGTAGGTTTGGTCCCTCCGGATCATCAACTAGAAAGAATACTGCTCTTGAAGCCACTAAGGAAATAACTGCCAAAATAATCGCTCTACTAGTGGAGATTCTCATTTAGATATTTTAGCAGGAACTGAAGTCAGAACATAGCACGTCTACATAGGTTGAATCCATATAGAAAAATTTGAAAATTTTGACACTACATAGGCTGTGCCTACGTAGGCCGCTGTTGGTGCAAGTCCAAAAAAATGTCTCCCAGACATTTTCTGTTCTACTGAAGTTCAATTACCTTTATAAAGTCTAGTGACGCAATAAGATTTCGTTACAGTTTGTGCCGGAGGAGGGACTCGAACCCTCACGCCTTTAACAGCCGGGGATTTTAAGTCCCCTATGTCTACCATTCCATCACCCCGGCAGGGGTTTGTTTTCTCGTAGAAAACTGCTTTCAAGCTTAGCATTTTTTATCTGTGCTGACTAGATTATCCTTATCAAAACTTGATGGTGGAAGTCAGGGTGAGAAAATGGTAAAGTTTGTTTTATGGCCAGGTGGCGAAGTGGTAACGCTTCGGTCTGCAAAACCGACATGCACGGGTTCGATTCCCGTTCTGGCCTCAGTGGCTTACTAAATATCAGTAAGTAATAGAATGTAAAATAACGAACCAAATGTTATTTGGGCAAAAAGTGTTTGGGGGACACTTTTTGGGGACTAGTACCACCAGGGCATTTCTATTTTTATAGTCGGACTAACGTCCTCCTTAAAAATAAGTCAAAAGCTTTTGCGACGGATTAGGAGTGGCGACAGCTCGAACTAATCCGTCCAAAAGGTGTACTGAACCTGTAAGCTTCGATTCCCGTTCTGGCCTCAACTTCAGGTATAATATTAACTATGTCCGAAAGCGCCCCTAAGGAAGAACATGAGTTATGGTTTCAAGCGGCCGGAAAGGTGGCTGAGAAAGCCCTTTGCCTCCGAGCTAAGTGCGGCACAGTTATTGTTAAAGACGACAAAATTATTGGTGAAGGCTACAACGGTCCACCCTTAGACGATATCCAACAAAGCCGTTGCCATGATGAGTTTATTCCCGGCAAAACCAAGTACGACAAAACCTGTTGTCTACACGCTGAATGGCGGGCAATTATGAACGCCATCAAAAGACATCCACAAGAAATTGCTGGCAGTGATTTATATTTTACCCGAGTAGACGACCACGGGGTTTTACTAAAATCAGGAGCACCTTTTTGTACAGTTTGTAGTCGCCTAGCGCTTGATGCGGGTGTGGCTCGTTTTTTTCTCTGGCACAACGACGGAATCGTGGGTTATCCAACTCTAGAATACAACAACCTTTCTTATCTGTATCGACCCGAATAATAGCTGCTGCTAACGTAGCTGGAGAGAATCAAGCACTACGGCAAAATCATCAGTGGTATTCGGTCCATCATGGTCTCTGATAGCTTCAAATCTGATTATCCAGTGATTATTTTCTACAGCAACCCCGTCACTCGTATACAAACCCTCAGTAACGTATCGTAAAGCTGATGCGCCAGCCACGGTGGTGGAAGTGACGGGAGTGTCTGCAGGATAAAGACGTGGCCGTATTTGTTGTTCCAGTGACTGCTTAGGTAATTTTGGGTAGAGTAACACGTTTATTGAATTGGCTGGCCACTCAATATCTATACTACTGTTACCAATGTGGATTAACCCCGTCTTATCATCTCTCGCTTCTAATAAGCGTTGAGTTTCTTCGGCTCGCTCGGGCAACATTAACCCAATGACATAATATTCTTCACTACCTTCTCCTTGAGCTTCTGTGAGTATGTACTTTTTTGGATACGAAAAAGAAACGCCGAACCGCTCCGAAGAATAAGTTTTTAAATCTTGATTTAGAATTATTTCTTGCTCATTATTACTGCCTGGCTTTTCTCGGACTAGGTATAAAGCCGTTAAGCCAGCAGCTACTCCCATGATTACCATCAGAACGATTAGCAAAGATTTGTTAATTTTTCTCATCTTGAGGATATTTTAACACGAGTTCCACCCCCGAATTGAACAGTTTCTTAATCTCGCCAGCGTTAAATAAATATGTTAGGATAGACTGCACGAAGCAAAAAATATGCGTGGGTGGCGTAATGGTAGCCGCGTTAGTCTTAGGAACTAATGGAGTAATCCGTGGAGGTTCGAGTCCTCTCCCACGCACAAATTAAGGAGTCAAGTAAGCGAATACTTGGAGCTTACTTGTGACTATAATTTGTTGAGGGAGAGGACGAGAAAAGGTTGCCAGCTATTTTACGAAGCGATAGCGAGTAAAAATAGCGACAACCTGTACTGAACTCGTAGAGTTCGAGTCCTCTAATTTTTGAGAGATTGCCCTTGCGGCGTTAAGTAACTACTTCCCCAGCTTCTCCACCGCTTTCATGCCCGCCACCGTCTTGGCAAGCTCACTACTACCCTCCATATCAACCAACAGCATGTTGCCGTGTTCAGCGGCGGTACTGAGCGTATCCAGGCGGTTAGTATCCATAATTAAACTTAGAGCTTGTTCGGTAGAAATAATTCCCGCCAGCTCATCAATTACCTCCTTCAAACCGCGAGCAATCGCGTCACGCATTTCGGCAATACCCTCGCCTTGTAATTTTTTAGATTCTTTTTCTGCGCGAGCAATCCCGACTAACTTGATACGTTCGGCGTCGGCAATATTTTGTGCGGCTTCTTTTTCTCGTTCGGAGGCAATCACGCGGTTGAAGGCGTCTCGCACCTCAATACTTGGCTGCGGCTCATCAATGAGAACGTTTTCAATAGTGTAGCCGTATTGGGTAAAGCGTTCCTGCAGAGCGCCTTGCACCTGTACCTCGATAGTATCGCGATTTTGATACAACTCATTCATGGTCATACCCGAGGCAGTTTGCCGCGCGTTGTTTAGCACATAACTTGTAATTTGCTGACGTGGGTCTTCTAACTCATAAAAAGCGCGCACTGCTCCTGCTGAATCGTTACTGGCTCGGTACTGCACCTTAACTGGCAGCGTCATAAAAGCGTTATCTGCGGTTTTTACCGACACATCCGCTCCTACTTCCTGCAACTGCAAATTCACCACTCCAACCACTCGATCAAATGGCCAAGGTAGTTTCAAGCTAAAACCAGCCATACGAGCTTTTTTGAGAGGTTTACCTAAACGCTCAATCACTTTCGCTCGTTTTCCAGGAGTAATAATCGGTGAAGTGGTTACAATCCAGATAAAAAGAAAGATAAAGATAAAAATATACATAAAATTTTGGCTTACTGATAATGGTATTATACCCTAGTTTTGTTGAGAGTTGGTCAAAAAAGAAGTATCGATACGCCTTTGACTAATGCCGCCAGTGACATTGGTCACTAGTTAGAGCGGTTTTTTGTCTTTGGCAGAGACAAAAAACATCGCCCCACTTCAAACAAGCGCCGTCAGCAACGCAGGTTGCTGACTAAAAAACCAACGCTGCCTTTTGGGCAGCGTTGGTTTTTTGCGTTGGTCCGCCCACTAGGGCTCGAACCTAGGACCATCTCCTTAAAAGGGAGCCGCTCTACCAACTGAGCTATGGGCGGAAAATCGTCACTGAAAGACTTTTAGAGTTTAACGCAAACAAAACGAAAAAACAAGGCAAGCTGTGCTGAAATAACAGACAATAAAAGCACCGGCTGACTCTCACACCAATACCCTTACTCACTTATCTACGCCCGCAATCTTGTCTTCTTAAACATTTTTGGTCGGAAGTAACGGTTATAAAATCGAGTATAGACCTTTTTAGTTTTTGCAGGCAACCGATCTAATTGTCGACAAACCCCGGAACAATACCCTGCCCGCTTAGCTACACAATCTTCACAAGCTAAATGCAGGACGTGACAGGTCTCAAAATTGCAGTGACGATATTGATCTGTCTTATTTCTGCGGCACAAATGACAAACTGAAATCACCTCCTCTCCAATAGTCTCTGAAAGTCGTTCGTCGAATACAAAGTTCTTACCGCGGAATTTATTCGGCAACCCTTCTCGCTCCACCTGATGCTTGTAATCAATCACGCCACCTTTTAGGTGCTTAACATTTTTATACCCTTGATGCTTCAGCCAGGCACTAGCCTTCTCACAGCGAATTCCACCAGTGCAGTACAGGGCGATTTTTTTATCTTTATGGGCACGCAGAATTTCTGGCACCACTTCGAGCTCTTCGCGAAAGGTATCTACATCAGGAATAATCGCCCCCTCGAAGTGACCAATCTCGCTCTCATAAGCGTTGCGCATATCTACAATCACAGCATCTGGATTATTTACATATTCATTCATCTCCGCAGCGGTGAGATACTCACCAGTATTAGCGGGATCAAAAGCGGCATCATCCAAGCCGTCAGCCACGATTTTGGGACGTACTTTGATAGCTAGTTTATAAAAAGACGGACCCTTTTCCTCCACCGCAATTTTGTACGGTACGCCGGCTAGTTCTGGCTGAGCTTGCGTCCAAGTGTCCCATTCTGTCCAATATTCGACTGGTACGTTCATCTGTGCGTTTACCCCCTCTTTGGCAACGTAAATACGTCCTAAAGCATCAAATTCAGACCATTTTTTAAACAAACGCTCCCGAAACTCAGCTGGGTCGCTAATTGCCACGTAGCGATAAAAAGACAATGTCTTACGAGGGCGTACATCTGCTGCTGCAGCCAAACGCTGCTCAAGGCGAGAATGGGGCTTAGCCGCTGCCCTGGCTACTGTTTTTGTCTCCTGTTGACTAGCCATAGTAGTGGCTATCATACCCTAAAAATAAACCTTAACGCAACTATGACAAGACTAAAACTACTAAAATAAGCCTTATTTTCTTGACTTTTACCTTAAACTATGCTACTATGGTAGGTAGAAATGGTGGTAGAGCCACCTTAGTTCCGGGAAGGATTTAATCCTCTCCCCTTTGACAATCGAAAGGAAATAAAATGAGCGTCCTTCTTGATGCCTGGAACAACTTCCAATTCCCAGGTCTGATGACCTGGATTTATTGGGGCACATGGATCATAGTGATCCTTGCAGCGATGGTAGTTTTCATCAGCCTAGTGCTGATGCTGACTGCCCCCATCTTTATCTGGCGAGGATACTTGCTAAACAATGGTGGCGGTGATGAAAAAACCACCAATTTCTACATGTTCACTAAGATCTCACCTCGACAGGTCAAGACAGTCGAACGGGGTGGTAAATTTCTCCGTTCAATCATCGATTCTGCCGACAAAGGCTTTGCTCGCCGCGAAACCGGTAGCACGGCTGACTATTGGGAGATCATCGACAAGCCCGGTGGTGAAAGACCAACTGCCGACGTCCATCCCCTGCTCCGCCCTTGGGCGGAATGGGTGTATGGACTGACCGGCGCGGTTTTTACCGGGCCATCGTTCATGCAGACAGTCCTGGAACGCCCCTTAAAGAGGGTGACCTTACCTGAAAAGGAGGACCGGAACCAGGAAATTATCAATCAGCTGGTGGAGAAGTCGGACTTCTCCGACCATCTCCGCCACAGCAACTTCAACTTCATGGTCTGGGTTCGTAAGGCAGAAACACGAGACAATATTTCCGTGTATGCGCTCCTGAATCTGGAGCTCGAGGTCACCAACAGCTACAAGACCTACTATAAGGTTGACCGCTGGGATGTGACCACGAACACCAGAACACGAGGTGCGATCGCCCAAATTATACGGACCCTCTACTTCAACGAAGTGGTGACGATCGACCACGGCAAAGACGATGGCGACGCAGCTGAAAAAGAAAGGAAAGCTCGCATCATTAAGGATGCCGCTCTGGGGTTAGACCTCAGCGACTTCGGTATCAAAGTCAGAAAAGCGGATGTTATCGATGTCGGCGACGACCTCGATAACGAAGCCGATAAGCGCACGCTGCGAGCAGGAGGCCTTGCTGCTCGCCAAGCTGAAGCTACCGTCATCGACGGCGAAGCTCGAGCTGAAGCAGCTCGTAAGGTAGCAGCCGTGGCAAACGAGAGCCCAATAGGGGCAAACGTTATTACCCTGGAGGCCTACATGAAGGCAGTCCAGGCGGCGGCAGACGGGAAGAGTGCTAACATCATTCTCCCCGCAATCGGTCAAGGAATCGGGGCGGATCCTCTACAGTTGCTGCAACTGCAACAACTGCAAGAGCTCAACAAGAACGAGGAGGGAAAAAAGGATGTCGAAGATAACAACTAGACTCGGGAGGTACTGGAAGGTCCTCCTAGGACTGGTCGTGATGGTTGGCATTCTTTACTGGATGCTGACCTTCACACCAGAGCCATTCACAGCAGATACTACCGCCAGTAATGGCGGTAGTATCGGTAAAGTCTTTATGGCTATTATCATCATTGTGACAATTATCATCGTCGCGAGACTGGTGATAAGAAAAACCAACCGCAGCCTACTCCCTCACCTCCAACACCCACTTCGGGGTGTAGGCACCAAGAAGTTGGGCGCAGGAGTCAAAGTGACTCTCAAGCTGGCAGCCATGGTTGCCCTCGCTATCGGCGTAATTCTTTATGCCGATAGGATCATCGGGTACCTTTGGTACCTCGGTGAAACAAGCAGTCTGCAGAATACCGGCATCGCTCGGTCCTTCAACTATCTGATGCCCGGCTCAGCCAGCTGGCTCTTGCCGACACTTATCTTTATAGGTGCTCTGGCACTTATCGTTTATCTCCTGCAGATAAACGGTCCCACCAAAGGAGCCTATGGACCAAAACGAGCTGGCTATCTGGCTATCCTCTTTTGGGTAGTCCTGTTGGGCGGCGGGGTTTTTCTGATCTACCAAGTGGGTAGCGGGATTTCCCAGACTGCTTCTGGCGCTGTTGAACGACTGGATCGAGTCATCGGCTTCCAACAGACCCCGACCGTGAGGGACGCACAAAGAGCGACTCTTGTGGAGCGACCGACTCCCAACAATCAAGTGTTGGGAGAAATGACTGAGGTCCTTTTTCCCGGCGCTTACAGCGCTAAGTACGTCACCGGAGCGGGGAACGGCTACGTCTATAAAGCCATCGATCCCGCCACTGGTGAACGGGTCGCTGCGCTCGACGTCTTCATCCTCGACAGCCGTGGCAACTGGGTTGACGAGGACGTCTTCTATGCGTCGGGTCAAACCGATGCGGGAAAGGTGATGTTCAAGAATGTGACCGACCGCAACGTCAAACTGGTCTATGAAAGAACCAGACTCGGTCACTGACAAATTCCTTTCGATGACACAACTCAAGCCCCTTTCCAAAATCTGGAAGGGGCTTTTCTTTTATACTTTTACCGTAGTTTAGTAAATAAGCTTATGGTTTTGGTGGCGTGAACTTGTCGAAGCGATCAGTGTTAAACACACTATCGCAGCCAGAGGCACCCGGGTTATCAGCGCAATCTAGGGTATCCCCTAGGTTGAAAGTGCCGGCAGCAATTTTCAAAATAGCGAAGGCTGAGAGCATGACCAACATGCCAATTATTCCCCACATAATATGTTTTTGTCCTTCTGCCCGAGCAGCTGGATTGTTCGCGTTTGTGACGTACATCACCGCTCCATATACAAACACCAGTAAAGCCAGTGCGATCATTAAAGTAATGATCGGAAAAAGGATAATGTCGTTGACTTTTTCCACAAAACCTCGGGCTACATCCACTCCTGGAGATTGAGCGTGAGCGATAGTGATTAAATAAGGCATAATTATCTATGAAACCAAAGAATGATTCTAACCACCCCAGGTCGGTGCAGTAGGTAGAGTGGGAGTGCCAGACACACCTAAGCCGGTTACAATCAAGTTAACCACTCCGAAGAAAATCAGAACTATCACAAACCCAGCGATAGAGTAGGTGATCAAATATGTTCCCTTCTTTCGCTCCTCTTCATTGGCCGCTCCTTTAACATAAAAAATAAATACTCCCCAGACAAATACCAAAAAGGCGAGGGCTAGGATAGCCGGAATCAGGATGGAGTTGATAAACTCTGCAACATTTTTTAGAATGACAGCGAATGAATTACTCTTTGCCCACCCAGCAGAACCAATACCAGTCCCTGCCCCTTGAGCGAAAGTCACGAATGGGAGTACAGACAAAAAGGTCGCTAATAGGGCTGAATAAATTTTCTCCATAAATATATATTTAGGCAAGTTACTTAAAATATTTGTAAACTATCTTACATTATTCCTAATTCTAACATGGTCCTTGTGTAGATATGGCTAAATAAACCTTCCCGTGTAGATAAAAACCGCTTACTTTATAGTAAGCGGTTTTTACCGACATGTTTGAGTTGAGACGAAAACTACTTTAAAAAGCTGCGCTTACTAAGGCTTAAACCTCAACACCTACTGGTCGGGTAATGGTATCACCCTCAAGGCCGCTGCCAAAACCTTCAATCAGTAAGTTAACTAGACCAAAGAAAATCAGAATAACGACGAATCCAGCCAAGGCATAGATCATCAAACTTCGACCCTTGCCCTTAGCTTCATCATCAGCACCACCTTTAATAAAATAAAGGAAGATACCCCAAACAAATACCAAAAAGGCGAGGGCTAGAATAGCCGGAATCAGGATGGAGTTGATGAACATCACCAGATTCTGGATAATTTGAGCAAACCGATTGCCAGTACCATCGCTAATCAATCCTTGAGCACTAGCTGCAAATGGCAGTACCGCGAGGACGCCTAGAGTCAATAATGAAGAGATTTTTTTCATGAACTTATGCGTAATAAATAATAATGATTAATCTACACGGAGTACGATGATCTCTCGTAGACTCAATAAACAATACCTCAAAAATACCTAGATGTAAACTTACCGTATCACTACCCTGTGGGAAAACTAACCGAACAGTCCCGCTCTGAGAATTGCCAAAATCCCCCACAAGCTAGATATAATTGCCAACACAATAATACCGACAGTTAAAGTTACCCTTCCCTCAGCATGTTTCTTTTCATCACCAGCATTTATTATCCAGGAATCCACCAATTTCCAAACAATTACCAAAAAAGCCACTGCTATTAAAACTGGAATCATTAAATTAATTAAACCAATAATATGATTAACTAAATCGGCTAAGGTATTTGGAGGACTACTCATAATAATTGAATTAACCAGCGAAGGAATCCACTAAATTCTTAATAATTTCCGCGATCGTAACCGCTCCCAAGATGAGCACACCACCGATGACCGCGTAAGTGAGAGCCGCGGTAGCTTTTTGGGTTTCGGCAGCATTGCCACGGGCGGTGACATACTTAAAACCAGCTAGAATAATGAAGAAGACCACCACGGGAATGGCGAGAATTATCACCACATTGAGAATCCCGACCATAAACTCATTAAAAGAACCAAATCTTGACATAGGGTTTTCTAGCTTTACTGAACCTGCGGCTGTTGGACTACCGCCTGAGCCACCACTCTTACCTCCAGTCGGAGAGAGTGCCCCGTCAGATCCAAAATGTTGAGCTAAAGAAAAACTAGGCAAGCTCAAGAGTACCAATGGAAAAAGTATTAACAAAGAACAAACGATACTATTAGCTACTATCCGAAGTTGATTTCTCATAGGTTATTTATATTAAATATATTATCACAAACAAAACTAATAGTTGTCACGTAGACGTAACAACGCATCACGCACCGATTCATCAATCCGACGACGACCTGCCGTAGTGTCCTCGATCATCTGCTTGAAGATACCTTGGATAGTCTGGGGATTAGGTGACCACCAACCGCGTGCAATCGGAGCCGACTTGAAAGCTAAGCGTCCGTACTGATCATTGCTCCCTGCTTCCAAGCTCACTCGCCGCACCGGTGCCATACCCGCAGTGATCGCTATTTCAGCAGCGTTATCACTAGCCGATAAGGCCTGCATAACTTGATAGGCCCCATTGGGATTACGAGCACTTCTAACCACCGCAAGGCCATAGAAGGAGCCGTACGTACGACGAACGGTTGCGGTCGCGCCCTGCGGCACTTCGGCAATATCAAAATTGAGATTCGGATTTTGTCTAGCCAAACCCTTGGCTTCGCTCGCCATACCAAAATATAAGAACAATTTTTCCGCTAAGAACTGTTGCTTGTCATTGGGCAAGGAACGATTCCAGGTGTAAAACTCGTTGCTAGGATTAGAGAAATTTACATAAAAACTAAGCGCGTTTTGTAATGGTGACTCCCCACCACCGTTAACCATTTGGTTAAGTTCAATATTGTAAAAAAATCCATCTCCTGGTCTTTCAGTAATAAGTTGACTACCTCCCTGAATTAACAACATCGAAAGTACCGGAAAAACATTAGTCACATTATTATACTCACCAAAGGCTAAGGTACTAAGAGTAATATTGTGACTAAAATCTCTTTCTACCGTCTCCGTCAAAAAGCTGTTTACTAGCTCTTCCCAGGTCGCTGGTGGTGTCAAAATACCTCTAGTACTCAACATATCTCGATTCCAATACATCATCAGAGGGTCGACCGCTACCGGTAGAGCGTAGATACCGTCTTTTAGGACAAAAACTTCGGCGCCATCGATGAAGTTGTTCCGGAAATCCCGTATCGGGTAATTGGTGTACGATAATGGCAACAGACGACCGCGATTATGCACTAATTCTTCATGAGGAATTAGCACTAGGTCTGGAGCACGATTATCAGCCAAGGCTTCTAGGAATTCACTATTGAACTGACTCGGGGATTTATAGGAGTAGGACACTGCGCGCCAAGCTGGATCATTATCACCAAGTGGCCGCAGCACCGCCTCTACTGCCTCAGCCGGCATCGTACCCCAGATTTCCACAGCCCCTCCCAAACTCACGACCCCGGGTTTGGTTTTAGGTTTGTAGTTAGAAATAATAAATAACGACAACAATCCCAAAACAGCAAAGATAGTGAAGATAACTAACTCAAAAGGTCTTAATTTCATAGTGCTCGAAAAGTTAAGCCGTAGTGCTGACTTCCGACCGGGAAGTCACGCACATAAGTAAACTGATTACTTTCAGCGCAATCAGTGGCTGCAGCTTTAGAGACAACTGTCTCAGGAGACGGGCAGACACCCGCGCAGGCTGCCTGCCAATCAATGATATGCAAGCTGCCGCCACGCTTGAGTACTCGCCGTGCCTCCGCCATCAATATTTCCTTGCGCTCAGCTTGAAAAAGAATATTAACCATGATGACCGCGTCTAAAGATCCGTCAGGGAGTTTAGCCCCGCCCGCCGCTTCCAAATCAGCCCAAATAATATCGACATTCTCTAAGTTCTTACTACGCACAAAACTGCCCAATTTTTCAATCAACACTTTCTGTATTTCTAAAGCGTAAACACGCCCCGTTTCACCAACGGCCGCTGACAAACTTGGCAAGAAATAACCACTACCGGCGCCAAAATCAGCCACTAGATCACCTTCTTGTAGATTAAAGTGACTAACGGCTGCCTCTGGCGAAATAAACGAGTTACCTAGCATGCCGTCATTATACAGTACTTCTAGAGCAGAAGAATAAAAACTTCCCCATAGGTGCGAGGGAAGTTTTTATCTTAATATCTAAGTGATTAGCTCCGGTTTAAACAAACACAATACTGGCGATAGAATCCCCCTCACGCATTTTCATCACACGCACACCCTGAGTCTGACGACCAAGAGACGGGACTGATTTCAACGGCAACTTAATCACTTGACCCTTTTGACTCATAATTACCAACTCACCTTCGTCATGCTCCTCTTCAGTGATCACCAAAGATCCAATGATGTGTCCAGTTTTGGCAGTAAGCTTCACAGTTTTTACTCCCGAACCACCGCGTTTCTGCACCTTGTATTCTTTGGCGGCAGTCGTTTTACCATAACCATGTTCGGTGACCACGAGAATCTCTAACCCTTTCTGTCCTTTCGGAATTACATCCGCCGTAACAATAAAGTCGTCTTTGCCAAGCTTCATACCCGACACACCTGCGGCGGTGCGACCCATTTCCCGGACGTCACTTTCCTTAAAGCGAATCGCCTGTCCCTGACTAGTGACCAATGAGACGTCGTCACCCTTACCCACAAAAGCAGCAGAGATGAGTGAATCCCCCTCCTTAAGAGTAATAGCGATTAAGCCACTGCGTCGCACATCTTTAAAAGCAGCCGCATCTGATTTCTTGGCAACACCATTTTTGGTGACCATGAGAAGACTCCACTCGCCTTCCCACTCCTCCTTACGAACCGCTAACACTGAAGTCACTCGCTCATCAGCCGTCATCGACAAAAAGTTCATAATCGACTTCCCCTTAGTAGCCCGGCGACCCTCAGGAATTTCGTACATCTTACTCTGGTACACCTTCCCCTGATCGGTGAAGAACAAGAGATCACTGTGGGCAGAGGTGGTAATGAGAGTGGTCACCACATCTTCTTCCTTGGTATTCAAATCTACCACTCCTACCCCACCACGTTTTTGTACTCGATATTCATCTGGGTTGGTACGCTTGACGTAGCCGCCTCGGGTTAGCACCAGTACACTTTCCTCATCGGGCACCAAGTCTTCTGGATTGATTTGTTTTACTCCACCCTTAACAATTTTAGTTCGGCGATCGTCACCATACTTTTCCGCCACGGCTTCTAGTTCACTCTTGACTAGGCCAAGCATTTTGGCTTTGCTCTTCAAAATAGCCTGCAACTCTTTGATTAGTTTTTGAATTTCTTTCAGTTCGTCTTCAATTTTCTTCCGTTCCAAACCAGCTAGTTTTTGGAGGCGCATATCGAGAATGGCCTGGGCCTGGATTTCGGAGAACTTAAACTCTTTCATCAAGGCAGCATGTGCGGTGGGCACGTCTTTTGCAGCACGGATCAGTTTGATAATTTTATCAATATGATCAAGAGCTTTCTTGAGACCAAGCAAAATATGTTCGCGGTCTTGTGCTTTGTTTAAATCGTATTGAGTACGACGACGAACTACCTCAGCCCGATGCTTAATATACTCCTCGAGAATTGTTTTTAAAGACACTAACTGCGGCACGCCGTCTACCAAGGCCACCATATTGTAGTGGAAAGTGTCCTCAAGTTGGGTATGTTTGTATAGCTTATTTAAAACGGTTTGTGGTTGAGCGCCACTCTTGAGGTCGATCACCACCCGAATATCGCTGGTTGATTCATCACGCATTTCTTTAATACCTTCAATTTTTTTATCCCGTACTAAGTCGGCAATTTTGACCTGAAGATCCTGCTTATTCACTCGATAAGGAATAGAGGTAATAATGATAGAGAAGGCACCGCGTTTGTCTTCAACTATTTCAGCCTCTCCTCGTACTGTTACCCCACCTTTACCGTAGGTGTAAGCATGAATGATATCCTTCTGATTAAAAGCAATCGCTCCCAAAGGAAAATCTGGACCCTTAATGAACTGCAGAAGGTCTTCAATCGTAGCATCGGGGTTATCAATTAGATGACCAACGGCCGCAGTAACCTCACGGAGGTTGTGAGGAGGAATATTAGTCGCCATACCAACTGCAATTCCTAAAGAGCCGAGGAGTAACAAGTTTGGTACTGCTGATGGTAACACGACCGGCTCTTGCTTTTTGCCGTCATAGTTCGGTCGCCAATCAACGGTGTCTTTCTCCAAGTCACGAAGCATCTCTTCAGCGATCCGTGACATTTTTGCCTCAGTATAACGATACGCCGCTGCCGAGTCTCCATCAATCGAACCGAAGTTACCCTGGCCAAGCACTAAGGGATATCGAGTGGAAAAAGGCTGTGCTAACTTCACCATCGCTTCATAAACAGCCGCGTCGCCATGCGGGTGAAAACTACCGAGCACATCCCCTACGACAGTAGCTGATTTTTTAAAACGGGCGCTAGCTGTTAATCCATTTAGTCGCATGGAGTACAAAATACGCCGATGCACTGGCTTTAAACCGTCACGAATGTCTGGTAAAGCTCGCGCGGTAATCACCGACATGGCATAGTCCAAATAAGCCGTCTCCATTTCCTCAGAAATGTTCTGGGTAATTATCCCCCGCTCAGGGGTAGGAATAATATCTTTACTAGAAGTTTTTTTCGGCATAATTTAGTTATCAATTATCGGTATTAGGTGGCAATAGTGTTGGCTGATTTTAACAAATTAGTTACCAGTAGTCTCAAATCGTCAGCCATTGTAGCACAGAATTACTGACTCGTGGTGGTGGCAATACGCACCTCCCGTTTTTCGACAGGTGCCGTAGTGACTGGTTTTGGGTTGGTAGAATCGTTGTTATTTACAGAAGATTTATCGCTCTGTGTACCTGAAGCCGCAGCATCTTCAGATACATGGTCACCAAGATAGTCTTCGTAACCAGTAAAATCAACGTATTCATTGCTGAGGGTGGTTTCTGTCTCCATCGTTTTTTGCGTTTCCAGAGAAGTGGACAGATCATTTAGCGACTGAAGAAAATCCTTACTAGTATCTGAAATATTGGTAATGGGCTCTCCCACTCCTTGCAGAGCGTTGGCTGCCTGACCATTTTGATCAAAATTAGCAAAAACTCCAGCAAAGCGAACCGGTAATGATAACGACCAGACACCCGCTATTACTGCCACCACGGCACAGGTGGCAAAAAAAGCGTAGTTATCGAGAACATGTTTCGGTTTTTGTCTTAAGCGATTGAGCCAATTCATAGATTTTTCTAAAAGATATGGTGGTAACTACTCAGTTTTAAAAGCCACGACCTCGCCGGTCATTTGTGAGACCTCACGTTTTTTAATGGTCAATTTTGTTACTGGTTTGACAGCTTCACTACCAGTTTCTTTCTGGAAAGCTTTCAGGGCAGCGTCGTCACAGTGCATAGGGATAACCAACTTAGCCTCCAGCTTCAGAGCCAACTTGGCTGCCTGCGGCGCTTCTAGGACCTCACCTCCGCCAATCGGAATAAACAAAATATCAATATCCTCTAATTCTGAAAGAATTTTGGGGTCAATTTCAGGATTATTTAGTGCTCCCAAAAAAACAATATTCATATCCTCCAAACGGACCTGGAAGATATTGTTAAAATAACTTTGCTTATGATAAATCACCGGAGTGCTCCAGCCACGAGCAGTCACATCACCCACTTCAAATTCACCAGGTGTGGAAATAACAAAAGGTTTTTTGGAACCATGGGTCACTTCAGACACACCGTTAAAATCTGGATGCCACAAAGAAACCAGCACTAAGTCTGCCCCAAACTTACTGGTGTCCATTTTTGAGGCTTTAGAAATAGGGTTAAAGGCCAAAGTGACGCTACCGAAAGAAACTTTAAAAAACTGACAGCCGTGATGCGTAATAATCATAGTGAGAGAATTATACCGCATCAGGAGCAAAAGCGCAGCTTTTGCTCTCAGTGCGGTTAAAACTGATCATCTTGACCCCACCCTGCTGCATGACTCATAAAAATCACCCTCAAACTATCACGATTCAGGCTTTACTTTTTCCTTACTAACTTGTATATTAGGCGCACTTCGCAAGAAGATTATTAGTTTCTAGCGACATGCGTTTAATCCTGTGTTTAGGAACAACGGCCCCGGACAAGTGATAGAGGTTGTTTTTACCACTTGTCTTACGAGAACTGGCTACACAGACGCGTATCGTCGGAATAAAATTTAAAAGTAAATGACAGAAGAAAAAAGTAACTCCATCGGAGTAATGGATCAGCTTGTAGACGAGCTACCAGAGATCCCACGTGAGGGTCAGGTAATTGAGGGGGTTGTTTCTGCAATTGGTCGCGCCCGCGTTTATGTTGACCTGCCACCTTTCGGCACCGGTCTAATTTTTGGCCGCGAGTACTTAAATGCCCGCGACATTCTCCGAAAAGTTTCCGTTGGCGACTCTATTGGCGCAAAAATTGTCGAGTCATATAATGAAGATGGTTATATTGAACTATCTCTTAAGGAAGCTCGCCAAGCTCTAATTTGGTCTGACGCTGAGGAAGCTGCCAAGCGTGGCACCGTAATGTCTCTGGAAGTAAAAGAGGCTAATAAGGGTGGCTTAATTATTGAGTGGCAAGGTATTCAGGGATTCCTACCAGCCTCACAACTTTCTACTGACAACTACCCTCGTGTCACCGACGGTGACAAAGATAAGATTCTTAGTGCCCTTAACGAGTTGGTCGGCAAGCATTTGTCAGTAGCAGTAATCACCGCAGATCAGAAAGAGCACAAACTGATCTTCTCCGAAAAGAGCCTTCAGGAGAAAGAAGAAAAGGAAGAAAAAGTCGGCAAGTACGAAGTTGGTGACGTCTTGAGTGGTGAAGTTACTGGTGCTGTTGATTTTGGTATCTTTGTCAAAATCGAACAAGGGTTGGAAGGTCTGGTACATATTTCTGAGCTGGACTGGGGATTGGTGGATGATACCCGATCTTTGTACAAGGTCGGAGATAAGGTAAAGGTAAAAGTTATTGAGGTAAAGGACGATAAGATTTCTCTTTCGATCAAACAATTGCGTGAAAATCCTTGGTCTGAAGCCGCAGCTAAGTACAAAAAGGATGAGTTAGTAGATGCAGTCGTCATCAAGTACAACAAACATGGCGCTCTAGCCTCTGTACAGGAGGGTGTGGCTGGCTTGGTACACATTTCTGAGTTCGCTAGTGAAGAAGTAATGAAGACTACTTTACAACTTGGTGGTGTCTATAAGTTTAAAATCACCCTCTTTGATCCTCAGGACCAAAAAATGACCCTGTCTTACAAAGACGCTCAAGAAGAAACTGTTGCTGGATAGGATAGAAGGTGCTCGCTAGAGTTCCTGAAAATAAAGTCGCTGGCCCGTGCGGGTCAGCGACTTTATTTTCAGGAACTCTTCAACCTCACTACCCCTTCACATTAAACTTATTCATCGCCGCTGACGCTCCTTCCGTACAGATAGTTATAATCACGGCTGCCACTCTTTCTGTCAACGACTCTACAACCTTCATCTCCTTAGCCGTGAAAGTCCCCAGCACAAACTTAGCCAGCCGTGCGCCGTCCGGTCGCACCGCCGCCCCCGTCTCAGGATGACTGCCAGCGATTCCTAACCGAATCCTCACAAACTCATTACTCCCCAGACTTCTAATAATAGAGGCAATCCCATTATGCCCACCGTCGCCACGAGCCACCGAGACCTTCAGTTGCCCTAAAGGTAAATCTACCTCGTCCGCAATCACAATCAATTTACTAAAGTCACGCTTTGGGACAAACTTCGCCACCGCCCCACCACTCTCATTCATGAACGTGTCCGGAAAAAATAACTGCACCTCTTCCCAGCCACAGACACCTGTCGCGATTTGGCCATGGTAGGTCCGTGAGGAGAAAAAATTTGTCATACCTAACTCAGCCCGCACTTTGTCCATCACCAACTGACCAATATTATGCCTGGTCTCACGATACTCCTTTCCTGGATTTCCCAAGGCTACTAAATAATACATATTTTGTTTAACATTATTGTACAAGAATTTACTTAAAGAAAAAGTCAGCTGATAGAAAAACGGCGACTGTTTGTTTTCTCTACCACTTTCATCTATAATAGGAGCACTTATGTCTCTACCACCCATTATAGACAACTCTTCTGAACTCAGCGATGACAAAACCCTAATCATCGCCAATCCTCCCAAGTCTTCCACAAACGGCTTCAAAGACCTGGTGCGCTTTGTCCTCTTGGCACTGGTAATCGTGCTCCCAATCCGCATATTTATTGCTCAACCATTTATTGTTTCTGGAGCTTCTATGGAGGAGACTTTTCATGGTGGCGACTACTTAATTGTCGACCAGCTTAGTTACCGCCTCCGTGAGCCGACTCGTGGAGACGTCATTGTTTTTCACTACCCCAATGACCCCTCTAAGTTCTTTATCAAGCGTATTATCGGTCTTCCGGGTGAGAGGATTGATATTAATAACCAGACTGTTACCGTTTACAACTCCACCCATACCGAAGGGCAAATCCTGACCGAAGACTATATCAATACCATGAACAAGCCAAACAATATTGACGTAACCCTAACTAGTGACGAGTACTTCGTCATGGGTGATAACCGAGACCACAGCTCTGACTCTCGAGCCTGGGGACCACTGGAGAAGAAGTTTATTACCGGTCGCGCTCTTGTTAGGTTATTCCCACCGAAAAATTTTGACTACCTACCTGGCGCGGTCTCCGCTGTCGATATGCTTACTCAGAAACTCTAAAAATAAAGACCACTATGCGTAAAGATTTCAGTCCTACCGTTTTTTTAAAATCAGCCGGCACTATTGCAGAATACTTCGGCTTTTCCCCTCGCGAAGCTTTAAGAAATGATCCCCTTTGTCGTGACTGTGTCGATACTTTCTCTATTAATATTGACGACGACATCGAACCTCAGCCCCAGTTTAGCACTCGTGCTTTAAATAATTACTATCAAGACAAGCTTTATGCCTTGGAAAGGCCTGTGTTAGTTTACGACATCGAGACCGATAAAAAGACTGGGGTTGTAGCTTTATCCCTACAAATTTTCAACGTGGAGAAAAGTATTGCTGAAGCGATACTCATCCAAACCAATCTGGCCCTCCTAAATGAACTGGGCTTCTCTGACCCTACAGTCCGCGTCAACGCTTTTGGCGACAGCGATTCCATTACTCGTTACAATCGTGAGTTAACTAACTTTCTCCGTAAACGGTTAGATCTCCTACCAGCCCTGGCTCGAGAAAAACTCAAAATTCACCCACTTAAATCTCTTGACGAATTAATTACCACCGAGGATGAGCTCGTTGATAAAAGTCCCAGTCCTCTGGAGTACCTCAACGACAACAGTCGTAAACATTTTAGGGAGATCATTGAGTATCTCGATATCAGCAATATTCCCTATGAAATTGATCCACGAATGATTGATAACTACAACCTCTACTCAGGTGCCATTTTCTCAATTGAACATTTTAATGACGAGGATGGTGAACCGGCTATCACCATTTCTGGTGGCCGCTTAGACGAACTGATCGAGCGCTTTGCAGAACAGCCAACCAAAGCTGTTGGCTCAGTCGCTCGCTTTAAGACCAAGAATATCCCCCAAAGCATCCCCCGGATTAAACTAGCAAACACTGATGTCGCCATTATTCAATTAGGCTTTGGGCCCAAGATTGGTAGCCTGCAACTCATTGAGAAGTTGCGTCAGCAAGGTATTAATATTCATCAAGACCTGACCAACCACTCTCTGTCTGAGCAGCTACGTGCCGTAGAAAATCAGAACATCAGATACGTCATTATTATTGGTCAAAAAGAATTTATGGAGGGAACAGTACTTCTCCGTGATCTCACCACCCGCAAACAAGAGACTTTGACTGAAGATCAGCTCCTCAGCAAACTAAAACGAGTAGCTAAAAGTAATAAGTAAGACCAGTTAAATATAAAGCTTGTAATTTATTCTAAAACTGCTATACTCTCCATCACATAAACATTATGGCTATCAACGTTCAAGTCGAAAAAAATCAAAACGAGAGCACTTCTAATGTCATTCGTCGTTTTACCAAGCGAGTGCAAGGCTCGGGTATTATTCCCAAAAGTCGCAGTCTACGTTATTACAAACGAGTTAAAGGTGTCAATGTTCGTCACGCTGCTCGATTAAAAAAGTTGGCTCGTAAGGAAACTTATGAAAACCTAGTCAAATTAGGTAAAATCCAAGAATTCGTTCGCGGTCGTCGGTAAAGCAAAACCCTGAGAAATTTCTCAGGGTTTTGCTTTACCTTTTTTATCTTGTCGACCTGCTTTTACGCATTCTCTTCTCTCGTTAGCATATAGGACTCACAGCCTTGGACTTAAAAAAACCAACAAACTATGACATACTGTAGACACCATGGTGACTTTCTTTATTTCCCAGACAATCAAGAGACAGGCTCCAAGCTATCCTTACCAAGCCATTAAAGAGATTATCTTAGGCGAAAAATACGAACTTTCTCTTACCTTTATTGGCAAGACCCGAGCCCGTAGTCTCAGCTTGACTTATAAAAATAAAGACTACTTTCCCAACGTCCTATCTTTCCCCCTCACCGATAACCATGGCGAGATTTTTATCTGTCCCGAGATAGCTGATCGTGAAGCAGCCGACTACCACCTATCCAAGAGTGGCTATATTGCTTTTTTATTTATACATGGCTGCCTGCACTTAAAAGGTTACGACCATAGCGGTGCTATGGAGAAACTTGAGCAAAAATACCTGCGTAAATTTGCAATCACTTAGTTTAATTATTTATCATGGCACAAGAACGAATCATTACCGGTATCGACGTGGGCACCTATCAAGTGAAGGTGGTAGTAGTGCGCATGGTCAAAAATAAGAATAACCACGCCGTGCCCCAAATTATCGGCACAGGAATTAGCGAGAGTCGTGGCTTACGCAACGGCTACATCATTAACGAAACTGATGTAATCCGCAGTGTCCGTAGTGCTGTCTCCCAGGCTGAAAAAACTGCCGGACTAACCATCAAGAGAGCTTTTTTGGCGACTGGCAGTATTGGCTTGGACGAAGTTGTCTCAACTGGTGAAGTGATTACTTCCCGAGCCGATTCTGAAATCACCGACATCGATGTTGATAAAGTTACCGAAGATAGTGAGGATCGTATCATTGACCATATCCCTAATCGCCGCATCCTAAACACTATCCCACTTCGCTATCGTATCGATGGAGAAGATGTTATGGGCAGACCTCAAGGCATGATCGGCACCAAACTTGAGGTTGATACATTATTTATTACTACGTATGAGCAGCATCTCGATAGTCTTATCAGTACCATTGAGAAAACCGGCATCGCGGTAGAAGATGTTACCTCTTCCCCAGCAGCAGCCAGCCTTGTCGTGCTCAGCAAGCTACAAAAACGAGCTGGCTGTGTACTGGCCAATATTGGCTCCGAGACAACTTCCATCATCGTTTATGAAGATATGATTCCGGTTTCAGTTAAAGTTTTTCCAATTGGCGCCAACGACATCACAAACGATATCGCTCTCGGTTTAAAAATATCTCTTGAAGAAGCAGAGAAGGTAAAGCGTAATGGCGTCGTTGGCACACCCTACTCACGGAAAAAGTTGGAGGAAATTATCAATGCTAGACTAACGGATATCTTTGAACTAATTCAAGATCACTTAAAAAAGATTAAACGAGATGGTTTATTACCTGCCGGAATTGTCCTCATCGGTGGCGGCTCTAACACATCCGGAGCCGTAGAATTAGCGAAGAATATTTTAGTACTTCCAGCCAAAGTTAGTAATCTTGATATTGGCAAAAACTCTCGAGTACGTGATTCTATCTGGGCCGTAGCTTTCGGTCTCTGTATGCTCGGCTTCTCTAGTCAAGAAGAGACTTCTTTTATAGGTACCATCAAGCCATCTAAGAGTAAGATTATTGCTTGGTTCTCACAATTTATTCCGTAGAAACAGCCCAATTTTCATCAGTGTCAATTACACGATTGTTAGATATGTCAAGATAGTGACAGCTTACTTCTAAAGCGTTATGATAGGAGGTAAGTGATTTAGGGCATGGTCTCCCTAATCAAAAATATTACGGAGTTAAAACATTTAAAAAATTATTATGGAGCAGATTAAATCAGACGTAGAAACCTTCGCTCGTATCCGAGTAGTAGGAGCCGGTGGTTCTGGGAACAACGCCGTCAACTACATGGTCAACTCCAAGGTAAAAGGTGTGGAGTTTATCGCCATCAATAGTGACGCTCAGGACCTACATCATTCCCTAGCCAAAAAGAAAATTCATATCGGCAAGAATCTAACTCGTGGCCTAGGAGCAGGAGGCAGTCCTGACATGGGGCGTCGTGCTGCCGAGGAAACTCGCGAAGAAATCAACAACGCCGTTAAGGGTTCAGACATGGTCTTTGTCACCTGCGGTATGGGCGGCGGCACTGGAACTGGCTCTGCTCCGGTAATTGCTAAAATTGCTCGCGACGCTGGCGCTCTGACCGTAGGCGTTGTCACCAAACCTTTCTTATTTGAAGGACAGGAACGTATGCGCCTCGCTCTCCAGGGGATTGAGGAGCTAAAGAAAGAGGTTGACGCTTTGATCATTATCCCTAATGATCGACTTCTCGCAATTGTCGACAAAGAGACCACGGTACGAAACGCTTTCGAGCAGTGTGACAATATTCTTAAACAAGCCGTTGAGGGAATTTCTGACCTTATTACCACCCCAGGTATCATCAATGTTGACTTTGCTGACATTCGTAGTGTTATGGAAAACGCCGGTTCGGCTTTAATGGGTGTGGGTATTTCTAGTGGCGAGAAGCGTGCCGAAGAGGCTGCTCAATCTGCCATCAATTCCCCACTGCTGGAAGTCTCGATTACTGGTGCCAAGGGTGTACTTTTTGCTATCGCTGGTGGCGATGACTTAGGAATGCTCGAAATCCAAGATGCAGCTCGTGCTGTCACCGAATCTATCGATCCCCACGCGCGCGTAATCTTTGGCGCTATTAAAGATGACAAGCTCAAGAAGAACGAGGTTAAAGTAACTGTTATTGCTACTGGTTTCCCCGACGAGACTATCGATGGCCGTGATCACTCCTTTATTCCTAGAGCCATAACTACACCGACCCGTGAGAATCTGAAAAATTCCGAAGCAAAAGAATCTTTTAGTGATGAAACCGACAGCGGAGAACCACAAACCAAAAAATCTCGCGGCATCTTCAACACTCTATCCAGGCCGGACTACGAAGAAGATGACGAGATAAGAACTCCAATTACGGAAGAGGCTCGTCCACCGCTTCCTAAACGAGACCCCAAACCAATCGACCCGGTCGACGAAGAAGATGACGATGACGACTGGGGAGCTGTACCGGCCTTTTTGCGCCGCTCTAAGTTGAAATAATTACCCTCTAACCATTTTAGATTCTCAGCCAGACTCTTATGAGTCTGGCTGAGTTATTCACAAAGACTAGCATCAGAAGTTATGGTATCTTAAAAAGACTCTACTAATCCCAATTTAAATATTTTTAATTTACTATGTACGAATTAATTATTATCGGCGGCGGCCCAGCTGGGATCGCAGCTGGTGTGTACGCCGCCCGCAAACGCTTGAAGACTCTTTTTCTGACAGACGAAATCGGCGGTCAAAGTACCGACTCAGGAGACATCCAAAACTGGATCGGCACTCCCTCGATCAGCGGCCCAGATTTAGCAAAAAACTTTGAGGATCATTTACGTAACTGCGCCGCAGACTCACTGGAGATTAAAACTAAACAAAAAGTCACACGGGTCTCTGGCGAACAAGGAAACTTTACCGTCACCACTGAGGCTGGAGAGACTTTCCAAAGTGAAGCTGTCCTGGTAGCGACTGGCTCCACCCGGCGCCAACTACAAGCCCCAGGTGCAGCGGAGTTTGAAAACAAAGGTTTGACCTATTGCGCCAGCTGCGACGGACCTCTGTTCGCTGGGCAAGATGTGGCGGTGATCGGTGGTGGGAACGCCGCCTTTGAAACTGCTGCCCAACTCCTAGCCTACGCCAAGAGCGTCACGCTGCTGCAGTATCGTGATTTTTATAAAGCTGATGAGATTACCATCAATAAGGTTCTCTCCCACCCTAATATGACCGGGCT
The DNA here is from genome assembly GCA_934699595.1 of uncultured Patescibacteria group bacterium. Classification (GTDB taxonomy): domain Bacteria; phylum Patescibacteriota; class Minisyncoccia; order Phycocordibacterales; family UBA918; genus OLB19. The sequence continues at coordinate 27,694 of CAKUWT010000003.1, forward strand.
CCTGAATGCCACCACCAAGAGCATCAATGGCGACAAGTTCGTCTCCGGCCTTACCTATACCGAAGCCGACGGCACGGAAAAGAACCTCGATGTAACCGGTATCTTTGTCGAGATCGGCCTCATTCCTAACACTGCTCCTGTGGCTGACTTCTTAGACCTAGACGAAACCAAACGCATCAAGATTGATCCCTGGACTGGACAAACCTCGGTCCCAGGTGTTTGGGCAGCTGGTGATTGTACCAATGTAAAGTACCACCAAAACAATATCTCTGCTGGCTTCGGTGTGCAGGCTCTAGAAGATATCTACGTACATTTGAAAGCCCGATAGTAATTCCATTTTTCAAGTTTTTCAAAAATCCAAGCAGGGATCTGTTGTGTGACCAGTAGAACCCATGGGCGATGTCTTTGACATCGCCCATGGGTTTTCTCTCCTTCCTCCACAGTCAATAATTTCCTCTTTCCTAAACTGTTGACAAACTTGTGCACAACTCTGGAATTAGCTCGGTATAAGTGGTGAATAAGTTTGTTTACAGACACTGCATAAGCTCAGGATGACTTGGGGAAACACCAGCCTTCCCCACGAAGATATCCTGATAAATCGGGCTTGGTTTTTCCCCCTTTCTTTGCTAAGATAGCAGAGCAAATGGCCCTATCGTCTAGTGGTTAGGACGCAAGGTTTTCATCCTTGAAGCCGGAGTTCGATTCTCCGTAGGGTCACAGAATCGAGTGCTAGTTCGAGCACTCGACAAGGGTAACGAAAGGAGTAGAACCTTGTTTCTGCTCCTTTCGTGTATATAGATATAAAAATGTACAACGAAGTATAAAGTTGTAAAATTGATAAAGTATGGCTAGTCTCTTAGAAAAAATTGATGTAATCAATGAAAAAATAAACAAGAACATCGCTATCCTCTCAAATAATGAGCGTGGTCTTGCGTCTCAGGCAATCCTGGACGATCTCCGTGATCTAGTTGAACACACTGCTGTTTTAATTCACGCTGGTCAAGAAGCAGAAATTGGTTTTGATCTAATCAAAGAAAGTCTTGAACATATACGTGGATTCTCCAAATACAGTTTTCTATACAAGCTACATAGTAGATTGAATTTAGCTATTTCACATTATGAGCCTAATGAAAGTGATGCTGAAATGCTAATGCTAGGCTACATGCATAATTTATTTCTTATAAAGAAATTTTATCTTAAAAATTATAATCATCTCATTTTACAAGATTTACGAAATTATCCGTTAAATCTAGATCCTGGCTTATCAGATTATTACAAAGCTATAATTGATAAAATAAAAACTTCTAATTATGAAGAAGTAGACAAAGCTGATTTTTATATTGACCGAGTAAAACCACTGATTATCGACAACGAACTGTATTATGAGGTAACTTTTCGACCCGCAACAAATAATTTTGCAAAGTTTAATAAAACGGTGGCATATACAAAGCGTAAAATTACAACAAACTACGCACTTAAGCTGACTTTAGCAAAAACTCAAATAGACGTATTTGATACAAAATCACGTGTTCTCATTATATTAGACTTTGAGATCTCAATTCGTCCGTGTGAAATACAACACCTGGGAATGATTTTTGATAGAGGTTTTACGTTCAATAGTAGGACGAAAGAATATCAAAATCTGATGAGTGCTTTAAAGGTTAGTCAGTTAACATTGCTTGAGGTAGTGACTCTAAATGAGACCAGATTTGAAAAATTTAAAAAATATTTAAGCGATGACGCGCGCTCAGTAAAAATATTAGAGGTTCTTGAAAAATGTAGACAAATAATCATAGAAGATTTAAATGGCTCTAATATTTTGAGGTATCTTCTGGCTAATCTAAATAATGCTGTTCTGAAGAAACAGCTAAACACCGAGAAGTGCAATATACTTTCGGGTATGTTTTTAAAGAATGGCTGTCGAGTATTCGACGACATGCCTTTCTGTTCATCTCTAAATGGACATAATCCAACGAAGCTTTCTTTAATTGATTGTATCTCCCCAGAAAATAGAAAACATGAATTCTTGGCAAGACATATTAATCAAAACGCAAGAACAAAAAAGATTCTCTATACTCCTATTGAAGAGGTGCAGAAAGTTTATAATGTTGATCAAGAGATCGAGGCTTTTAATTCAAAAATTTGGGAAGGTCACAAGCCCGCTCGTGAATTGAGAACTTACTCCAAGTATATATACAATTATGGAGCCGAGAAAGATTGTCATGACATATTTACTAAAATCTTAAGTCTTACCGATTCGGGCATTGAAGATTACCAAACACTCATTGATCTGTGGCTTGACCAACAAAGTGACGATGTCATTGATTCGGATCAGAAGAGACAAGTTCTAAGAGAATTATTTGCAGAAACACACGTTGCGCTCATTTATGGATCGGCGGGTACTGGGAAAACCAAGATGATTGAATATATTGATAATGTATTTCAAGCTGAAAATAAAATATTTCTCTCTAACACAAATGCCTCAGTAAACAATCTCAGGGCCCGAATTGGAGAAAGTGATAAGCATACTTTCTCTACGGTTTCTTCATATCTACATAATATTGATGAATATGGTGACTCAGAAATACTTTTTATTGATGAATGCAGTACTGTAAGTAATGCAGATTTGTTACAAATTCTCAAGCATAAAAAGTTTGAGAAAATTGTCTTAGTGGGAGATGTTTACCAAATAGAATCAATAGATTTTGGAAACTGGTTTTATCTTTGCAAAAACCTGCTCCCGAAACATTGCATTTTCGAATTAGATGATACACACAGGACTAAAAAAGAAGACTTGAAACTATATTGGTCTGCTGTTCGAAATTCGGATGATAATGTACGCGAAATTGCTTCTAGGGGTCATTTCACCAAACCAGTTGATCAATTCATAAAAAACTATGAGGATAAAGAGGATCAGATTGTACTATGTTTAAACTATGATGGTTTATATGGAATCAACAATCTAAATAGACTTTTGCAGGAAAAAAATCAAAATACTGCAGTGGACTGGGGTGTTCATAGTTACAAGGTTGGAGACCCCATTATTTTTACCGAATCGTCGAGATTTTTTCCCGTTTTATATAACAACTTAAAGGGGCGCATAGCCAAAATTGACGCTAACGGCGATGAAATAACATTTGAAATAGTAATTTCTTATTCACCAAATCCGTTTGATGCCCATCGTTGCGGAGTTGAGTTGTTGGAGAACCTGCCAGACGGTAAATCAAAAATTAAATTCTCAGTAAATAAACTAGAAAATGTTGATGAGGATTTAGATGATTCTGATAGATTAGTCCCATTTCAGGTTTCGTATGCTACATCTATTCACAAAGCTCAAGGTCTTGAGTATAAATCTGTAAAACTTGTTTTTGTTGATGAAGTACAAGATATGGTTACTCATAGTATATTTTATACGGCTATAACCAGAGCCAAAGAGGAACTAGAAATTTATTGGTCTCCTGAAACTGCAGATAAAGTCTATGAGAAAATTAAAACTAATCTAAATAAGCAGGACTCTTATATTTTTAAGAACAAGTTTAGCTTATAACTAAATTCAATTAGCTATTTTCTTATTTCTGAGCTGAAATAATCTTGTTTTTTAGAATTAAATTATTCTTAACACAATTCAGAACTGATCTTTTCTCCAAAACTGTCCCGTCTCTCAAAACAAATTTGAGATAATTTCTCAGATCTACCTTCTGTATTTCTGCAGTGTTTTCTTTGCCCAGAAACATTGCTTGAAGTCTCTTGAATTTCTTGATCTCAAGATTTAACTTTTCGGTAAGTTGCATTTCATTAAGATCAAGTGTGCTTGCCATTTTCTGAAACTCTTTGAGGAGATCGTTTTCATTTATTGCTGGGTTTTTGCACTTTCTATCCTTTGATTTGGCGCAGCGATAATATACATGTCTGTTCACTCCTCCATTTAGCAACTTCTTAAACTTCTCATCAGCGGTAATTCCCGATCCGCAAACACCGCACTTCATCATTCGAGTAAAAGCAAATTCCTTGCCTTGTGACTTTATAACCTGTGACTTGATTGAGTTTCTCGTCTCATCGAATAATTCCTTAGTAATCAGTGGCGTATGTTTGCCCTCATACCAAATACCAGCACCTTGCGGAAACTCAAATTTTCCATAATAAAACGTATTGTTAATGATCTTGAATACATTCCCGATACTTAAGTGATAACCACGCAAGGTACGGAAGTTTAAATCGTATTTTAGCCATGCGTGTACCTTTGAAGCACTCCATTTATCATAGGCAATTTTCTCAAAGATTTGCCGTATAACATCTGCCCGTTCTGGATCAATTTCTACCTCGCATTTGGCTAGTCGCCCATCAACTTTTCTATAGCCTGTCGGTGGTTGGGCTGGCCACAATCCCATCTCGCACCTTGTTCTCATGCCACGCTTCACATTGATACTTTTGTTATCGTTCTCTAGCTTTGCTTGAGAACAGAGAATCATAAGGAGAAACTTATCGCTTGGTGAATTAGTGAAGTTCTGCCCGAACGTTTTAATGGTAATGAGCTTCTTTTGATCCATGCGGTCAACGAGCTTACCCAAATCTCCAGCATTTCGTGATAATCGATCAGGTGCCCACGTGATAATGGCGTTAAAAATACCATTATCAATGTCTCGTACAATCTCTTCAAATACTGGTCTTTGACCTGATTCTTTAGCGGAGTGTGACTCTCTCCTAATTTCAACGATAGTAAGCTTTTCTCGCTCGGCTATTTGTGTCATTTCTTTGATCTGTGAATCAATCGAAAGAGCTTGTTTTTCGTCACCTTCGGTCGACTTACGAGCGTATAAACAATAACGATATTCGCTTGGTAATACTTCTGTCATGTATTAATTGATGACAGAACCACAAACCCTGCATAGCTATGCAGGGTTTGAAAAACGTCACATACTCGCTATAAATCTAGCAGAGTCATGAGTTCCGAGATGTTTTTTATTCTGTAATCAGCGTCCGCGGTAACTTCTGGAAAATGCCTATTTTGAAAATGAACGGTTTTTAAACCTGCAGCTTGAGCCGCAGCCACCCCTCTTGGAGAGTCCTCTACAGCTATTATTTGTTCTGATGGAATGTTTGATTCTTGTATAGCTTTCAGGTAACAATCAGGAGATGGTTTGGGGTCGGTGTACTTTTCTCTAGTGATAATCCAATCAAGTGACTCAAGTAAACCGCTTTTTTCGTACACAGCTGTAAAAACATCCTGGCTTGCATTTGTAACAATTCCTATCTTGAATTTCTTACTCAACTCAACAAGTTCACTAACGGTACTTGGCGCAACAGATAGTCCAGTCTTTACTTTTTGAATAAATCTTCGGTTGCGCTCATTTTTAAAGCCCGCGATGTCTTCAATATGGTTTTGTTTCAAAAAACCAGCTGACCCAAGATTGCTAAGAAACGAGTATCTAATGTAATCATCACGTGTGTGTTCAATGCCGTACTGCCGGATAAGCTCGGAGTTGATTTCAAAATAGATATTGTCAGTGTCTGCAACCACTCCATCGCTATCAAACAAAATACACTTAATATCCATTCTTTTCATGATACACAAAAGTCCTAGATTGACCAGAACATAATATAAGTTATTATTCAACACATATTATGAAAAAAACTGTCGTACTAATAGAAGGTGGAACAACATTTGAGACTTACGATGGCTACATATCATTTTTGCACTCAATGCCCATTAGTGTTGAATATCTTGAAAAACAAACATGGAGAGATTCTCTCCAGTCTGATCTTGGCGAGACTTTTAAAGTAGTGAGATTGCAGATGCCAAACAAGATCAATGCCAAATATGAAGAATGGAAAATTTACTTTCACAGATATATAGAAATATTGGGAGACGATCTTATTTTGCTTGGACATTCTCTTGGCGCTACTTTTCTAGTGAAGTTTTTGGCTGAGGAAACCATTAAAAACACCATCTCCCGAGTGATACTGGTGGCAGTTCCTTTCGGTGAGAAAAGGACGGGACCGAGTTTAGGTGATTTTACTTTTGAATGCTCAACAAATTTTGAAGCAGTTAACTCTGATCTCAAGATCACACTGTTTGCAAGTGACAACGATAAAATGATCACTAAGGATGATGTAGAAAAGTACCAGAAAGTAATAAAAAATCTAGAAGTCAAAACACTACCTGACCGCGGTCATTTCAGTCAAGGCGAATTTCCTGAACTGATCTCATGTATCAAAAGAGAAGACGTTGAAATATAGACAAATCAGATAATAAGTTGTATTGTACTGAATGAAAAATCGTACCTCATGTGGGTACGATTTGGTCTTTGACATCAGGAAATCCTAAAGGAGAAACACTATGACCAACAATAGCACTAACCGTTCCATCATCCTCACTGGAGATCGCCCTACTGGACCTCTCCATCTTGGACACTATGTGGGATCCTTGCGTGAGCGTGTCATCTTGCAACACCAACACGATCAATTCGTGATGATTGCAGATGCACAGGCACTGACAGACAACGCAGAAAATCCTGACAAGGTTCGTTCCAACGTTCTCGAGGTTGCACTCGATTACTTGGCTGTCGGCCTAGATTCAGAACGCACGACAATCTTCATCCAGTCTCAGATTCCTGAGCTGGCTGAGTTGACCATGTATTATCTTAACCTGGTCACAGTATCTCGACTGCAACGGAATCCAACTGTAAAAGAAGAGATTAAGCAACGTGGGTTCGAGAAAAGCATTCCAGCAGGTTTTTTGACCTACCCGGTCAGCCAAGCTGCAGACATTACCGCCTTCAAGGCAACTCTCGTTCCTGTCGGAGAAGATCAGCTGCCAATGATTGAGCAGACGAACGAAATCGTCAGAAGCTTCAATCGAATCTACAAGCACGATGTGCTTGTAGAGGCTAAGGCTGTTCTCTCAAAATCTTCGAGACTACCAGGTACGGATGGTCAGGGAAAAATGTCCAAATCACTTGGTAACGTCATCTCTTTGCGTGACAGCGCGGACGATGTTCGGAAGAAAGTGATGTCGATGTACACTGATCCGAATCACTTACGAGTCGAGGACCCTGGTCAAGTTGAGGGCAATCCAGTGTTCAGCTATCTGGATGCTTTTGATCCTGACCAAGATACCCTTGATGCCATGAAAGAGCACTACCGTCGTGGTGGACTCGGAGATGTTAAAGTCAAGCGCCGCTTACTTGAGGTGCTTGAGGCAGAACTTGGACCGATTCGAGAGAAACGTGAAGAGTTTGCACAAGACCCAGGACAAGTGTTTGACATGCTTCGGTCTGGTACTGAAAAGGCACGTGGTGTTGCAGCTGAAACCTTAGATCAGGTGAAAGTTGCAATGAAAATCAACTACTTCAACAACTAAGGAGACGTAGAATGTCCGAGTTTGTTCGCATCGCCACCATGGCGATGAAAGCAATGCTCGGAGATCATGCTGAACTCGAACTCGTTTTGCTTTCTTCGCCAGGCAGCTCTGGTGCGAGAGTGTCTATCTTTAGGCACTCTCGCACTGAAAAACTGTTTGCAGTGAAGTGCGCAAATGAGTCGCGTGTTTCACTGAAGAATGAAATAGCAAGAAGAGATTACCTGAAGCCTTACTTTGAGGGACATTTACCTCAAGTGCTGATGTTTCAGGTGATAGATGGGTACGAAGTGATGGTCTCTGAGTGTAGAGGTTTGAACACCCTGCATCAACTCATAGTTCAATCAGAATTGCCACATGAGTATATGTTGAATATCTGGGAAGATATCTCAGCAAAGCTATTAGGTATGTGGCAGAAGACACGTTCTGACTATCAACCCGAACTGAACCCTCGAAACTTTTCTGCTCGAATGCAGAGGATCAAAGACGGTGTTCAGGAAATCGAGTTGTTAGGGACGTCACTTGAGCAGCTCTGGGAACTGCCTATAAAGGTAAATGGTAGAAAGTACTCCAGTCTGGCAGACACTTTCCATGAGGTCCAAAACATTGAGACTCCTGACTTTGGAGTTTTGTGTCACGGCGACCCTCAGCCAAGCAATTTTATTGTAGACCGGAATGGTCACTGGAATTGTATTGATTGGGAGTGGGCTGGAGGACCTCACGATTGGCGCATGATGATGGCGCATTTGCACGGCTGGTGGACAACAAGATGTCTTGCGCTTACCAAAGAACCTTCAGTTAAGGTGAGCGAAGAAGTGCTGGAATTAGAGTATGACGCTTTTGTTCCAGCACACCTGTTTAGGTATCAAAATACCTCGATCGGCTTGCTCAAAAGTATGGCTCCAACGGTCAAAGAAAGGGTTCGTGCGATTAATGGTATCAATCGTTATCTCGCGGCCCTTTACTTGGGTGAAGTTCGATTTTTGCCTCTCTGGGGCAGAAATGCATTTACTGTGCCCATGTTGGCTCAGGCAGTCATGGCTGTGTCAAACGAGAACGACGCCTATGGCGGTCCCTTCAAAATCTCTCTGAACGAGGAGGAATAAACATGTATCGAGAACTCATGAGTGATGAGTCGTACAGGTTTGTCTTGAGAGCGACACGCTCGCTCTCAAGACACACTGTCGACCAAGGTAAAGACGGGGGCTATTGGGTGAATTATGGAAGCTTCGTAATCAATACCCAACAGCCCAGTAGTGACATTGACTTGCTCTATGTACACCAAAACTCTGAGCCAGTCAGCAGAATGTCTGCTTCTTTCGAGGGACATCCTGTCACTATCTATCAACTCAGTGAAAACGATCTTCTAAATGACGGAGAAATAGCAAAGTTTGGTGGATATTTCAGCGGCAAGCTGTTAAATCCATTTGTGATCCTCTCAGAAGATCATCGACATAACGAAGTCGCACTAAGATCTGCAGGGTCATTCATTGGCCCTCACACTGTTCACCAAACAGCAGAAGTACATACACCTGCGAGGGTCGTTAAAGACACTGTCTTGGCGCGGTTAAAACTGTGTCCGTGGTACGACAGCTACTTTTTGCGCTATTACACACACCCAGGTTTTGCAATAATCTGGGAAGTAATGGTGAATGCTGTCTGTCTTTCACTTGAAACATCAGGTCACATCCGGATTGATAAGAGTGGGTACAGGTATGTTCGTGTTTATTCTGAACAAGAATTGCACGAAAGAAGTGTGGCTGCCATTGCTCGATTTTGGAGTCTGGGAAGCTGCTTACACAGTAGTATGCCAGACTTTCCAGACTTCTACATGAAGAAGGCAAGGCAACATGTTGAAACCAATCAATTGAAGGGTCGTCTGGAGGAAATGATGAAATTCCTTCATTCCCCATAAGGAGGCTACAATGCAACCAGACTATGCCCGTCAGTGGGCACTTGAGGCTGAGAGAATCTACGCAAGCAAAGTTGCGCAGTTCGCTCTTGAAACAGAGACGGCATTGAGGGAGACTGAGTTCACAAATACTTGGGACTCCCTCCTCGGTGTTGGTGTGTGGGCTGTACAGAATCACTTCCAGCTTTGCACAGCAATCAAAAACAAAAAAACCTTTGCTGTGTTAGTTGGTATGAGGCCTGGTGCCACGTTTCATCTTGGACATCTGACCATGATGAACGAGCTGCAATGGTATGTGCAAAAAGGCGGAGTGCCTTTGATTGTTTATGCTGGTTTCGAAGCTAGCAAAAAGCAAGAAGACTTGGATCTTACGCACGAGTTCGAGGGCTTCAAGAAGCTGTATCGACGCTTTACAGGTGACGATCTGACTTCTGACACTATCGCTATCTCAGATCTGGAAGATCCTGCTCTCTTGAGACTGGAACGACAGATAGAGGAAGTTGTAACAGCCAGAAAGATACTCCAACTTTACGGCTGGGATGAGTCGACATCGGTTGCAAAGTTGCGTGTCCCTTGCAAGACAGCTGCAGCTTTTCTTCTGTCCTCCGTGCTGATGCCCGGAGTACCCAGTGTCATTTTATCGGACATCAATCAAGTGACTCACTTCGAAGTCGCAAAAATTGCAAGCCGATCTCTTGGGTTAAGACTTCCTACGGTTTCGTATCGCCACCTGCTGCAAAGTCTGGAAGGACCAGAAGGTAGAATGAGCGTTAAAAACCCAAAGTCTCTATTGTTGCTAGACGATACACCCGAGGTGGTCGGCAACAAGCTCAAAAGATGCTTCTCTGGTGGAAAGCTTACCGCCGAAGAACAGAGAGAAAGCGGTGGCAATCCTGATGTGTGTTCTTTCTTCAAAGTCGCAAACGTTACGCTTCCTAGAGAAGAATCGTTTGCAATACATAAATCTTGTAGAGACGGCTCTGTATTGTGTGGTGAGTGTAAGAAGCTGCACATTCCAGAAATTGCCGCAAGATTCCAAAACTTGGAGCCCGACTGAAATAGGTCGGGCTTTTTTTCTATGCATTTGTTATTTAAAATCTAGTGACCAGCACACAAAGTCACGTGACCATGTCACAAATATTTTTGACAAAAAGTGTCACTTTTGTCACTTTTTGGATCTCTCGAGAAGGGTCGAAACAGAAATCAGTCGAGTAGTCAAAAAAGCCTTACAGGTCAATGAAATCATTTGGTTCCATCACGATTCGGCTCACCAAAATGAGGTCGCGAATTTTGGTGAGCCTAAGTGAGCAAAAACTGATGCTGACGACAGACAAACAGAATATACTGCCAAGCGGTGTGGAAGGTGACATCTGGGCCGACATCCTCGGTGTGGCGGTCGTTAACAGCTTTACTCGGTCTATTCTGCTGATCAGAAACTACTAGAGAAGAATTTTTCACAGTCGGCATTTTAACATCAAAAACAGTCTTTGTAAATATTTATCACAAGCTAAGTGACTCGCCACTGAAAAATCTCGGACAATACCGGTATGCAAATCACTAGAGTTTGTCACTAAAAAGTGATATTCTGAAATTAAGATGTTAAAGAAATATATTAAATACTTTACCAATAACCCAGAGGGTTACTGGTTCAAGAAGAAACTTTTTGGCTGGGGCTGGGTGCCCGTCCGCTGGCAAGGCTGGTTAGTAATCTTAATTGCTATCGCCCTGGCAGTAGCAGGTATTTACATCGGAGAGACCGACGACGCGCCGGGTGCTGGTGGCTTAGGCCTACTGCTTGCGCTAGGAATTCTCTTTGCTTTTGGCTACTGGAAGGGAGAAAAGCCGAGATGGACCTGGGGTTTACCTAAAGACGATGGCGATAGCGACAAGGAGGGTATAAATTAGGTAACCCCATACGATTATATTACTCTAAAAAATTACGTCACTACCCTTGGGTAAGTAAGAAATAATTTATCTCCTAAGTTACAAAAAACTGTCTAAGTAGACAGTTTTTTGTTTCCTATTTATTAGTCATTCTAATCACCTTCCCCTCAACAATCCCAAGAAGGCCTGGAGCACAGTAATCAACTCTTGCACCAAGGTCTTATTCTCTTCAGTGACGGTAATCTGAGTGGTGGGAGTAGCTGGTGCCGTTACCGTCTTCTTAAAGAGATCGGGGAACTTGGCTTCAAGACGAGCTACTTCAGCGGCGTTGCCATTGCTGCGGAGGATATTAACCCGGGAGAGGACAGACATCGTACTAATCTTTTTCTTGGGGGCGGGTTCGGAGTTATCGGGGACAGCAGAGACTTCTGTCTCAGTATCTGGGTTATCTGGAGTCAGCGGGTTCACAGTGACGGTAACTGTTTGACTGGCGCCGCCTCCAAGACCAGCACATGTAAGGGTGTAGTTGGTGGTAGTAGCCGGAGTGACCGATTGGGTGCCACTGAGACTCTTGGCACCAGACCAGCCGCCAGAAGCGGTACAACTGGTGGCGTCAGCAGTGCTCCAGGATAAGAGAGTACTTTCACCAAAAGACACCTGAGCAGAAGTGGCTGAAAGAGTTATTACCGGAGTGTTAGCTGGATTTACCGTCACTGACACCGATTGAATAGTAGTACCACCTGGTCCAGTACAGGTAAGACTGTACATCTCGTTTGTACTAGGGCTAACAGACTGCGATCCATGCAAACTCTTGGCACCAGACCAGCCGCCAGAAGCGGTACAACTGGTGGCGTCAGCAGTGCTCCAGGATAAGGTGGCGACACTACCGTTCGTGATAGTACCTGGGGTGGCGGTAAAGATAATGGCTGGCTCAGGATCGACCGGCACCTCATTCACCGTAACAGTCGCATTAGCGGTCGCAGTCTTAACCCCATCAGTACAAGTGATGGTGTAATTAGTAGTGGCAGTAGGTGAGACTACTTGGGTGCCACTCTTAGTGGTGTGGCTAGTCCAAGGGGCAGAACAACTAGTGACGACGTTGTTAGTACTCCAGGTGAGGGTGGTAGTGTCGCCGTTAGTGATAGTGCTAGGAGTGGCGATAAGGGAGACGGTGGGGTCTGGGTCTGGAGTGCCGGGGTCTGGGTCTGAGACAGTGAGGGTAACACTTTTGGTATCGGTACCGTCAGTGCCGGTACAAGCCAGGGTGTATGTATAAGTGCCAGCGGTACTGGGGGTGATGATCTCGGTGCCTGTCGTGGCTTTGGTACCAGACCAGTTACCAGAAGCGGTACAACTGGTGGTGTTGGTGGAGTTCCAGGAGAGTGTGGTGCTGTCTCCGGTTTCGATGGTGGAGGGGGTGAGGGAGAAAGATACTAGTGGAGCAGCGGGTGCTGGATCAGTAACGGTAATAGTAATCTCTTTAAAGGTATCGCCTCCAGGACCATAACATTCTAAAGTATAAGCAGTAGTCTCAGTCGGAGTAACAGTCTCTGGACCACCAGACAAGTTACGTGCACCAGACCAACCGCCAGTAGCCAAACAACTGGTGGTATTGACACTACTCCAAGACAAAGTGGTACTTTGACCCTTTAGAATCGTGCCACTAGCAGCAGTAAAGGTAATAGACGGGAAATCAAGTGGATCCAGAGGAGGATTCTCTTCATCCTCAGTTTCAGAGACATCATAGACCTGGAAACCGCCAATGTACCCATCAAATCCAACCTCACTACCAATCGGATCACCAAAAGCAGGGTCCCAGGACTCCGTTGGTTTTGTCCTTCCGGAAGCAGGCGCAGTAGCTAACAAAACGCCGTCTAAGCTAAGAGTTAGCTCCCCAGCCACCGAACTATAGGTCACCTTTATTGTGTGCCAGTTATTATCAAGGATATTATTACCTGGAGCCGACACGGAATAAGTGACACCTTCTTGATTAGTGAAAGAGTGAGAAAGGTTTGAGCCAATTCTAAAATAGGTACTGCTATGCATCCGGAAAGGATTACCTGCTGAGGCGCTGCCGTTGGCAGCCTTAACATCCATAACCATGGTGTAATTATCTAAATCATAGATTTGGGACACCGCCCCCCGATTAAGCTCCACAGTTGTTGAAGTTGCAGTTATTCTAAAAGCCCACTTACCATCAATAAACTCTGTTGGCGTTACTGGCAAATTACTAGCGTACGGAGACAGATCGGTAATACCACTCTCAGAAACCCTAATATCTAGACGAGAAGATTCTGGCACATAAGCACGACCATACGCAGTGCTGGTAGCCCCTAAACTATCGGTTACTGTTAGGGTTACTTCATAAGTACCAGCCACAGGATATTGTCGAGTTACATCTCTACCCAAGGCAGTAGTGCCATCCCCAAAATCCCATTCGTAGTTAGTGCCAGTATCAGGCACCAAACCAGCACTATTAGCTGTATACTGCCCTGTAAAATGATAAGTATCAGCAGCGCTACTATTTCGATCCACTCGCACAATAGCGGTTAGTTCATCAGGATGGTCGTTAAAGTGTGTTAAATTAGCGCCGTACCCCCCGAGAGCAGCCTCTCCTCCCGGCAAGGCCTGTAGAGCCGGGATATCAGAGACAGGCGCGCCAGTCATAGCATTAATAAATAAATCATGATAATAACCAGCTGAGAGATATTTTGAATTCTGTACTAGAAGATTGTGGTCTACTACCCAATTATCAGCATCGCCAGGTATGCTAGTAATTGACCGAGCAATATTATTCTCCACTAAAACATTCATAGACCTGGTAGCCACATAAATAGCTGGTCGGGAAATTTCTCCAGAGAGTGGCTTGTCAACTCCGACATTACTTAGTAGAGTGTTGTCCCTAATTACTAATCCGTCTACCTCACCCATGGTAATACCGTGAGAATGACCATTAAAAATGAGGTTATTAATAACAGTAAAGTCTTTATAAAACATCTCATGCCCACCACCATAACTATCCACCACCTCGTTGCGCATAAAAATAGACTGAGTATGACCACCTGTACCTGAGTACAGAATATTATCTTTAATCGTGACATGTTCGGAAGGGGCGGTAGTACCATTAGTCCAGAACTGAATCATATCTGGATGAGAACCATCAGTCTCATGTCGATGCTGCCAACTATGAAAATAATTCCCTTCAATTAAGGTGTCTGTAACCCTAACAAAATTAAAACCGTCTGAACGAATATCGTGAACTTCGTTATTGCGAACAGTCAAGTCAGTAACGTTACTGTAAACACCAGCACGGTACCAAGTTCGAAATTCATTATTTTCCAAGATTACATGGTCAGTATTACTTATCGATAAACCAATTGCTGCTCCACGTCCAAATCCCGCAGGAGAAACATCACCGCTGGCATTATCACCTTCAAAAAGAGAATTACGAAAAGTAATATTTTCAGACCTAATTGGGGCCCCACCTAAATGTCCCGAATCAACTGAGAATGGCCTATCCTTAGTAAAATTTGGATCACCAGAAAAGGTATATTTAAAAATTAATCCATCAAAGGTCATGTTAGTTACTCCAGCCAACCCCACCTTGGTAAAACGGGCAGGATTATTCATATCGGCTGAAGTAACTGTTACTTCTCCAGGAAAACGTGAGTAACTCTCGCGAGCATTGTAAAGCCCTAAAGTGTAATCTCCCGGCTCTAAGGCAATGACATCACCCGGATTAGCAACCGCCAGAGCAGCCATTAATCCTGCATTACTATTAACGGTCGTTGTCGCTCCTAAAACTTCACTGCCTAAAAAAGTCTTATAAAATAAACCACCTGCAGACAGGATAAAACCTAACATTAGTATTATCCCAACAATTTGGTAAATTGATTTTTGTGGGTTTTGTCGCAAAACAGTGACAGTGGACATGAAAATGAGGGAAATAGATTTTAGCAATAAGTCCTAGACCCAGTAACATTTTGGTGTCTATTACCTACAATGTTAACAATCCTGTTGATAAAAACTGGAGACACGGTGGATAACTCTACTTGACGAGATAGTTCAACAACACTTGGCTACCTTAGCGAGCTTCATTAAAAAATATGCTAAGATGATAGCGATCGATAATCCGGAAGCGTGGCCGAGCGGCTGAAGGCGCTACCTTGGAAAGGTAGTATGTGGGTAACTGCATCGTGGGTTCGAATCCCACCGCTTCCGCAGTTGGTAACTAACTGCAATTAAGTTATAAAGTATTATCGAGGAAGCTAAACCTTGTTTGAGCAGAGACTGTTTGGGGAACACTTTCTGAGGATTCGAAAAGCTTTTGCGACGGATTAGGAGTGGCGACAGCCCGAACTAATCCGTCCAAAAGGTGTACTGAACCTGTAAGGTTCGAATCCCACCGCTTCCGCATACTACTTAATAAATATTATTAAGTAACTTAATACTAAAGAGCAAACCAAGCTCTGTTTGGGCAGAAACAGTGTGAAGACACTGTTTCTGAGGATTCGAAAAGGTTGCCAGCTATTTTGCGAAGTGGTAGCGAGTAAAAATAGCGACAACCTGTACCAAACTCGTAGAGTTCGAATCCCACCGCTTCCGCATACTCAACATTTATTTAATAAGAAAAGGGAGCACAGTAGATGTGCCCCCTTTTATGGATTATTTCTGTTACTGCCACTACCTTCCTCACATAACCAAAGTCGGTGAAAAAAGAGCTTCCAGCAGGTTATCCTCTCCCAGGACATAAGCCCCTTCAATTCCTCGTACTCCCCACAGATCATAGATAGAGGTCTTAAATGCAACCAGACTCTCTCTTGACTCTAAGTACACCTCCAGTGGGACAACTCCCCGCTGAGTCCTTCTTACAAACGTCATTGACCAGTATTCACGGACATAGTTATACCAAACCATAGCGTCGAGTCGCATCTCCCCCACGTTAAAATACACAAGCGCACTACTCAGACCTGCTGTCAGAGGATGATCATTGTCTCGAAAGATCTCCACCAATCTCTCAAGTGATACTGATGATCTTTCCACCCCTACCTCCCATTTTTCTAAGAGACCTCCTCCTCTAGAATAAGTCAACTGTCCCTATTTAGCAACCCAGATCCTAACACATATCAACTTCTATATTGACAAAATGATAGATAAAACGTATAACTGCAGGCAGACTTCTTTGTACCAGACTTATCTTGGAGGAATAAATGAACGCTCGGTTCACCCCCGAATGGGCGGGTCACGTGCTTCAACTAGCCAATAGTGACGCCTGGCACGAACCCGCCATCAAAACCCGCGCCAGCCTGAAACTGGCCGTCGATGCTTTGCGCCAGCAACGGGCAAACTTCTGGGAACTGCCCCCAGAGAAACTGAGCGAGCTGCTCAGACAAGGCTATAATGCCCGTCTGCGGCGACTCCTTAACCGCCATGACGACCTGGCAATCGCCTTCGCGATCCGCCGAGCAAGAATGTGAACCACTACTGCACTCACAATCCGCAAGCCACCGTTAAGCCGCCTCAGGCTTCTCGGTGGCTTTTTTATTCTTCGCCCATACGTATTGCCTAAGAAGTTAGAATTTAAATAATAAGGTTGGGTATTAGACTTATTAGGCCAGATATTAGGCTATAATAGTAAGCAATGAGTATGGAAAAATTCAATCATAGTTATCAGCCAGAAACCCCTCTAAATCTTGAGGTGACAGATTATGAAGACGAGCCTTTTTACCCACTATTACAAAAACTACCCAGGTCTCTGGCCCTAAAACATATTGCTCATATTGAGAATAATAGTCTCAGTGAAGATGAAACTATTATCTATTTAGAGAAGATACTGGCTAGTCGTCACGAAGCGACGACCAGCTCAGAAATTAGCGACGTTAATTTACAGGAGATATTCAAAAATAACCCTGAACTATTAGCTGAGGTAATTAACTCCCTAGAAACTAGTGTTTTTAACAATCCCGATAATTACCTTGGTACTGGCATGACAGCCAAAGTTAAACATTACAATTTAACTGACCCTGAGAATACCACTACCATTCCTATGGCAATTAAATATGTAATCACCCCTACAGCAAAGACTCTGACCGCCGAACAAGAACATGACGTTATCAAAGAGGTTGAGAGAATGAAAACTATTGAAGATGCTCAACTAAAAAACCCACGTCGTTCTAGGTATTTACGCGTACCACATCCATATCTACACCACTCCAATGAGAAGTTGCAACTTTACAGTATGGAGCATATTGATGGAGCAAATCTTTACCAACTTACCAACGGCGGTTTGACTCAAGAATTCAAACAGACCCTCCGCGAATCTCGCTTGGCCGAGGTTAGCATGGAAGAAATGGATGGCTATGTAGAACGTTTTTTTACCACCATGCACGAGTATTGTCTTCACGGCGATATAAAACCAGCCAACCTCATGGTAAATAGTGATGGTGTCCTATACGTAATTGACTTTGGGCAGTCAATTTCACCCCAGAATATTCCCAAGGGAGCTGAAGAGCAGTTTGAAAATCTTAAAGAAGATGAAATTAAGGAAGCTAAATTATGTATCCGACGCTTACTGCGGCTGGTTTTTAGCGATGACTAACATTGGCTTTTAGAGTAAAGTTTTGTATACTACCCATATAAAATCCGACCGATTAGCTCAGCTGGTAGAGCGCTACATTGACATTGTAGAGGTCACAAGTTCAAGTCTTGTATCGGTCACCACCATTCCACTTTTTTCATTTTTGATAAAGTGCGAAGTATAAAGTATGGAGCAACAGAGAAAAATTGGCGTGGGTCCACACCCAAAACCTTGGCCTGAGGATGAGCATTTTGACACTGAATTACTTGAGCACGGAGACACACGTAACGTGTTAGACAAATACCGCTACTGGAGTAATGCCGCCATCAAAGCTGACCTGGCTCACACCACTACGATGCTCCATATTGCCATTGAAAACTGGCAACACGATTTTAATATCGGCACCATTGTCCGAAGCGCCAACGCTTTCAATGTGGAAACTATTCATATCATTGGCCGGAGAAAGTGGAATCGCCGTGGCGCCATGGTGACCGACAAATATGTCAGCATCGTCTATCATGATTCAGTTGCTGATTTTGTTGACAGTGTACCTGATCGACAATTAATTGCTCTTGATATTGTTTCTGGTGCAACCCCATTGTCTGAAACCCCTTTACCAAAACGAGCAGTACTGATTTTTGGAGGCGAAGGTCCAGGACTCTCTGCAGAAATGCTCGCAGCCATTGATGATCTGATTTACATTGAGCAATTTGGCAGTACTCGCTCCATCAATATTGGAGTGGCGGCTGGCATCGCCATGTACGTCTGGGTGCAACAACATGTCCTTAGGTAATTAGGCCTCACCACGATCGCCACTCTAACGTCTTTACTTTTCTAATATTTGTGACATTATAGGCAAGGAAGCGTTTTTATAGCGCTAATTACAAATTACATTGAATTTTGAAGGAGAAAACCATGCCTGCTTTAAAAATCGGTATCGATTTTGACGGCGTCCTGGCGGATGTTAATCGTCTACAAAGCCAAATCGCCCATGATTTATATGGAGCAACAATTCCCCCCAGTGCCTTTCGGCGGGAAAACCGAAGGAGTATCCGAGTCCTGTCTCCAGAACGACTGACTAAGGTACTGAACCAGTCTTATCGCAATCCTTTCTATACCCGTCAACTAAGACCCGTACCTGGAGCAATTGAGGGTTTGGAAAATTTGCAAGCAAGCGGTCACCAAGTGAAGATTATTTCTTCTCGCTACGCTTCAGCGGCACTGGCGGAGGAGTGGCTGAATCATTACTACCGCGCAGGTGTGCGCTTTGTGCCCACCGGCTATCGCCAGGATAAGTCCCAAGCTTCTCGAGGGCTTGATGTCTTTCTAGACGATGATTTATACAAACTGAAACCGCTGCAGGATGTCGTCCCGCATCGTTTTCTGTTTTCATCAAATAATTCTACTGCCAATTTGTCACCCACAGTTACTCGGATCGGTTCTTGGTCAGAGTTCCTGGCGGCCGTAAGCAGAATTCACCAAAAGTAGTATGGTGCTCGGGCGGGCGGAAAATTTATTTTCCGCCCGCTTTTTCTTTTTTCTTTGCTAATCTACTTAGCCTAAGTTACTAATCGTTCAGATGTTTTTTCACCTCTCGACGTAAAGCTGGCACCACTTGCTTCTCAAACCACGGATTCCTCCCTAGCCAACGAAAGTTCAGCGGCGACGGATGCACTATTGGAAAAAAATCAGGTAAGAAGTCACGATAATGATAGACGTTCTCGGTCAGATTTTTTCGCCGCACTTCTTTACTCAAGTAGTGATCTTGTGCGTACTTTCCAACCAGAACAATCAGTTTGGTATCTGGCATCTCTGCCAGAATTGGTGTGTGCCACTGCTCGGCAAATCCTTTCCGCGGTGGCAAATCTCCCCCCTTCTCGTTTTTGCCCGGATAGTAGAAATCCATCGGTAATAGAGAGACGATTCTATCATCACGCAGTTCCTCATAAGTAATTCCCAGCCAATCAATTAGTCTTTCCCCACTCTTATCTTCCCAGACCTTATTAATTTCCTGCGCTCGAATACCAGGCGCCTGCCCAATCACGACAATCTTGGCCGTCTTGGAGCAACTGAACAGCGGTTCCCAACCCTTTCTAGTAAAGGCTTGGTTATCAGCATGAGTCATAATTTTAGTACGCCACTTTTGGTACAGAGAACTCTTTTTCATACTTAGCAGTATACACCCAGAAGCAGTTCTCGGCACAATCTTAAAAGTAAGGTACACTAAACGGTAAACAATATATTGCTTATGACTGAAATAAACCCTACTCAACTCAAAGACATCATCGTCATTTATCACGGCAACTGCTATGACGGCTTTGGTGCTGCCTATGCAGCTTGGAAAAAGTTTGGTGATGAGGCGAGTTACTTCCCTTCAGGTAAACGAGACGAAGCTCCAGAAGGGCTTACAAATAAAGAAGTTTACATTCTCGACTATAGCTATCCGTTTGAAGTATTAAAACAGCTAACCGAGGACAACAAATCCGTAGTCGTGATTGACCATCATATCTCCGCCAAGGAAACTGTCGAGTCATTCCCGCAAAATATTTTTAATAACGACCATTCCGGTGCGGTACTCGCCTGGCAGTATTTTCATCCAGACGAACCAGTTCCAGAGATACTACTTTACATCGAGGATCACGATTTATGGAGAATGTCACTTCCTGATCATCTAGAATTTAATGCCGCCTTACACCTTAGCCCACTTCGCTTTACGGATTGGGATAATGTGAGCCAGGAGTTAACTGATCCTGAACGTCGTGAAGCATTCATTAGGACTGGAAAAATCATTACTTATTTTGAAGATACATTAATTAATCAGATGTTGGCCTTTAGGGAGAAAGTACTTTTTGCCGGTAAAGAGCTATATGCAATCAATACAGACCGTCTCTACCGCTCTATAATCGGCAATAAACTAGCTGAGCTAAATCAGCATGAAGGCCTTGAGGCCATTGGTATCGTTTACTACCGATTAAATGGTGCGATCCATGTCTCATTACGAAGTATTGGCGACACTGATGTGGCCGCCATCGCTCAAAAATACGGTGGCGGTGGACATAAAAACGCAGCCGCTTTCCGCGTCGCTAGCTTCGCTGACTTACCATTTGAGTTTTTAAACTCCACAATTTAACTCTAGAGCCCGTTTCCATCTTTTTTTATCTCCTTAAATCTGCTATAACCAAGTGATGCTGATTCTCGCCATTGAAACAAGTTGTGATGAAACTGGCATTAGTCTAGTACAAGCGACTGGAGATTTTCCGGAGGCCACTTACGAGATTCTCGGCCATGGACTTGCTTCACAAATCGCTCTGCATCAAGAATACGGCGGCGTCTATCCGAACTTAGCCAAACGTGAACACGCCAAAGCCTTGGTGCCCATGCTGCAAGCTGCTCTCCAAGAAGCGGACTTACTCATTCCTGGACAAACTACTCTGGACGAAGCGACCAAGAGTGCACTTAGTGACAATCTCGCCCGTGAAGTTGGCCTGGCTGATGCCTTATTCACTTTTTTAGACAAATACGAATTACCGGAAATCGATCTGATCGCTGTCACCAACGGACCAGGATTGGAACCAGCCTTATGGGTAGGGGTAAGTTTTGCCAAAGCCTTAGCCACTCTTGTCAAAGCACCAGTAGTGCCGACCAATCACATGGCTGGACATATTCTTGCCAGTATTTATGATCACGAACGTGATGACCAGCTGACAAACATCAGTTTCCCTACTCTCGCCCTCTTAATTTCTGGCGGACATACCGAGCTAGTCCTCATGCCAAACTGGGGACAGTACCAAAAAATTGGCCAGACCCGAGACGACGCCGTTGGTGAAGCTTTTGATAAAGTGGCCCGGCTTTTAGGATTACCTTATCCAGGTGGACCAGAGATTAGCCGCTTAGCCGCCACTGCTCGTAAGCAAAACTTACCCGCTTTTAGCGGCAAACCGCTTCCTCGACCAATGCTCCGCTCAGGAGACCTGGACTTCTCTTTTTCTGGTTTAAAAACGGCAGTGCTTTATGCCACCAAAGATCGAGTTTTGTCTGACAATGATAGAGCTGCTTTGGCTCGAGATTTTGAGGATGCGGTCGTTGAAGTATTGCTTAGCAAGGTGCGCCAGGCTTTGCAACAAACTGGTGCCAAGACCCTCATTGTGGGCGGTGGTGTTAGTGCCAATACTCACCTTAAACGCACTCTCACTGCCGAGTTACTTACAGACTTTCCTGAAGTGGAGGTTTATTTCCCTTCCAAAAACCTGGCGACTGATAATGCCGTCATGATTGCGCTCGCTGGCCACGCAGGTGCAGCCAACGCCCGCACCGCCGGTAGTATCGACCTCATCCGTGCGGAAGGTAATCGTTCGCTGTAATTTTTGACTCAAGCTGCTGACTCAAGTTTGGCGAACCCAAGGCCCTGTGATACACTGAACTTATGAAAAAATTTGTCACTAATTTCTTTTGGTATTGGTTTACGCGAGTGGGAGCGCCAGCTTTTTCTACGGTAACCATTACGGAATAATTGTGGTTTGAGGAAAAAGTGCGGAGCTTCCCAAGTATGGGAAGCTCCGCACTTTTTATTTTCCTTTCAGGACTCACTCTAATTTACTTTTTAAGATTATTGTTGGCTGCTCCTAAGTAAAAACTTCTTCTTAACTTAGGAGCAGCTCGCAATCAGGCGAGTTGTAAAATTAGGAGAGTAGCGATGTCTAGAGCAGCTGGTTTTGGAGCAAGTCACCAACCACAACAAAAGCCGAACGGCTGGGGAAGTGCCACAAAGGAGATGGGGACCGATCCTGCTTCCGACTTGGATGCAGAATGGAACCTGCGCCAAGGCGACCGCCAGCCAGTAACCCCAATAGATCGACATAATCCAGCCTTCCGTGTAGATCTTTGAACATCAAATCCTGAACTGTTCTTTACCACAAGGTACGTCCCTCTCAGGGCGTGCCTTTTCTATTATCGACTACCTCAACAATAGTTTATTTCATCCGTTTTTATGTTAAGATGAACCTAATATGGCTATACTTAAGGACGATTCTAAAAATAATCTCGGAAACAATTTATCAGATATTTTCCTCACCCCTTATGACGCGGCAGCTCATGAGCAGAGCATTTACCAGCTCTGGGAACAGAGTGGCTATTTTAACCCTGACCGAATGGTTGCTGACGGCTTAACTGACGTCACTGCCGAACCGTACAGCATTGTTATGCCGCCACCAAACGCCAACGGTCGCCTACATGCTGGTCACGGTACCGATATGACCCTAAAGGACATCATGGTGCGGTATCATCGCCTGCAAGGTCGCCGCACCCTTCTCTTACCCGGTAGTGATCACGCCGGCTTTGAAACCCAGGGTGTGTTTGAGAAGAAACTGCAAAAAGAGGGCCGCTCTCGCTTCGGCATGGAGCGCGAGGCGCTTTATCAAGAGATCTACGATTTTGTCGTGGAAAATAAGGGCACGATGGAGGATGATATCCGTGCCCTGGGCGTCTCTTGTGACTGGTCTCGCAACACTTTCACTCTTGATCCGAAAGTGGTAAAAACCGCGCAGGCTACTTTCATTAAAATGTACAATGACGGACTAATCTACCGTGGCACTCGCAGCATTCATTGGAACCCCAAGTTTAAGACCTCCCTATCCGATATAGAGACCTGTTTTGAAGAGCGGACTGAACCTTTCTATTATTTCCAATATGGACCGTTCGTTATCGGGACCTCTCGTCCCGAGACCAAGTTTTCTGATAAATATATTGTCGTGCATCCAGACGATCCCCGATATTCTCAATACAAACATGGGCAAGAATTTGAGGTAGAGTGGATTAATGGTCCAATTACCGCCACCCTTCTTAAGGATGAAGTGGCTGATATGGAGCTCGGGACTGGAGCGATGACCATTACTCCTTGGCACAGCCAGGTAGATTTTGAGTTAGCTGAGAAGTATAACCTACCATTGGAACAAATCATCGACTGGGACGGCAAGCTGTTACCAGTAGCGGGAGAATTTGCCGGCATGAGTATTGTTAATGCTCGACCGCTCATTGTTGAAAAACTAAAAGAGAAAGGCCTGTTGGTAAAAATTGATGAAAACTATCACCACGCCGTACGACTTTGCGAGCGTACCGGAGTTGTGGTAGAGCCGCAAGTAAAAGCCCAGTGGTTTGTACAGATGGACGACTTGGCCAAAATGACCTTAGATGCGCTGGACCAAAAACGTTTCCGCTTCCTCACTGAAAGCCACGAAAAAATCTTTCGTCACTGGATGGCTAATCCACAAGATTGGAACATTTCTCGTCAGATTGTCTGGGGTATTCGTATTCCCGCCTGGTTTAAGTATGACGAGCATGGTGAAGTAACTGAGACCATTGCTAGTCTAGAACGCCCTGAAGGCGACGGCTGGGAACAAGATCCGGACACCTTTGATACCTGGTTCTCCAGCGGACAGTGGCCTCTTCTCACCCTTAACTATCCTGAGGGTGAAGATTTTAAGACTTACTACCCCACCAACGTCATGGAAACTGGTGCCGACTTAGTCTTTAAGTGGGTGCCACGGATGCTGATGTTTGGCCTCTATCTAACCAACCAGGTACCATTTAAAGATATCTACTTCCACGGTATGGTGCTTGATAAACACGGCAAAAAAATGAGTAAGAGCAAAGGTAATGTTCTTTCCCCTATCGACCTAGGTGAAGAATTTGGGACTGACGCTACCCGCATGGCTTTTGTGGTAGCCAACCCGCCTGGTGCTGACATGCCACTCTCTGAAGACAAAGTACGTGCCTATAAGAAGTTCGCTAACAAGCTCTGGAACATCACTCGTTTCATTCTTGAAAATACAGCCGACTTCGATCCCCACAAAGAAACGATTTATAGTGAGACTGATAACGCCATCCTCCAAGAGCTGCAGTCACAAATAGACACTATCGGTAAAGATATTGAAGAATACCGTCTCCATTTAGCAGCCGAAAAAATTTATCACTATATTTGGCATGAGTTGGCTGATAAGGTACTCGAGGGAGCTAAGGCCGTGCTACAAGGCGAAGACCGAGACGTCAAACACGCCCGTCAGGCCGTCCTCCGCACCTGTTTACGAGACAGCCTTATTGCCCTTCATCCCTTCATGCCGTTTATTACCGAAACTATCTGGCAAGAATTACCAGCTAATCTAAGGACTTCCAAGCTGTTAATGGTCGCTCAGTGGCCTAAATAGTGTCTTTATCCCTCTAAGTTTAATCAGGTTGAGACTAGTATTATGCTACACTACCAGCAGTGTCGGTATTTTTCAGCCTTGAATTCATCATAACCTTGGGGATTAGTCTGGTGCCAGCTTTTTTCTGGCTATGGTTTTGGCTACGTGAAGATAAGCAAAACCCTGAACCGCTACCGATTATTCTCTTAGCTTTCGTGGCCGGTATGGCTGTAGTCCCTCTCGCTCTTCCTCTACAAAAACTAGTCCTGGACACCTACAGCCACACCAATTTGCTTTTCTTGTGGGTAATAATTGAAGAAACTCTCAAGTACATCTTAGCATTGGGTTTGATTTTTTGGCGTCATGAGGTTGATGAACCCGTCGATATGGTGATTTACATGATCGCAGTAGCTCTCGGTTTTGCTTGTCTCGAGAATGCTCTCTATATGTTTAACCCCTTTCTGCTTGGTGATTACTTCGATGTCGCCTTGAATGGCGCGCTCCGCTTTGTGGGTGCCACCCTACTTCACGTCCTATCTTCAGCTACAGTCGGTATCTTCCTGGCTTTCACTTTTTATAAGCGAGCTGGCACCAAACTACTCGCCAGTATGTTAGGGTTATGCCTAGCCATCACCTTGCACACCATCTTTAACTTTTTTATAATGAATAGTAACGGCGGGTCGGTACTGTCTGTTTTCCTTTTTGTTTGGGTAGGAGTAGTCATTCTCTTTTTCCTGTTTGAAAAAATAAAACAATTAGATCTCTATAGTAGTCATTATTTAAATTAATTTATGAAGAAACCCTCATTTTTTGAAAGATTAACTGGCGCCATCCCTGTCGACGATTTCGATAAGTCTTTTGATGATGACAGCGAGTTTGATAACTACGATCACCACGACGATCTGGATCTCAGTGACAACTGGCAAGGGGTCGAAGAAGAAGTTGTAGACGATGCTCCGGAAGAGGGCGAGCTTCCTGTCGATATGTACCAAACCAACGACGCAATTATTATCCGGGCTCTGGTGGCTGGAGTTAATCCCAATGACATTGAAATCAATATCACTCGTGACATGGTCACGATCAGTGGCCAACGTGAAGAATTTCAAGAAGCGAGTGATGACAACTACTACCACCGCGAGCTCTTCTGGGGTGGCTTTACCCGCACCCTCCTCCTGCCTGAAGAAGTGATTATTGATGAGGCCTCCGCTGAAGAGAAGCACGGCTTTTTGGAAATCCGCCTGCCTAAGCTAGATAAGAACCGCAGTACCCAATTGGAGGTTAAGCCTCATACTGCTAAAAAGTAGTGGATTAAAACTCATAAAAAATAACAGCTTGGCAGGTGTGCCGAGCTGTTTTATTTTGCTTGTTGTTTTTCAACAACTCTCCTCTACTTCTTTTTCTTTTGGCCACGAGTCACGCCCGCGGCTCCCTTGAACATGTCCCCAACGAGGTCCAGTGCCCAGCCGACAAACTGACGGATAGTTTTTATCCACCAGCCATTCACTCGAGAAAGATTCCTAAACCCTCCCGTGACGATGGCGAAGCCCACAGTCATAGTGTAGGCTGCTACCAGCAGCGTCAGAATGTCAGACATCATCGTCTCCTAAAAATGATTGCCCTTCCTACCTTCTACAATATCACGAATTTTTGATAAAGTCAAGATGACTAGATCTAAAATTTCTAGTGCTTGGGGCCGGACTTGAACCGGCGACCCCTTCCTCTTCAGGGAAATGCTCTACCAACTGAGCTACCCAAGCAGTTTGTCTATTTTACTAGATTATCATTTATTTTCAACCTTGCTTTGCGGAGAATCCTACTGCCCTAACAGTTGCCGGATGTCATTGAAATTCTCACGAAAGTTTTCCACCGCCTCTCGACTGTCTGCTCCGCCAGTAATAGCCGTTTGAAAATTAGACAACGACTGTACCTGCGGCTTAATATAGTAGGTATAAAGGAGAATTGGCAACCCCAGTAGTATCAAGATGTAGAGAATCTTAAACCAAAATGCCCACCTAGCGTCGCGTCGCATCTTCCGGAGAAATTGATTATTCTCCTTGGTGAGGCGGTAGGTTTCTAGCAAGACTTCCTCTAACTCATTCTCTGGTTCCAAATCCATAAGTGCTTTTATAATACCAAACTAAGACTAATTATGCTATTGTGAGGTCGGTCACTGACTAAGCAATTGACCAAAAACAGCTCTGCCCTGGTAATTCAGTGGAGAGACCTGCCCCGTCTATCAGGAAAAACTGTGGGCTGGAACGTGGTTTTGGTATAGTACTAAAGTAGAGAGAATAAAATTGCCCCGGTAGTTCAATGGATAGAACAATTCCGTCCTAAGGAAAAAATGTGGGTTCGATTCCTGCCCGGGGCACAGTTTGGCAGTAAATATTATTATGCTGTAAGGCTTTATTTTAAAATACTGAATGTTGTTCGGGTGAAAACAGTCTGGGGGACTGTTTTCGTGAATCGAAGCCTGATTGAGATATTTCTCAGGCGATAGCCGAAAGAAATATCCAATTGGGGTACTGAAATTGTAAGTTTCGATTCCTGCCCGGGGCACTAGTAGTTATGGAATACCGATACTATTCTACACAAGTTAACCCTTCGCAGTGTTGCGGAGGATTAACTTGTGGTATAAATAACGCTCTTTCTTGAACAGGAGTCGGTTCATCACTAAAAAACAAAACTCTCCCACATATGTATGGGAGAATTTTATTTTGACAATCTCTGTCTAGGTTCGATACTTTTTTCCTATTCCGCTGGAGCTACTTCGAGCAACTCACGCAACTTAGCCTCATCAAAGCCCACCAAAATGCTGTCGTCGATACGGATAACTGGCACACCCATTTGGCCTGTCATCTCGATCATTTCTTGGCGCTTGTCAGTATCAGCCGCCACATCATGCTCAGTAAATTCTACACCATTCTCTTTAAAGAAATCTTTAGCCATGTGACAGTATTGACAAACGGGGGTACTATAAATGGTAACAGTTTTTTTCATAAAATTTATTCTTACTTAAGTCTTACTAAAAGGACTCCTGTATTGTACCAGAAAAAACTACTCCCAGAAACGCCACCAGGGTTTCGCCGGCTCTACTTCTGGCAGCGGCTCTATCTTTCGCCCCTCTTCTTCATCAAGAATAATCACTACCTCTTCTCCAGGTTTGGTAACATCAAAATTACGTCGCATCTCCGCTTCAATACCTCGATCGCTAGATAAATACTCCACTCGTTCCTGCAATCGGTCTTTACGCTCCCGCAGCTGCTCGGCCTTAGCCCCAATCTCTACCTGACGGTGATACATTTCTCTTTCCACAACATATCGTGCATAGACGGCTCTTGCCACCAAAATACAAATAATTATGAGTATCAAGATACCCAGGTTGGAACGAAGAAAATGAAAAAAGGTTTTTCTTTGGTAAAACTGAGTCATATGCTATGATACATTCTACTATGAGTTTCTTATATAACAAAAAGACAAGGAAGGTATTTAAGTGGGCATGGATTGTTTTAGCTGTTCTGATCTCCTTGAGTATGGTGGGTACCCTCTTTCTGTTCTAAGGTTGAGGTCTTATTAGAAAGTTAACAAAACCCAATAGGGCTACATCCCTCGGATGTAGCCCTATTGGGTTTATTTATTCAATCCCACCCCCTGAGGTTATCAACCAATTTAATCGTTCTTCATCATCTGCAAGAAAACTTCTTGCGGAATATGCACCTTACCTTGCTCCAAAGCTCGCTTCTTGCCTTTCTTTTGTTTATCCAAAAGCTTTCTCTTTCTGGTAATGTCACCTCCGTAAAGATGAGCGGTGACATCTTTACGGAGAGCAGAGATCTTCCTAGTAGCAATAATCTTACCCATAATCTTGGCTTGGATCTTGGTGACGAACTGTTGCTTCGGGAGTGTGTGATAAAGCTTTTCCACCACTGCTTTCGCTTCTATTTCTGCTCGCATTATCCCTACTACTCGAGAAAAAGCCGGCATAATTTCCTCAGCAATCAGGACATCAAGACGAGCTACGTTGGCTGGACGCATTTCAGCAATTTCATAAGAAAGCGAACCGTAGCCACTGGAAGCATTCTTTAACTTATCAAAAAAACCTCGCATTAGTTCACGCAACGGCATCTCCAAAACCAACATAGTCCGCCCATCGATAAAAACCTCAGTATCAATTACACTCGCCTCGTGTTCGTACATTAGAGTCATAATATTACCAAGGTAGTCTGGTGGTGAAATCACCTGCCCCAAAATCCATGGCTCTCGCACCGAAACATTCGCACCATGGTCTGGAAAACGTGAGGCCGCATAAATCAATTCCGTCTTCCCATCCTTATCCGTCACTTCGTAAGCGATAGACGGTGAAGTAATAATAATCTCCATAGAAAACTCTCGTCGTAGACGCTCAGAGATAATCTCCATATGCAACATTCCTAAAAAGCCACACCGGAAACCACGACCTAGCACCCCTGAAGACTCTTCTTCAAAAGATAGTGACGAATCTGATAGATGTAAGCGATCAAGCGCTTGGCGCAAGATAGTAAAATCATCCTGACTCTCGGGGAAAATACTCGCCCAGACCACTGGCGGCACCGTGCTATAGCCTGGTAGGGCAGGTGCTTGACTATGCTCAAACCGGAGCGTATCCCCCACATTTGCCACTCCCGGCTCTTTGATACCAGTGACGATATAACCAATCTCCCCAGAGTGCAGACTACCAGTAGATAATTCTGCTGGTGACAAAACCCCCACCTCTAAAGCGGTAAATACCTTCCCAGTGGCGGCAAACTCAAGCTTGTCCCCTTTCTTTACCGAGCCTGAAAATACTCGTTGATAGACGATGATGCCACGATGGTTAGAGTACTGAAAATCAAAAATCAAACCACGGTAATCTTTGTCATCAACTTCGATTTGAGCAGCAGGAATACGCTCACAAATTACTTCTAACAATCTAGCGACTCCTTCCCCGGTTTTCCCCGAGACCGCTAGGACGTCTTCAGGCAAACAGTTCAAGAGACGGACCATCTCTTGTCGCACTTCTTCCACTCGTGCATGTGCCACATCCACTTTGGTCAAGACAGGAATAATTATTAGGCCGAGCTTCTTCGCCATATCTAGAGTAGTCAGAGTCTGCGCCTGGATGCCCTGAGTACTGTCTACCAAAAGCAGCACACCTTCAACCGCATTAAGCGCTCGCGAGACTTCATAAGAGAAGTCGATATGGCCAGGGGTATCTATCAGATTCAAAATGTACTCCTCACCCTGGTATTGATAATGCATCCGCACCGGTTGCATTTTGATGGTAATACCACGCTCCCGTTCTAGATCCATAGAATCTAAAACTTGCGCCTTCATTGAGCGAGCCTCAACCGTTTTGGTCGATTCTAACAAGCGGTCAGACAGGGTACTCTTACCGTGATCAATGTGGGCGATAATACTAAAGTTACGAATATTCATAAAACTATCGGTTCGGCTAACTCTACCCCGTAACTGGTAAAAAATCTAGAGGATCTCATCCTGGGAGACGACCACTTTAGTTTTAAAGACTCGAGCATGGAAAGAGTAGTAAATTTCAGTCATTTCTTCGGATCCAAGTTTTAAATAAGTGAGAATAACAACCAGGAGGCCAATACTGCCAGCAATCGCTCCCTGCAAAAAGATACCGATGAAAGTATTCTGATTAATACCGTCTACCACCAAAAACAAAACGATATAAGCAGCGAAACTGCCCGCTAAAGTAGCCAAAATGGCCTGAAGCAGCTTTTTCTGCAGGGGCCGATAGGAGATAGCAAACTTAGTTTTTAAAAAGACCAGCAACAAAACTACCTGAATAACAGTAGCCACCGAAAAGCCGATCGGCAAAATCAGAACCTCACCACCCTCCACATTAGCAATACGGAACAAGGCCAACAGCTCAGCCAGCCAATGCTCATTTTGTTGAAACAACAGCATCAAACACCAGGCAGTAGCCCCCCCTACCAGGGTGGAAATACTGGTAACAATGAGTGGCACCTTGGAATAACCGCCCGCATAGAAAGCTCTAATCAGCAACAAAGAGATTGCTTGCCCCACTAGAGTAATAATAAAAATGCTCAGTGCTGCAGCCGTGAGGCGAGTATCATCCCAATCAAAAGCGCCAGTGCCTAGCAAGACACGGGCGATCTGTGCACGGAGCACGATCACTAAGCCAGTAATCGGTAACGACCAGAAAATAATGTGGCGGAAGGCAGTCAATAAATGGGTATTAAAAACATCAATTTTTTGTTGCGAAAGTAAGCTAGTTAAAGTAGGAAACGCAGCAATGGAATAACTCATGCCCACGATTGCTAAGGGTACCGATTGTAGATTATAAGCAAATTGCAACACCGACGCAGAGCCGACCGTCATCACACTAGCCAAGCTGAAGAGAAAAATAAACAGCACTTGATTAAGGGATAGAGTAACCGACCGTGGAATAGCCACTGCGGCAATTTCCCTCAAGAGACGCCAGTCAAACTTAAAAATTAATCGTGGAGAAAAATGATTCTTATAGACCATCGGCAACTGTACTGCTAGGTGGCCAATTGCTCCTAGCACGACTCCCCAGGCTAAACCACTGATACCTATCACTGGATACAGGACCATGACACCAAAAATGATACCGACATTGTATAACAGAGGCGAAATAGCATAAATAATAAACCGCTGTGAAAGCTGGGTGATAATTCCGGCTAGGCTAGATAATCCGAGGAAAAACGGCTGGAGTAACATCACTCGTGTTAGCAGCGTCAGCTTCAACTGATCTTCGACAGCAAAACCATGGAAGATTTTCGGCAAGATTATTGGAGCCAGGACAAATAGGATTATCGCTACCACTAGATACACAAGTAAGAACAGGGTCATCATCTGGTTGACAACCCTGTTCCCAGTATGGTCTCTTTCCTCCAGCCGCGTAACAAACGGCAACAGTACATAGACCGACAATACCGAGGCAAATAAAGTAAATAATAAATCAGGGATTCTAAAAGCTGCGTAGTAAATATCTAACTCCGCACCCGCACCAAACTGGTGTGCCAACACTCGATCTCGAACGAGCGCAAGTAACTGTGAAGCCAGTGTGAAGAACGCAATAATATAAGCGGCTTGGTGCAAACCTTTAATTTCTTTATATAAGACCCCCAGTATCTGCCGCACCATAAGGTCTACTCTACCATTTCCGACTCGGTAACGTTAGTGTCTACCTGATCGGGATCCTCAATCACCCTGGAGGTGACCTCTTCAGGCTTCGGTGGAGCACCTACTGAAGGCGGCACATTCTCGGAGACTACTGGTGTCTCCCCGCCAGTAACGTTTATTTCTGTGATCTCACCACTTTTAATCTTACTAATTATCTCAATCAAGAAGTCATTATCTGGAGAAAGTTGCTTAACGCTCTCCAACTCAGTAATTGCCAAATCTTTCTCACCCTGGTTTAGGTACTGAATGGCACGCATATAACGAGCATTGGCGTAATCAGAATCAAGTTCAAGAGCGCGGGTAAACGCCTTGATAGCCTCTTCTGGGTTTTCCTTAGCTATTTCCAATACTCCCAACTGGTAATAGCGACCAGGTACATTTGGCTCCAGTTTTAACAAAGTTTTAGTACTAGCAATAGCCTTATCAAGATTTCCAGCTGTCGCCTCTAGCTGCGCAGAGAAGTTTAACGCCTCGGTAAAATTAGGCTTCTGTTTTAAAGCTTTGTCCAAATATTCGCGAGACTCATCATATTTTTGCATCCGAGCGCTGACTTGTGCCAGATAAAGATTGTAGAGCGGATTATTCGGTTCCAAACTTAAGGCGTGCTTGAAAGTGTCGTTAGCCTTATCATCAGCTCCCTCCACTTCGGTAGAGACTAGTAGCGAGTAGGTACTAGCCAAGGCCAACCAGTTATTGACGTCCCGCGGGTTAAGACTGACTGCGGTCTCAGCGGTCGAAATCGTCGAAAGAAATAGACCCTCAAACTCCTCTCGGTCACCATCATCCGGCTCGGCAATCGCTAGAAGTTGCCCCAATCGACTCTGATAAACCCCCACCAGCTCTCTCAGATACAAGTCGTAAGTATAAAGCTGGTAAGATTTTACCAATCCTGCTTCCCACTCTCCCAACTCTGCTTCAGCAGAGATTTTGCTTGGCAAAGTGACGTAGTTGTAGGCAGCTAGTAATTGCTTAGTGGCTAAGTAATTAAAAGAGATCAGGAAAACAATCAGCACCAGGACACCGGCCACTAAGGCGAAGCCTTTTTGTCGATCACCGTTAACCACCAGCTGCAGCTTTTCCGTACCAGATAATTGCTTAGCACTAACTACCAGTAATCCTGTCGTGGCTACCGCTATTAAAATCGGCACAAAGCCAGCCGTCATCAGTAAAAGGACTGCCCATAAATAAATTGCTCCCGAAAAAGCCGCACTACCAAATAAAAACCACAAAGTATTTGGACGATCTTGTTTACGTAACAGCATTCGCAGCCCTTCATAAACCAAACTACCCAAGAAGAACAACCAAGCTAACACACCAATGACGCCGGTCGTCACAAACCAAGTAAAGAGATAGCTACCGCCGCTAAAAAAACTAGTATTCCAAAAAACAGTTTGATTGATATCCTCAGTTTTATAAAGTCGCCAGTTTTCAACAAAGGTATTTGGGCCACTACCAGTGAAGAAGTTCTGACGGTAGATATCCTTACCAATACTGATTGTGGCGGCAATATTTGGTCGCACATCCATATAGGAAAGATTGTAATAATTGGTGACTTTCTGGTTGAAACTAGTACCCAAAAAAAGCATCGCTGTGGTTACTAAAAAGACCGTCAACAAAATTACTACTGATAAATTCTTAATGGTTAACTTTGGTGAACTAACTCTTTCGCTTGGTAGGATAAACAAGTCTTTGACCAGTGAGTATACCAATAACAGCAAGGAGAACCCTGACAACATGAGCCACAAAAAACCAGCATTGAGGAGTAAAAGGTTAAATAATGCGACGAGAATATTGAGACCAAGAATAGCAGTAATTGTGCCTGAGAGTCGCTTCTGGGAAACAATTACCAGTGTCACCACTACGAGAAATCCCGCCAAGATACCAACGTCTGCCAGACTACCAACGAGGGCCTGACTCCAGGCCGGAAGATTCATTCCAAAGACCTGCCCTTTAGTCAATACAACAAACAACTGGTACCAACTCACCACACTAAGAGCCGCAAATAGTCCCACACTGATGAACAGCGCAGTTCTTTTAGTGCTGACCAGAACCATTGTGGTAACCAGCACCATCCCTAACAGTGCTAAATTGCCAACAGTAAAGACGTCGAGCACCACTCCGAAGAATGACTGTTTAATACTGGCGGCTAAAATTCCAGACAAGGCAGCAGCAGCTACGACCGCACCAAATGAGACTACTACTGGCGAAAACCAATAACTGACGCGACCGCTCCGCAAGGTGGCCAAGGCCAATAAGATTAAAGACAGGGAGATTCCAAATAAAAGTATGTAAATTTTAGCTACTCCTAAGCTAGCCGCAACTCTAGGAAGAAAAAGTAGTGGCCAAGCAAGAAAAGTGACAAAAAAACTCAAAGCCGCAGACTTCAAAAAGAAACGATGCAGAGAGTCGAAGTGCGGTGTCGCTGATAATGGTGAAAAAGATGGAATATTCATAAAAACTGGCGAACAAAAACCGTTAACTTAATATAGTTCTATATTAACATAGCAAAAAACCGCCAACCTGAGGGTTGACGGTTTTT
The DNA here is from genome assembly GCA_934699595.1 of uncultured Patescibacteria group bacterium. Classification (GTDB taxonomy): domain Bacteria; phylum Patescibacteriota; class Minisyncoccia; order Phycocordibacterales; family UBA918; genus OLB19. The sequence goes on from CAKUWT010000003.1 coordinate 62,353, forward strand.
CTGCATATAAGCCGAATTCTGTATGCCACACCTATTTTATCATCGAGTCAACTACTTGGCTGGCACAAAAGTAAAATCCTTTCGGACAATGACTCAATAGCAAAATAGGTGTGGCATGGTGGTCATATATCTGGGATAGCTGTTACCAACTACCTCAAGCGGCTCTCCCAGCCCCAGTTTCGATAATCATTTATTACCTAAAGTGCTTTACTCACTCAGAATCAGCCTGTTACGGATGGAAAATAAATAATTACTAAAACTGGGGCTGGGCACGGCCTTGCACGCGAGTAAGGATTTAGCCGTTTCACCCGAGCACGTTCTAGAGCGACTATCAAACAGTCAGAATAATTACGAAACTTCGTGAGAGCATTATTCAAAACGATAATCGCACCAGAACGTGCTCGGCTACACCCCAAAAAGGAATGCCTGATACTGTTTCCAGCACCAGCGTCTCTGTTCGCACCTCTCCAAGCACGTCCTGGTGGGGATATTAACGACAGTAATTTCCTTACCCTTCAATAGGAAACTACTCGAGACAATACCCGCACAAGGACGTGCTCGGGACGGGGGTTACCCGCTACCTGGCTCCGCGGTCCCAGATTTTACCAACAGCAGTGTACTGCAGGCAAAATCTGGGACCGGGGCGTGTTCGGACTTTCCTCCCAGTTTCACTTTTTTCCTAACCTTCCGTAACTAATAATCAAGGCAAAGAAAAAAGTGAAACTGGGCGACCAACCCTGCTCCCATACTATAGCATAAAATCACCTCCTGTAAAGTGAGCCTCTTTTCTTACTTAAATTATTTTTTACTCTACAAACAATCTCTTCTCCGCTATCTCGGGAACAACCGCTCCCGCCGTCAATCCCCATTCCGCCGTCTTGCCGGCATTAACCTCAACTACATACCTTACAGGAGCGGCAGGAAAAAATACTTCAGGGTAACTCTCTGGGGTAGCCCCTTCTTTAATTGTCACGACCTCCCCCAGACTATCAATCCAGATAATATCAATTGGAAAACTCATTTCCTTCATCCAAATCCCCCATTCACCATCTTGGGGGAAAATAAACAACCTTCCTGTCGTAGCTGGTAATGATTCTACACCAGACAGTCCTTGCGCCCGCAGAGCTTCTGTATCTAGGATCTGCACTTCTACCGTTGCGGTTCCCAGAACTAAATAACTAGTCTTAACTTTACGCTGCTGACTCTGAGTAAACCAGATACCACTCACAAGAGCCACTATGATTACTAACAATAGTATTTTTCCTGCCATTACCGCGGGTCTGTTTTCTCTACCCATCTTTACATTATAAGTCATTAGCACTCTCGAGAAAGCCAGTTTTACTAAAGTAAAACTGGCTTTCTTACCCCCACACACTTCTCTCCAATTTAGATCTTAGAAATCACCTCGGCCTTAGCACGCAACCCTTCTACGTAATCACGAACCAGTTCCTGTTCACGTGCCTGCTGTAATTGTAACAAAATTATCTCTCTAGCCTCATCAAACTCTGGTAAGTTATCCGGCATAGTAACTTTAGCCTCATCGTAAACCGCCTCAATCTCCTCCTCGGTAATTTCAATAGTACTTTGGTCAATAGAACTCTCTAACAACGCTTGTACTACATACTCGTCCTTAATGTCTTGCAGCAAAGCTTCCCGACTAACTTTCATCAAGTCTAACTGTTCAAGTAAAACTTCTTCCCCACCCAACTGTTCAGCAATTTCGTTGTAGCGCTTAGCAATCTCTTCATCTGTCGCCACAATTCCTTGAGTGGCAGCCTCCTGCTTTAATAATTCTGTATTAATAAGCATGTCCAGAGCTTGTTGAGAAACCTCCGCAGAAATCTCACTATTGTTCATGTCATATCCTTGCATTCTTAAATTCTGCGACACTTGCTTAAGATTCTTTTCGTAATCAGCTTGGGTAATTTTCACCCCATTAACCAGCGCGGCTGTCTGTCGTTCTTTAACCAATGTATTCAAAGCCGTAAACCAACCCGTTTCTAGGCGCCCCTGCCTCTCCAACCCATATAACAAGAGACCGGTCAGTACAGCAACCACAATAATAGCCAGTAGAGCGTTACGCCAAGGGTGGCTTTTTTTAGTAACAGTTTTTATTTCAGTAGAAGTCCCCCCTTCCCCCGCGGCCATTTCTGGCGCGTCCATTACTTCCTCCTCAACAACCTCCTGTTTTTTCTCCAGATTTTCACTCATACTTTAAACTTAACTAAATATTATCAAAACTTATCTACATTCAAACCCCTCTAGGATAACACGGATTCTCTCTCAAAACATCTCAAAAGAACCTCCTCCATTAGGATTATTTTAAAGCCCCTGGGTGTTGTGCGCTCCAAGCAAATAAAGTAACCGCAGTAGCTGCTGCTGCGTTTAACGACTCACATCGTGGGTGCATAGGTATTGAGAGAAGAGTATCACATGCCTCCCTAGTCTTTTCTCGCAACCCCGATGCCTCATTACCCAGCACAAAAGCGCTCGGCTTGGTGAACTGCTCAGTCGTTAATGGTACTGAGTTATCTTCTCCAGCTAAGCCGTAAACCCAGAAACCGCGCTTCTGCAAATCAGCAATGGTGGCATTCACATTACGAATAGTTACCAAAGGCACCCGAAAGGCCATACCAGCCGAAACTTTAATAACTGTCCCAGTGATAGGTGCCTGATTGTGTGGTGGAATCATCACTGCCCTAAGGCCGAAAGCCGCTGCACTACGGATGGCGGCCCCAACATTGTGCGGATCCTGTACCTCACCGAGAATTAGTACTGCCGAATCATTAGTGAGAGTTTCTACCTCCATAAACTCTTTGTATTCTCTTACTAATTTATTAACCTTTATACCAGCTACCACCCCCTGATGTACCGCGTCTCGAGATAAACCTCCTGGCAACTTACGTTCGTCAAGTGGTTTTGGTCCTAGAGTTAGCTTCTTCAGTTTGTACAAAAACTCCTGATCGCGAAATTCGGGATCCAAATATAAATCCTTAAAAATATCTGGTCGCAAGCGCGCTGCTTCTGATACGGCATGCTTACCGTAGATGTAAGTTATTTCTGGCTGCGAATTTCTGTTCACCATAACTCCAGCATCATAACATGAACAGCCCGTTGAAAAAACATAGAAAAATGTCATAATTGCTTGGACTTTATGGCTGACAAAAAAAATAATTTCACTTTAAAAAAATCAGTTTTCAGTCGTTCTTCTCTGCTGGTGTTATTGCTAGCTATTCTGATTATTAGTTTTTATTTATACAAAAACCCTTCCTATCAATTTGATCTGTCAAAAATGATTTTTCCAGATCGAGTTGTCGATACTAGCGTAGCGGTCGTACCTTTTCCTGTCGGAATTGATCCCGTCAACAAAATCATCTCTGAACAAGCTAATCTCACTGAATTCTTAAAAAACGAGGTCGCCTCTAATCATTTCCCTAAACACACCAGTGAAAACTGGTGGCAAAAAATTCAATCCCAACTAGTGCAGTGGGAGTGGTACCAAAATCTAGCCTCCTCTACTGGAAGAATTATAGTGGTGCAATCTGGAGAAAAAGCCAGTCAAGTCACAAATAATATCAGCAAAGTAATGGGGTGGGATCAGTCAGAAAGAGATATTTTTCAGACTGTGATGGCGGATAACCCCCTTCATTTTGCTGAAGGTGTTTACTATCCTGGAAAATACACCGTAGCAAAAGGAGCGTCGCCGATCGAAGTAGCAGCCGTCATCAAAACGGCCTTTCAAGAGAATATTGTAAACCGCTTCCCCGCAGAGCTCGTCGAAGCTCTACCTCTAACCGAAGTACTCACCTTCGCTTCTCTACTTGAAAGAGAAGCTTACGATTTTGACGACATGCGTACTATTTCGGGAATTATCTGGAATCGGCAATTTATTGACATGAAACTCCAACTCGATGCCACCATGCAGTATGCTAAGGCGGAACGTGACGGATTGACTAATTGGCCCCAACCACTACCGGCTGACAAAAACATCGACTCACCATACAATACTTACAAATATGCCGGCCTGCCGCCGGGGCCGATTGCCAACCCCTCCATCGACGCAGTCATTGCCGCCCTTAACCCACGCGAAACTAAGTGTTTTTTCTACTTTCACGACAATCGAGGCAACCTGTACTGTAACGAGACCTATGCCGGGCATCAGGCTGATCTAAAACGCGTCTTTCCTAAATAAAATCTGCAGACCAAAGGAGAATGAGCTATTTCCTCTGCCCTCGCCAAAAACGAACCACCTGAGCCAAATAAGCGAGGGCGAAGAAAACAATAATCAAATTAGAAATAGGGTTAACGTATTTCTCCACTAAATAAATATCATCGAGAAGAAGGTAGCCTGCCATAATCAAGCCGGTGTTAAAGATCAATGTTCCTGCTCCAGAGATTACCAAAAACCGCCAGGGCGACATTCGTACCGAACCAGCAGGGATAGAAATCACTGACCTCACGGTCGGGATCATCCTAGCCCAAAAGACGGTAGCGTTTTCATGGCGTTCGAAAAACTTCGAAGCCTTAGTAAAATCCTTATCGGTGATGGCAATATAGCCACCAAAACGTTGGAAAAAATTATGCAGCCTATCCACCGACAGTACCCAGCCAAACAGAAACCAGAATGAAGTTCCGACAAGTGAGCCGACGCTAGAGATAATAATCCCCAGCCAGACATTAATCTCACCCATAGCCGCCGAGTGCCCAACGTACGGCAAAATCACCTCTGAGGGAATGGGCGGGAAAATATGCTCCAGGATCATCAACAGAAAAATAGCCACGTAACCGTGACTACTCATAAAAGTCAGCATTAGTTCAGTCATATTCCTACCAGTATACCCCGATTATCAGCGGGAGTTTCTGCCCACTTGTGGGCAGAAACTCCCGCTGACTAACTTTCCGTCCAATCCACCAAATCTGGTGTCTGAAATTACTAGAACAGTCCTCTCTTAATAAATTATTCAAGACCGAAAGTGACTCTAGCAGTCACCATAATATCCTTATTCAAGCTCGCCGTGTCATAAGTGCCGTAGTCACTGATATCCACACCGCCAGCTGGCAAAACCTGCACCACTCCTCCGGAAGCATTGCGCAACTTTCCTACCTTACGCCCAGAATTAATAGCGATGGCGTTAGCTCGATCGGTAGCGTCCTTGATGGCTTGCGTTAGTAAACTCACTCGTTTCTCATCCAACTGACTATAAGTTAGCTCCAGTCCAAAAATAGAGACGTTGTAACCACTGCCTGCAAAGACCGCGGCGTTATTAGCAAAATCACCCAGCTTCGCTACCTCGGAACTGCGGACCACCACACTGCGGTTTAGCTGGAATCCAGTCTGCACTGGCTCCGAGTTCTGTGGATAATAAAAATTTGGATTGGTGTTCCCTGCCGGAGTTTCTATTTCTGTCAGACCCTGCTCTTTGAGAAAGGTCACAATTTTATCCACGCCAGCTTGCAGTCTTTTAGCTGCTGCCTCCTGGTCATTAAGTCCAGATTTTGTATCGAGACTAATAGTCAATCGACCTAAATCAGACACAACAGACTCTTTAGCCGAACCGGTCACCTCAATAGTATCATTAGCCAACTTCACCTGATAAAAAACATGGGCACCATACCAAACCATTCCCGCCAAGCCGATAACTAAGATCGTCGCCGCTGCCACTAGCGGCTGGGCATAATCAAATAGTTTACTAATATTCATAATACTCAATATTATACTCCAGAAAGGTTTCCTTAGCGATAGGATCAAAGAAAACCTCAAACTTAAGATCTAAACTACAGCTATAGTTACAAATTACCCCGACACCTCGTAAGAGGTTACGGGGATAACCTTATTTAGGCGCGAAACTAATAAAGTTTATCTGCTTTAGTTTGTTTTGTTTTTTCTTAATCATTACCGCTGCCGATTATTAAGCACCAGAAAGAAGAAAGACCTCACCAGTAAGCTGGTGAGGTCTTATGTTCGCGAGCGAAGCATATTCCTCTCTCCGTTTTTTGTTATTCTTGAGAACTTCACGCCACAATCTGATGACGCACCCCGCTCAGGATTTCTCGTACACGGTCACTGACCGTGACGCCGTTGGGCAGAGCCAGTCCGCACCGGAACTGCCCAGGCCCATGCTCCGCCCGGAAAACTGGAGTGGTGGCAACGACAGCCTGTTCCAACATTTCTTCCAGAAGCCTTTCCGCTTCCAAAAGAGTTGCAGCCAGGCGTCGATTGGTAGCTGCTCCGCCCCAACGACCGCGATATTTCACGATCACCGAGTAAGAGACATTACCCCCCTCCAGTCCGGGCACCACTTCCGATATTGAATATTCGATACCGGACGCGAAGTTGTGATTCATCTCCATTTTTTCCTCCTCTACTTCCAACCTAAATAATATCACACTTATTTGATTAGTCCAGGTCAAAAGTTGGTATTTTCTAAATAATCCTTTTTCTCAAAAATACTTCGTTCAAATAGAGTATTCCACGTAGGGCAGACTTATTATAAATAGAGGAACCTACGTAAACGTAAAAGAAAAAGACAACCTCGTAAACCTCACCAGGCATTTACCTCATTGACAAAACACGTGTTCCCTGTTCTGTACAGAGTTACCCCATGCAGAAATAGCTACTTCTTGTAGAGATTTAGCGATTATCTCTAGTGAGATGTACTTCAGCAAAATTCACAATCATTCCCCTCCTGTCAATATCAATCTTTTCTTTTTTATAAATTGCTAGTCGTTCGTCTGGGTTATTACCTAGCCACACCCGACCTCCAGCATAGACAATCCGATGGAACGGGATCCCTTTCACTCCATTTCTATCGGCCTTCACCAAAATACCATTCACGCTCCGCGCGGCTTGCCCACCACCGCCAGCGACTTTGGCCAAATCACCGTAAGTCACTACTCTCCCCGCTGGAATACGTTTAGCTAAATCCACCACTTTCTCACCGAAGGTTTTCCCGAGCTGCACTTTTTTCATAAGGTTACTTATTCAGTATACCGCTTCACTTGGTTATACAACAACCTTTGATAACTTTACTGATCGGTTTTTATCCCGATGCGAGCAACCAGCCCAACAGCACGGCCGCTTCTTGCCAGCACTAATTTCTTCTTGCAGTCGGATTAAGTGCTGGTGACGAGTACTTACTTTCTTGACGCTAACTAGCCAACAAATCCATTCGTTCCTGGCCAACGGGGTTAAATTATTCCAATTACTCAAGAGTTTTTCATCAGCACTCAAAACCACCCGCAAATCTTTCGGAACTTGATGCGCCACACCTTGCTTGATAATTTTTGTACCCTTAGCCATTAATAATATTTACCTACTTATTTTAAATGATATTTATTAATAGTAAAAGAGTACCCACACTTAAGTTGCAAATTCTCTTAATAGTTGTCTCTTATTATAAAAAATCTCAATCAAACTATAGTTAGTTTTGCGGGACGTTGATCCAAACACAAGTAAAATAGAACTGATCTAGCAATATCAGCACACAGAAATAGAATTCGACTTGCTGTGAAAAATTATATGGCTTACTGGTATTATTTAGTAAGTATGTTTACTGCCGGACAGGGATTCGAACTCTACGAGTTCAGTACACCTTTTGGACAGATTAGTTCGGCTATCGCCTCCTAATCTGCCTCAAAAGCTTTTCGAATCCTCAAAAACAGTCCCCCAGACTGTTTTTGCCCCAATGGAGTCTTGTTTCCTTTAGACGTCTTAGTAACGTAATAAGATTACGTTACATACTCGCTGGCCGTCTCGAGCTAGAACCGTACACGGTCAAGCTCAGCTTGACCTTTTAACTATTCTTTTGAATCTAAATCAGAAGGGTCTCGTGCGCTTAATTTATTTTGGTACATCAAGTGAATCAATAACGTTAATCAACCAGTTACCCGTGAGCTTATCTTGCATCTGCTTAATCTGTTCTTTTGTAAACCATTGGAGGTCAAGAATTTCATCCTTTGCATATGCTAATTCGCCACTAATTATTTTTCCTAAATAAACGTGTGTTTCTTTTGTTCCAAGAAATGGATTTTCTATTACGGTTAGCTTCTTTACTAGTTCAACATCAAGCCCAGTCTCTTCTTTTACTTCTCTAACTGCAGCGACCTCTAAATCCTCTACTCCTTCGACTTTACCTTGCTGCCAGTTCCATAAACCATAGATAATTTTTGTAGCCTCCTGTCCTAAAAGAAACCTTCCGTCTTTTTCAATCAAAACTGCAACTCTGATATCAGTATTCATATCCAAAGTATATCAAAAGTAATTAAACTCTTCGTACTAGCACGAGTTGGCTGCCGGACAGGGACTCGAACCCCGATACCCAGGACCAAAACCTGGTGTCCTACCTTTAGACGATCCGGCAATATTCTTAATTAGGTATTCCCAACGCTGGGAATACCTAAGATGGTGGGATTATAACACAACGAATTGGTTTTCTGAAGTCATTCTCCTCCAGTCCTCTTACTCACGCTTTTTCGCTAGGGCAGCAGCCAAAAAAGCAGTGACGAGTGGATTAGGAACTAACGGCCGTGCCTGCAGCTCTGGCTGAAATTGGGTACCAACAAAGAACGGATGCTGATGCTTGGGCAGCTCAACCGCTTCCACAATCATGCTCTCGCCAGCTGTGCTTGTGGCAGAAACAACCAAACCTTTCTCTTGCAAAGCTTCCAGATAATCATGATTGACAGCGAAGGAGTGTCGGTGCCTTTCCTGAATTGTTGCCTTATTATAAGCTTCACCGACCACACTCTCTTTGATCAAATCAATCTCGTGACTCCCTAAGCGAATCCACCTACCCTCCATATGATGTTCAGGAATATCAGCGATTGGCTCTATGACCAACTCTATTGCCTTTGGATCAATCTCTGCACTAGTAGCCTTTTTCAACCCTAATAATCTACGAGCAAATTCTATCACTGCTAACTGCATACCAAAGCCAATGCCCAGAAACGGGATCTGTTGTTCACGCAAGTAAGTAATCACAGCCAGCTCTCCCTCCACTCCTTCTTTACCGAATGAAGACGGAATCAAGACGCCCTGGTAATTATCTAATCGCTCAAGACCCTTCTTACTGGTAAAATCACTAGCCGGCAAATATTCCACCTCGCACGTCACTCCCAACTTGGCAGCGGAAAATTTCAAAGCCTCGAGGACGGATAAATAAACATCAGACAAAACAAAATCTCCCGAGCTAAAATGCTTACCAATCACCGCTACTCTCACTGTGCCGGTAGCTTGCTCGCGACTGAGTAAGAAGTTTTTCCAGGCTCGTAAATTAACGGCCTTAGTAACTGGTAGTTTCAGCAACTCCATTAAATTTGCCGAAAGTTTATCCTTCTCAAAATTAACTGGGATATCGTAAATACTGGCCACATCCGGAGCAGCAATGACATGCTCCAGACTAACATTACAGAAATTAGAGATTTTCTCTTTACGCTTTTTATCAATGGCGACGTTGCTCCTCGCAATGATAATGTCTGCCTGCACCCCAGCGCTACCGAGAGTGCGAGCCGCGTGTTGCGTAGGTTTCGTTTTCATCTCGCCGATACTGCCTGGAACTGGCAGATAACTCACCATCACTACTGCCACATTGTCTGGCTCACGGTGCTTCAAGAGACGAATGGTCTCCAAGAAAAGTACATTTTCGTACTCACCAATCGTACCGCCGATTTCCACCACCGCCACATCTGCCTCGGCTTGCTGAGCAGCCATCTTGATGCGCCGAATTGCCTCTTCAGGAATATCGGGCACCACCTGTACATTACGACCCTTGTAGCCGCCACGACGCTCTTTCTCAATCACTGCTTGATAGACACGGCCAGTCGTCATGTAGTTGATGTTGGGCAAATCTAAATTAAGGAAACGTTCATAGTTACCCATATCCTGGTCGGTTTCCAGACCTTCTGAAAGCACAAAGGCTTCGCCGTGTTCGGTCGGATCCATAGTACCGGCATCCACATTTATATAGGGATCAATTTTTAGAGCCGTTACTTTCAATCCTCGCGCCTGTAACAAGAGAGCAATCGAAGAAGCGGCTACTCCCTTACCTACACCACTCATCACTCCACCGACCACAAAAATTACCTTTGGAGCAGACGTCTTCACTGACGGGTTTTTTTTAGCTTTAGCACTATCTGCCATGGTAGTAAAATTAACCTTAACTTAAATTGAGAAACAAATTAAATCTTCAAATACCGAGCGATGGCTAGGACACTAGAGATAAATCCTAGGAAGATACCGACGCCAATGAGTGTGAGAAAGATATGGCCAAAATCTGCTACAAAATAAGTGAAGAGATTGAACTCAAAGAACTTCTCGGTGCGAGGACCAAGCCAGTACACAATTGGGTATAAAATTGTCAGTGCCAGGACTCCAGAAATCAATCCGTAGATAACTCCCTGAATAATGAACGGCCCGCGAATAAAGGCATTGCTAGCACCAACTAAACGCATAACAGAAATCTCTTCTCGCGCTGTGTAAATTGCCAGACGGATAGTGTTGAAAGTGATCATAGCAGCAGCTACCAGTAATACGATCATGGTGATCAGGCCCGCTCGCTCGACGGCGTCCACGATATCAGTCAGCTTATCAATAGATTCCTTATTCTTGCTATAGTTAACATCGTCAATCAATGGCTCTTTAAGAGATTCGCTATCCTGTTTATCGGTCAAAAATTTAGCAATACTGTCGTAACGAGAAGTTTCTTTAGCTTGAATCGCTAAAGTGGCTCCCAAGGGATTTTCACCCAACTCATCCAAAGCCTGCAAAGCGATAGTATCGTTCTTATTACGCTCTCGGTACTGCTTAAGAGCATCCTCTCTTGAGGTGTAAGTCACCTTAGCCACTTCGGGGAGCGATTCTAGCTCAGTCTGCAAGCTGTTTATTTGCTCTACTGAGGCTGAGGGAACAAAGTAAACATTAATATCTACCTTAGCTTGCAGCTGATTTAGTGATGTAGTAAGCAATTGTTCTAACATCATGGTTGAACCAATCACGAACAAAGCGACTGTAATCACAAACACTGACGCCAAGGAGACATAGGCGTTTCGCCAAAACCCCACCAAGCCCGCTCTAATTACTCTCCGAAAACCTGTTAACATAACCAAACTAAATAATTGTCCTAAATAACGTACTTACCACTATTATCATCACGTACTATCTTACCTTCATCCATAGTAATCACGCGCCGCCCCAACTCATCGATTACTCCCTTATTATGAGTAGTCATCACCACAGTCGTACCAAGATCGTTAATTTTTTTCAAAATTTGCACGACTTCGTAAGTAGCAATCGGGTCGAGATTTCCGGTAGGTTCGTCAGCAATAATAATATCTGGCTGGTTCACGATCGCGCGCGCGATCGCCACCCGCTGCTTCTCACCGCCAGACAGTTCGTGTGGAAAATTCCAGGCTTTCTCTTCAAGATTTACCAAAGCGAGAGCTTCCGGGACGTTCTCAGCAATTTCCTCATCAGTCCGACCATTAGCCTCCATAGCAAAGGCGATATTTTCGTAAGCAGTCTTATTAGAGAGTAATTTAAAATCCTGAAAAACAGTACCTATTTTACGACGGAAGTACGGCAGTCGTGAACGAGGGATTTTATGAATATCGGTCGACTCAAAGAAGACTTGTCCAGAGGTAGGCTTATCCTCAGCAATAATCATTTTTAGAAGGGTGCTCTTACCCGCTCCAGAATGTCCCACGATGGAAACAAATTCTTTAGGTTCAATTTGAAAAGAGATGTTTTTAATAGCGGCGCTATTACCTCCATCATATAACCGCGACACCTGATCAAAATAAATCATAACTGTTCTCTATTTTACTCCATCTCTCTGGCGGCGTCTAGGAACAACTGTATATCACCCTGTAAAACTCGCTCTGGATCATGACTTTCCACGTTATTACGATGATCCTTTACTAATTGATAAGGATGTAACACGTAAGAACGGATCTGGCTACCCCATTCAATCTTCATAGTTTTGTCTACCGTCACCCCTTGAAGCTCTTGTTTCTTTTGGTATTCCTGAAAAGCCAGCACCTTACCTGTCAATAAGACTAGGGCCTTCTGGCGATTTTGTTGCTGGCTCCGTTCGGTAGAGACATGCACGGAGAGGTTGGTCGGTAAGTGAGTAAGGCGGACGGCCGTTTCGCGTTTGTTAACATTCTGTCCGCCGGCACCGCCCGAGCGGGCAAAACTGAGCTCTAATTCTTCTTCAGGTAGAGTGAATTCATTACTATTTTCCATCACTGGTGAGACTTCTACCAAGACAAAAGATGTCTGGCGTTTGTTATTACTATTAAATGGAGATAGCCGCACCAAGCGATGCACACCAGCTTCAGACTGTAATTTACCAAAAGTGTTTTTATTGGTAATCTCCATCACCAAGTTGCGGTAGCCACCGACACTGTTTTGATTCTCGTCCAGAATCACCACCTGCCAACCTTGGCTGGTGGCGTATTTTTGGTACATCTCAGCCAGCATCCGAGCAAAATCCTCCGCATCGTCTCCCCCGGCTCCCGCCACAATGGTGATCAGCGTAGCCGCAGTCGCAAACTTGCCGCCGCCCTCAAGCTCGGCTTTGAGCTGCTGCATTTCTTTGATGGCCGCCTGAGCTTTAGCTGAATCTTGCCAAAAAGTTGGCGCGTTCATAGCTGCCTCAATCTCGGTAATCCTGGCTTGAATGTCTTCTTTAGTCATAACGGTTGTTCTGATTATAACGGACTGACGGGCGAACACCAAAGCCCGGCGCCTACGGCGCCAGGCTTTGGTGTTCACCCACTAACCAGTCGCTACCAAAATTAGCAAAGAAAAACTCCCGTCTGACCGACGAGAGTTTTCTGCCTGGAGCCAATGCCCAGAATTGAACTGGGGACCTCATCCTTACCATGGATGCGCTCTACCTACTGAGCTACATTGGCTGATTTTTGTAGCCAGATTGTAACATATTGTTTTAGTTTTGCGAATTCCCTCCTTACCCATTGTTCCTGAACTTTGTTTAATTTTTTACCTCAGTTTCTTGTCTCAAACTTCCGATCAACTACCGCCAAATAAATCACTACCGCCACTATTGCTCCCAGCAAGTTAGCAATAATGTCCAACATCGTATTATCATAACCACCAACCCCATTCTCCATCTTCAGAGAAATTAAAAACTCCATAATCTCGTTCAAGGCACTGACCCCGACCGCGGTTAAAATCGCCACCAACGCCAATAGTCTCCGATGACCAGTTTTTGCTAAATGCTGCCTAAGCAGGTGGAAAGTCATGACGGCCACCAAACCGTATAAATAAAAGTGCACTACTTGATCATATTTAAGAATGTAGAAGTCACCACCCATATCTAGAAATGGATAAATCCGGTGCGCAAAAAGTACATGGTCGCCAATCACCACCGCCCCACCCAAGACGTGCAGCAATCCCCAAAAAGAAAAAGCTGATAACATCCAGACCGGAAAGCGGGTGTACGACAAAGTAGCAAACACCCCTCCAAGTAATACCGCAATCACACCAATATAAATAACAAACTCAGAGTTAAGATCCCGCCAAAAATACCAGCCACCGATGAGTAGGTACAAAGCGGAAAAAGCCAACACAGCGTAATGTTTTTTAGTTAACATAATTTGATTATAACGGACTAGCAGGTGAACACCAAAGCCGGCAATTGAACTGGGGACCTCATCCTTACCATGGATGCGCTCTACCTACTGAGCTACATTGGCAATACTCACTATTGATCCTCGTATTAATACCAAAAAAAATAGAAGTAGTGCAGTACTGGTAAAGTGGATGACCTTGGAACTTATAGCTTCAGTATCGGTGCTGTACCGTACTCGCTCTCGACAAGCTTTTCTTTTACGATGTAAAAAGGCCGAGCGAGATTTCGCTCGGCCTTTAGCCGCAATTGGGATTTTAAGTAGCAGTTTCCAACATGTCTGCCACCGCTTCTGCAATTGACAGTCCAGCAAGATCAGCAATCCAGCCCCACTGACCCGATGGATTAACTTCTAGAAAGACGAAATCCCCTTCCGGACTCTCAATCAGGTCAATAGCCCCATATCGCAAACCGATAGTTCGCATAAAGTACAATATTTTTTCCTCCACTTCGTTCGGTAACGAAACCTGCACATGACCAACGTTATCAAAATCATAATGACGCCAGTCTATTTTTGTTTTTTCACTTGCCTGTGAGTCTATACGGCAAGACAATACCCGATTACCGATAGCCATTACCCGGTATTCGTACCTTTTTTCAACGTAGTGCTGAGCATATACTGGACAATTTGCGATAGCGACCTCATGTTCAAGTAGCTCTTGGTGTGAAAAACATTCTGAATAAAGGTAATAGTTTTTCTCCCTACTTAAGGTAATATATCCAATGGATTTAAACAAAAGACCATCTTTTTTTCTTGATTCACCATACACTGCTGGCGGATAGTTGGTCATGACTGTAGATGGAACAGCAAGACCGCATTGGGCAGCAATCCTTTGTTGAAAAAACTTATTACTGTTGATGGAATCAATTGTTTCAGCACGATTGATCCAAACACAATCAAGTACTGACATCAATGATAAAATCGCTTGTCTAGTTTCATTTCTTTTAAATCTAGTCTCCAATGACTGGTCGTGATTTTGCTGGGATGAACCCTCTCGTACATACCAGGCGACTTGGATATCCCGAATGTCGAGACGGACTACAGTGTCGCACTCGTCACTCATTTTAAGCACATCAATAAATCCAGTAAGGTGACCGAATTCATTCATTGCCAAGCTAAAACTAGCACCTTCTATTAAAGAATTTTGATCAAAAACAAAAACTTTCAATCCCCGTGATTCAGCCGCCTTCAGAAAAGCATCGTAATAATAGCGTTCTTTAACGCTAGCTATCAGAAGAATGGTTCTCATCGTTCATCTCCATTTCAAAGTGACAAGGAACTCTGTGCAACATAGTAAGATATTTTTTCCAGAAGTCAGCCGCTAACTATTTTTGCACCTTAAAGAAATCACCCTTTCTGTACAGATCTAGGTCATAATGAGCGGTGGTTTTTTCGGGTTCGGTCGTGATGGTTTCCGCCCATTCTTCAGCCTTTTCTAAATCGTCCCTGGTCAGGTAATACAGGAGACGCGTAATCTTATTGGGGTGATCCGATGGTTGCACACTTAAAGCTTCGGCTGAGAATTTTTGTGCTTCTTCTTTATCGCCATACCTCCACAAGGCTGAGCTAATCGCATGATGGTACCACAGCCACAATATGTTACTAATCCAGCGCTGTTCCTTGGCGTCCCCAATATTCCTCCCGCCAGCTTTCTCAATGGCGTCCTTAATCTGGTTAGTCAATAATTCATCATTCCGATGATCCCAGGCCGCTTTGTACATCAACCGCTGGTCTTCCTCTTGGTACAAATCTCTCAGTTCACCTGGATCCTTACAGGAAAATTTTTCATACACCAACCTTAACGAACTCTTGTTACGATCAAACGGTGTATTAGTAGAAGTTGTCATCAATACATAATAATACTTCCTTACTAAAATATCTATTTAAACAGCTTCGCGATAAAATTGACAAGTAAATAAAATGTATATACCCTACCTTGTGACGACCTAATCTGAGTTTGTCGTAACGTTCTCTCAGCCAGAAGTAAAGGCAATGCCGGAAACAATGGAGCTTACCGACACTACCCCACTCATGCTTCGGCGCATCAAAGAGGTGCCTAAGGTGGAGGTAACCAGCATGTCGATGACTGTTGTCACAACCCAAGGGAATACACCTGAGATGCACGATCAACAAGATGATTCATCCAGGTACGACAAGGACTGACCTCAATCATTGCAAAAAAGAGGTAGTCCATCACAAGAAGTAGCCGAGCGGAATTTCGCTCGGCTTTTACTATTTACTCTGAATCTCAAAAAAGTTACCGGCTTTATAAAAATCAATTAGGCCTCGTGCCGTATTTTTTTCTGATTTATTAGTAATACTACCCAACCATTCTTCAGCCTTTTCTAAATCGTCCCTGGTCAGGTAATAAAGTAAACGAGTAATTTGGTTTGGATTATCAAATGTCTGTGCCGCCAAAGCTTCGGCGGAAAATCTTTGCGCCTCCTCTTTGTCCCCATACAACCACAAAGCCGTCCCGATGGCGTGATGATACCAAAACCAAAAGATATCACTGATCTCAAGTAACTCGTCTGGGTCGGTGATATTCCTCCCGCCAGCTTTCTCAATCGCATCCTTAATCTGGTTAGTCAATAATTCATCATTCCGATGATCCCAGGCCGCTTCGCGCATCAATCTTTGATCCTCCTCATAATACAAATCCCTCAACTCACCCGGGTCCTGGCAGGAGAATTTTTCATACACGTCTTTGATAAGACTTTGACGATAATCAAAATTTGGATTTGGGTAGGGTTTACTCATAGGTTTATTATATTCTTTTTACGAAGATTGGCTAACCTGTTTTACAATCTCGTAATAGACAACCGTCTCGTAAACCAAAAATATAAAAAGGATAAATCTTACTTTAATTATAACCTGCAAACTCGGCTTAACCACCGTCCCGTTAACTAACAAACTCAGTTCAATCGAACAGTTGTCTTTTTTTCAAAAGACCGTTATAATGCGCCAACTGCGGTGGTAGCTCAACTGGTTAGAGCACCCGCCTGTCACGCGGGAGGTTGCGGGTTCGAGTCCCGTCTACCGCGCAGTCAGTAAAATGACCGTCATTAAATGTGACGGTCATTTTACGTTACAGGCGAGCAGAGTGAACAGTCCCGTAGACTTGTTTTACTCTAGTAATCTGCAACCTATCTCCCTCCAAACAACCCCAAGAACACCTGGAGTACAGTGATTAACTCTTGCACCAAGGTCTTGTTCTCTTCAGTGACGGTAATCTGAGTGGTGGGTGTTGATGGTGCAGACACTGTCTTCTTAAAGAGATCAGGGAACTTGGCTTCTAGGCGAGCGACTTCAGCGGCGTTGCCATTGTTGCGGAGGATATTAACTCGGGAGAGGACAGACATGGTGCTGATCTTCTTTTTTGGAGTTGGTTCTGGTTCAGGGTTGGGGGTACCAGGGGTAGCGGTATTCACCGTCACAGTCGCATTAGCGGTCGCAGTCTTAACCCCATCAGTACAAGTGATGGTGTAATTAGTAGTGGCAGTAGGTGAGACTACTTGGGTGCCACTCTTAGTGGTGTGGCT
>CAKUWT010000004.1 GCA_934699595.1 uncultured Patescibacteria group bacterium
GTCAGGGGTATACGAGGAATACAAAGCGGAGACGTCTGAGGCGGAGAGGGCGCGTTGCCAGATGCGAGTGTCGTCGATTTGGCCGTCCCAATAACGACGAGTAGACGATCTTCCTTCAGCACCGACTGCAAAGCGATTACCTGAAATATGCTGGAGCTGCTGAATTGAAGTGGACTTTTCCGCCACTAAGACACCGTTGACATAGAGCTTCTGTAAGCCATTAATACGGTCGAAGACCCCCACCACATGGCGCCACTCACCAGTATTAGGAATACTGGTATTTAAAACACTAGTCTCACCATTACCACTTAGAATAAACCGCAGGATCTGACCATTGTCCCATCCGACCAAACTCCAGGTAAGTTGACTAGTTGCGTTTTGGTCACCACCACCAACACCAAGAATCACTGAAGGATTACCGGTACCTGTACCCTTAACCCAAGTAGCTACGGACATACTGTCAGTCCAGATGTCATACATCGAAGAGGTGGGGATAATTGCACGATTAGCGGTAGTGGAGGCATTATAGAAATCAACAGCTTCACCCACACGACCCATTGTAGTGGTAGCTGACCCACTAAATCTTCCATCTGTTGTGTTAAAACTATTGCCCTCAACGGCTTTATTCTTAATCCTCATCACACCATCCTGAGTAACCATATCTTCATCGTCGTAAGTATAGTGTAGGATCAAGCCCTCTGAGAGGCTGAGGTTATTATCAGTAGAAAAAGTAACCTTGTAGGGCTCATAGTTAACGTTATCGTCAACATCTTGACACTTAGCATAATAATTATAGGTAGTATCCGGCACCAAGCCTGAGAGAGAGGCTGAGTGGTTAGTGTCGCCAGTAGTAGTAAAGGGGGTCATCTCTTCATAAGGTAAGTCGCTCGTGGCGTAGGCACAGGTAGCGACTTCATCTGTTTGGATGGAGAAGGTGGTGGTTTCGGTATCGGCAGGGAGTAAACCTTGCGGAGATATATGAGACATAAGGGGTGGAATATGGTCTTCAAGCTGACTCCCGTAGGTAGCCAACATCTGATTAACAAAAGTACTTCCATGTACGATATTGTTTGGAGTTTTTACTGTATGTCGATCAGGAAACCTACCAATACCATCAGAAGGATCCGTGTCCTCGATACAACCACCCTGACCATCAGGTCCAAAAGTAATACCGTAGTTAGACATATCGCCTTTATGGGCACCGTCGTAAGGAGCACAGATGTCTGGTTGGGTGTGGGAGCCATAGTTACGCCAACGGTCTGTGTACCGGAAGAGTTGTTCATCAAACCAGTTGCCAATTGTTTCTGGAAGCAGTCTCATGGCGAGCACGGTACCGGCCCAAGTATGGGAAGTACAACAGCCTTGATAGTAATCTCCAGGTAATGGTCCGCCGTCGATGAGACGATAAGGGTCTCTTGTAGTCCTATTACCCTCTCCAGTAGACACGCTCAGCCAATAATCATACTCCGTTCTGCCACCCCCACCAAACAAAACTATCCGTTCTCCACCATTAACTGACTGATCGGAGGTATATAAATGCCCTATTTCGCCAAAAGTACTCCGATTGGACTGATTGAGGGTATCCATAATAGATGGATCTTCTAAGAGGACCGCGGCGTACTTAATCGGCACTAAGCGGCCGTTGCCGTGCCCACCATTTGGTACCCAATAATGACCCTGAGTGAGCATGTGGGCTAGATCGATACCAATCTGTACGTAAGCATTGGTAGCCCGTATCTTTTCCGGTGAACTATTACTGCCAAGAGAGAGTGTCAGGGCCATTTCTGAGGTTTGTCTGGAGAAACGAGTACCATAAGCAGCCATGTAGTCTCGGGGGTGAATGTATTGATTTTGCACGACACCCAACCAGTCCAAGTACGGCCCCTTGGCTTTATCTATTGTCCAAGCGTGAGTCTGAGCATTAGGTGAGGGCGCCAACTCTGCTAAATAACTCATATTCACATCTGAGACTTGGTACTTAAGCTCTGCACCAGGGCCGTAGTACCCGGGGCGGAACCAGCTGCCGTCTGGCCCAGTCGGCTCTGCGTCAAGGACGGTGAGGACGGAGGCGGTGGTGAGGCAGTTACGATTATCATCCTCATCTTGACTGTTACTAGTACACCCCTCTCCCGCTGTACGAGAGATAGCTTTAATGATGGACTGGTTAGTAGTGGCAGTGTACGGCAGTGTTGGCATGAGAGCTGGGGTATAGTTAGGAATCTCTGCATCTAAACTCTGTAGAGCATTGTTCGGATCTCCCCCGTTAGCAACAGTAGGATCTACCTGCCACCCATGTTCTCCATTTGCTGCATCTGGCGTAATACTCGTAATCGTCACCGGAGCTAACACCCAGTAATCACCATTGACAAAGTGTCCGTAAGTAACCGGATCATCGAAGTTCCAGGTAATACCATTTTGCGTAAGGCTGGTTGTGGTGCCAGCGTTACTGGCAGCAGCTCCTTGCCATAAGTCATTATTAAATAAAGGATTAGAAACAGAGAATAAGATAGCTACTACTACTGCGAAAGTAACGGCGTCTTGAGAGAGAATTGTTTTGTTTAAACCTTTAAGTGACTTAATTACTCTGTGCATATTATAATTATTATCTGTGCCTCGTTAGTTAGTAGTTGAAAAACTTAATGTTTTTCATAAAATAAGCATACCTATCTAAGATTACTCCCCCCAACCATCTTTTAAAGATAGGGAGTGGGGATAGGGAGATTGAGGTTGGATGAAAAAGAGCGACGCCTTAGGCGCCGCTCTTTTTTACTCTCTGGAAACAATAGTTTACTTAGTCCCCCGACTTATGTATTAGTCTCTCCGGCAACCGTTTCTGTCCCGACAGCAACCACCTCAGATTCTGCCTCTCCATTAGTCTTTAGTGCCTCAGCCTTGGCTTCTTCCTCGATTCGTAAAGTTGCCTCAGCCTCAGACTCGGTAGCAATATCTACTTGAGTCATGCGGCGCATTTGGCGCTTAATTTCACGAGCCACCTTTTCGCGGATATAATAAAGTTTGGCACGACGTACCTTGGCACGCTTGACGATTTCAATCTTATCAATCAACGGTGAATAAAGTGGGAAGATTTTTTCGACACCAATACCTTGTGAGACTTTACGGACAGTAAAAGTCGCCCCTGGTTCATTACCGTGCTTGCGAGCCAGCACAATACCTTCAAAAACCTGCACCCGGGTTTTGCCTTTGTCCACAATTTTTTGGTGAACCTTAACTGTATCCCCAGCCTTCAGGCCAAGATTTTTTCTATCTTCAATTTGTACGGGGGAAACTTTCACCCCAGCGATTGCTGTTGCCATAAATTATTATTGATTAATCGGATTAGAGACCAATTTAATGTGCCCTACTTTAACATAGCTTCGCTGCGAAAGCAAACCATCCTATATAGTGTGAAGATCGATAAACGGATCAATGGAATCTACTTGATCTCCTACTCTGATAAATTCGCTGCCGCTATTAAAAACGAGTTCGGTAATGGAGCGGTAAAAGTAGTGGCTTCATTTTTTCCCGGCAACAAGCAAGTTAGTTTGTGAGCAAATAAGGCTAAGCTGGGTAAATTCAAGTTATTTTCCTTAGTCACTAATTTGGGAGCATATAGAACATCTCCTACAATCGGTTTACCGATTGATTTAAGGTGTACTCGCAGCTGGTGGGTGCGTCCCGTCACTGGAAACAAGGCCAAATAAGCATATGACTCATTCAAAAACTCTCCCTGTTTAAGTACTTCCCATCGGGTCGTCGCAGTCCGTTTCACCCCACCAGCACCAAACTCAGCCGATCGTAGCCGGGGATCACGGCGACTGCGGCCAATCTTTTTATTAATTACCCCCTTACTTTCTTTTAGTTGTCCGTACACAAAAGCACGATATTCTTTTTCTACGACGCGATCCTGAAACTGCTGCTTCAAATGATTGTAAGTGTCCTGATTTTTTGCCAACACAATCACTCCCGCCGTCTCCCGGTCTAATCTATGTACCACTCCTGAGCGCTCTAAAGTTTTTCCTGAAGGAGTTGTCATCGTCTCCCCTACTCCTCTGGCTTCTGGTGAGTGCTCGAGGAACCAATCCACTAGGGTGACTTCAGCACTCTGTCCGGTCTCGTGCACCAAAAGACCCGCAGGTTTATTTACCGCCAGTAAATTACTATCCTCGTAAATCACACGAATGTCAGAATTGTCAAATGACTCGCTCGTTTCATGCCTCTTTTTATCGCCCATGACGTCTTTGTCGCTGCTCATATTCTTTTAGTATAGATGCTAGTTCCTGTTCTGTAAAAGCTGGCCAGTAAGTATCGGTGAAAAAGAGTTCGCTATACGCAGCTTGCCAGAGAAGGAAGTTGGACAAGCGCTGTTCACCGCCCGTGCGAATAATCAAGTCTGGGTCCGGCATATCTTTCGTCCAAAGATAGTCACTGAAGGTTGCCTCAGTGAGCACTTCGCCCACCCTAGTAACCTTGGCGATGGCCTGCAGAATTTCTGCTCGGCCACCATAAGATAAAGCTACCCAAATGGTACTACCTGAATTAGTAGCGGTCTCAGTCTCCAAATTACTAATCTTGGTCTGCAATTCCGAAGAAAAATCTTCCCGACGACCAATAATTTTAAAGCGTAATGCCTGATTATCTGCCGCCCGAGTGAACGAGTTGAGAAACAACTCCATTAGGTATTTCACCTCCCCCTGACTCCTTCGCCAATTTTCAGTAGAAAAAGCGTAAAAAACTGCATGTTTAATGCCCCACTCATTAACTTTCTCTATTATTTGCAGAAACACCTCAGCCCCAGCCTGATGGCCCTGCAGCGTCGGTTCATTGCGTTCTTTAGCGTAGCGACGATTGCCGTCCATAATGAAACCGATGCAGTGAGGAAGACTATTTTTACTCATAAATATACTTTAAACTAAAGTAGTAAATCGAATAGAGAAATCCTCGTACTCTTTTTTTGCATGCTGCCATTCCACATCCACTCCTTCAACTCGAGACAATACTGAGCCTTCATGTAAATATTCTACAAAATTTTTCAAGGCTTCGGGCGCCCCTGAAGCGATTACCAAAACAGTGCCGTCTGGCTGATTTTGTACATAACCGACCAAGGACAATTCAATTGCCGCCTCCGCTACATAATCACGAAAACAAACCCCTTGCACCAACCCACTAACAACCGCACGAATTTCTAACATCTCTATATTTTAACGGTAACTGTCGCTTATTGCTAATCTGCCCAAAAATTGTTACTATAGTTTTCATCAGCGCGATTAGCTCAGTTGGTAGAGCAGCTCGTTTACACCGAGAAGGTCGGGAGTTCAAGTCTCTCATCGCGCACAGTCTGTTGCTAAGTGCAAGCTTGTAACAAAATTTAAAGTAACTAAATATACTCTGTCTGGGCAGAAACAGTCTGGGAGACTGTTTCTGAAGACTTGAAGCCTGATTGAGATATTTCTGCGGCGATAGCCACAGAAATATCCAATTGGGGTACTGAACCTGTAAGGTTCAAGTCTCTCATCGCGCACCAGTACAGAACTAGACAGCTTTTCCAATCATGGAGCAATTGAAGAGAGGTGCAGGTTTCGTTGTATAATGTCACTCCAATCCAGACGAGGAAGAACCTCACCTTAAGTCACCATACTAGTATTTTTAAAAAGTTTTGTTATATAATTAAAACATTACTAGTAATGCTGATTAATAGAAAATAAAATAATAAATTCTATGGGTATTATTGCTTGGATAATTTTAGGTGGGTTGGCCGGATGGATTGGCTCCCGACTCTCTCGTGGACAAGGGCAAGGAGTGCTAATGAATATCATTATCGGCATCCTCGGCGCCGCAGTCGGTGGCTTTGTTTTTAGTTTCCTTGGAGGTGAGGGAGTAACAGGCTTCAATCTTTGGAGTCTGTTAGTAGCTGTCATCGGAGCAGTTATCTTACTTTGGGTTGTTAGTCTCTTTAGTGGTCGTTAGGTTTTGGAGATTTGTCCAAAGCCAAGAAGCGAGTTAAAGTAAGCACTGACACCGTCTTTGCACGGACGGTGTTTTGCTCCTATCGTCTAACGGATAAGACAGGAGGCTTCTATCCTTCTGATGTGGGTTCGATTCCTGCTAGGAGCACAAACTGCAACAAATTTTAATTACGTAACTTAACTTTCTAAAAATCACCGTATTACAGTGGGGACAAAAGCGGTCCAGCGGACGGTTTAGTAAATTAGAATAGCTTTTCTAACTAATTAGACAAAGTTGGGGGCGTTAGCTCCTCAACGTCTTTATCTAACTCAAGATTACTGATGGAATCAGTCTCAACATCTTTTTCAGAATCAGAATTCTCATTATCTTTATCCTCAGAAATAACCTCCCCTTCCAGCTCTGCATCCGACTCAGTCTGTTCTGGTAAATTTTGACTAAACAACTTCTTCCTTTCCTCGTACTTAGTCACCGCCTCAGTCACCATCTCGCTAGGATAAATAATCCGTTCATGGCTATCTACCTCTAAGCCATATTCAGTATTAAAGGAAATATATGTTTTGTAGATCCCTCCAAGGCCAACCAATAAAACGAATAGTGATACCCCTAGCAACCACTGCCACTCTCGAACTGGTGAGGCGATCGCCCGTGGTGACTTACTCTGCTTTTCTCCAGCAAGACGGTTAGTTAATTTTTTTAAAGAAAGTCGTTTTTTCATGGTAAAAGAGTTATTTTTAATCCCACCTCTCCCTTCCACAAACCACTCTCCTCGTTCTGTCTCAAGCTAATCTGTGTAACCACACTGTCATAAGGTAGGTTATCTAACAAAGATAAGTATTCAGTTACCTCCTTCTTCTGTCCAGTTATTACCAAATTAAGGTTGAGATACTTGTAGTCTTTTTTGGTAGTCAAAGCCGCCCCCTTAGCCTTTGCTTCTCCAGTGATTGCTAAGCTATCAGTCCTTACCTCTACCCCTAATTTTCTTGCCAACCTCTCCAGATTATTTACAAATACCAGGGTCTGTCTTTCATTATTTTCTAAAAAGAACGTACGCATTAGATCACGGTCATTTTTAGATTCATTGAGAATCTTTTGTATCTGATTGTAATTATCTTCTTTATTTTGGTACTCCAGTATCAGCGCATGACTCTCAATTAGACTCTGCCCCTTATGAATAACATAAAACAAAGACCCAACAAAAACGGCAGCAGTGACTAGTGCAAATATCAGTGCCAATATGAAGGTTGTTTTATCTCTGCTATTCATATTATTAATTACTTACATTTTCCAGATCTGGACTTAACTGCATGGTAATCGAGAAATCAATATCAGTAGTCTGGGTTACAAAGTCTATCGGTAAATTAACCTCTGAGAAATATTTTTGATCCGCTAGCAAATCTCTAAAATCAATTAGTGAGTCTCTGGTGATGGCGACTCCAGATAAAGATACCGAGGTCGGCTCTTCAAAATTATACTTCAAATCAGTCAAAGTAACTTTTCCAACCGCCGCTTGATTAATAGCTTGATTATAGACGACAAAACGAGACTGGCTACTACTTAGAAGATGTTTAGCAAGGTTTCCCGCTTCAGCTAACTCAGCTAGGTACTTGTCGTAATCGAGTACCCGGGCCGTTAACTCCTTTTCAGTAGATGAGAATGAGCTAATTTGCATTTGCACCAAAACATATACCGGGAACAAAAGTGCTGTCAGAATAAGGCTAACCGCCCCCCAAAGAAACAACCCGAGAGTGATTACCCGCATCCAATACAGGCGCTTAATCTTAGTCTGAGCTTCTGGTGGTAAAAGATTAATCATAAGCTAAATCGAGGATTAAGTGCTAATCCAATAGCGCTGGCATAACCGTAAGAGTGATTTAAATCAATTGGGGGAATAAAATCCTGATAAGAAAAAGCGTTCTGCCAGACATTAGCACGCGATACATTAATATGCAGCGTTTCGGTCAAATATTCTGGCAATCCTTTTAAGTTGGCAGTGCCTCCACAAAGAATAATCTCTTTAATTCTCCGTTCAGGATTACCCAAGTCAAGATTATGCCAATATTGTATATGCTGAGAAATATCATCCCGAGCTGCCGACACCGTCGACAGCAAGACTTCTGCCACCTCGCTGTCCACAGCAGTCGGAATTAAACCTTGTTCATTCTTTAATTTTGTTAACTCTGTCTCAGGTTTATCCTCCCCCAATACGCGTCGCAAGCCAGCCGATAGGCGATCGCCACCATAATCAACAGAAGAAGCGTGAGCCAAGACCCCGTTATAAATCACCCCTAGGCCAATCCGGGTCTTACCATAATCAACGACCATGTAAGTCCCTCGGGTTTCTGCACGAGGAATAACAGCTCTGGCCATTGCGGCTCCCTCCACCTCAAAAGACACCGGGGTAACTTCTGACTGGAGACAGGCTTCGTAGTAGTGATTAACCACTTTGGCCGGATAGGCAGTAACAATAACTTTTCTCCGACTAGAAGCTTCGCGTTGATGTGGAATAATTTCGTAATCAAAAATAATATCCCGACCAGGTAAAGGAACATTCTCTTCCAGACGAAATTCGATTTGCCCTCTCATTTCTGTAATCGAAGAACTAATCTTTACTTCAGTTTCAAAAATATAGGCCTTCTCTTCTGGCAAAGAAAGGCGGATAAAATCTGCTTTAGTTTTAGCCTTAAACTCCTTTAGGGCTTTGGTGAGTACTGCCACCTCTTGAATCTCTCCACGACTAATCGCCCCCTCAGCAATCTTTACCTCTCCCCAGGTTTTTAGTTTAAACGTCCCTTCCGCTCTCCGATCTGGCATTAAGCCAATGTATTTCAAAGAGGTATCTGAGATATCCACCCCTACACTCGGCATGGTGATAAATTTTGGCGGCGGTAAGATGTGGTTAAAGAACGAACTAGTAGACATATTCGTTATTATACGCTGTTTACTAATTGAATTTGTCGAGAACCCACAACCATCAGGTTATTTAACTCGTGTACCTGTCGGCACATGGAGATGCGGATTAAGTAGTGCTAGCGTTTCTTTTTTACTTGCTGCTAAGATCATCCCCCTGCTCTCTACTCCTCTAATAGTGCGCGGAGCAAGGTTAAGTAAAAATGGTGCCTGAGTCCCAACTAAAAATTGCGGGTTAGCAAAATATTCGCGAATACCTGAGACAATTTGTCTGTAACTTCCCTCTCCCACATCTACCATTAGTTTAAGCAATTTATCTGCCCCCTCCACTACCTCCACCGACACAATCGTCCCGATAGCAATATCTAAAGCGGCAAAATGCTCATAATCGATTTCCGCCTTGGGGGCATTTTTTGCCTCCACTTCCGCCGGCGCCTGATTATTGTTTTCGTGTTGTTGATTATCCTTATTTAATTCTCTGGCTAACATAATTTTTTATTAAGATTTAGTAAATTTTTTATTAGTGTACGTCTTATTTCTGTTTCTGTAAAAAGCTATCTAGGATCAGCGCTGCTGCCGAAGCGTCCGTCTGGCTATTTTTCCCCTGAAGACGCATAGCTGCTTGGGTGGTGTACTGCTCATTTTCAAGATGAACTGGCAGGCCAACCTCAAGGGTAATTGCTAACATTAAGTCCTCCACCGCCGCCTGGATCTTATTTGGTTCGCCATCTCGATCTAAAGAATGACCAATCACCACCGCCCCCACCTCTTCCTTTTCCAGTAATTGCCAAAGCTTCTCCCGAAACTGTCCATCGCTTGGCCAGACCGCATGAGGAAAAGCCATCGACCCAGACGGGTCGCTCATCGCTAAACCAATCTTCTTACTACCGAAATCAATTCCTAAATATCGCATTGCTTCTCCAGGATAACATAAAACTCAAGACCAGAAAGGTGACAAAAGCCACGTGAACTCACGGGCAAAGACCAGTTCCGCCACCTCATTTAGTAACCAGAAACCATTTAGGAGCCATACCGTCACCAAAGTTACGGCCATGGTGCTGAGAAAAAGTCCACCCTGGGTGAGCCAGTGCTGCTGCTTTAGTCGCTCCTCCCAAGCCAAAAAGAATTTCTTCAGCGCCTCGAGCCAACGCTCCGCCCAATGAAACTCCTTAGCTAAAATAGCCAATCCCCCCAAGATTACCAACCAGCCCGGGCCGGGATAAATCAGCAACATTAACCCGATGAGTAAAACCACACTTCCTGCCAACGTCAACCAAGCACGCCGAGCGGCCCGACGTTTTCTGGATCTTATTGAGGTAGTGTCTTTTTTCATTATTACTAGTGTAGTACCAAACCGAGCGGTTGGATAGCTTCCCACCCATCAGCCATTTGACCAGGAACGCCACTCTTCTTCTGCCCAAGCAGAGTTAGGCATTTTAGAGAAAGACTACCTAGCGTCCCCTACTGAGGCTGTGCTACCATCTCCTTAATTTTTTCTTGCAGCTGCTCCTGTGCCGCTACTTGGCGTGGAGCAGTCCAATAGGTATCGGGCGTGTTGGCGCCATCATCAGCCGTAGCTTGTTCGTAACGGCCGACAATCTCTCCCTCTCGAAGGAAAGAGACGTCCGGAACAAAGATCCGAGGCTGACCGGACTCATCGAGGGTTAGGTATTCTCGAAGATGATCAACCAACTTCTGATAAGTAGCCGTACCGTCTTGTCTAGCATTACGAACGTCGTAATAATAAACTGTCTCTAGTCCCTCAGCCTTAGCGGCCGCCTCCACTAGCGGTGCCAGTTTCTGACACCAAGGACATTCCTTGAAACCAAGAAAGACGACTCCCGTTCCTGATTGAAAAAGCTCTAATACCTCCTCATCGTTCACAGTTTGAAAAACATGATCCGCAGCTACCCCTGGATAATCCTGGTGGAAACGCTCAGCATCACTCAGTACCTCAGCTGGACTAGTAGTCTCTTTAGCAACATCCCGATCAACTAAAAACCAAGTCGCTGCTCCGCCGATTACCAACAAGAGCACAACCAGCATTATTTTTTTATTCATTATCTTTCACTAAATTATTAAAAATCACCCCTAACTCACGCCCACATAGTATATCTTACCGATGATTATTTTTCCAAGCTGACCTGATTTTGTAATGTTGGTAACACTCGGAGTTGACGAAAACGGCCGTCGCCCCCAAAGGGGGCGACGGCCGTTTTCGCCTCGAACTTCAAGTAGTAGTGACTACTTAACTGGTTTTTCTACCAACTTTAGCGTCACCCCGCCTCCAGACAAAATTAGATTCTGTCCATCTTTTTTCATCGTAGTGACTTTAGCTAAGTCTTTGACCAACTGCCCATCCTTCTTCATTAAGTCAGCCTCACAAGCCATCAAGGTACTCGCTCCAGCACTGAGAGTAACCTCCTCTCCATCTTGCTCATAAGTACCAAAGATGGTATTGCAGCCAACCTTAAAACTATATTGTCCGTTAGCAAAGGTCGCAGTCCCACCGTTGTAGCTGTAGGTTACTTTGTTTACTAATTTTAGCTCCACCTCTTTTCCAGACAGAACCAGATTGCCATCAACCTCCTCAATCTTAGTGACTTTTGCTAAGTCTTTAATCAGCTGTTCATCCCTCTTCATCAGGTCACGCTCGCAAGCCTTTTTAGTACTAGCCCCTGGACTGATAGTAATCTCACTGCCTTTGCGGGTATAAGTACCGAAGATAGTGTTACAACCTAGATTAAAGCTATATTTACCATTCTGAAAAACCACTTCTCCGTTTTGGTAAGAATAGACTACGTCCTCATCCTCCTTGTCGGTCTCAATTTTACTTTCTAAAAATTTACCAAGACTATTGACCAAAGTTTTTAGCATCTCTACCTTCTGAGCCAAGGCCAGTGGCGATTTGATAATTGCTTCAGTTACACTAGTAATGGCTACCAGGGGCAAAAGGGCCTCCTTATCGACTACCTCACCCCGCATTATACAAACGGTTTCGGCAGCATTAGGGGCACAGTTTTTCTGGGCTTCTGGATCATAAATAGCGTAAGCTGGGTTGGCTATCAGGAGCACAAACGCAAAAGCCGCGACGCTATAGACAACTCTAGCTAAAGTATTGATCATGAAAATATTGATTGATTAAATTATTTAATATTATTACTACTTACATCTGAAGAGACGATGTCTGGTGACAAACCTTACAGGAGCCCGTGCTTGGATACAAAAATGACTGAAGTTGGGGATGGTTGTCGCCAGGAATCTGACTCTACGAGTTCAGTACCCCTTTTGGACAGACTAGTTCGGGCTATCGCCACCCCTAATCTGTCACAAAAGCTTTTGACTTATTTTTAAGGAGGACGCTAGTCCGACTATAAAAATAAAAATGCCCTGGTGGTACCATTCTCAAAAAACAGTCCCCCAGACTGTTTTTGCCCCACTAACATTTATTATTTCAAGAAAAAATCTTGTAGCGCAATGATACCCACTGCCAAACTGTGCTCTCGCCAGGAATCGAACCTGGAGCACTGGTACCGCAAACCAGTATTTTATCCGTTAAACTACGAGAGCTCTATTCTCTTTCAAAAAAGAGAAAGGGCGGAAAAGTGTTGCTTTTCCGCCCTTGATTATAACCTAAAGTCCAAAAAATTCCAGTATTTTATTGAGGAACGGTTCCTTAAGCTCTTCCTCTGGTAATTTATCGATCATTAAATCATCAATATCATCGATGTACTCTTCGGGAACCGGCAAGACAAACAGCGCCGAAAAATGCTGCTTGGAGCGCACCAACATCTCCGTCCCCCGGGGAGTATCCTCATTTATACAGTAAGACTCTAAGGTAGTGAAGGGATAGAGGGTGCCATCGACTTTAATACCCCGCACCGACACCCCGTAAGAGGTCATCCGCGGCGGGCGACTGGCTGAGAGTGATACCACAATCCCAGAGATAGCTACCAAGAGAGCAAATAAGATGTTACCGAGAAAGATTGAGGCTACCACTACCGCTACCGTCACAATCGCCAAGGCAAAGAACCAGTCACCTCCCTTCTGATGATGGTTGTGCTCCAAAGCGTCCCAAGAAATGCTGCGTGGTGATTCTGCCATAGTAGCTCTAGTATAACAAACTAAACTATACTTTTTAGTAAGTTTTTGTTACTATCTGTTACTAACGGGCTGCTTGGTGCGGAACGTTGGTGAATTGAAGATAATTTGGAGAGATGGCTATAAAATCTAAACCGTTTTAGATTTTATCCGGTTCGGACGTAGTCCGAATCAGCCGTTACTTTAGTGGGCTGAAGGTGGTTGAAGGTTTCCTTCGATAGCCATTAACCCCTGGAGCATAAAAGTGTAGCAAAATAAAATATAATTTGGAGAGATGGCTGAGTGGTTGAAGGCGGCGGTCTTGAAAACCGTTAAGGGTTTACGCCCTTCGAGGGTTCGAATCCCTCTCTCTCCGCCAGTTAGGAAATGTCTTTGTTGGCTCGCCCTCTGCGAGGGCTCGCCAGCCGATTTTAAGCGCAAATTGAAATTTTTTATCTTTCAAATTTTTGTTAATCCACTGCGTCATATACCGACATAAAGACCTATTGGTAACCAACTTTCGCAACCGACAAGATCTGAGTTACTGACTAGTGCCGCCAATTTTGGTATTATGTTCTTGGTACAACTGAATAATAAATGACCTAAATCCTCCGGGATTTCCTCGAGGATATAGCCGGAAATTCCATCCAGAATAAAGAGCTCCTGAAAGAGTACCGTCTGGCTCAAAATAAATAACTGTATGCTTGACACTTCTCCCCACAAACCAACCTCTACTAATCATGTTCATCATGACGCTAGTGACGACTCACCCCACCATCATCACGCCAACGTGGTTGAGGATTTTAAAAGACGGTTCTGGACTTCCCTCTTTCTTTCTATCCCGGTACTGATACTTTCGCCGTTGGTACAAAAATTTTTTGACCTGGAAGGATTCGGCTTTCCTGGGGATATTTATATTCAGTTTATTCTCGCCTCAATCATTTTCTTTTATGGCGGACGTCCTTTCCTTAGGGGTTTATATGATGAACTAAAAGCTAGACAGCCCGGGATGATGACATTGGTCGCCTTGGCTATTTCTACAGCTTACGGATATAGCCTAGCGGTATTTGCCGGCTTTCCTGGAGAAGAACTTCTTTGGGAACTGGTCACTCTTGTCGACATCATGCTTCTAGGTCACTGGATTGAAATGAGGTCGGTCCAAGGAGCCTCCCGAGCTTTAGAAGAGCTCGCCAAGTTAATGCCCGACACCGCACACCGTCTAGGAAAAAATGGTGCCACTGAAGTGGTGCGGATTGCCGACCTACTTCTCGGAGACAGAGTGTTAATAAAACCGGGTGAAAAAATCCCAGTTGATGGTCTCGTTGTTGAAGGAAGCACAGCTGTAAACGAAGCCATGTTGACCGGGGAAACGAAGCTGGTAGAAAAATATATTGGCCAATCTGTTATTGGCGGTTCCGTTAATGGCGACGGCTCAATCATCGTCGAAATCCAGAAAGTAGGCAAAGATACTTACCTTTCGCAAATCATTGAGCTGGTCTCAGTGGCCCAAGCTGAGAAATCAAAAACCCAAAAACTTGCCGACCGTGCGGCAGGGTGGTTAACTCTAATAGCTATCGGCTCTGGAATATTGACCTTTCTCGGTTGGACATTTTTTACATCAGCAAGTCTGGCGTACGCTCTTCAACGAACCATCGCTGTAATAATCATCGCTTGTCCACACGCTCTCGGACTAGCGATACCGCTAGTAGTTTCTGTTTCCACTACCCTGTCTGCACGTAAAGGTTTACTAATTCGCAACCGGACCGCCTTTGAAGACGCCCGAAAAATAACCGCAGTTGTCTTTGATAAGACCGGCACCTTAACCAAAGGCGAGTTTGAAGTTGTCGCCGTTGTCCCTCTGGGAGATGCACCAGCCGAACGCACTCTTGCTTACGCCGCCGCGGTAGAGGCGCACTCCGAACACCCAATCGCTAAAGCCATTGCCGAACAAGTTACTGAGAAGCTCGCTGTCAGTAACTTCTCCGCTCTTCCGGGACAGGGGGCGATGGGGACTGTCGAAGGTAAACAAATCAAGGTGGTGAGTCCAGGATATCTGCAGGAAAGAAAGCTAATAATCAATAATGAGAGTGTCGCCGCTTTGGTAGCAGCTGGCCGGACAGTGGTGTTTGTTTTAGTTGACGGAGAACCGTCAGGCGCCATCGCTCTTGACGACGTAGTCCGAACGGAAGCAAAGGAGGCGATTCAAAAACTCCAAACCTTGGGCATAGAACCAATCATGTTGACCGGCGACGCCGAACTGGTCGCGGAGCGAGTCTCAAAAGAGCTCGGTATCAAGACTTACTACGCCGAAGTATTACCGCACCAGAAGACAGAAAAAATAAAAAAAATCCAAGCTCAAGGACACCAAGTTGCTATGGTAGGAGATGGCGTGAACGACGCCCCCGCCCTGGCTCAAGCCCATGTCGGTATCGCTATCGGAGCTGGCACCGATGTAGCGATTGAAAGTGCTGATGTGGTTTTAGTAAAAAGTGACCCCCGGGACGTAATCACAATCCTATCTCTAGCCAAGGCCAGCTACCGCAAGATGATCCAAAACCTCTGGTGGGCTAGCGGCTACAATCTCTTGGCGCTGCCTCTAGCGGCAGGAGTACTGGCTAGCAGTGGCATCATTCTCTCCCCAGCAACAGGTGCTGTCTTAATGTCGGTAAGTACTGTCGTTGTCGCTATAAATGCCACCCTGCTAAAAAATTATAAAATATAAGCATGTCATTTTTTACCCGCCAAATAAAATATTCTCTCTCTGGACTCCTTTTGGTGGTATTTATATGGATTGGCGGATTTGGGTTTCTGTCCGCGACTCAAGCACCCCACCACGAACACCGCTCCGACTGCGTCCTGACTCTGGGCGACCAGGTTATCTGCGCCATGGATCCCCTGAGCTACCTTTCTGCCTGGCAAAGTCTGTTTACGGTCCCCCTCACCCTTATTACAACCTTCTTACTTTTAGTCATTGCTCTCGGACTTGCTCTTCTCTACACCTACCGAAAAAAGCTTCCGTTCACCACAGCCAAAGTAATCGGCCTGCAGGAAAATCTTCGCGGGTACCACCAAGATATTCCCGACCTCTTTACTCAGCTATTTTCTCAAGGTATTTTACATACCAAAGTGCCGTAACTTCTCCTTTTTCTTTTACTAGTATAATTAAAAATTTATGGAAACAAAAAATAACAACACTCTTATTGTTAGCATCGCCACCCTTACTCTCGGACTCGTTCTGGGGTATCTCTTAGGAACAAGCCGAGGAGTGTACCACCCCATGATGACAGGTTCGACAAACTTCAGTAATTACCACCCGATGAATCATCACCAAGGAATGAGGAACCATATGAACAACCTAACAATCAGTCAGGACACTGTCTCCGGGGCTGAATTTGAGGAAGACTTTATTAACGAAATGATTATCCATCACACCAGAGCTATCAGCCTGGCCGAAGTCCTTCTACAGAAAACCCAACGCCCCGAGCTGATAAAGCTTGGTAACGATATTATCACCACGGGGACAAATGAAATCCAAAAGATGAAAACGTGGCGACAAACTTGGTATAACAATTAATAGATTTATGAAAAAAATATACGTATGGGGCGGGATAGTAATCCTAGTGCTGGTGCTGGCCGGCAGCACTTTACTGATAAAGAACAACCCCCCCTCCTCAACCAGAAACGCTCTGACTGAAAAAATCTATGTAGCGGTGGAAGAAGCTGGCACCGTGAATGTAATTGATCCAGCTACAAATAAATCTATCAAAGTTATAGACTTAACCGAACCAGAAACCGGTACCGACTATCAACCCCATAATGTGCAAGCTTCACCAGACGGCAAAAGTGTTTGGGTCACAGCCAACGCGGGCGCGGCCGAGCATGGTGGTCACGGCTCACTTTTTATCCCTACCGCTTACGCTGACGAAGGTCACGAGGAAATGACTATGGATGTAGGTGACCAAGTTGTGGTAATCGATCCGCAAAAAGACTCTATCATTAAGCGTCTCCCTCTGGGCAACGGTCAGCATTTAGCTCACGTAGTGTTCACTCCTGATGGGAGCACGGCTTACGTCGCCGCCCAAGAGACGAGCAAACTCTACAAAATCGATACTAGTAATTTCCTCCAAACAGAAATTACTCTACCAGAAGGAAGCGGTCCTCATGGCCTACGGCTCTCTCCAGACGGAACGACTGCTTACGTTGCCCTAATGGACGGCCAAGGACTAGGAATTGTCGACCTCACAACTGGTACAACCGTAATCGAACCCCTCAATGGTTCAGCAGTTCAGACTGCGGTTACTCCTGATGGTAAATACGTAGCAGTATCTGTATACGAAACTCGAAACATTGCTTTGTACGACACAGATTTAAAAGCAGTCTCGTTTGTGGACTTGCCAGCTGGTGCAGAAGGGTCGGTACAACTATACCCCACCTCCGACTCACGCTTCGTCTATATCGCTGACCAAGGCGTTCTCCAAAACCGACCAGCAAATAACCAGCTGTATCAGCTGGACCTAAAAGAAAAAGCAATTACTGCCAGTATTACGGTAGGAAAAGCTCCTCACGGCGTAGTCATAAATAACGATGACAGCAGAGCTTACGTGACAAATATTGAAGACGGCACTGTCTCCGTCGTTGATATTAAAACCGGTAAAGAAATCACTCAGATACCAGTAGGCGACAAACCTAACGGCATCAGTATCTGGAACGGACCGAGTTTGGCCGAAGAAAAAGCAGCCCTTTTAGGTGAGCAGATGACTGTCTACAAGACCAAGACCTGCGGCTGCTGTCACATTTATGTTCAGTATCTGGAACGGAAAAATGTGCAAGTCACAGCTAAAGATGTAGTCGACCTTGACGCTACTAAAAACCAGTACGGTGTCCCTAATAATTTACAAAGTTGTCACACTTCTGTAGTAGGAGGCTATGTAGTTGAAGGCCACATCCCTCTTGAGGTCATAGAAAAGTTACTCGCTGAAAAACCAGACATCAAAGGGATTGCTCTGCCGGGCATGCCGTCAGGTTCTCCTGGTATGCCTGGACCAAAAACAGAGAGCTGGGTCATCTACGCCATCGGTCACGACGGTGCGGTAACAGAGTACTTGAGCTACTAACACAAAGATATTTCCGCCTTTCTGCCACTACCTTAGTGGCAGATAATACCCAAAATAAATTCCGTGAGTTGTAAACAACTCACGGAATTTATTTTTCTGCCAGTAACCCGACCTAGTCTCAAGGTTTCTGAGATTAGTGCCACCAGGGTATTTCTATTTTTATAGTCGGACTAGCGTCCTCCTTAAAAATAAGTCAAGAGGCTAGTCATTCTTGGCTTTTTCTAACTCTACCTCAACGTCTTTTTCGTCACCGTCTTGTAAAACTTTGAGTGTAACCTTGTCACCCACACCATAGGTACGCAACAGAGTCGCCAGACTCTTTGAACCATCGAGCTTTTGTCCATCAATTTCTAAGATAATGTCGTTCTCTGTGAGACCAGCTTTGTCCGCGGGAGATCCAGGTATTACCGCCAAATCACCCCATGTCTCTCCACGAACAATCAATACCCCGTAGTCGATATCTAAATTGTTGCGCTCAGCTATTTCTTCGGTGATCTGGAGATACCGCACCCCAAGGAATGGCCGAACAATTTCTCCGTGCTCAGCGACACTTTCGTACACCGAACGCACTACATCACTTGGCAGAGCAAAGCCTATGTTTTCGCTCCCACCAGCCATCGCAACGTTTACGCCAATCACTTCACCATTCAGATTAAGAAGCGGCCCACCTGAGTTACCACGATTAATGGCAGCGTCTGTTTGAATCAAGCCCTCAAGTGATTCTCGAAACCGAAAACCATCGCCAGCGATAATGTCTCGCGACAAACCAGATATTACACCAACCGATACACTGTTTGGGAATTCAGCTAACGCATTACCAATCGCCACCACTGTCTCGCCAAGTCGGATATTTTCAGTCTCAGCAAACGCTAAGAATGGGAAATCGGTATCTGCATCAATTTTCAGGATCGCCACATCAAGGCTAGGGTCTTTTGCGACCACTTCAACATTGTATGTTTCTCCATCTTGGGTGACAGCAGTGTATTCAACCCCTTCTTGATCAACCACGTGTTTATTAGTGATGAGGTACCCATCAGCTGAAACAAAGAAGCCGGTCCCTCCACCAATCTCTTGTCGCTCAGTACCAATTTGCCGTTGACGAGGCACCTGAAAGCCAAACTCATTGCCAAAGAAGTCACCAAATGGACTCCAAAAATCCTCGTAGTATTGTTCAAATACCGGTACGTCAGCAGAAATCGAGATCGACACCACAGCTGGAATCACCTGTTCCACAATGTCGGGGACAGTGGTATTAGTCGGGGGTGTATTTGTTGTAGCCGTCTCAGAAAGTACTGGTTCAGTTTGCACAACCGGTAATAAGTTTTTATGTTGCAACAAAAAGTAACCACCAGCAAA
This sequence comes from uncultured Patescibacteria group bacterium, assembly GCA_934699595.1. Lineage (GTDB taxonomy): Bacteria > Patescibacteriota > Minisyncoccia > Phycocordibacterales > UBA918 > OLB19. Next base: position 19,422 of record CAKUWT010000004.1, read on the forward strand.
AACAACTGCTGAAACGATAAACGAAACTGATGCGATATGTACGAGTTGGATATTTTTCATACGCTATATTTTATGCAAATCTACAATCCATGCAAAACTGCCCAGGGTTAATCTAACTGGGCAGTTTTGTATAAACTACATAAGCCTAATTTTCACAATGTTTACTCATCATAACGTAAGACTTGTTACGTCTTAATTTCTACCTTTCGCTTCTGCTCTGATGGCTGTTTCTCAAGGGAGATAGTAATTACTCCGTTCTTAGCCTCAGCCTTTACCGTATTGGCATCAATCTTAGACGGCAACATAAACTCGCGAGAGAATTGGCCATACTGACGTTCAGTTCGGTAATAGTTCTCCTGCTTCTCTTCAAGATTCTTTTCAATCGTTCCAGATAGAGACAATGTGTCTTCAGTTACTTCAATTGACACATTTTTTGGATCAATACCAGGAATGTCTGCGCGAACCTTGATTTCTTTGTCAGTCTCAGAGACATCAACCCGAGGGCTGAAGCCGTAGGTGCCATCAGACAATTCTAGACCGAAGCGACCAAACGGTGACATGAAGTGATCACCGAACAGTCTATCCATTGCATCGTGGATACCACGTAGTGAGTGCATAGGATCAGACTGTGTCACCGGTAGTCGCGAGGTCTTATTTTCATCTCGTTTGGTGATTTTCATTTTAGATTAGATTACACAACTACTAATGTACCTTCGTCTACTTTTATTCCTTGGCGCAGGATACTGGGCAGCGCCTCAGTTAACCCCTGCGTACCCAGACACTAGCTTTAGTGTCATTAATAGTGATTTGACTCACTTTTTCAAAGAACTGTTATGAAATTGTTATGGAGTGTTATGCCTCATGCGAGGCCGGAGTCGTTGCATCAGATGACTATCACTTAGTCCCTTTTGCATACGACGTAACATTGATTTAATCGGTACGAACATATACGAGAACTTGTATGATTGTTACCTGATGCCAGAGACCTAAGTGCGTCTCTGGCATCTACTTAATAAACACACTACATGAAAAAAGGTGTCATCATCATGGGGTTAGGAGTTTTTGCAACCAAGATATTCAATAGTATGATAGTGGACACAAAATATGGTGAATGTACTCGCTAGATCAAAATTGAAACGACCCATCATTAAAGACGTACTTATCTTGGAGTTTTTCCTAGCGGCTTTGGTAATAATTGGCACCGCACTTTATTTGATCATGAGTCTTGGATTGTTGTTCTCTGACTATACAGCGCCACAACTATTCTTTTTAGATTTAGTGAGCATTTTTCTCTCTGCCACATCGGCATTGAGGTAGCACGCGTCCTGATAACTCACAATTTATTTTCAATATTTGATGTTTTGGGTCTTATTTTGATTAGAAAAGCGCTTGACCCAGAAACTACCGTTACGGAAGTATTAGTTGTGGTTGTTGCGTTTGTTATTTTGATCGTCGCCCGCAAGCTAGTTGGGGGAAAGAAAGAAGCAAAAGCAACTTTTTCTGCCGCCATTGACGATTTGCTGTCAAATGCCAAGTCCTAGTTACTAACGAGTAACTACAGCAGGTGATCGTAGACGCTTTTGAACATATACTTGTCTGCCTCACACTTCTCAACAAAAATAAATTTTCCGGTTCTACCTGTTACTTTTGACACACTAGCCCGATAAATAATTTCCACCTCTTGAGTCTGTCCCATATCAGTTAGTCTTTGCGTTGTACCAATCATCGACATTTCTTCTAGCACTTGATCAAAGTGGTCTAAGAAAGCATTTCGCAAGACGTGTTCAGGTTCTTTGCCAAAAGTAACGGTGAAACGCGGGATGCTGAAGTAGCCCATACTGCGCGAGCTCGCACGGTCGCTGACCTGACTTCCACGTAGCAACAAAATCTTGCCGTTGTGTTCAACAATACAACTGACTACTATCTTTTGCTGTTTACGTTGCCGTTCCAACATAGGCTACTTTGCTTTTACTACCGAGTACGCTTTATCTTTGTAGTCAACTGACACCGTGTCACCGTCAGCAATCTCACCACTGATGATGGCCTCAGCTAAACGATCAAGAATCTCTATCTGCATCACTCGCTTGAGCGGACGTACTCCATACGCAGGATCAAACCCATCGGTGACCAACTGCTCTTTGGCTTTCTTGGTGAGTGACACGTCAATGTTTTTCTCACTCTGCACTTGTGCCAACATAGTTCCGAGCTGCACCTCAATGATCTCTCGGAGCATATTTTCATCAATCGCGTCAAAGAGAACAATATCGTCAAGACGATTGAGGAACTCTGGCCGGAAATGAGCACGCACTACTTCCATGACTTTATCTTTGCGCTCTTTCACATCCTTAATGTCGAGCATGAACTCACTACCGAGGTTTGAAGTGAGGATGATGATAGTGTTTGAGAAATCTATCGTCCGTCCCTGACTGTCAGTTAAGCGTCCATCATCAAGTACCTGTAAGAGAATGTTGAAGAATTCAGGATGTGCCTTCTCAACCTCATCAAACAGCACGACGGCATATGGGCGACGTCGGATTGGTTCTGTTAGCTGACCTCCTTCTTCGTATCCAACATAACCTGGTGGTGCACCAACTAAGCGACTGACCGAATGGCGTTCGCTATACTCACTCATATCAAGACGAATCATCGCTTTTTCGTCATCAAACATTTCATGGGCGAGAGTCTTAGCAAGTTCAGTCTTACCAACTCCAGTTGGTCCGAGAAACAGGAATGAGCCGATTGGTCGATTACTGGCTTTAAGTCCAGCCCGCGAACGGCGGATGGCACGAGCAACAGTATTAACTGCTTCATCTTGACCGATAACCCGCTTATGGAGTTCGTCTTCAAGGTGCAATAATCGCTCCGCTTCAGTTTCTAAGAGTCGCTCAACTGGCACTCCTGTCCAGCGCGCCACCACTGCCGCTACGTCTTCCTCAGTTACATCTTCACGAATCAGTCGCTCGGTCTCAGGAATTGCATCAAGCTTGGCATTTACTTCTTTGATCTTTTCTTCCAACGCTGGAATTTTCTGATACTTGATTTCCGCAACCACATTCAACTCGCCGTTTCGTTCGGCTCGTTCTTCCTCGATCCGAAGATCGTCAATTTCCTTCGCGTAATCACGTACTTGCTGAACCAGTTTACGTTCTTGTTCCCAGCGACTCTTGGCAGCATTGTATGACTCTTTCAGCGAGGCTAACTTCTGTTCAATTTCATTTTTACGCTCTTTACTCTGTTTGTCTTTTTCGCGCTTTAAGGCTTCTTTCTCAATCTCTAGTTGCGTGATTTGGCGGTTCTGTCGATCAAGCTCAGTCGGCATACTCTCCATCTGCATCTTGATAGTCGAGGTAGCTTCGTCAATCAGGTCAATGGCTTTATCAGGAGCTTTACGACCACTGATGTAGCGATTTGATAGGCGTACCGCAGCAACCAGTGCCGGGTCGGTAATTTCTACCCCGTGGTGAATTTCGTATTTTTCTTTCAAGCCGCGCAAGATTGCGAGCGTGGCTTCAGCATCTGGTTCATCAACATAGACAGGCTGAAAGCGCCGCTCCAAAGCAGCATCCTTTTCCACGTACTGGCGGTACTCGTTAAGAGTGGTAGCGCCAACTAAGCGAAGTTTCCCACGAGCCAGGAGAGGCTTCAGCATATTGCCAGCATCAACCGCTCCTTCACCACCACCAGCCCCAACGAGGGTGTGAAGCTCATCGACAAACAGCACGATGTTACCGGCCTCTTTCTCAACCGCTTTGAGCACTTCTTTAAGACGCTCTTCAAACTCGCCACGAAACTTAGCGCCCGCGAGTAACGACCCAACCTCTAGACCGAGCAATCGCTTTCCCTTGAGAGATTCAGGCACATCACCAGAGACGATTCGTTGTGCCAAACCTTCAACAATAGCTGTCTTTCCAACTCCAGGTTCACCAAGGAGCACAGGGTTGTTTTTGGTGCGACGGGATAAGACCTGCATCACTCTGCGAATCTCTTCATCGCGACCAATAACTGGGTCGAGCTTGCCGTCTTGAGCTAAAGCCGTATAGTCTTCACCATATTTTTCCAATACTTTTTGTTTGCTTTCTGGGTTTTGATCAGTCACATTCATATCACCTCGTAGTTCAGTTAATTTGCTGGTAATGTTGACTGGTAATAAGTCAAACTTGGCCAGTATCTCGCGCGGCTTTCCTTCATTATGACTAAGAGCTAAGAGTAAATGCTCCACACTGACATAACTGTCGTTCATGCCAGTAGCCTCCTTTTCGGCGCGTCGAAACACACTCGCGACTGCAGGCGTTAATTGCGGATTGGCTGGTTGGCTCAACGTTGGAAGAGCATCTAGTGCATTTTCTACCTCGTGAAGAACACTCTCGGTGTTCACATCAAGAGCTGACAATAACGGCTGAACAATCGTTTCTGGGGTAGTAAGGATGGCTTTGAGAAGATGCAGTGGATCAACTAATTGATGTTTGTATTCGTAGGCTTCTTGAATGGCTTCTTCCAGAATTGAGCGGGATTTTTCAGTCAACTTTTCTACATTCATACAATTACTATTGTAATGATTTCAGAAAAATTGACAAGTCCTATAAATCCTTGTATCGAGCGGCCTTCTTTTTTCGTTTAGTATCGGTAAAACCAACGATACCCTTAAGGTAGGGATGGGCTGCTAGTTTTTTACGCGCTCGCGATAGTGCGAGCTTCACGGCATTCTCCGACTTGCCGACAATCCGAGCTATATCAGCTACCTTGTATCCTTTCTGGTATTTCAAATACAAAATGTCCCGCTCTTTAGCTGGTAATTGCTGAATCGCACGCCAGAGGGAGCGCAAGTTATCTTTAGTCTCAATATCACTCCAGATTTCTTCTGGTACATCGACACCTGTTGCCTCGATTGAGATTGGTTTGGGTGAACGATAGTAGTTAACCAGGAGATTGTGGGCGATGGTTAAGAGATAGGAAGCGTATGAAGTTTTTCGCATCTGAAACTTGTCTAGGTGCTTATATGCTCGCACAAAGGTTTCCTGTGTTAGATCCTCAGCCACATCTCGATCATGACCAACTCGATACCAAAAATAGTTGAAGATTTTATCAACGTACTTCTCATACAAAAACGCAAATTCATTGCGGTCTTTTCGCGAAGCTACTATTGCATCTTTATCTTCTTTATCCATGACTCAATTATACTAAAACCACATATTTTCATAAGCGCACGAGACGCTTCAAGAGAGTGACGTGAAATCAAGTGATTCTGTCAAACAGGGCTTGACCGGTCACGGTTCTAGCCCGAGACGGCCCGCCAAGTTTAGCGACGCCATGTTGTTGAGTTAATTAACGGCACATAACAAAACAAGGTCTGTTTGAGAGGAAACAGTGTGAGATAATGTTTCCTGGGATTAGTACCACCAGGGTATTTCTATTTTTATAGTCGGACTAGGGTCCTCCTTAAAAATAAGTCAAGAGGTTAGTCAGATATTCTAGGAGACGATAGGCGAACCAGAATATCGACAACCTGTACTGAACATGTAATGTTCGAATCCCTTTCTCCGCAGACTACTTAGTGAATATTAGTCAGTAAGTCAACTTTAAATAACCAACCAAACCTTGTTTGATTAGTACCTATTGACCCTGCTTACTAGCTGGGTTAACAAGACTATAATTGGTCTTACCAACCGATTATCTATTAAGGTACAAAATAGTTAGTTGCAAACAGGTGGCGAAAGTTCCCCACAATAGATATGGGATATTAATGTAGACAATCCAGCGAAGTTCTGGCACCTGGTTCCAGACAACGTACAGTACCCAAACCAAAGTACCAACCACCAGCAAAATATCGATTCCGGCGAGAAGATTATTTTTAAGTCCAAATTGAATCGGAGTAAAAGCAAAATTAAAAACAAGATTGAGAGCAAAAGGTAGGGCCACTATCCACGGGATTTGCTTGGTAAAGGCTTGGTAAAAAATTGTACCGAAAGAAACGGCAATAATCGCATAAAGACCTGTCCACACCGGTCCAAACAGCCAGGCTGGCGGCGCCCAAAATGGCTTTATAAGTGTCTGATACCAAAGATATGTGTTGTTCATAAATTTTTATTATCCTAATTAACTAGCTAAGAATTTTGGGCAGCTACTAAGAGACAGCCACTTTAAACAGTCTACCACCCGTCGAGTGCTGACTTAAAAAAATAAGTTACCCGACTTGGATAAAAAGACGTCGAAAAACAAAAACTCCAGCTAGGGCTGGAGTTTTTGGTTACGTAAATAAATCTGTCAGATGTTACTTTACTTATCTGCTACTTTCTTGATCGCAGCCACTAGACGGGACTTTTTACGGTCAGCAGTATTCTGTTTGATTACTCCTCGCTTAGCAGCCTTATCTATGACCTTTTGCACGGTTGGCATTAGGGCCTTGGCTCCCTCAGTGTCTCCGGTACTGATTTTCTTGCGAACATCCTTCACCACCTCACGCATATCACGAGTGCGTCGTAGGTTAAAAATTCGTTTACGTTCGCTGCTGCGAACAGCTTTTTTTGCTCCTTTAGTAATTGCCATAATTTTTTAAATGATTTGTCCCCTACTTTAGCCTAAATGACTAAAAAAATCAACCCTGGAAACAAGTCGACGATTAAATGTTACAATGGGTTTTGTATTATGATTAGTTATATCTCTGGGCAAGTCTTAGATTCGGGTGGGGGTAAGACCACCATCCTCGTGAATGGTCTCGGCTACCAGGTCAGCACGCTTGCTCGTCTAGTCGCTCTCCCTCAAGAAAAGCTAAGTCTACACACTTACTTAGCAGTCCGAGAAAATAGTCTTGACTTGTATGGTTTTGCTGAAGAAGTTGAATTGCGTTTCTTTGAGCTCTTAATTACTGTTCCAAAAATTGGTCCTAAATCCGCTTTACAAATTCTTGATCAAACCACCATTGAAGTCCTTTATGAAGCGATTATCAATAATGACCACGAACATCTCAGTAAACTTTCTGGGGTGGGGAAAAAGACGGCTGAACGAGTGGTGGCTGGCCTCCAAAACAAAACTGCTGTTTTACCTCCCCTAGATATTACTGTCACTCCCGCTTGGGGACAGACTTTCCAGGACGCTTTTGACACCCTAATCACTCTCGGTTACGAGGCTAATAGTATTAAAAAATTATTAGACTCCAGCGACACCACTCTCAGCACTAGTGACTTGGTCAAAGAGGCTCTGAAAAAACTTTAGTTTTTGTAATAAAAATAGGAGCCAGAAATCAATCCGGCTCCCGTCCCGCCCCCAAGATCGCTTTAGTTACGGTTTCTTCGTTCACCTTTCCAGTCAAAGGCTGACCAAAAGCCATCACAAGCGGCGTACCTAAAAATAATTTCCAGAATCCTCTCACAAACCCTTCAGGACTTTCCACATTACCATGGGTCACCCAAACAGGTAAAATCGTCACCCCTTCTTGAGCGAGATTAGTAATTAGTCGTATCTGGACTTGGCGCAACTTTCTATTTCCGAGCATAGACGCAACCGCCCCCTTACAAGTCCTACCGCCCTCAGGGTAAAGAATAACGTTTCCGTCTCTTTTTATAACCCCTCGCGCTTGCACAATCGCACGACCATTTACTGTCATCACCCCTTTCTGGCTACAGTGACGATTGACTAGGATCAGTCGAAAAACTTTGGCCCAACTTTTGGGCATCAAATCCTGATCTGCCACCGTCCACGGCACTCGCTCTTCTGGTAATCGCCAAAATAAAGCCGGCAGCAACCACGTCTCCAGTAAAGATGGGTGGTTAGAGATAATTAGCACCTTTCCTTTACGGAGGGCGCGGAGGGCTTTTTCTCCATGATGAACTTGGATTAAGTTCAGTAAGCTTGCCCCCCAGTATAGACCGAGAATTATTCGGATGACTAGTCGTGCCAACCAGATATTAAAGCTAGCCATGATCACCTCCTCTGCTTTTCCAGAGTCAATTCTAACATATTTTTAAAAACCGCTTGCAGTTTAGTCTTTTTTAACCAAAGCCTATTGTTTCTATTTTGTCGCCAAAAGACGTATACTAGTTAAAAATATGGACAATCTTCTCCAACATATTAAACGTTTTATCCCTCGGCGGATTTTTAGTTTTTTCCAACCTTATTACCACCATCTTTTGTCTGTGCTCGCAGCATACTATTACCGCTTCCCCAGTCGTCAATTAACAGTAATCGCTGTAACGGGTACCAAAGGAAAATCCTCAACTACCGAAATTATCACCCATCTACTGGAGCAGCAGGGGTACCGCGTAGCCTCTCTTTCTACCATTCAATTTAAAATTGGCGAACAAGTGGAAAGAAACTTATTTAAAATGACAACGCCCGGTCGATTTTTTGTACAACATTTTTTACGTCGTGCCGTCACCGCTGAGTGTACGCACGCTGTGATAGAAATGAGTTCAGAAGCAGTTAAACTCTACCGTCATCTTTATATTGATTTTGACGCTTTGGTTTTTACCAATCTTTCTCCAGAACACATTGAGTCTCATGGCTCATTTACAAACTACAAAGCGGCTAAGTTAAAGTTGGCAGCAGCACTAGCTCGATCTAAAAAACAGCCGCGTTATATTGTAGCCAATATTGATGATGAGCACGGTGCCGACTTCCTTGATTTTCCGGTGGAAAATCAATTACCTTACTCTCTCAAAGACCTCAGTCTTTACACTCTCCAAAAAGATGGCTTTAGTATGATTCTAGATGGACAAACTTTCCGAGTACCGCTTCTCGGCCTATTTAATGTTTATAATACTTTAGCCGCAGTAACTTTAGTTCGTGCTTTAGGATTAGATTTAAAAACGATTGAAGCTGGCTTACGGACACTACCAACCATTAAAGGTCGGGTGGAGCTATTAAAAAGCCCTGAGAGTGCACCAAAAAAAATCACTGCCGTGATTGATTACGCCCACACTGTTGATTCTTTAACTAAAGTTTACGAAGCCTTTCCTGACACTCACAAAATTTGTCTCATCGGTAATACTGGGGGTGGTCGCGACACCTGGAAGCGTCCCGAGATGGCCGCCGTGGCTGAGAAGTATTGCGACTACATCATCTTCACTAATGAAGACCCTTATGACGAAAGTCCTTATGACATCATTGATGCTATGATCAAAGGCTTAAGCAAAGACGCCCGCTACGAAATCATCATGGACCGCCGTGCTGCGATTAATAAAGCTCTCCAACTTGCTCCCGATAATAGTTACGTAATGATTACAGGCAAAGGCACTGATCCTTACATTATGGGGGCAAACAATACCAAAGAACCTTGGAGTGATTTAGAAGTTACCCGTGAAGAAATGGCTAATCTCTGGCAAAAACCTTTAGCTTAACAATGTTTAACTGCCAGCCATCACCCTCTGCCACCACTTCCCCTTTAGTAGTTTTTCCATCTGGTAAATAGACCAAACTCTCTGCTCGATTAGCCGCCACTGCGATTGGGAGACGGCTCTGCACCGCTTGTGTTTTTTGAAATAAATCAGCTTGATGCCAAAAAATTAATGGCTGATGAAAACGACCATGAGAAATTGGTAAAAAAATAAAGGGTGGGTTGTAACGTTTTTTAAGAGCCGTGACTCCCTGTGGATTAACCGCCTCAAAACAAAAGAGTATTCCAGGCAGGCTTTTATTCTGTCTCTCTGCAGTTGTTAGAACGGTTTTAGGGCCAGGTTCGTAGACTAACCAATCCTTTAAAGCACCAAATAGATTCTCATCACCAAAAATCCGAAACAGTGCCACATAGAATGCAGGCACATACTCTCCAAGTGGCACCAAGTATCTCTTATCTAAATAAGCAGTAGTCTGATGACCGCCATCATAAATTGAAGCGCGTAAGAACATTGTGCCGGATTCAGTTCTAACTGCTTCACTATCAATCAAGACAGTACTCGGATTTTGCTTCTCCCACTGCCAACTGGAAAAACGGGTCTTCTGATCAATATTTCCGTAGCGATTTTGTAAATATCGAGAATCTTCCGGGAGTAATAAAAAATCTGACCCGAGTGGCAACGCCGCACTAACGGCCGCCTCTAAAGCTTGTTGCTTTTGCAACTTACCCACCTCAGAAACCACCTCATCAGAATAGAAACTAGTTGTCACCAGAGCCAGACTGATCTCTTGATTACTTTTTTTATCTTGCCGCACATAAATATTAACCCCGATCACTAACAGCACAAAAGCAACTAGAGTAGATTTGAAAAATAAAGTTTTAGTATTTTTATAAAATAAAACCGGAAATAAAGTACTAGCAGCCAAAACAAAACTCATTGTGTAAACACCGCCGAGGGTAGCCAGCGGTAACGTCCAGCTATAATTTGCTAATACAAAACCGGAGTAAGCAAAGCCAAAGTATGTATTGGCAAATGATCCCTGTCCCCAGTTGGTGAGAGAAAAAGTTAGGGCCGCGAGAATCTCTGAAACCACAAAACCAGCGCTCAACAGCAACCATTGCACTTCTGTCCTCTTTAGCGACCCTGCCAAATAAGCGCAGCCGCTCAACAACAAACTTCCGAGTGCTAAACCAAAAGCACTGTAGAGACAGGCAATACCAATTAATAACAATTGCAACCAGGGCGACGTATTTTCACCAATCCCTCGTAACGGATAAGTAGAAAAGAGCCAGAGCATCACTACAAAGTATTTTATAAAAAAGACCGCACTAACAAACTTAAGTCTTGTTAATTCCTCTCTTTTTAAATGCCTAATTAACAAATACCAAAACAACAGCAAACTTGGAAAAGTCAACCAGGATGTCCAGTACGACCAGTAACTTACTCCCCACGTTATACCTATAAAAACTGTACTCCACCAAAAATATTTCTGGACATAATACCGTCCGCTATTTAAAATTTGCTGAAGTGATTTTGGCCACATTATAGGTGATAAAATAAAACAATACCCACTGACACAGAAATATTCAATGATTCTTTTTGTCCTGCCATCGGTATCTCCACTATAACATCAGACTTAGCCAGTAAATCTTCACTCACCCCAGTAATTTCGTTACCAAAGATATAAACAGTTTTTCCAGTAGGTAGAAAGTTCGGTAAAGAAACTGAATTTTTTGCCTGCTCAACAGCTACAATTTGATAACCCTCGATCTGTAATTTACCCAATTCTGTAATCACCTCTACATCTCCTAAGCTTTGCCACGGCACCATTTGACTAGCGCCGAGGGAGGTCTTTTTGATTTCTACCACCTCCCGACCGAAGCGATCTCTTGGCGCTGGAGTGTAACCACCAAGAATAATCCGCTGTACTCCCCGCCCCTCACAAGTACGAAAAATAGCTCCCACATTGTGAGCACTACGGATATTGTCTAAAACCACAATAATGTCCCCCCTGTTTGTATCCATGTAAACTTGCTAGTAGCATACGCAATGAGAAGCTTTTCTGCAAAAATTACAGATACCATCTTTCATAATTAAAATATTGATTTAAGTGCTAACGGGTGGTAAGATAGTTTTTATCAATCCGCCTTTAGCTCAGTTGGTAGAGCGGCTCCCTCTTAAGGAGATGGTCCCAGGTTCGAGCCCTGGAAGGCGGACATGAAGCGAAGCGGAATGTCCGCCTTCCATCCGCAAGGATTTTTTTGCAGCGCAGCGAAAAGAAAAACTGAGGACGGCTCGAAAAGGTTGACAGCTATTTTACGAAGCGATAGCGAGTAAAAATATCGACAACCTGTACTGAACTCGTAGAG
>CAKUWT010000005.1 GCA_934699595.1 uncultured Patescibacteria group bacterium
CTCCCAAAGGGAGCGGCCCGGCTGTTTCTACAAACCCAACCCACTTACAATCTAATCCCCTAGATTTTTCTTCAACAGTCGACACAGTGGCACCGCCAACATGCTGTAATTCTCGCTAGCAGCCGCCAACTCCTCATCAAGCAGAAACTCCCCTGAAAGCAGAGTATTGACTGCGGTGACCAGGTCTGTCTTCAACGTAGCAATTTCGTCGTCAGTAGTAGTAAAGGCCTCCTCTCTAATTTCCCCTTTTTCGTTCGGCTCAATGAACGACAGCACCCCTTCCCGAGTCATCAAACGGTCTTCACCGTACAGTTCTAAAAGTAAGGCATAGAAAACTAGTTGGATTTTATAATTACCGTCGCTATTCTTATTTTTACCCTCAATCTCATTTCGACTTCTGGCCTTACCAGTTTTGTAGTCATAAACCCTAACCGCTCGCCCGTCAGCACCAATATCAAAGCGATCAATCTTGCCAGTTAGTTTTAAATCAGGAATTACAGACGATTCTATTGGCAAAACCACTGAGAGTGACAACTCGGGAAGCATGCCAGCGGCCGGCGACGCCTCCATGATGTTTAGGTAGCCATATAGGCACTCCAGACCTCTCTTAAGAGTCCGGGTATAGTCTTCAGCTGATAACGGTAGGTAACGTAATTCTGATTCCAGCCATTCCTTAATCTTGGTATCATTTGGGAACTCCTTTTCACTATTGTAATAATTAACTGTTCGCTCCAAAACCGCGTGCACTGCCGTACCAAAAAGATTCGCCAGGCTCTTTACCTCAGGTATTTTCAACACGTTACGATAGAGAAAATCCCAGGGGTTCGCTCGGTAATTATTAAAACTAGTAGCAGAAAAACCTCGAGTCTGTAAATAATTCTTAATAAAAGTAGTGTCAGGCAACAAGGGTGCTTGTGGGCGTTTGATAGTTTCTAACGGATCCAAATCAGTTAATGGCATCCGCTCTACCTCAAGACCGGCGGAAATTCTGTCTAACAGCTTGGTTGGCTGTAATACTTTACCATCCTGGTTAGTTTTAGCATAAGTAATAAACAACTGCTTCTTAGCACGAGTCATCGCCACATAAAATAAGCGAGCGTCATCATCGGCGGCATCAGCCACTAGTGCCGCAGCCTTAGATTGTAGCGGCAGCTTAAAGTAGTCACTCTGTACCCGATCCTTACTCCAGATGTTATCTGTTGCCATAGCCACGATGACAGTGTGGTACTCCAAACCTTTGGCTTTGTGAGCAGTAGTAATACGTACTCCGTCATGATTTTGCGGTAAGTAAGCTGAGCTTAATTCAAGGCCGTAAAACCGCAGCCGATCAAAATTAACTAACACTGTACGCAGATCTGCTTCTCGGTTGGCAGCGAAAAGGGCTTCAATTTCATCATATAAACGCCGTACTACACGCGCACCTGAGACCGGGTCTGCCTCCAGCACATATTGCAAAAAGCCAGAATTCTGCAACAAATACTCCACCACTAAAAGCGGTGTCTCGGTCAGCATTTTTCGTCGGACTGTTTCCATTAAGTTATTGAAGGCCTCGATATGGTCTCTGCCCGCCTCAGAAATACCTAAACGGGTTAACTCCTCTGCGTCTGTCAGAGTTTTTGTGAGCGGGGCTTGAAAACTACGGCTACTTAAAAGGGTATTGATGTCCGTAAAGTTTAAACCAAGATAGGACGACTGCAGGACAGGAAATAAGGTTTCATCACTCGGCATAACAGTAGCTCGCAACAGCTGCTCAAAAGCTACCGTGATTGGGTGGGTCAGAATATCAGTATCCGCACTGGCATCAACCGGAATATTATATTTACGCAACAAGGTAGATAACCGCTCAACGTCACGATTATTCCGCACAATCACAGCGATTTCTGCCGAGGGTATACCGGCCGTCAGATCAGCCTTCACAACGTTGACAATCCACTCGTCTTCATACGACAACTGTTCAAATTCACAACACTTTACGACAGCGGCCGTTTCTTTAGCCGCCCGTAGTGGGATTCGCAAAGCCTTCAACGGTCCTTCTTCCACCGCCAATAACTGGTAGGCTGTATCAAGAATCTCTGGGCCAGAGCGGTAATTACTTTCTAAATGGATTTCTTTGGTTCCTTGATAGCGTTCACGGAAAAAGAGAAAGTTGTCGAGTGAGGCACCTTGAAATCGGTAAATTGCCTGCTTCTCATCCCCTACTACAAAGATATTGGGTGATTCGTGATAGTCAGCTAATAATTCCAAAATACGATTCTGAGCGCCGTTCACATCCTGATGTTCATCAGCCAAAAGGTACTGGTAGCGCTCTTGTACCTGCAGACGAAATTCTTCACTGGTCTCTAAAGCCGTTACCGTCTGCATGATCAGGTCCTCATAATCATGAAGGTTCCGCTCTTGTAAGGCTAGTTCGTAACCTCGATAGATTTGCAGCAATTCATAATTACGCTCCAAGTATTTTTTAGCTTTAGTATAGTCGCCACGCTCTTTACCTTTATACTTACCCTTTTCATGATATTGAGGCATCTCCTCAAGGTCAGCTGCCTGCACTTTCAAGATCTCTGCCAAATCAGCAGAACGATAGTTGTCTTTTTTCAAATCTTGAATTACCCCCCGAATTGGTTTGATGAAAAAATCTGGCTTATTAACTGGCCGTAAATTGTTAATACCGGGCTCATTCAAGAGCTCCTCTAACAAGGTGATCTTTTCCAAATCAGTAATTAAGCGACCACCAATAATGCGCTCGTAGTATTCCGGATAAGTTTTGATCAGTGAGCTGGCAAAACTGTGAAAAGTATAAATACCTACCTGATAAGCCAATACGCCAATATAACGATGCAACCGCTCGCGCATTGCTGCCACGCCAGCATCGGTAAACGTTAGAGCAAGGATACTGTCTGGAGCAGCATCGGTCTGACGGAGGATATTAGCAATTCTAAGGGTGAGGATCTGAGTCTTACCGGTTCCCGGACCAGCTACTACCAAAACTGGGCCCTCAATACTGTCAACCGCCTCGCGCTGCTTATCATTTAGATTATTATAGGCTTCGTCAAAATTCCCAGTATCCACTTTCATAAACTCCATTATAGCTTAATTTGCGTCAGAGTGAGAGGGTGAAAAAGATTAAAAAAACCTCTCACGAGGTTTTTTTAATCTTTTTCCTAAAACTAGTACGACTTCAAACGCCGAGCTTTTTCGTGTTGGCGAATCTTTTCCAGAGCCTTGGCTTCAATCTGGCGAATGCGCTCACGAGTAACACCAAATTCTTTTCCCACCTCTTCCAGAGTATGGTAAGTACCGTCTTGCAAACCATGACGCATTTCCAAAATACGTCGCTCTTTTTCTGATAACGTGTCCAGAATTTCAGTAATTTGATCAGTCAAAATGCTATGAGAAACTTCCTGATCAGGCGAGGTAATCTTATCGTCAGAGACAAAGTCTGCCAAACGAGAGCGATCATCATCATCACCAATAGGTAACTCAAGAGAAATAGTGTCCTGACTAATCTTTTCAATTTGATAAACTTTTTCTACTTCCACACCCATTTCAGCAGCAATCTCTTCAGCCAGCGGCTCCCGTCCCAAGTCTTGCGACAGTCGGCGAGATACTTGTTTATACTTAGCCATTGTTTCCACCATATGAACTGGGATACGAATGGTGCGAGACTGGTCGGCTAAAGCACGTGTAATGGCTTGTCTAATCCACCAAGTTGCGTAAGTAGAAAACTTAAAACCTTTGGTGTGGTCAAACTTATCTACCGCGCGAAAAAGTCCTAAATTACCCTCCTGGATTAAATCGAGCAGGGTTAAATCCGGAGAGCGACCGACATACTTTTTAGCTATCGAGACCACCAGACGCAGATTGGAACGTGCCAGTAAATTACGCGCTTCCTCATCTCCATCTAAGATTCTCTTAGCTAAAGTACGCTCTTCTTGCGCATTAAGCAATGGGTACTGACCAATCTCACGAAGATACATCTGTACCGAATCGTAAGCACCGTCACTACGCTTCATGAAGCTTTTTTGGGAAATCATCTCAGCTTTCTCATCGTCGTCACCAAGCATGCCACCACTTTTTAAGACATCAATTCCAGCAATACTAAAGCGGTCATAGAGCTCATCTAAGAACAGAATATCCTTCTCAATCTCTGGAAAAGAACGGAGGAGCTCACTATGGGTAACGTAACCGCGCTCTTTACCAATCTGCATTAGTTCTGCTGCTTTCATTTCCAACAATTTTTCACTACGAGAAGATTTCTTCGCTGGTGCCGGAGCGGTTTTCTTGGTCACTTTTTTAGCGACAGTTTTTTTGGCAACAGCTTTCTTAGCTACTTTAGTAGTTTTTTTCACAGGAGC